>JAXMAF010000014.1:0-158154 GCA_046350555.1 Phycisphaerales bacterium
ATATGCCGCGAATTTCTGACTCGGGACACGAGCGTCGATCGCGGCGCGGCCTTCCGGAGATGCTTCGGCCGCATCCCGTTGACTCGTGCCCGACCTGGGGCCGCCTCGAACCTCGTCGCCGTTGCCGCGGCGCGGATGGTCGGCGATCATCCGCGCATGCGCTGCGCCGCCATCCCCTTCGTCCTCGTCGCCGGCACGCTTGCCGGCTGCCATGTCACGCCCGACGTGATGCCGCTGCAATGGTTCGTCGGCTCGACCCATGTCGACCCCGCCGGCGCCGAAGTCTTCGGACCTTCCGGACGCACGGCGCTGAGCTGGGAGATCGAGCGCGAGCTCCAGACGTGGGCGTGGAACGAGAATCGTCCCGATGGCTGGCGGTCGCGGGCCGCCTGGATGCAGCAGGGCCCGGGCTTCGTCGCCGCGGCGGAGAGCGGCGCGTGGGAGGGCAACATCAAGATCTACGACGTGCAGTGGGGCGACGACCTCTATCAGCCGGAGGCGTGGGACTACAACCTGGTGCTGGTGAACGGCGCAGGCACGATCGTCGGCCGGGGACAGATCGCCGGCGCCCAGGTCTTCGTCGACCAGCGCTGGCTCCGCCCGGACGGAACGGTCGCGGCCACGATGCACCAGGAGTTCACCGCCGCCGACGAGGAGCAATACCAGCGCGCGGTGCGCGAGCTCGGCGGCACGCCGCCGCCGTGATACGCGTCCCAGGCGACTCTCGCGCCCCACCCAACCCAATTCCACCGTGAAGCGCCACCGTGGGCGGCAGGGGTCGAACGCATGGAGTTAGGCGTAGCCACACTGGCACCTACCATTCGCCGATGACGAAGGTCGAACGAATCGAGCACGAGGTGGCGACGCTCACACACGACGAGCTCGCGGCGTCTCGCGCGTGGTTCGCCGAGCATGACGCGGCGGCGTGGGACTGCGAAATTGAGGCCGATGCCGCGGCTGGCCGCCTCGATGCGATCGCCGACGAGGCGCTGCGGGAGCATCGCGCTGGCAAGACGCCGAAGCTGTGAATCACTACGCGTCGAGCCGGTTCTGGATCGGCTCCCACGCCGAGTACGACTCGATCATTCGGCGGTAGCGCGTCGGCGGGCGCGGATGGTCGTCCCGCACGCCTCACTCCGCGTTGCAGCCGACGTGCCGGCGCGTCGGCGCGTGGTACGAAGCGGCGGCGTTCGGCGCGGCGGCCCGCGGCTGAACGTCGCAGGTCGACTGGAATCCGCACGAGTGGCGCCGGCGCGAGTGCGCGTGGCGCGCACGCGCGGCGTCGACGGAATGCCGAGGCGCCAAGGCCGCCGAGTTGCGACACCGCGCGCCCATCGCGCTTCCGGCGGCCGCCACGGATGCGCTTCTACGCGCTAGGCGTTGGATCGCCTCGAAACGCGGCCGCCGTCGCGCACGCGGTCGCCGGGATGGATGATCACCGTCTCGCCCGGCGCCAATCCATCGATCACCTGCGCCTCGCGATCGTTCTGCCGGCCGATGCGCACCTCGCGCAGCGCCGCGCGGTCGCCGGCGACCGCGAAGACGCACCATTCGGAGCCCCGGCGGAAGAGTGCACTCGCGGGGACCTTGACGACATCGGGCTCGTCCCAGATCGAGATGCGGGCCTCGATCCGGTAGCCGTCGCCGAGGGATGACGCGGCGCGCTCGAGATCGCGCGTCGTGGCGCCTTCGTCCAGCAGCGACGACCGGCTCGTCGACGAGCCGCCGGACGATCCCGGCACGCGCCACGCGAAGTCGACGATGATGTTCACGCGCTGCTCCTCGACGCCGAGGGCCGAGATCTTGGTGAAGCCGGAGGGTTCGACGCGCCGCACGATGCCGGGAAGCGGTTCGTCACCCCCCCAGCGCTCGATCGCCACGGGCGCACCGGGAACGACGCGCACCGCGTCGGTCGACAGCACGTCAACCACGATCTCCAGGTCGCCCGGGTCGCCCAGTTCGATCAGCGGCGTTCCCGGCGTCACCACCGCGGCGCTCTCCTGGAGGATGCGCAGGACGCGGCCCGTGATCGGCGACCGGATCTCGAATCCCGCCGTGCGCGCCTCGCTCCCCTGCTCGGCGGTGGCGGAGACGAGCGCCGCCTGCGCCTGCTCGAGCTCGAACTGCGCCACGATGCGGCCGAAGTCCGCGGCGTCGAGCTCGCGCGACGCGACCAGTTCCGCGACCTCGGCGCTGTCCAGCTCCTCGCGCGTCGCCGCCGAGCCCTCGCCCGCCTTGCGGATGCGCTCGCGATGGCGCTGCGCGAACTCGAGCGACGTCCTGGCCCGCGCCAGCACCGCCTCGGCGCGGTTGAGCGACGCCCGCGCCGCGCTCACCTTCGCCTCCGCCTCGGCGCGGCTGCGCACGTCGAGGAGCACCGGGTTGGTGGGTTCGATCGTCGACAGCACGGTCACGCCCGCCTCGACCGCGTCGCCCGCGTGCAGCGCGATGCGGCCGAGCCGGCCCGAGATCGGCGCCGACACCGTGAAGCGCTCGCGCACGCGGGTCCGCCCCTCCTCGTCGACGGTCACGCGCATCGGCCCGCGCTCGACGGCCGCCAGGTCGACCTCGACCGGCTGGGGAAGGAAGGCGTACCCCAGCGCGGCGGCGACGACCAGCGCCACCACCACCATCGCGGCGCGTCGGAGCGCAACGCTCATCGACGACCGCCCCGCCCCGGGCGTCCGCGCCCGTCGTCATCCGCGGACCTCGCAAGCGTGCACGTTCGATCGGTCACGAGCTACTCCCGAGTCTTGAGGACGCCGACCAGCTCGAGCCGGTCGATGTGGCGGCGCACCACGAATGAGGAGATCGTCGCCGCGGCCAGCACCACGCTCGCGGCGAAGCCGTACGTCCACCGATCGACGACCAACGGGATCCGGAAGAGCTCCGTGTCGTAGGCCCGCGTGGCGAGCGCCGCGAAACTGTACCCGAGGGCGAGTCCGCCCGGGATGGCCACCAGCGTGAGCAGGGCCAGCTCGCCGAGCAGGATCATCGAGACCTCGGCGCGGGTGAAGCCCATCACGCGCAGCGTCGCGAGGTCGCGGCTGCGCTCCGAGAGCGAGATGCGCGCCGTGTTGTAGACCACGCCGAACGCGATCACGCACGCGAAGACGACGTTGAACAGGCGCAGGCGGAGGAGGTTCTCGGCGACGGTGTCGCGGAAGCTGCGCAGCGTCGCCTCCTTCACCGCGACCCCCGCCACGCCGGGCGTTCGCTTGAGCGTCCGGTAGAGCAGGTCGATCGATGCCGGATCGACGGCGAGGAAGGCGCCGGACGCGGCGCTCTCGCGGCGCATGAGCCGATCGAGCTCGCGCAGGTCGATGTGCGCCGACGTGCCGCTGAAGTCGTCGATCAGCGCGACCACGTGGGCCTCGAGCACGGGGCGCCGCTCCTCGAGCACCTCGACCGCGACGGCGTCGCCGACGCCGACCTCGAGGAGCTCGGCGAGCTTCGCCGACATCGCCAGGCCATGCGGAGGGATCGGCACGACGCGTCCGTTCAGGTCCACGAGCCGGAAGAGCTCGCCGGTCGGATCGACGCCGGTCAACCCCACGTTGCGCGACCGCTGTCCATGGCGGATGCGGACCGCGACCGTGCGCGTCGGCTCGGCGCGGATCACGCCGGGAAGGCGGCGCATCTCGTCGATGGCGCGGGTGGACTCGGGCTCGACGAAGGTGACGCTCATGTCCTGCCGGCGCGAGCGGGCGAACTCGATGTCGATCGAGCGGTCGATCGCGTCGTGCATGAAGTTGCCCAGCACGAGCACCGCGACGGCGGTGGCGATCCCGGCGCACGTGAGGATCGACTTGAGGGGACGCCGCTCGAGCTGGCGGAGGATCATGCGCGCCGCGGGACCGAGCGCCCAGCCCAGCCCGAGGCGCTCGACGATCGTGCGCCGGTACCGCGCCGGCGCCTCGGGGCGCATCGCCTCGGCCGGCGGCAGCGCCGCGGCGCGCGAGACGGCGCCGAGCGTGCCGGCCACCGCCGCCACCGTGCTCACCGCGACGGCGAACAGGACGATCCACGCGTCCAGCCGGTACGCGAAGATCGGAAAGTGGAAGAACCGGGTGTACAGGTGGGTCATGCCGCGCCCCAGCCACGCGCCGACGCCGATGCCGATCGCGTCGCCGGCGAGCGCGATGACCAGCACGAACTTCAGGTAGTGCCACGCGATCTCCCGCCGGCCGTAGCCGAAGGCGCGCAGCGCCGCGATCTGCTCGCGCTGCGTCGCGATGAGCCGCGAGACCACGACGTTGAGGAGGAACGCCGCGACCGAGAGGAAGATCGACGGGGCGACGATCGCCATGCCCTTCAGCTCGCGGATCTCGTTGGAGATGAAGCGGTGCGACGGATGGTCGCGCCGGCCGTAGGCGCCGACGCCGCCGTAGCGCTCGGTGAGCGCATCGAGCCGCCGGAGGACCTCGGGCTCGGACGCCCCGGGCGAGAGCCGCAGCGCGACGTCGTTGAAGGCGCCGTCCATGTCGAAGGCGGCGCCGAGCTCCTTCTCGTCCATCCAGAAGACGCCGAACCGCCGATCGTCGGGGAGGATCTCTCCCGGCCTGATCTGGTAGACGTACTCGGGCGAGAGCGCAATCCCGACGATGCGAAGCGCCTCGCGCCGCCCGTTGACGATGGCGACCACGGAATCGCCCGGCGCGAGGCCGTGCGCCACGGCGAACGCCTCGCCGACGAGGACCTCGCCCGGACGCGACGGATCGATCGTCCGGCCGCTGCGCAGATGAAGCTCGTTGAGGCCGCCGTCCCGGCGCCCGGAGAGCGAGATGAGCCGGCCGAGCGCCGGCTCGTCGAGCCCCTCGACGTCGAGGTTCACGTCGACCACGATCCGCGTCTGGAGCTGCGCCACGCCCGGAATCGCCGCGATCCGCGCCGCGAGCGAATCGGGAGCTCGCTTGAGGTGGGTGAAGACCTCGGCGAAGCGGTAGCGCTCGTAGTAGGCCTCGTTGGTCTGCTCAAGGGATGCGAGCGTGCTCAGCGACAGCACGAACGTGGCCACGCCGCACGCCATCACCAGGCAGATCGCCAGCGCCTGGCCGCGCATCTGCACCAGGTTGCGGCCGATCTTGCGGTTGAGCGCCGTCATGGTTCACCAGGCCAGCTCGCTCGCGGCGACGCGCGATGGGTTGCGGCGCACCCCGGCGATGCGCCCGTCGGAGATCGTGATCACCCGATCGGCCATGCTCGCGATCACGGCGTTGTGCGTGATGACGGCGGTGGTGGTTCCCAGCTCGCGGTTCACGCGTTCGATCGCCGCAAGCACCACGATGCCCGTGGTCACGTCGAGCGCGCCCGTCGGCTCGTCGCAGAGCAGCACGCTCGGACGCTTGGCGATCGCGCGGGCCACCGCCACCCGCTGCTGCTCGCCGCCCGAGAGCTGCGAGGGGAAGTGGTCGAGCCGTCCGCCCAGGTTGACCAGCGCCAGGGCGTCCTCCGGTCTCATCGGATCGCGCGCGATCTCCGTGACCAGGGCGACGTTCTCGCGCGCCGTGAGGCTTGGGATCAGGTTGTAGAACTGGAAGACGAAGCCGACGTGCTCGCGCCGGTAGCGCGTCAGCGCCGCGTCGTCGTCCCTGGTGAGATCGTGGTCGAGGTAGCGCACCGCGCCGCTCGTCGGGACGTCGAGGCCGCCGAGGATGTTCAACAGCGTCGACTTGCCGCTTCCGGACGGACCGAGCAGCACGACGAACTCGCCTTCGTCGAGATCCATGTCCACGCCGCGCAGGGCGTGGACGTCGACCTCGCCCATGTGGTAGACCTTCGTGACGTTCCGCGCCTCGAAGACCGCGCGGACCGGCGTCCCGACCACTTCCGGAGTGACGTCCTTCACGCCCTATCGCCCGCCGAGTGCGCCGAGCACCGTGGGATGTTCGGCGAGCTCGCTCACGCGGAGGTGGGAGAGCTCGCCGGGCAGCTCCGTGATCCGCGCCGCGAGCGCCGGCGGCGCCTCGTGCCGCAGCGAGCCGAGGACGCGAGCCGGCGCGGCGACGACCAGATGCTCGATCCGCGACTCGCGCATCTGCGCCTGCAACCAGGCGCACGCGTCGCGCACGAAGCGGCGCAGCTCCTCCTCGCCCGGGTGCTTCGTTCCCGCGGCGTGCTGGATCCCCACCGGGCCGTGGGCGCTCGACGTCTGCGTGGGCCGGCTGTGTTCGTGCCGATCCTCCCAGTCGTTGCGGATCGAGCCGTGCTCGTCGAAGTGCCAGGCGCCGCGGTCGGTGCGAGTGGCACGGATCAAGCGCCCGCTCCGGGCGTCGAGCGTTGCGAGCCAGGCGGTCTTGGGCATGGGATCCTTGGACATGACGCCATCGTCGCGCTTCATGGCGAACAACGCAAGACAACGCCGGTCCCGGCGTGCGCGAATGCAGATCCTGCACTCGGTGCCTTCGTTCAGGCGTGCCCGCGGTCCCGCGGTGGACGCGGCGAGAGCGGCCGCGGAACAGACCCACGCGACGAAGCCCCCCACTTCCATCCGCACCGCCCGCGCAGGGATCATCGACGACGTCGCCGACGAGAGGTCGCCGCGGCCGGCGCCGCTCAACCCGAACGACGCTGGCGCGGCGGGCTGGTGGCCTTGTTCGCGCTCGATGCCTTGGGCGGCTTCGGCTTCTCGGTCGCGGGAAGCCCCTGCGTCACGTTGCCCTTCTTGTCGGTCGGAACCTGGATCTTCGGATGCGCCGAAGGCGACCCGAGGTCTCGGAACGCCGGCGTGCCGCTTCCCTTGCTGATCAAGCTGCGAGCCATCGTCGAACTCCTTCGTGCGGTCGGCCTTGTCACGGCCCGACGGTTCAGCAGGATACCGTCACGACCGGCCGCGCGGCGTTCCGCGCCGGGCGCTCGCCTCCGCTCAACGGAACCAGCCACCATGGAACTTCGCCTGTGCGAGATCGATCGCGACCACAACCTCATGGTCCTGGCCATCGACGGCGGGCTCGACAATCGAACCGCGGAGGAGTTCGTCGCCCAGGTGACGCAGCTCGTCGAGGGCGGCGTCAACCGGATCATCGTCGACTGCGCGGCGCTCAACTACGTGAGCAGCGCCGGCCTCGCCGCGCTCCTGCGCGTCCACGCGCGCATGCGCCGGCTCGAGGGCGACGTGCGCCTCGCCGGCCTGCGCCACGCCGTGGCGCAGGTGCTGCGGCTCACGCACCTGGACCGCCTCCTCGAGATGTACCCCGACGTCGAGCAGGCGCGGCTGAGCTTCCGGGCGAAGTGACGGCGGTGGTGCCGGCCCATCACGGCTGGCGCCGGGACGATCGTGCGGTCAGCGCCGCGCGTCCTCCATCGCGGGCGCTGCGCCCGACGTCGCGAGGGGGACCAACCCGATCGCGACCACCGCGGCAATCGCCCCGACGGCGAACGTCGCCGAGGGGCCGAATCGATCCCACAGCACGCCGGCGAGCAGGCTCGCGAAGAGTGTCAAGAGGCCGCTGGCCATGGAGAAGATTCCCATCGCGGCTCCTCGGCGCTCGGCGGGCGCGTGATCGGCGACGAGCGCCTTGCCCACCCCATCCGTCAGGGCCATGTAGACGCCATAGAGCGCCAGCAATGGCCAGACGCCGATTGCGCCGGTGAAGGCGAAGCCCACGTAGACGGCCGCGTAGATCGCCCAGCCGACGACGATCACGCGCCACCGTCCAAGCCGGTCGCTCAACAGGCCCGCGGGGAACGAGAGGGCGCTGTACGTGACGTTGAACGCGGCGTACGCGAGCACGACGGCCCACGGGGAGAGGCCGACGTCGCGGGCGCGCAACAGGAGGAACGCGTCGCTGGAGTTGGCGAGCGAGAAGACGAGCAACGGAAGGATCGCGCGCCAGTACGCGCGCGGCAGCGCGGGGCGCCGTGCGCTCGTCGCGCTCGTCGCGCTCGTCGCGCTTGTCGCGCTCGTCGAGCTCGTCGAGCTTGTCGAGCTTGTCGCGCTCGTCTCCGGCGCGTCGCCGGCGCCCGTCGCTCGATCGTGCACGAGGAACGTGAGCGCGAACGAGATCAAGCCAAGGGCGGCGGAGATCCCGAAGACCATTCGAAACGCGTGTCCGGCGTCTGGCGCTGGCGTCGTCGCGCCTTCGCGGGCGGGCGAGCCCGTGAGCCACCAGAGAAGCACGGCGGCCAGCAGCACGCCGACGAGCGCACCCGCGGTGTCCATCGCCCGGTGGAATCCGAAGGCCCGCCCGCGCATGCGCGGCCCGGCCTCGTCGGCGATGAGGGCATCGCGCGGGCTGCCGCGGAGCCCCTTCCCGAGACGGTCGGCAAGTCGTCCGACGAGCACCATCGACCACGCCGACGCGAGCGCCAGGAGCGACTTCCCAAGGACCGGCAGGCCATAGCCGATCCGCACGTACGGCGTCCGCCGCCGGCGCCGATCGCTGCGCCATCCCGACCACGCGGCCACGAGCGCCACCACGAACTGCGCCGCTCCCTCGATCGCGCCGAGCTTCGTCGTCGACGCCCCGAGCACGCCGACGACGAACATCGGAATGAGCGGGTAGACCATCTCGCCCGAGACATCGGCGAAGAACGAGACCCAGCTCAGGAGGACGACCGTCCTCGGGAGCTTCGTCGCGCGGTCGTCCGCGGCGTGAGGATCGGTCGGGGAGCGGTTGGTCACAAGGATGGTCGCACGGCGCGGCGAGTCGACGCGACGTGCCTCGATCGGATCGGCGCTGCGCGGATCCTCCGGGACTCGCATCGTTCCCGCATTGTCGCAGGAACGTCCGTGTCACACCTGCCTTCCACGCCAGCGCACGCGCTGGAGCAGCGCGACCGCGGCGACGAGCGGCTGCAAGCATTGCAGTCGACATGTGAGCGCGGGGTACCATCACACGATCGGCGCTGCATGCGATGGCCTGCGACTCGACCCGCGGTTCGGGCATCGGGAGGCCGCCAGGAGCCGACCAATCACCTGATCGGAAGGAACCACTCATGTCAGTTCGCTCGGCCTGCCTGGCGTGGTCGCGAAGCCGCTGGTCCCTCGGTGCACTCGGCGCCGTCGCGATGGTCGGTTTCGCGCAGGCGACTCCGTTCGTCGACGAGGCGTTCCCCGCGCTGACGGCGCGGCTCCAGGCGGAGAAGCCGACCTTCGCGAAGCGTCAACAGGCGCTGCTCGCGGCGCGCTACGACCTTGCCGATCGTCGGGCCAAGGGCACGACGATGTCGGGCGGCAAGCCGGTGCAGGAAGGCGTGCGCGTCAAGCTCCCCGACGGCACGACCTGGGAAGCGCTCGCCGCCATGACGCCCGAGGCGATCAGGGAGAAGTCCCTCTGGCCTGCCGGCTTCTACCCGCTGCCCCACCCCCACCACGAAGCGGGCGGCATGATCTTCCCGAAGTTCCTGATCGACGAGACGAAGAAGCAGACCGATCGCGACCTCACGCGCTTCGACCTCGACTTCGACCTGCCCGACCATTTCCTGCCGGAGTTTCCGGCCCCGATCTACCTGACGACGCGGCCGGACCTGGGCGACGTCTCGCGCGGTCAACTGGTGACGATCGCCAACTTCGACGACCTCTTCCGCGACATCCTCAATCCCAAGCAGCTCGAAGGTCTCCGCCTGCTCGTCACGCCGTTCCCGCAGCAGCAGTTCAACGCCACCGAGGATCGTCGCAGCCTCAAGCCCCATCTCGGCGTCGCCTGCTTCGATTGCCACGCGAACGGCCACACCAACGCGTCGACCCACACGGTCGGCGACATCCGGCCCAACGAGCACCGACATCGCATCGACACGCCCACGCTGCGCGGCGTCAACGTCCAGCGCCTCTTCGGTTCGCAGCGGGCGCTCAAGAACGTCGAGGACTTCACCGAGTTCGAGCAGCGCGCCGCCTACTTCGACGGCATTCCGGCCGACGCGACGCGCAAGGGGGCGAACGTCCTCGAGCGCGGCAGCCAGGTGCACGCCATGGCCGAGTTCCAGGAGCTGCTCGACTTCCCGCCGGCCCCGAAGCTCAACGTCTTCGGCAAGCTCGATCCGGCCAAGGCGAGCGAGAGCGAGATGCGCGGCCAGGAGCTCTTCTTCGGGAAGGCCCAGTGTTCGACGTGCCACACGCCGCCGTACTACACCGACAACCTGATGCACAACCTGAAGGTGGAGCGGTTCTTCAAGGAGGTCATGATCAACGGCCGCCTGGCATCGGCCGACGGCCCCATCAAGACCTTCCCGCTTCGCGGCATCAAGGACTCGCCGCCCTACCTGCACGACGACCGCCTGTTGACGCTCGAGGACACGGTGGAGTTCTTCAACCTCGTGCTGGAGCTGAAGCTGAACGCCCAGGAGAAGGCGGACCTGGTGGCGTTCATGCGGGCGCTGTAGCGGAGGTCGTCCGCCGAGGCGCCGAGGACCGGAAGTCGGCGCGATGTCCAGGTCGATCAGCCGCCGGGTCGCACGGCGGCGGTCTTGGCGCAGGCCCGCCCGCGCACCAGCAGGACGTCGTCGCCCACGGCGATCTCCGCCGGCTCGATCACGAAGCAGTTGAGCGCCAGCTTCCCCTCGAAGCGGCGATAGATGTCACGGGTGATCCCCTCGTCACGAGCCAGGGTGTCGGGATCGAACGCCGTCATGATGCAGCGCAGGCGCAGGTCCTGGACACCGATGAGCGCCTCGCCGATGCGGAGGCAGGCGCCCGGCCACTCGCGCTCGTCCAACCCCTCGACACCCCCGATCACGATGTTTGGTCGGAGGCGGCGACCGTCGTGACCGAAGGCGGCGATCGCGCCATCGGTCGCGACCAGGAGCGGCAGGACGTCGTATCGGTCCGCGCCCTCGTGACGCACCAACCTCGCCCCCGATCCGGCGATCTCCTCGACATCGGCGGTGACCTCCGGAGCGTCCCATGGCCTGCCATCGACCAATGGCTCGCCATCCGGGCCAAGCACGGCCTTGTGACCGAGAAACCGGGGATGGGACCGCGACGTGATCACGCGTCCATCCGCGCGCTCCACGCGCACGACCCGATCCCCCTCGAGGCCCAGAGGCCCGACGCGGACGCGCCGCAAGGGCTCGCCGGCCATCGTCTTGACTGGATACCTCCAGAGCTCGTCAACACGCATGGCCAGCTCCTTTGCGCGGGGGCGCATTTGGGGTGGGGCGCGAGCGTCAACTGGCACGCGTGTCACATCTGCGCAACGCGACGCTAGGCGCGGTGGACGCCTGTCCTTCGGCGGCCATCTCCCGGTGACCCGACCGGCGAACGTCCGCCGGGTCGTCACCCAATGAGAGCCGCCGATGCCGAACCCGAACGCAGACCGTCTTGTCTGGCCCCCGATTGATCCGTTGGCTTGCGCCAGGTTTGTGGCGCAGCCGCGCCGGATTCCGCGCAGGCCACGGGCCTGCACCACAGGCGTCGGCGACGCACGAGCATCGGCTGGAGTCCGTGTCGTTCGTCGTCCTCGCACGTTCGACATCGGAACGCTCGCCATGCGGAGCTGGTCGGGGATGCTGGGCGCGCTGGTCGTCCTTGGCGTGCTGGGATCGATCGCCCCCGGCGCCCTTGGTGGCGTCATGCTCGTCGCCTTGCCGCAGCGAGAGCGCGTCGAGATCGCGCTCGACCATGAGGGCGCGACGCTCGTCGAGGAGGAGCGAACGGTGCCGCTGGCCGCGGGGGTCAACGACGTCGTCTTCGCCTGGGCCAACGCGAGCGTCGATCGCAGCACGGTGCAGTTCCGCTGCATCAGCGACCCGGAGCACGTGAACGTGCTCTCGTCCTCGTTTCCACCGAACGAGAAGTCGCTGACGTGGCAGGTCTCGGCGCCGGCCGCGGGGCCGGCGAAGGTGCGCATCAGCTACGTCATCGGCGGCGTCGGCACGTCGAACATCTACCGCGCCGAGACGTCGCCCGACGAGAAGACGCTGACCCTCTGGCAGTACGTTGAGCTTCACAACCAGACGCCCGAATCCTTCGGCGAATCGGGCATGTGGACCGGCTTCGGCGAGAAGCTCGAGCGGCCGATCGGCGCCAACGAGACGCGCAAGATCCTCGCGGCGCGCTTCGACAAGGTGCTCGTGAACAAGACCTACACGGCCGATCTCGCAGGCTTCGGCATGCTCGATCCGGCGAAGAGCCAGCTCAAGATCCCGATGCACTACGTGCTCCGCAACGACGCCGCCCACGGGCTCGGCAGGTTCCCGCTGAAGCCGGGGAAGGCCCGCATCTTCCAGGATGACGGCCATGGCACGGTCGCGTTCCTCGGCGAGGACTGGGCGCCCTTCGCGGCGCGGGACGACGAGTGGCGTCTCTTCGTCGGCGTGGCCAAGGACGTCGTCGTCACGCGCACCGTGGAACGGCGCGAGAAGCGCGCCACGGCCGGGCCGTTGAGCGACTACGACATCGTCGTCAAGTACGAGATCGAGAACTTCAAGGACGCGCCGGTGGTGCTCGACATCGCCGAGTCGATTCCACGCCTGCGCGCCGAGATCCTCGGCGACAAGCCGCGCCCGGTGGAGTGGGCGCTCGGCAAGGACGGCACGCTCCAGAAGCCGGACGAGCGGAAGTCGACCTCCGACCGCGTGCTCTTCCACGTCGAGGTCCCGAAGCGCGGCGACGACCAGAAGGCCGTGAAGAAGGTGGAGACGCTGAACGTGGTGGTGCGGAACGAGTGGTAGCGCGAGGGCGGGCGCGTGCGCCGTGACGGTGCGCCGTCCGCGGTCGCCTGACAGCGATGGATGGATCAACATGAACCAGCAGACGAAGACCGCCGTTCCTTGCAAGACCGCCCGAAGCCCGCGCGCCGCCTTCATGGCGACCGCCGCCGTGGCGCTGCTCGGCGCCGTGACCGGCCTCGACCGCCCCGCGCTCGCGCAGAACATCGACGTCAGCACGCTGCCGCCGCGCGAGGGGGTTCAGCTCACGATCTACAACAGCGAGGACCTGACGCTGGTGCGCGAGACGCGTCACGTCACCGTGCGGCAGGGGATGAACTCGCTCCAGTTCTCGTGGGCCAACACGCTGATCGATCCGACCTCCGTGCAGCTTCGCCTGCTCGACAAGCTCGACAAGGAGAAGCCGCTCGAGCTCGTCGACACGGTGTACCCGCACGATCGACCGCAGCAGCTCCTCTGGAACCTGCGGTCGGGCTTCGCGGGCGACGCCGCGGTCGAGATCTCCTACTTCACCAGCGGCCTCTCGTGGTCGGCGGACTACGTGGGCGTCGTCGACCCCGACGAGACCGGGATGCGCTTCGACGGCCACGTCACGATCGTCAACAACAGCGGCGAGGACTATGGCGGCGCCCAGGTTCGGATGGTCGTCGGCACGATCAACCTGGTCGAGAAGATCGCCGATCTTGCGAAGCGCGGGCTGGCGGATCAGTCGGCGGTCGACGAGCTCCGGGCGGGGGTCAAGTACCGGGCCCTGAAGTCGGAAGTCCGCGAAGCGGCCCGCGCCCCGATGTTGGACGCGATGAGCGGTGGCGCTGGCGGCACGCTGGGTGCCCCGAAGGAGATCGTCAAGGAAGGACTCTCGGAGTACTTCATCTTCACCGTCCCCGGCACCGAGACCATCCGCAACGGCTGGTCGAAGCGGCTGCGGCTCTTCGCCAGCGAGCGCGGAACGAGCGTGCCGCTGCGCATCGAGTACCGCTATCGCCCGCAGGAATACGGCGATGCGCTGGTCCGGCTCTTCCTGCTGCGCAACGACGAGAAGAGCCACCTCGGTGCGTCGCCCCTTCCCGATGGCGCGGTCCGACTCTACCGCGACAACGGACACGACGGCCTCGGCGTCGTCGCGTCGCTCGCGACCAAGTACGTTCCGGTTGGCCAGGAATTCGAGTTCAACCTCGGCGTCGATCCCGAGGTCATCCTGGAACGGCTTCGCCTGCGCTCCTTCCGCGACGACTTCTGGTTCAAGGGACGCGACCCCGACAGGTTCTTCAGCCCCACCAAGGGCGATCGCATCGAACCGGTGTACGAGGTCGCCGGCTGGAACGACCACGAGGAGCGCGTCGAGCGCGTCCGCAACTACCGCTCGAAGCCGATCGCCGTCGAGTTCCGCTTCCCCATCGACGGCGACGCCCAGTTCGTCTCGAGGCTCGATCCCACGCTGCACGACTTCCAGTCGCCGCAGTTCAAGGCGACGATCGCCCCGGCCACCACGACGGACCTTCCGTGGGCGCTGATCCAGAAGCGCGGGATCAACGAGAAGCAGAGGAGCGTGACGCTGGTCGCGGGCGGGTCGAGCTGACCGGGCCCGAGGGGGCCGGCACGACAGCGCCCGGTCCCGCACCGTCTCGACGGGGCGCCGGCGCCCGGTCGACACGACCGTTCCGGGTGCCTATCAATACGATACGCAACGTATCGTATCATGAGATTGCCCGCCGCAACGTGCCAGGACGAGACGACGCACCGCCCCCCGGGGCGGCCGCGGTGCCCGAAGGCCCGGGAGGCGATCCTCGACGCGGCGCATGCGGCGCTTCGCGACCACGGCTTCGCCGGCATGACCATCGAGGGCGTGGCCGAGCGTGCCGGCGTGGGCAAGGCCACGGTGTACCGATGGTGGCCCGACAAGGGGGCGCTCGCGGTCGACGCGTTCTTCGCCGGGTTGCACCCGCGGATCACCTACCGCGACACGGGCTCGGCGCGGCGCGACCTCTCGCGGCAGGTCCGGTCGGTGGTGCGGGAGATGAACGGCCCGATGGGGCGCCTGGTGGCGTCGATCATCGCCGCCATGCAGACGGATCCCGCGCTCGCCGAGACGTTCCGGGCGCGCTGGCTTCCGCGGCGCCGCTCCGGCGGCGCCGAGGGAATCCGCCGAGCCATCGAGCGCGGCGAGCTGCGCCAAGACGTCGATGCCACCTTCATCTTCGACGCGCTCTACGGCCCGATCTACTTCCGCCTGCTCATGGGCCATGCGCCGATCACGCCCGCGCTCGCGCGGCGCCTGGTCGACATGGTCTTCGCCGCCATCGAGGTGGACCGCGACACCCGGGCACCGCGCCCGCGCTCGCCCGCGCGCAGCCAAGCGAAGTCCATCCGCGCCCCCGACCCCTGACTCCGGATTCCCGATTCCGGATTCCCGATTCCCCGCTCCCCGCCCGCTTCGCCGCGTGCGGTCGATCGACACCCCTCGCCGACCCCGCAGCACCCCGTCACCCCTTTTCACCCCATGTGGATCGTCCGACTCGCGCTTCGCCGGCCATACACGTTCGTCGTGATGGCGATCCTCGTGCTGATCCTCGGGGCGATCTCCGCGCGGCGCATGCCCAAGGACATCTTCCCCTCGATCGACATCCCGGTCGTGAACCTCGTCTGGCGCTACGAGGGACTCTCGACGCCGGAGATGGAGGCGCAGCTCGCGACCTTCAGCGAGTATGCCATCTCCAACGCCGTCGCCAACCTCAAGAACATCGAGACGCAGGTGCTGCCGGGCCTCGCGATCGTCAAGATCTACTTCCAGCCGGGAACGAACATCGACGGCGCCGTCGCCCCGGTGACCGCCATCTCGCAGACGATCATCCGGCGCATGCCTCCGGGCACGCAGCCGCCGCTCATCATCCGCTACAACGCCTCGAGCGTCCCGGTGCTCCAGTTCGTCCTCAGCAGCGACACGCGCACCGAGGCGGAGCTCTTCGACTACGGCGTCTACGCGGTGCGGCAGAAGGTCGTGACGGTGCAGGGCGCGGTGCTTCCCCTTCCCTACGGAGGCAAGCCGCGGCAGATCATGGTCGACCTGCGCCCCGACTCGATGGCCGGCTACGGCATCTCGCCGAGCGACGTGAACGCCGCGGTCAGCGTGCAGAACCTCACGCTGCCGTCGGGCTCGCTCAAGATCGGACCGACCGACTACGCCGTCACGCTCAACAGCACGCCGGACCTCATCGGGGCCATCGCCGACATCCCCATCAAGCGCGTCGGCGACCGGACCATCTTCCTGCGCGACGTGGCCAGCGTGCGCGACGGCTTCGCGGTGCAGACGAACGTGGTCCGGCGCGACGGCCAGCGCGCCGTGCTGCTCACGATCCTCAAGAGCGGCGACGCGTCGACCCTCGACGTGGTCGATCGCGTCAAGGCGCTCCTGCCGGCGCTGCGGGCGTCGGCCCCGGAAGGCATCAAGATCGAGGCGCTCTTCGACCAGTCGCTCTTCGTGCGCTCGGCGATCTCCAACGTGATGTACGAGGGCCTGATCGCGGCGCTGCTCACGGCGACGATGATCCTCGTCTTCCTCGGAAGCTGGCGCAGCACGATCGTGGTGGCGACGTCGATCCCCCTCTCGATCCTCGTCTCGGTGCTCGCCCTGGACGCCCTGGGCTACACGCTCAACGTGATGACCCTCGGCGGTCTCGCCCTCGCGGTCGGCATCCTGGTCGACGACGCGACGGTCGAGATCGAGAACATCCACCGCAACCGCGCGATGGGCAAGCCGCTGCGCCGGGCGATCCTCGACGGCGCCCAGCAGATCGCGGTGCCCGCGTTCGTCGCGACGCTGGCGATCTGCATCGTCTTCGTCTCGGTGATGTTCCTCGAGGGGCCGCCGCGGTACCTCTTCATCCCCTTCGCCCTCGCGGTCGTCTTCGCGGTCTTCGCGTCGTACATCCTCTCGCGGACCGTCGTGCCGGTGATGGCCGAGTACCTGCTGCGGGGCGAGGCGCATCACGAGACCCCCGGGAGTCCGGCGCCGCGGGCGCGCGGGTTCTTCGCGTCCCTCCACGACGCGTTCGAGCGGGCGTTCGAGTCGATGCGCAGCGCGTACGTCGGGGCGCTGGCATGGTCGCTGCGGCATCGGGCCACGTTGATCGTCGCGACGCTGGCCATGTTCGGCATCGGCGGCGCGCTCGTCCCCTTCGTCGGGCGCGACTTCTTCCCCGATGTCGACACCGGCCAGATCCGGCTGCACGTCAGCGGACCTCCCGGACTTCGACTCGAGGAGACGGAGGTGCTCTTCGGGAAGGTGGAGCAGGCGATCCGCGACGCGATCCCGCCGGACGAGATCGACCAGATCATCGACAACTTCGGCCGCGTCGACCCGATCAACATCGCCTATCGCGACAGCCCGATCATCGGCTCGTTCGACGGCGAGATTCTCGTCTCGCTCAGGCCCGGCGGGCACGGACCGACGCAGGCCTCGATCGCGGCGCTGCGCGAGCGGCTTCCCGCGCAGTTTCCCGGCGTCACCTTCTATTTCCAGCCGGCGGACATGGTCACGCAGATCCTCAACTTCGGCCGCCCCGCGCCGATCAACCTCCAGGTCTCGGCACCCAACCGGGCGCTCGCCGAGCGGACGGCGCGCACCCTGCGCGACCGCATCGCCGCCATCGATGGCGTCGTCGACGCCCATGTCCACCAGGTCACCTCGGCGCCGCGCCTGCACATCGACGTCGATCGCGCCCGCGCGATCGAGCGCGGCCTGACGCAGCGCGACGTCGCCAACAACGTGCTCGTGTCGCTGAGCTCGAGCGCGCAGGTGCAGCCGACCTACTGGATCGATCCGGCGAGCGGCCGCAACTACCTCATCGCCACGCAGACGCCGCAACGGGCCATCTCCTCGATGGGCGAGCTGACGGGCACGCCGCTCACCCCGTCGACCAACAACCAGACGCTCCTCGGCGACGTGGCGACGGTCACGCGCACCACGGTGCCGGCGAACATCTCCCACTCGAACGTGCAGCCGGTCTTCGACGTCTACGCCTCGGCGCAGGGCATCGATCTCGGATCGGTGGCGGCGCCGATCCGGGCCGTCGTCGATGAAGCCCGGAGCGGGCTGCCGGCGGGCGCAACGATCGCCATCGCCGGACAGATCGAGAGCATGGATTCCGCGTTCACGCGGCTCGGCATCGGCATCCTGTTCGCGGCGCTGCTCGTCTACTTCCTGATGGTCGTCAACTTCCAGTCGTGGCTCGATCCGCTCATCATCGTCACCGCCCTGCCCGGCGCGCTGTGCGGGATCGTGATGGGACTGTGGATCACGCAGACGACCTTCAGCGTGCCGTCGCTCATGGGCGCGATCATGTGCATCGGCGTGGCGACGAGCAACTCGATCCTGATGATCACCTTCGCCAACCAGCGGCGCCTCGAGGGCGACGACGCCATCACCGCGGCGCTCGCGGCCGGACGGACGCGACTGCGGCCGGTGCTCATGACCGCCCTCGCCATGATCATCGGCATGCTGCCGATGTCGCTCGCCCTCGGCGAAGGCGGCGAGCAGAACGCGCCGCTCGGCCGCGCCGTGATCGGCGGCCTCGTGGTCGCGACGATCGCGACGCTCTTCGTCGTGCCCGTGGCCTACAGCGTGCTGCGCCGCACGCCACCGAGGTTCCTTGGACCCGAGATCGATGCCGACGGCGCCGCGGCGCACGAGGCGATGGGATGACTCCCCCTGAAAGGCCCCGACGATGACCTCACTCCTGGAACCCCCCGCATCGACACGCCGTCCCGGCGATGGCGCCGCCGCGGCGCCACGACCGGCGGGCGCGCCGCGCGATCCGGAGCGAGAGCTCCTGGTCGCGGCGCTCCGTCGGCGCACGCCGTGGTGGAAGCCCGTCGTGGCGCTGGCCTTCGTCGTCGGTGCCACCGGCGCGATCGTCGCCAGCGGTGCGATTCCGAGGATGGCGCGTCGCACCGAGGTCGC
Source organism: Phycisphaerales bacterium (assembly GCA_046350555.1). Lineage (GTDB taxonomy): Bacteria > Planctomycetota > Phycisphaerae > Phycisphaerales > SM1A02 > JAXMAF01. Next base: position 18,566 of record JAXMAF010000014.1, read on the forward strand.
CGCGGCGGCCGAACGGCGCCACGCCGCGTCCCGGAGCGTCCAGCTCGCGACGATCAGGATGGCGCCGGCGACGCACGTCCTTGCGCTGCCGGGATCGACGCGGCCGGAGATGCAGGCGGACCTCTTCGCGCAGGCGACCGGCTACCTCCGCTCGCGCCACGTCGACATCGGCGACCGCGTGAAGCAGGGCGACGTCCTCGCCGAGATCGACATCCCGCTCGTGGACGAACAGCTTCGGCAGGCGGAGGCGGTGCTGAGCCAGGCGGAGGCCGCGCAGGTCGAGGCCGAGAGGACCCTCGAGCTCGCCAAGGCGACACTCGATCGATGGCTGAGCGTCGACGTGCGCGGCGCCGTCTCGCAGCAGGAACTCGACGAGAAGCGAAGCGCGTTCGAGGTCCGCCGCGCCTCCGCGGACGCGGCGAAGGCCACCGTCGACGCGCGACGAGCCGATGTGCACCGATTGGAGAGCCAGCGGACATTCGGCACGATCACGGCGCCGTTCGATGGCACGATCACCGCGCGGCACTCCGAGATCGGCGACCTGGTGATGCCGCCGAGCGGCTCCGGCGGTTCGAACGGCGGCTCGGGAAGCTCGTCGTCGCGCGATCCGCTCTTCACCTTGGCGCGGCTGGACGTGCTTCGCGTGACGGTGGACGTGCCGCAGGGCGAGGCGTACGGCGTGAAGGTCGGCCAGAAGGCGGACATCGTCGTCCACGAGGTCAAGGACGGCGACTTCGAGGGTGTCGTGACGCGCACCGCGGGCGTGCTGGACGAGCGCTCGCGCACGCTGCGCGTCGAGATCACCGTCCCGAATCCCGACGGTGCGCTCATGGCGGGTACCTATGTGCAGGTCAAGTTCGAGATCGCCCCCGCATCGCCGGCGGTGATCATCCCCGGCGCCTCGCTCATCGTGCGCGCCGACGGCACCAAGGTGGCGATCGTCGACGCCAACAACGCGATCGCCTACGTGCCGGTGCGCGTCGGCCGCGACCTCGGCACCGAGGTCGAGATCGTCGACGGCTTGACGGGCACCGAGCGCGTGGTGGTCAACATGGGCGACGAGATGCCGGCGGGGACGGTGGTTGAGGCGGTGGGGTCGGTGAAGGCGACCAAGAAGTAGACGCGAAAGAGTGCCGCGCCCTGAGCAACCACCGACGACGTTCGCGGCACCCATCGACCACGACATCCCGCCTCACTTGCCGCGCCGCACCACCAGCAACAAGATGCCGGCAATGGCCGCCGCTGCGCCGCCGATGATGTACCACATCGTCTTGTCCGTGAACCGCCCCGTGAACGATTCGCTGACCTGATCGGCGAGCGAGTTCGACGAGTTCAGCCCGACGATGACCAGGATGGCCCCGATGACCAACAAGCTCCCAGACGGATCTGGCGATCATCACGCTCCCGTGAACGCCGCCCATTCTGTCGATCCAACCGGACGCAACGCCCCAAAGCTGGTCACGGCCAGCCCAATGCAGTACCCTACGGATAGGCCACCGTCCAAATGCCTGATACCCCATGCTCACTCGCCTTGACGTCCAGAACTACCGCGGCTTCCAGTCTTTCCAGATGGACGGGCTGGCACGCGTCAATCTGCTGGTCGGCAAGAACAACAGCGGCAAGACGGCGCTGCTCGAAGCGTTCTACTTGCTCGCCTCCGGGGGGAGTCCGTCAGCGCTCACAGAAGCAGCAGCGCGACGTGGCGAGATGATCAGCGTCCGCGAAGGGCGTGACACATATCCAGATCTGACGCACTTCTTCTTCGGACATGAACTCCGAGTCGGTGCGTCATTCTGCCTGAGAGCGGACAACGGCTATCCGGAATTCGTCGTCCGCATTACGGCATTGGATGACCCCTCCGAACAGGGTGCTCTGTTTGACACTGAACGCGATGCCCGGCTAACATACGGAGTGGTGTTCGAAGGCGCCATATCCCCGTGGGGGCGTGAACGTGGCCTTGGGGTGACCGACAAAGGCGCGCTGCTGCTGGATCCGAGATTCCGCGGACGCGCGGGTGCTGGGCCTGATCCGAGGGACGTCCGACCGGCACTCTTTATACCCACTGATTCTCTGGGTCCGCGTCGCCTTGCCGAACTGTGGAGCCAAGTCATCCTAGATGCCCGGCAGACGGACGTCGTTGAGGCCATGAGGGTAATCGAAAAAGGGCTTTCACAGATTGTCTTTTTGCCGCTCGATTACAACTATACCAGTTACCGCTCCGCAAATTCACCCTGGGGAATCGTCGCCCTGCTCGATGATACTCCCAAGCCCATTCCGCTCGGAAGCATGGGCGACGGCATGCGTCGACTGTTGTCCTTGGCGACCGCTCTTAGCCGTGCCGGCAATGGCGTTCTCGTAATTGACGAAGTGGACACTGGCCTCCATTATTCGGTGATGGTGGATATGTGGAAACTTGTTATCGAGACTTCGAAGCGTCTTGGCATCCAAGTCTTTGCTGCTACGCATAGTTGGGACTGCATCGAAGGGCTCGGCGACTACTGTCGCGAGAATCCCGACATGGCGTGCGAGGTGGCGGTCCACAAGATCGAACGCTCGCTGACACAGAGCGTCACTTTTTCTGGCGACAGAATCCCTTCCGTTGTGGAAAACAAGGTCGAGATTCGTTGAATGGCTTCGGGTGCAGCCAAACCAGTACTTTGCGTAGAGGGACAGCACGATTGCTTCGTCGTGATCAACTTGATGATGCAGCACGGCGTCCCATGGACGAAAGGTCGGGAGCCGGTCGAGATCAAAGACTGCAAGAATGATGTCGGAGTTCTTGCTGCTATTCAGAACGAAATCGATGCCGCGAAAGGCACGGGGCGTGCGGTCGGCTTTGTCGTTGACATCGACACTACTGCTGGCAGTCGATGGTCGTGCGTTGAGAAGGCCCTGAAGGCGGTCGGCTTGGAACCCCCCACTCAACCAGTCGACGGCGGATACGTTGAAGAATCGACGACGCTGAAAGTCCGAGTCGGTGTCTGGTTGATGCCGGACAACAAGCTTCACGGAGGCGACCTTGAGGACTTACTTAAAACGCTACTTCCTGTGAATGATCGCCTCTATGCATTTGCAGAAGAATGCAGCGGACACGCGCTTTCGCATGGCGCTACGTATGCCGATCCGAAGGATCGAAAGAAAGCGAACTTGCATTGTTGGCTTGCGTGGCACGAAGAGCCTGGCATGCCATATGGCCAAGCGATCTGTCGCAAGTATTTTGAGTCACATAGCGTTGAGGCCGCCGCATTTGCGGCATGGTTCAAGTCGCTGTTTCGCATCCCTTGACTGATACGGCTCCCAGTTACGCAAGCGTCCGCCCGAGCCCGTCCGTCCTCTTTTATGTAATGCCGCTTTGCGGCCGGATCGTGGATCTTTGGATTGTGATCATGCTCTTTGGCGACCCCATGCGCCCCACTGCTCTCGTGCGTCCGAGCACCGACTGTTACGCCGAACACCGCAAGTACCGACCTGCCGACAACACGCCATTCCGCCCGTCTCACGGCCCCTCCGACAGCTTCCCGTGCAACCACGCCCGCGCAAACGTCCAGCGCTTCTTGAGCGTCGTGACGCCGATGCCGACGCACGTGGCCGCCTGAACGTCCGTCAGCTCGGCGTAGACCTTCGCCTCGATGATGCGCACGAGCTGCGGATCGGTCCGTTCGAGCTCGGTCATCGCGGCCTCGAGCGCCTCGAGCTTCTCCCAGCCGCCGAACTCGGTGAGCGCGACGGCGACCAGGTCGTCCAGCGGCTGGCGCGTCCAGGTGCCGCCTCGCTTCTGGGAGTTGCGCGCCCGGGCGTGATCGATGAGCAGGCGACGCATGGAGTACGCCAGCACGCCCATGCAGCGGTCGCGGTCGACCAGCGGAAGGTCGCGCCGCAGCCGAAGCCACGCCTCGTTCACCAGCGCGGTCGCCTGGAGCGTGTGGCCGCGGCGTTCGCCGGCGAGCAGTCGTTGCGCCAGGCCCCGCAGTTCCGGATAGCAGAGGGTGACGAGCGCATCGAACTCGGCGGACTCGCGGGCGTCCATGGCGACAGCATACCGAAGGAGCGCCGCGTTCTTCGGCGCTTCGGCGGTGCCGCGGGCTCCCTCGACGTTCGTCCGCTCGCGGCTCGTCTTGCGCCTCGCGTTGCCCGAGCGAAACCCGCCGCGGCGCCCGCATGCCGAGACGGTCATGCACCCGGCGATGGCGACGATCCGATCACATCAGGCATCCGCTGCCACTCGGCGGCCTTGGCGTCGTACCCCTTGCCCGGCTCCGCCGCGTCCCACGCGCGGTAGAGCGCCGACAAACGTCCTGCGATGTTGCCCGGAAACGCCTCCGCCGGCCCTTGTCTCGCTTCCCACGCCTGCATGGACTCGAGCAGCATCGCCTCGGCATCGGCGAACCGGCCTTCCTTGACCAGCACATCCGTCACGCTGCACACCGCGTTGAGCGTGCTCCGATGGTCATCGCCGAGCAGGCGCCGACGCCGTTCAAGTCCTTCCCTGTAGAGAGCCTCTGCTTCGTTGAACTTGCCTTGCGTCTCGAACAGGTAACCAAGACTCATGATGGCAAGGACTGTCTGCGGATCGTCGTCGCCCGCAGCGACTCGGAGCCCGGCCAGCGCCTTGCACATGTACGTCTCGGCTTCCGGCAGCGAGCCCTGGAGCTGTCGCAACACGGCCAGATCGATCATCGCGTCGAGCGTCTCCGAGTCGTTCTCGCCGAGGACCCGGCGGGCGATCTCCAAGGCCTCGCGGCACTGCCTTTCGGCGTCAACGTAATCATGCCGGTCCCGCGACAGGAGCGACAAGGCGCGCAGCGCGACGATCGTGTCGTGATGCTCCTCGCCGTGCAGTTGACGGCTCATCCGCACCGCGTCGCGAAGGAACGGCTCTGCCTCATTCGACTTTCCCTGGTCCAGCAGCAGGAACCCCACGCTGAACGTCGACTGCAACGTGGCGGGATCCTGGTCGCCCAGGAGACGCCGACGCGTCGACTGCGCCGCCTCCAGCAGCGGGCGGGCTTGATCGGCATGGGAAAGCGCTCGATAGATCTCGCCGAGCGTCTGCCTGAGCTGGGCGTCGACGAGGGGTTGGTCCTTGAAACGCCGGTCGATTGCGGCAATCGAAGGCTGCAGGATCGTCCGGTCGATGAACGCCACGGCGAGGTCCGTCGCGTTGATCGGATCGAGCAGGCGCGACAGCGCCTCGCGCTCGTTCGACCGCTCCGCGTCGCCGCCCGGCCCGCGCGCGACGTCGGCGTCCACGTGCTCGATGCGTGCGAGGCGTTCGCGAAGATCGCGCATCAGCATCGCGCCCGCCTCGGCGCGATCGATGTGCTCCAGCATGTCCGCCTGGAATTCCGCGACCTGTCTGGTCTCCTCCGCTCGGGCCTGCGCTTCGATGCGCGCCCGGGCCTCCCCGACTCCGAACCAGATCGCGACGATGGTCGCCACCACGAGCATCGTCGCGACGGCTGCGCCGACGAGGACGGAACCGCGGTGGCGACGCACGAACTTCCCGATTCGATAGGTGAGGGACTCCGGGCCGACGACAAGGACTTCATCGCGCAGGTGCCGACCGATCTCGGCGCCGAGGGCTTCGGCGGAGGCATATCGGCGGTCGGGCTCGATCTCGAGCGCGCAGCGGACGATCCAGGTCAGCTCGCGCCGGATCGCATGGCGAAGTTCGCCGACTTCGGTCGCCCGTGCCGCTGCGGCGGCGGCCTGCTCTTCGTCCGACATCGCCTCGCACACCGCCGGCAATGTCGGTCGTGGCGCCTCGCGAACCAACCCATAGAGCTCGTCGATCGGAAGCCGGTCGAGCTCGTCGGGATCGAGCGGCGTCCTGCCGACCAGCAGTTCGCACAGCAGCGATCCAAGGCTGAACACATCCGCGGGCGGACCGATCGGCGCGCCCGGGCGCGTCTGCTCCGGCGCCATGTAGGCCGGCGTTCCGAGGATCTTCCGGTGTGCATGAAGTTCCGACTGGACGCGACGGGGCCGACTCATCGCCTTGGCGATCCCGAAGTCCACGACAACCGGACGGGGACGGCCATCGACGTCCGCCACGAGGATGTTCCACGGCGTCAGGTCGCGGTGAATGACACCGCGCCGATGGGTGTATGCGATCGCATCACAGACCTGGCGGAACATGCCGAGTCGCGCGTCGAGCGGCAGGCGCTTGCTGTCGCAATGGTGCGTGATCGGCACGCCCGAAACGAAGGGCATCGCGAACCACGGTCGTCCATCGGGCGTGGCGCCCGCATCCAGGATCGCGGCGATCCCGGGGTGATCGAGTTGGGCGAGCGTCTCGCGCTCATCCTCGAAGCGCGCGAGCAGATCCGCCGATCCCATGCCAGGTCGAAGGATCTTGATCGCGACCCGCTGCGAGAAGGGGTCGGCTCTCACGCCTTCATAGACCTCGCTCGCCAAGCCACCGCCAACAAGCCGGACGAGTTCGAACTGACCCACGCGCGTGCCCGGCGCGAGGCTTGCGTCGACGTGCTGCGATCCGACCTCTGGCGCGGACGAACCACCGCGCAGCGCGGCATCTCGCGCCGAGATGACATCGTGAATCGCCAGCAGGCGCTCGACTTCATCGGCGAGGCGCGGACTCTCGATCCGCAGCGCGCTGAGATGGCCTTCCCTCGCCGCCAACGGGAGTTCGACCGCCTCCAGGAACGCCGCTTCGAGCCGCAACGTATCCGCCACGGGGTCTCCTGGGGGTGAATGAAATCGTTCAGCCCTGCCGCTGACCCAACAGTAGAGCGAGAATTGCACGCTCGGAGGGCGCTTGGCGTGGTTCGCAGGGCGATCGCGGGGCTGGGATCGGTGGCGCTCGGTTCCGCGCTCCCGACCGTCACGATCGCCCGTGTGGTGTGTTGCACGCAGATCGTGCCTCTTGGACGAACGACTCCTGGCTCTGGCAAGGCGCCGCGATGAACGCTCATTCGCCAATGCATGCAGGAGCGGCGACACCGCCAGAGGCAAGTGCGCTTGCGCCGATCCCGTGGACAGCCGTGTCCAGTTTCATCCCTCGCACGGCGCGGCCAACGTCGTGCCGAACATCCATCCCGGGCTGAGGTGCGCGAAGGCGGGCAGGTTGCACGCCAGGATCATGCTGTTGGTGCCGGAGTCGTTGATCATCGACTTCGTGAAGGCCATCTCGCCGGCGAACGCCGGCGTGACGCCGTTGGAGGCGACGAGCGTCTGCGCACCATCGTTGGCGTCGACGTCCCCAAGCTGCGTGCTGCCCGTCATGGAGACGACACCGTCGCCGCGCGGCGCGAGGTGCGGCCATGGTGAAGTCTCCCCTGCTCAGCAGGAAACAACGGATGAGCGCGCGGTCAGGAGCGAAAGCCGCGGGCGCGGAACGCGGCACGGGTCCACGTGGGAGCGCGCGGGCCGCACCGTGACACGGATTCCAGTAGACCTCCATGCGTTCAACCCCTTGCCCACAGCGGCGTCTCACGGCTGAACTGGGCTGGGTGGGGCGCGAGAATCAACGGGGACGCGACTGAGTCCTTCAAGACGGCGGCGACCGCCGAGCGAGCGACGTGGACAAACTTCTGGACGATTCGCCGGGCAGCAAGTAGGATCGGCGCGACGTTACCAGACTGCTCATTTCCCATGCCCCGGAGGTCGACGTGAATGCCAAGGTGATGATCGAAGAATGCGGAACCGGCTACAAGGAGATGCGTCTCCGCCAGATCCGCAAGAAGGCGCTCGAGGTCATTCCCAAGAAGCCCGGTCCCGGCCCCGATCCGCCGCCGCCGACGCTCGTGCCCCCGGGCGCGATCGGAATCTTCATCGCGAAGAAGGGCAGCGGCGTGCTCGACCAGGTGCGCGAAGCCGCCACCAAGGGCGGCGCGGTCGCGGACAAGTTCGCCGCCAAGCTCACCAGCCAGCTCAAGAAGCGCAAGACCATGTCGGTGGGCGACGCGGTCGACCTGATCGCGAAGCAGTCGGTCTTCGCCGACGTTCGCTACGGCGGCGCCACCGTGTGCAACGGACTCTTCGTCCCGAAGGGGCTCGACTGCGCCGTCGTGCTCCTGCCCTACAACGGCGGTCGGCTGCTGGCGGATGGATTCCAGTTGGCCGAGTATCTCCAGGACGGAACGAAGGATGGCCTCGAGGGGATCGCGGTGGTGTCGCAGCCACCGCTGAGCGCGGCCGAGATCGCCGCGCACCTCGCGGTTCCCGAGGACCAGATCGAACTCAACGTGGGCTTCGCGTCGTGGTGCGACACGACCGCGTGGGCCGTGGCGGCGGTGGTGGCCGTGGCGGTTCTCGTGGTGGTGGCGCTGGCGACGGCCGGATGCGTTGCCGTCGTGGACAAGCACCTGTCGGAAGCGCAGATCAAGAAGCTCGGACCGGCCGCGTCGGCGCGCAAGATGCTCGACCTGCGCCGCACGGCGCTTCGGGAACTGGCGGGCGTCAAGGCCTGACGTGACCGTCGGCGACGTCATCGCAGCGTGCACCTTCGCGGCGTGGGCCGGGTGCACGCTGCTCGTGCACGTGCCCGCGCTCAAGCTGCCCATCAGGCGGCGCGACGTGTGTGCGCTCGTGCCCGAGTGGAACTTCTTTGCGCCGCGGCCGGCCGAGGGCGACTACGTCCTCCTGCATCGCGATCACTGCATCGATGGCAGCCTCGCGCCGTGGCGCGAGCTGCGCGTCGCGGCGCCGCGGCGCTGGTGGAACGCCGCATGGAACCCGACGAAGCGCAACCGCAAGGCGCTCTTCGACGCGGTGACCGAGCTGGCGCTCCACGTGAAGGAGGAGGATCCGACGATCATCGCCTCGATCCCCTACCTCACGCTGCTCAACTACGTCTCGGGACTGCCGCGCTCGCTCCCGGTGGCCAGGACGCAGTTTCTCCTCATGATGACCGCGGCCGACGCGCCGGACGATCCTCCACGACCGATGTTCCTCTCCTCGGCGCACGACCTGTGATGGCCCTCCTCGCGCAGGCCGGCGCCCTCGACCTGATCGGGTCTCGCATCGCCGCGCCGTTTTCGATCGGCGTGCCGACGCAGGAGATCGCGTGGACGTGGGCGTGTCGGCTGGCCGCGATCGGCGTCGCGGTCTCCAGCGCCGAGTACCTCGTGAACCGCGACGTGCTGCGCGACGGCGGGCTCATGAGCTGGGACGTGGGACGCGTGCGCTCGCGCTGGCAGGCGGGCGGCCCGCTGGGCACGACGCTCGGCGCGGTCGTGGCGTACCCCAACGTGCTCGTGACGATGGCGCTTCGCCTCGTCCTCGCCGTGGCGCTCGCCGTCGGCGCCGAGCGCCTCGCCTTCAGCGCCTGGCTCACGCTGCCGACGGCGCTCCTGCTGATCGTGATGCCGCTGCGAACGCGCTACGGCCACGACGGCGCCGACCAGATGGGCGCGGTCGTCCTCGTCTCGCTCTCCATCGGAAACCTTGTCGCCACGCCCCTCGCGCGCGACCTCGCCCTTGGCTTCATCGCCGTGCAGGCGGTGCTCGCGTACACGATCGCCGGTCTCGCGAAGCTGAAGGGCCGCGGCTGGCGCAACGGCACCGCGCTGATCAAGGTCGCCGGGACCGACATCTACGGCCATCCCACGGTGGGTCGCTGGCTGCGCGCCTGGCCCCGCGCGGCGCTCGTCTCCTCGTGGTTCATCATGGCGTGGGAGACGTGCTTCCCATGCATCTTCGTCATCCCCAGGCCGTGGAGTCTCGCCTACCTCGCGACGGGCGTGATGTTCCACCTCTCCAACGCGATCGTGATGGGCCTCAACACCTTCCTCTGGTCGTTCATGGCCGCCTATCCGGCGCTCCTGTACTGGATCGACCGGATGCCGACGACGTGGTGAGACGCGGCGGTTGGCGACCCGGTGCGTGACCACCGCCGATCCGCTCAACGCCCCCCGGCGCACGCCTCGCCCACGATCAGTTCCACGACTGGCACGCCATCGACGCGCCAATTGGGCACGCGGCGACCGGCCACGAAGAGCATTGGGATCGCCTTGAGCCCGAGCGCCTTGGCCGATTCCGCATCGGCTCGGATTCGCTCGACGACGTCGGCCGACTCGATCGCCTCGGCGAACGCATCGGCGTCGAGACCCTGCGCCGCGGCCGCGGCGGTCACGACGCCGTCGTCCACCACGCCGCCGTGGGCGAGCAGCGCGGCCTGCATGCGCCAGAACGCCTCGTCGCCTCCGATCGTCCCCGCGGCTTCCGCCGCACGCGCCGCGAGGCACGCGGCTGGATGGAGCGTGCGCTCGACCGCCGGATTGCATGACTCGTCCATTGGAAAGTGCCTGAAGACATAGCGCACGTCGCCACGAGCCGCGACGATCGCCCGCATCCGCTTGTCGAGTTCGCCGGTGGTCGGTTCGACCAGATCGCCCCAGACGACCACCTCGGTCGCCGCCGTCTCGGCGCTTGCTCCCATCGCCCGTGCCGGCAGGTCGGGCAGCGAACGCCTCGGCTGGGCGCGCCACTCGTTCATGAACTTCTCGAGGGCGTCCGCCGGGCGGTCCGATGCGGCAGTGGCCCAGGGCGGGCTGGTCGCGGCCAAGGCACTCACGGCGCGGCGGATCGCATCGGGCCGCTGCCAGCCGGCGATCTCGACGCCGTTGAGGTAGACCGTCGGCGTCTGGCGCACGCCCAGCGAGGCTCCCTCGGCGACGTCACGTTCCACCGTCGCAAACGTCTCCGGCGATTGCATGCGACGCGTGAAGGCGATCGGATCGAATCCAAGTTCGGCGACACCGGCAGTGAGCTGCTCGCTGGTGAAGGCGCCCCTGTTCCGGAAGAGCCACTCGTGCATGCGCCAGAATCCGTCGGCGCCACCGAGCTGTCCCGCCGCCTCGGCCGCGCGGGCGGCCCAGCAGGCGTTGGGGTGAGGATTGAATTTCGCGGCACGCGCGCCTGCGTTGCAGTCGGCGCAGAGTGGAAAGTGCTTGTGGGAGACGGAGACGTCGTCTCGCTCTTCGAGCAGGTGGCCCAGTTCGGCGTCGACTCGACGGCAGTCCTGGCACTGGTAGTCGGAGAAGACGACGATGCGAATCGGCGCGGGGGAGGGGCCGCGCCGATATCGCCCCGTGAACTCGGAGGCAACGATCGACGTCTCCGGCCCCAACTCCGACTTCCCCTCGGCGGCCAGGACGTTGGCCTCGCGCGGCGCCCTCGGCGTGCCGGCGTCTTCCGGAGCGCCCGCGGCGGCGCCCGTGGCGCGCGCCGCCGCGATCGACGTCGATATCGACGCCTGAAGCGCCGCCTCTTCGCGCTCGGCCTGGGCGGACCGGCGGACAGACTCCGCGATGCCCAGCCCCAACGTCGCGACAACGGCGACCAGCGAGAACGCCACGACCGGCCGTCGCAGCCCCGGTGCTTCTCGCCGTGGCAGGAGCGCCAGCGGCACGAAGCCGAGGTTGGCGACGTGCACCACGGCGCAATAGGCGCAGCGAAGGTCGCTCGTCGCCATTACCACGAGCAGCCCGATCGATCCAACGGCGCTGGCGATCACGACCCCGCGCAGCAGGACTGGAAGCGCGCCACGGGCCATGATCCATGCCGCCAGCAATCCGGCGAAGTACGCCACACCGACGAAGGACGTTGGCCACCGCAGCCATGGAACCGAACCCCAGGCGCTGGCTGCCGCGCGGGCGCATCCACCGTCGAATCCGCAACCAGGCAGATGTGCGGCATCGAAGTGGGCAAGCGCCAGGCCGGACGAGGCCGCGATGCAGACAAGCAGCATCGCAGCGCCAAGCAGCCACCGTGTTCGACGTGCTGGCGCCGGACCTCCAGGCGACGAAGTGAGTTCACGCGGGCGAGTCATGCGACCCTTCAGTTCGGAGCCCGAGAGTACGCGCGGCTGGTGGCAGGTTGCCGGCCGGGCCATGTGGGGGGTGTGGTCCAGGATTCGGGTGCCGCAGGGATGGACTCGACTCGCGGACGGACCGCGGTGACGAGCCCGAAGCGAAGCGCCGGGTCGAGATCCGCGGGCATCGGTCGCGCCGTTCCGCGTCGCATGACGTTTGGCCGGTCGCGGCGCTCGCGGCTCGTCCCTCGGCCCGGCGCCATCGCTGCGATCGGCGCGCCGTGCGACGATGAACAGTGCCGATGGCGGATGCCGGCGTGGCATACACCCGAGTCGTGGACCACACCCCCATGCGGGCGCTGTCGGACTTGGAAAGCGACCGTGCCCCCGCGTTGCGAGCGGGGGCACGGTCATGCACATGAACTCTGCGGCCGGCGCGATGGCGGGGCAGCGTTCGGCGCTACGGGCACGGCCCCCATGCGGCCAGCAGGATGCCAAGGTCGCCTCCATCGACCGTGCCGCTGCCGTCCAGGTCGGCCGTCCCGGGACCACCCCACTGCGACAGCATGATCCCGAGGTCGGCACCGTTCACGGTGCCGTCGTCGTTGAGGTCAGCGGAACATGCGCCACAGGTCACATCCTCGCAGTCGGAGCCGACGCCGTACCAGGTGCCGCCGCCAACTGCGCACTCGGATTCGAGCCTCGGCAGGCAGACGCCATCGGGGAAGCAGCAGGCGCCGGTGAGATTGCAGTTGACGTCCTCGCAGGCCGTGCCGTTGCCCTGGTAGATCCCGGAGGAGGCGGCGCACTGCGTCGCGGTGTAGATCAGGCAGCCGCCGCTGGGAAGGCAGCAGGCGCCGACCGGCTCGCCGCAGGTCACGTCCTCGCAGGAGGTGCCGGCACCGAACCAGGTGCCGCCGCCGGCCATACACGACAGCTCCGTCCTCAGCAGACACACGCCATCCGGGAAGCAGCAGGCCCCTTCGGGATTGCAGACGACATCCTCGCAGATCGTGCCGTCACCCTGGTAGACGCCGGCCGCGCTGAGGCACTGCTCCGCGGTGTAGATCAGGCAGTCGCCGTTGGGAAAGCAGCAGGCGCCGACCGGATCGGGGCAGGTCACGTCCTGGCAGAGTGTGCCGGCACCGAACCAAGTGCCGCCGCCGGCCATACACGACAGCTCCGTCCTCGGCAGGCACACTCCATCCGGGAAGCAGCAGGCGCCCTCGACCAAGGGGCAAGTCACGTCTTCGCACGTCGTGCCGTCGCCCTGGTAGGTGCCGGAAGAGGCGAGACACTGCTCTGCCGTGTCGACAAAGCAGCCGCCGCTGGGAAGGCAGCAGGCGCCGACGGCCGGGACCGCCGTCGCCTTGATCTCGAAGAGCTGCGGCGCAGGTCCGTCGACTGGGGGAACGGCGCTCTTGAGAACGGTCCAAACGCCGACGGGGAAGCCGACGTAGGTGTCGTCGCCGATGCTCCACCCAGCCAGGCCGGATTCGGAGGTGTCGGTCGTGTACCACCATCCGAAGTTGTCCGCCACGTCCGCGGTGGCGACCAGCCAGTAGTTGGTGTTCGGCTGGAGGGTGAACGGAGCTTGCGGCGGGAGGAACGTGACTTGCTCGAAGCCCGTGGTCGGAGCAGCAGCTTGGAAGTCGAGGAGGTTCGCGCCCGGGAGGCCATTGCTGTCCGCGGCGATCTTCAGCGCGATGCTGCCCGAGGGGGGGTCGTTCTGCGTCCCGACCAGGAGGGTCACCGACTCGAGGATCCAGCCGGGGCCGGGTCCGGTGGTGAACCGAATGGCGTTCGGGGAGTCATCGAGGGTGGCCCCAGTGCTGCCGATGTCCCACGAGGAGGCGGAGTTGTTGGCGAGGTTCGACACGACCACGTCGGCCGTGGCGGCGGAAGCGAGGGCGCCGAGCAGGCCGAGGCCGGCAAGGCACGTGCGGATAGGCAACTGGGGAGTCATGAAAGCGGTCCCTTCCTGTGTGGCGGTTGGTCGTTGTTCCGACGGGATCGTGACGCTGCGGCGTGGCGTTCTTGGGCCGCTTGCTTCTCGTGCAGGCCGGACGTTCCGAACGCTGAACCCACGCTACGGTGCAGATCGAAGTGCCACTGGCCGGAACGCGCAACGTCGTGTGCGCATTCGGGCTTTCTCAACGACCTGCAACAGGATCGCAGCATGAGATCGGTGGATCCGAGCAAACTCCTGGTCAGCCATCGCATCCTCCGCACCACCGATCTCGACGCCTTGGGCGCGGTCGAGGCGGGGACGGGCGGGGGCTGGCCGGTGCAGGAGCGCCACACGGGTGGAGCGCTGGTCGAGACCGACTATCGACATGTGGCCCTCGACTGGGTGGAATTCGTCGTGATCGGGCTGAGCGGACCCATGGCCGTGATGGCCAACATGAAGCGCAGCTACCCCTACCTGCTGCAACTGCCGATCACCGGAACCGTCGACTTCGAGCTCGATGGTCGCGCCTACCGCGTCGGGCCGAGGAGTGGAATCGTCATCTCGCCGCCCTGCCGCGGCACGCGACGGGCGGGCGCGGGCTGGACGCTCGCGCTCGGACTCGACCGGGCGTTTGTTCGCTCGCGGCTGGGGCTCTCGCTCGGGCGGCCGCCGGAGGGTCCGCTGTCCTTCCAGCCGCTCCTCACCACCGCCGCGGCGGACGAGATCCGCGACTACTGCCTGCACTGTGTCGCGGCGATCGACGACGGGATCATGGCGCCCGGACGGGAGCTGACGCGCGCCATGCAGGCGGCGCTGGTCGACCTGCTGCTCGAGCTTCAGCCACACTCGCATGGCGAAGCCATCGTGCGGGCCGCGAGCAGCTCGTCCCTGGCGCGGATCGAGGCTGTGGAGGATCTGCTCCGCGCCAACCTGGCCGAGCCCCTGCGGCTCGAGGATCTGGCTCGGGCAGCGGAGTGCAGCGTTCGGGCGCTTCAACTCGTCTTCTCCGAGCAGTGCGGCCTGAGCCCCATGGAGTTCGTTCGGCGCTCTCGGTTGCTTCACGCCCGCCGGGCGCTGGAGCGCGGCGGGCGAAGGACGACGGCCACGTCGGTGTCGCGCGAGATCGGCTACTCGAACTTCGGGCGGTTCGCCGCACACTATCGCGCGCGATTCGGGGAGTCGCCGTCGCAGACGATCGAGCGGACCATTCGACAACGGGGGTGATGCTCGCCAGGGAAATAACAGTGACAGCTACTGGTGTCCGAGCCCGAAGGACAGCGGCTGGTTTCCGCGCCCAGTCCGTGATCTCCTGCAACATTCGACAGCGATCGCGGCCGAGGACGACGCTGCGGAAACTGAGAGGTCAGGATTCCTCTCGAGAGCCCAGCGCCGCCTCGGTCCGCTGCTCGGACGTCAGGCTCGATTGCCTTCCCACAGGTGTCGTCTCGCTTCGTGCTGTCGCCGTCTTCCGCCGCGCCAAGAGCCCCGCGACCCACCAACCTTCCAGGGGTGAGCCGGGGGCCTGGGGGGCTGGCGGCGAAGCCCTCCAAGGAACGTCGGACGGTGTACGGCGCGGCGGACGGGCCGCGCGGGACGTCGTCATCCTCTGATGGGGTCATTCCGGGGGACTGCGGACACTCCAGTCATTCGGGCATGGCAGCTCACGACCGCACAACGCGTGACACCGCGGAGCTGTGGTCAGCCGCCGGAGTGGCTCGTCATGATGCCGGCGCGAATCCAGAGGATGATGGCGACGAGCGTCAGGATCTCCAGGAGCGGCGCGATCAGCAGGAGATCGACGCGAATGTCAGCCGGCTCGCCCGAGGACTTCGCCATGGAGAAGAGGACGCTCTCATACACGGCGTACAGCAGCCACGCGACACCAACCCACAGAACGAATCGCGTCGCGCGCGTCGCGCGCCACAAGCCGGCTGCGATGAAGACCGCCGCCGGGACGAAGGCGAGCAGTGGCATGGCCATGCAGGCGCGGAACGGTGCGATGATCAGGTCCATTGGGCTCCGACGTTCTCGTACTCCAGGACGGTAGCACTCCGATCAGCGGCGACACTGCTGTCGGGCTTACGGTCAGTTCCACCGCACCGGGGGAGGTCGCCAGGCTTCTCGCGCTCGACGAGGCGATGGCGACGAAGGCGCGAGGCCACCGTCGCGTACACTGCGGCCATGTGCCGTAAGTTGTCACTACTTAGGATTGCCCGCACCGCGGTGACACCAGCGGCCGTTTGGTCGGTCACGGCCGCATGCTTCCTGTCCGGCTGCGGCGTGGGTCCCGAGCCGATGATGCCCACCCCCGTGATCTATCAGGGCGACGCGATCGACCTGATGGCGATGGTGCCCGAAGCTCGCCGGTCGCTGGACCTGAACATCTTCTACGCGACCACCCGCGACCGCGACTCGAAGGTGAATGGATACGCCGACGTCGTCTCAACCGACCTGCGAGTGGGCCGTGCCATGGTGCGCTTCGGCGACGCGCAGAACACGTGGGACGCGCTCGGCGTCGACTGTGCCGTCGAGAAGCGCGCCAAGCCGGTCATCCTCAGCCTCGCAGGTGTCGAGGAGTCGGCCACCTTTCCAGACGCCGGCATCGAATGGCCGAGCACGCAGCTCGACGAGCGCCAGCGCGGCTGGTTCGACGCGATCAACGCCGAGCTCGACGCTTCGCCCACGCACGACATCATCGTCTATGTCCACGGCGCCAAGGTGAACTTCTACAACGGCTGCGTCTTCGCCGGCGAGGTCGATCACTTCCTTGGACGACGCCTCGTGCCGGTGGCGTTCTGCTGGCCGACGCACCAGGACATCTTCTCCTACATCGGCGGCGAGGACATCGGACGGGGCCAGCAGGCCGCGTATGCCTTGGCCGGAATGCTCCAGCAGCTCGCCGACCACACCACGGCGCGGCGCATCCACATCATCTGCTGGAGCGCCGGCGGGCGCGTGACCAGCAAGGCCCTCGTGCTCCTGCGCGAGGCGTATCCCTACCTCGACCCCGGCCAGCTCCAGGCGAGATTCCGCCTCGGCACGGTCGCGTTCGCCGCAGCCGACGTGGAGGTGGCCCGCTTCCTGAACCGCATCCGCTGGATCGACGAGATCACCCGGCGCGTCATCGTCACCATCACCGACAGCGACGAGGCCCTCACCATGTCGCGCCTCACGATGGGCGGCGACGAGCGCATCGGCGTGTGGCGCGCCGACTCGGAGGACGAACGGCAGGTCATGCTCTCCACCGAGGCGGTGGAGGTGATCGATGTGTCGTACCTGGGCGCCGCGCGCGGCTTCGACATCGACGGCCACCGGTACTGGTTCCAGCATCCGTGGGCCAGCAGCGACCTGATGATGGCGATCCTGTTCGACCTTCCCGCGGCCGAGCGCGGGCTCGCGCCCGGGCCGCTTCCGTTCGTCTGGGGCATGCCGCCGGACTATCCGCAACGCGTGCGAAGCATTGTGGCGCCGCTGGCGAATGGTCGATCGGCCGGCCAGGGCTCGGCCGATTCGCCGGCGCGCGTCACTCCGGATATGGCGCCGGCGGCGGGATCGTGAACGGTGTTTCGCCTCGCAGCCGGCGGGCGATGTCGGCCAGCAGGCGTCGATCGTGGAACGCGAGCACATGCGCCGGCTCCAGCGGCGGGTCGGGCACCCAGAACGCGACCATTCCCGGCGGTGCGCAATTCGCCGTGCCGACCAGGCGATCGCCCGCGTGCACGTAGCAGATGCTTCGTAGTCGGAGGTCGGCAGGGCTGCGTCGAGCCGCTTGAGGAACGCCGACCCCGGCGCCATGTCGCGCTCGAGCGGATCGCTGCTGTCGGCGCTTGCGAGTTCAAGGCCGCGGTGAGGGGCCGAGATTGTCATCAAGCGCGCGATCCGGAGCCGGGTGTCGGCATGGGGGACGTCGATGACTCCGGCCAGCGCGCATCGCGCGCACCAGCCCGCCCATCGAGTTGGTGACCACGTCGACTTCCATCGTCTCGAACCGGCCAGCACCCGCGGACGATCGATCCGGCAGCGCCTCCAGCACCGCAGCGATCACGCGCTCGCGGCACTCGTCGAATGTGTGGCAGCCTCCAAACGCGACCTTGAACACCGGACCGCCTGTGGTGGTGGGCTTGACCACCTCGAGAATCTGGTCGGCGGCGACACCGGGATCAAGGTAACCACCCAGCACGACCAGCGGCCGTTCAAGGGGCTGCGGCGACTCCGTCATCTGGGCGATCGACTTGTTGGCGTCACCTTCGGTGAGCGGAAACGACGGATTGATCGGCGGCGCGGAGCATCCGGCCACGGCGAGGAGAACGGCGCACAGTGCGCGCCCGGACCAACGATTCCCTGTCATCCGCATTTCCGGCGTGCTCCTTTCGGACTTGTCGGGCGCTTGTGTGGCATCCATGACGCACTCGAGACGTTCGGATCCTTCGTGCCGGCAGCAGCCCTCCCGGCCATGCGGCACACTCCGCGCCAGACGGCGCAGTGGACGATGAACGCATCGGTGTACTTCCGCCGCGGCGACCGATTCAGGTGGCGAGATTGCGCATCGCGGCGCGGCTTCGACGACATGCCCGGTCGAGGCGGCGATACGCTCGCCCGCAACTGGATCGAGCCGCCGATCCACCCGAGGCGGACGACCTTCGATCAGCGCGGGCGACCCGGCCCACCTGGGAATCCATGCGACATCGCGCCACGAGCCACATCAACGTCGGAGCCGCTGGCTCGCTCACGCCATTCTCATGCCGCTCGCACTCTTCGGAGCCGCCTGCACGTCGAGCGTGTATCGCGGAGAGAGCGCAGCGCCCTCTCCGCAGGTCGAGGTGTTCCACTCCGAGAGCCAGGTCGCCCGACCGTACCAGGTCATGGGAACGATCACGACCAACGCCCCGGCATTCATGTCCGAGGCGTCGATCGAAATGGAGCTCGTGAACCAAGCGAAGCACCGCGGCGCCGACGCGATCGTCGTCGACTCCGTCAGGATTGAGACGGTTGGCTTCCGCACGACGGATCCTGCCGGTGGCATGGAGACGTACACCAACGCCAAGGACACCGCGGGCGACACGGCCGCCGACGCGAAGCGCGTTCCCATCCAGGAGAAGGCCGCGTCCGCCCGCCTGCTCCGGTACACCGGCTGACCAGGCGTGAAACGTCCACCGCACATCGCGTCGACTTTGTCGAATTGGGCATCGGCCGGAGCGATCGGTCTCGCGGCGCTCGCGTGCGTCGCGTGCAGCACGACCACCCGCGGTCCCATTCCGACCGATGCCGAGTCGGCGCGTGCGAGGGACGAGGCCAAGGGAGCGAGGTCGGTCGCCCTCCAGGCGGAGGTGACGGGCTTCGCCGACACCTACATCGCCTTGACGGCGCAGGCCGCCGACAACCTGGCGATCGCCGATCCGTCGATCGGCCGGCGCGTGCTGGCGCTGCGGCTGAAGATACAGGGCGCCGAGGCAGTCGTGGAGATGGCGACGGGACCCAACCCCAAGGTCGCGCTGCTCGACCTTGCCGTGATGGTTTCCATCCAGAGGCAGGTGTGGCACGACTACTGGGAGCCGGTGCGCTTCAAGAAGGACGCTCTCAACTTCGTCGACGCGTTGGAGCGACTGGAGCGCGAGATCTGGGACATCGCCAAGGAGCATCTTGACCCCCAGGCGGTGAACGATCTCCGCACCCTGACCGGCGAGATCCGCAAGCAGTACTCGACGCAGGTCTTCGTGGCCAACATCCGCGCCAGCCGGATCGCCCGCGATTCGTCCGAAGTGGCGTCCGCCGTCCAGGCGCCGCCGTCACTGCTGGCGGTCATCGGCCTGGATCCGCTCGCGGGTCTCAGTCCGGCCGTGGCGGAGGTGACGCAGACGCGGTTGCTTGCGGAGCGGATGTTCTTCTTTGCCCAGAAAGCGACCACGCTGGCAGGGTGGCGGGCCGAGCTGGTGATTGCCGAGACGTTGGCGACCCCCGAGTCGCAGGGCGTGCTGGCGAACATGGACGAGGCGGTCAAGACCGCGACCCGGCTGGGCGATGTCGCCGCGGCGCTGCCGACGACGATCTCGAGCGAGCGTGATACTGCCTTGCGCCAGGCCGACGAGCTGGTGTCCAACGAAGTGGGGCGCTTGGCCGTCATCCTCTCCAATGAGCGGTCGGCGCTGCTCGACGGCGTGGCCGCTGAACGCGACGCCCTGCTGAATGCCTTCGATGAACGGCACGCCGAGGCCATTGCCGTGCTGAAGGAGCTGCACGCCACGATCGGCGCCGCCAACGAATTGGGCGGCACCCTCGATGGGCTGATGGACGAGGTCGCGAAGCTGTCTGCGCCGACGCCAGGCGCGGTGCCGGGCCGCCCGTTCGACATCACCGAGTACCAGGGGACGCTGGGCGCCGCGACCGAGACGTTGCGCGAGCTCAACACCGCGCTCCGCGGCGCCGACGAACTGCTCGGCTCGACGCAGGTCGCCGAGGGCGAGCGCTTCGTCGGATCCACCATCGCCGATCTCGAGCGACGCGCGATCCGCGTTGCGGTGATCGCGGCGGCCGCGTTCGGCGCGGCGCTGCTGGTGGCATTGTCGGGGGCGATCGTTGTGCGGCGCGTTCTTGGCGCGAAGGCGTAGTGCGCAGCCCTGCGTGAACTTGCGGACTGGGTGAGGGCGATCGGGGATTGGGGATTCGGCTCGCCGGCACGACCCCGATCACACCGCGGCCCTGACGTCGCGCCGCCGCCGTTGGGCTCGTCGCAGCGTCGCAGCGGGCGATTCGCCGAACGAGCGGCGGTACGCGGCGGCGAGGTGACCTGCATGGCAGAACCCGGTTCGGAACGCGACTTCCTCGACGGTGACCGCAGGGCCCGGGCCCTCCAGGAGCCCTCGCGCCTCGCGCAGCCGGCATCGACGCACAAACTCCAGTGGCGCCATGCCGCACTGCCGCTTGAAGGTGGTCTGGAGCGCTCGGGCGCCGCACTGCGCCGCGCCGACGAGGTGTTCCAGGCGGATCTCCTCTCCGAGATGATCGAGCACATAGGCGCTGACGGCACGGACTCGTGCGGCCGCCGACATCGCCTCCGAGTCGGCCACCGATCGGCCATACGTGTGCGGCTGGAACTCCAGCAGGAGATCGACAAGACCCGCCTCGAGCGTCGCGGCGACAGCGCTGCCCGGCTCGACGAAGCCGTGGTCCAGCGCGTCGACGATCACCAGGACGTACCGGCACACGTCCATCGTCGCCGCGCCCAGTGCAGGCACGAACTCCAGCGGGCGCGTCGGCTCGCGACCGAGGCGGGCCGCAAGCCTTGCGTTGACCAGCCGGCGGTCGAGGGCGAGGCTCAGCACCCATCCCGGGCCGGAATCTCGCTGCGCCCGCGTCGGTGGGGACACCACGACGCCGCTCCACGGCCGCAAGCGCACCACGGCGGAATCGAGCGACATGGTGGCCTGCCCCGCGAGCTGGACCTGGAGCAGGTATGCATGGCCTTCGTCCAGCTCGGCCTCCACGACCATGCGGCGCGGCGATCCGAGGATCCCAAGCTCGACGCAATCGAGTCGCGCGCGGCGCAGGTCGATTCGGGACGGCTGTCCGTCGGGAAACCTGCGGCGCAAAGGAGTGCCGCCAGCGGTGCCGGCCAGATGCGCCGAGAGCGACTCGACGTCGTCGACGACGGGCGATCGGAATCCCCGGAGCATGCTGGCGGGGTCGCGCGCGATCGTCTTCTGCACTGGCATCTGTGATGCTACGGATGCCTTGGCGATGCCATGCATCACCACGGCCGAAGGTCGACCGCCGAGACACGGCGCGGGTTCCATGGCGCACACGAATGCGCAGGGGATCGTGCGTATCCATGCCGCGCCTTCACCATCGTGCAAGGTACCGTTCGCTCCTCGTCTGCCGTGGCGGAGGATGACCGCGTCATCCTCGGCAACGGCGTCCGATCGGGTCGTCTTCCCGCAACCGCCTGTCGACGGTACACCGTCCTACAACCACCACACCGGAGATTCCATCAAGGCGCACGACTTCGCGCTCGCTGGCGACATTGGCACGATCACCGGCGTGCGCTGGTGGGGCGCGTACGACGATGCACCCGGCGCGGACTTCTTCAGCATCCGACTTCACGCCGACGCGCGCGGCGCTCCCGCCGCCGAGCCGTTCCAGGTCTTGGGTCCGGTGAATCTCGTACGTGAGCAACTGAACTCCACGACGACATCGGGTCGCCGATGCACCGGTACGACGGGGAGTTCGCCAATCCGCAGTTCCTTGCGCCCGGCACGACGTTCTATGTCTCGATCGTCTACTCGGGCAGCAAGAGCCCGACTCGCAGGGCTGGAGGATCGAAGCGCCACGCACGGCGGGGGCGCACCGCGCCGGGCGGGGATCGTCGTTCCACCCGCCCGGCGCCTCCGCCGATCCGTCTCATGGCAGCGCGTCGCCGACGCGCATCCCCGCCTGGAGGTCGGTCAGGTGCCGCTCGTTCACCAGGATCGATCCGCTGCGCGGGCGGTCGAGGTCGATCACCACGTGGATCGTCGCCGCGACCGTGAGCACCAGGACGCCCCGCACGAGCGTGTGACGGCCGTTGCCGAAGCCGCAGGCGTATCCCATCATCCCCAGCGCCGCGAAGGCGACGAGGTAGAGCAGCCAGAGGATGATCTCGGGCACCTGGTTCTCCATGCTCGCGGCGCGCCGAGCATGGTCGCTGATGATGTCGTTAAGCGACGACACGTAGAACCCCGTCCGCACCTCGTCCGACGTGACCTGGGCGATGGTGACCGCGTCCGCCCAAAGTGAATCGAGGATCGCGTCGGCGCGCCGCTCCGCCGCGGTGATCGAAGCGTCGTCCTCGCCGGCGCGGAGGTGCTCAATTCGGGCGTCCACATAGTCGCGCAGCATGCGAGCAGCCGAATCGCGATGCTCGGGCGCCAGCAGTTGCGAGCGCGCGTAGGCCGTGCGGATGGCATCGACCTCCTCGATGGCGACCATTCGGCGCGACTCGAATCGGTTGACGGCCATCGCGAACGCGAAGCCAAGCAGCAATGCCAGCAGCCCGAGGAGCGACGTCGCGATGGTCGTCACCTGGGCCTGGGTGGGCTGGTCGAGGCGCAAGCGCATGTGCCGCCCGAGGACGAGGCCGACCTGGGTGACGCCGTACAGCACGACGGCGCTCACGGCGAATATGGGCCACAGCCCGACGTGGTGAAGCAGCTGGCCGAACATGATCGCGGATTGTCGCCGAAGCCGGCCGACTCTGCCCCCGGGCGTCGTCGTCGAGCGTCAGATGGTCGATGGCGATGTCGGCCTCGATCGTCGTCGGAGAACAGGTGTCGGGATTCGTTTCCTTGCCGGGGCTGCGGGTCAGGAAGTGAATCCTGACACCTTTTCCTCTCTCGCATCGGCCGCGGCGCTGGGCGCCTCGCCAACTTTGTCGCGTTCGACCAGTTCGGCCAAGGTGGTCGTGGTGCCAAGCGCCTAACCCACGGATGAGCCATGTGTTGCGGCAGGTCACGCGATGGCTGCGCGACGCGCGGCGCTCAGCGGCGACTCTGGAGCCGTCGTCGCCATCCCCGTCCGTCTCGGATGCACGGTGCCTGGCCCGAAGGGGCGTGTGCCAATCGCCGAAGGGCGGCATTTGCGTGTTCGCGCGGCCAGGAAGTCGGAGAGATCCGCGGTGCGGCAACGCGACCTACGCATCCTTCAAGTCGTGGCCGAAGTGCCGCCATCATGCGTGGCCGACGTGTCCCTGCAACTGCGAAGATACGTCGGGCGATGAGCGACGGCGGATAGGTGTGGCCATCTTCGGCCTGCTGCAATCCATGCAGACCGCGCCGTCGCGCCGTCATCATGCGGGACACGTTCGCCTCGAACCACCGGAACCCCCATGCAGCCCACAACCACCCATCGGCTTCTGACCGCCACCACGTCGTTGCTCATCGCCGCGTCCGCCTTCGCGCAGGATCCATTCGCCTACGAGGGATTCCAATACGGCTCCACGCCCAACATGCAGTTCGCCAACGGCGGCGTCGGCTGGTCGTCGAAGTGGAACAAGCTGAGTTCGATCCCCACCGGCGTGGTCGGTCCCGGGCTGACGTGGCCGGGGCTCGTCACCAACGGCAACTGTGCGATCACGCCGGGCTATCCCTCCGCCGACTTCACGCTCTACACCCGCGCCTTGGCGCCGTACGCGGCGATGAACGACACGATCTACGTCTCGTTCCTGATGGAACCCGAGGCTGGCTTCGGCCAAGGTGGCGGACTCTCCTTCACGGCCACGCCCCAGATCATCGTCGGCGCATCGCTCGGCAAGTCGCTCTACGGACTCACGATTCCGTTCGTGTCGAGCAACAACTCGAACGTCCCCGTCGTTCAGTTCGAGACGGCGCTCCTTGTCACGCGGATCGTGGCCAACGGCGACGGAACAGCGACGTACTCGCTCTTCGTCAATCCGACCATGGGCCAGCCTCAGCCGGTCACGCCCTCGTGCGAGATGACCATCGCCGGCGGGCTGCCTCCGATCGTGACGCTCGTGAACGATGGCGGCTTCGCGACCGACGAGATCCGCTTCGGCCCCACGTGGTCGAGCGTCCTGCCGTCGACGATTCCTCCGTCGTGTCCGGCCGATCTCGATGGCAATGGCACGGTCGATGGCGCCGACCTCGGCATGCTCCTCGCCAACTGGGGCGCCGCCGCGAGCGCCGCCGATCTCAACGGCGACGGCGCCGTTGACGGCGCCGACCTCGGTGTCCTGCTCGCAAGCTGGGGGCCGTGCTGACGCGGTCGCGCAGCGGATGACGCCGCCGCTGGTCCGCGGTCACGCCTCGCTCGGTGGGCACTTCAAATGGATGTCGACGGTCACGCGTCCGCCGCCTTCGGGGAAGTGTCTGAGTTCGAAGACCGCACCGCACGCGGCCAGGGCGGCGCGGGCGAGCGGGATGCCCAGGCCAAGGTGCGACGAAGCCGTGCGGGCGGCATCGGGTCGCCAAAGCGGCTCGCCCAGGCGACCGGTGTCCGTGGCGGCGAGCGCGGTGGCCGCGTTGGAGATCCGCAGGATGACCGAAGAAGAAGTCTCCTCGACCCGCACCTCCACGGTCGAGGCCTGGTCGGCGTACTCCGCGGCATTGGCGATCAGGTTCGTCACGCCGAGCAACAGCAGACGCTCTTCCGCGAGCGCCGCTGCTTCCCCGGGCACGGCGCTCACGAAGTTCACGCGCCGAGCGCCCGCCGTCGGACGCGCCGCTTCGATCGCCGCACGCACAACCTCGGCAATCCGCACCGTCGTCGGGGCCGCCCGCTCGCGCCCCGACTCGATCCGCGCCAGGCGCAGGAGACCGCCGACAAGGTTGTCGAGCCGCTCGATGCTCGCCAGCGAACGTGTGATCACGCCGTGCGCCTCCTCGGCCGAGCGTGGGCGCGATGCCGCGACTTCCAGCAGCGCTCGAAGCTCGGCCACCGGTGTCCTCAGTTCGTGCGATGCGGCGGCCGTGAAGCGCTTCTCCCGCTGCATGGCCGCATCGATCCGGCCAAGCAGCTCGCCGAGCCGATCCTGGATCGGGGCGATCTCGGCCGGGAGGTCGGTCGCGTCGAGTCGAGGGCCGACATGGCCTGCGCCCAGATGGGCGACATCGATGGCGCTCACGCGCTGTGCAAGGATCCCCACGGGCGCGAGGCCACGGGCCAGCGACCAGCGCACGGCGACCGTCCCGACGACGACAAGAACGAGCCCCGCGCATGTCAGGCCGACGGCGAGGGCCTGCAGCGGATCATCGAGCGGCTCGCGCGAGACCGCCACGACAACGAGCACCTGCGGCGCGCCGTCCCTGCTTGCGGGCGCAGCCGAAGCGTCGCCGCCCGCCGCGCGGTCCACGCGGCCTTCCGCGCTTGCGCCATCGTGCTCCTCGGCAACGGGCGTGACACGCCGCGCCAACACCCGCACATCAACATGGTGCGGCAGCTCGGCGTTCCACGTTCCATCCAGCGTGGTCCCGGCTCCCCCCTGCACCACCAGCCGCGCGGTTCCCAGCGACGCGGAGCGCTCGATGAGCTGGTCCGGCAGACCATTCCCGATCTGCCACAGCTCGAAATACGCCGTTTGCCGGCGCTGGGCGGCGGCGCCTTCGCCCGGCGGGGAGAGGTACTGGGGCGCCGTCGCGTCCTCGGCGTCGAACTCGACCTGGTCCCCTGACGCCCTGACGGCCGCCGCGAGCGCGTCGGCCCGCGCCGCCAGCGCGTCGTCCAGCCGGGCCGTGAGCGTGACCCTCACGAAGGCGTAGAGCCCAAGCCCGACCGCCGCGCCCAGCGGCACCAGCGTGACGAGCAGCATCGCCGTGAGGCGGGCGCGCAGCGTCATTCACCTGCGCTCGCTTCCGCGCGACACCGGGGCAGGCTCGCGCAGGACGTATCCCACCTTGCGGCGAGTGTGGATGAGCGGCGGACAGCCGGCGCGCTGAAGTGCGGCTCGGAGCGCGCACACCGCGGCGTCGACCGAGTTGGAGAAGACCGCCGAGCGGTCGTCGTAGAGGTGCTCCTCGAGCTCGATCCGCGTGACCGGCTTGTCCTTCCGCAGCGCCAGGTACTCCAGCAGCGCGAGCTCGCGCGGCGCCAGGAGGAGCGCGACGCCGTGCACGCTCGCCGCCTTGGCCGAGGTGTCGATGGTCAACGGGCCGATCTTGATGATCGGCGAGCGCTGGTCGTGGCGCCGCCGTGCGAGCGCTCCCACGCGCGCAAGCAGCTCCCTGAAGGCGAAGGGCTTGACGAGATAGTCGTCGGCGCCCGTCGTCAGGCCGAGCACCTTGTCGTCGAGGGCGTCGCGGGCGGTCAGCATGAGCACGGCCGCGCTCACTCCCTTGGCCCGCATCCGCGTCAACGCCGTCAGCCCATCCATCTCCGGCAACATCCAGTCGAGCACGATCACGTCGTAGTCCGTCGTCTGCGCGTGGATCAACCCTCGCTTGCCATCGGCCACCGCATCGACGGCGTACCCCGCTTCGCGGAGGCCCTGTGCCACCGAGTCGCGGAGCACGGCGGAGTCTTCGATCACAAGGATGCGCATCGCGTCATTGTTCGCCGGGCATCGCGGGCGCGGCCGGAGGATGCGGAGGATCGACGTCCGACGTCCCGGCACGAGGATCGGGTTGACGCCGCTTCGTGTAGCAGATCACGGCGACGAGGATCGCCGCCAGCACCAGCGACGAGCCGATGGTGCCGAATCCGAGGCCACCAAGCTCCGGTCCCTTGGTGAGAACATCGCCCATGGTCGCACCGAAGGGGCGGGTGAGCACGAAGGCCGCCCAGAAGAGCGCCACGCGCGAGAGATCGGTGAGGAAGTAGGCCAGGGCGATGAGCATGAGCACGCCACCGATGAGCGTCGCGCCACCCGCGAAGCCGAGGCCCGAGTCGTCGGCGAGATAGTCGCCCAGCGCCGTGCCAAGCGTGTTGGAGCAGAGGATGGCGGCCCAATAGAAGAGCTCGGCCCGCCGCGACCGCACGTCGCCGACCGCCAGCGATCCTTCGACAAGCCGCCAGACGGCGAGCACCGCGATGAGCAAGCCCAGCAGGATCGCGCTGCCAACGGCATAGCCAAGCTGTAGCGTGCGGTTCATGAAGTCCGACGTCGTCGTGCCCGCGGTGCTCGTGGCGAGGATGACCGACCAGTACAGGAATGGATGGAACGTTTTCGCCCGCAACTGACAGACAAGCACGACCACGAAGAGCGAGAGCAGGATGGCGCTGCTTGCGATGTAGCCGATGTCGAGCGTCATCGACAGCAGGTCCCCCGCCGTCTCGCCCAGCGTGGTCGCGCAGATCTTCATGACCCAGAAGAGGAACGTCACCGCCGCGAGCTTGCCGGCGACCTGGGGTCTGGTGGCGCTGGTCATGTTCATGGCGAGGTTCAGTCGTTGTCGTCGTCGTCCTTTTCCTTCTCGCGCTTCTTGCCTTCGCCCTTGTTGCCCTTGCCGCGATCGTCGTCACCGCGCTTGGCATTGGCCTTGTCCTTGATGTTGCCCGCTGGATCGACCTTGATCTCGCGCTTCCTTCCGTCGATCACGACATCGATCTCGTAGTACGTCTTCGTCACGATCTGCGGATCGGCGAACGTCGCCGTGGGGTAGTCCTTCTTGAGGGCGGCGAGGACCGCGGCGGGCAGCTTCGCCTCGGCCACGGCCCTCTCCAGCTCCATGAGTTCGCCGCCCGACGAGTAGACCGCGGCGCTCTTCGTGCCTCCGTCGTTGAACTCGATCTCGAAGGTCACACCGTCCTCGTCGTCCTCCTCGCGAACGACCTTGGTGATGTTCTTGGCGTCGCCGGCCAGCTTCACGGCTGCGGTGCGGACGGCCTCCGGCGCCGTCTCGAGGGTGATCGCCTGCTCGTGGTCCGCCATCTCGCCGTCGTCATTCGCCTTGAGAAGCGGCTGGCTGGCGGGCTGCGCGGCGAACGGGGCCATCGCGAGCATCGTGCCGGCGGCGGCGAAGGTGAGGAGGGCCATGCCGAATCCGAGGGATCGCTTGTTCATCGAGCTGCTCCATGGTCCCGTTCGGACTGCTCGCCCAACGGGGTTCACGTCTCTGGCGTCGGAGATACGCGCTCCGGCATCCAAGCCAAGGTACTCAGCGTCGATCCCCGCATCATGACGGCAGCATGACGCCTCGCATCAGCCCGTCCACGCGCCGAGCAACAGTCCCAGGTCGCCACCATCCGTGGTTCCATCGCCGTTGAGGTCCCCGCCGGAGGTTCCCCACGCGCCGAGCATGATGCCGAGGTCGGCGCCGTTCACCACGCCGTCGCCATTGAGATCCGGCGAGAGCGGTGAAGCAACAGGGCCGCTCCAATCGACGCCCGAGCTGCCGGTGACGGTGTATTCCTGGATTGGCGCCAATCCCAGATACACGCCGCTGATGCCGCCCCATGTGAGACCTTCGGAGAAGTCGACCTGCGCCGTGGAGATGCCGTCGAAGCCGCCCGAGGAGCGCATGCCCGCCGTGGCCCGCGCGCAGACCGCGAGCGTGAACGGCGTTCCGAAGGTGATCGGCACCGCGAACGTCGCGGTGTCCGCGATGATCTTGCTCTCGGTTGGCGGATTGCCATACGTCGCCACGCCCCAGTTGCCGTACTGGACGCTGGTGCCGATGATGTTGGAATCGCCGGGATCGAAGAGCGGGTTGATCTGGACCAACTGGTTGTCCTTGTAGATCGTGACGACGAACCCCGCGCTGCCGGTCAGGCCCGAGGCGAAGAACGAGCCGGCGACATCGACGGTGAACTGCATGTGGCCTGGCTGGCCGGTGAGTCCGGGCGCGTCGATCACGAACGTCTCCTTCCAGCCCCCGTCCGCGGCGCCCGCCGGAAAGCTCGACATATCCGGTGCGCTGTTGCTCGCCACCGCGTTGATGTATCCCAGGCCGCACGTGCCGGTCGCGCTGTTGGAGATGTTGCCCGAGCTGTACGCGGCCGACTGCGTGACGCTGGTGTTGCCGGCGAAGGCGAGCTCCTGCACCACCGAGCCCGGCGCGGTGTAATTGAGGCTGTAGTCGCTTCCCGGCCAGAACGACGCGCCGTTGGTGGACGGCCCCGCGCACGCCTGCATGAATCCGCCGGGCGGCGTGATGGAGGATTGCGACAGCCCGGCCAGGACCGTCCCGCTGGTTGCGACGAGCGCGAGTGCGGCGACGCCCAACCGACGCGTGACAACGAACGAATGGAACGGGCGCATGGTGTCTCTCCTCCCCTCACGGAGTGCGGGCGTGTGGGCGTGCGGAACCCTCTGCCGGGAAGGCGCAGAATGCGCACGATGCGCCTGGCGGTTGGCGCAAGATGTTCGCGGCGCCGCCCGCAGGCGGAGTGCCACGGCGTCGGGGCCGGAGATGAACACGGACATCAAAGACATCTTCAAAGACATCTTGGACACGAAGACATCTTGGACCCGCATACCTCCGGCTCGCCCGAGCGCGGCCACCACGCCGGTGATTGTCGACACGCTCGATCGCACGGCCTCTTGGTCTTGGACCTACCGCCGTAACCCGAAGGGGCGCGTGCCAATCGCCGAAGAGCAACATTCGCGCGCTCACGCGGCGAGGAAGTCGGAGAAATCCGCGGTACGGCAAGGCGACCAACGCATCCTTCAAGGCGTGGCCGAAGTGCCGCCATCATGCGTGGCCAACGTGCCCCCCCCACTCAACCCAGTTCCGTCGCAAGACGCCGTTGTGGGCAAGGCGTTAAACGCATGGAGGTCTACTGGAATCCGTATGAGCGTGTGGTTCGGTCAGAATGTTCCGCATCGCCGAGCTACAGCGCCCGAAGTGTCGCCGGCGCATCGATGCGGCCGTAGCCGAACTTATTTGAGTGGCCGTTCGTTCCATAGGCCGACTTCGGGCCGATCCGCCTCGCGCCAGCGATGATCGCGGCGCGGACGGCCTCGGCATCGAGCGATGGTCGCCTCGAGAGGACGAGCGCACAGAGCCCCGCCACCAGCGGCGTTGCCGATGACGTGCCGCCGAAGTCGACCGCGAAGAGCCCTTGCGGATCCTTTCCGCCGGCGCGCCCGAGGTTGTAGCCGCGGCCGGGCGTGCTCACATCGGTGGTGAAGATCTCGCGGTCGCCTCCGTTCGAAGGCGCGACCACGCACACCTGCTTGCCGCGATTGGAATACCAGGCGAGGGCGTCCTTCTCCGTCGACGCGCCGACGCCGACGCAATGGATGTCGGAGGCGGGGAAGCCGACGCGGTTCGACTCCTCGTTGCCGGTGGCGCACACGAACACCGCGCCGCGGCCCTTGCGTTCCTCCAGGCGACCGTCGCGAAGCGCGAACTCGATGTCGGGGGTGCGCGACCCGGACCACGAGCACGAGACGACATCGGCGACGCGCGCCGAGTAGCGGAGGGCATCGGCGACACGCGCGTCGGCGGCGAGGGCGCTGCCGTGGAAGATCTTCACCGGGACGATGCGGCAGCGCGGCGCCAGTCCGAAGGCCCGCGGCCCGCGACCGGCCGCGACGCCGGCGCAGCAGGTGCCGTGGATGTCGTTGAACTCCGTCTCGTCGAACGGAGCGCGGAACACCTTCGGCCGCGGATTGAAATGATCGGGATCGGTGTCGGGCAGGAAGAAGTCGCGGCCGCAGCGGTCGCGCGGCTCGGATGGGTCGGGATCGCGCCGGATGTTGGCCCGAAGCTGCGGATGCTCGACATCGACGCCGTCGTCGACGATGGCGATGGCAATCGACGCCCTTCCGCGCGTCGACTTCCACGCGGCCCCGGCGCCGACCAGCCGCAGGTGCCACAACTCCTGGGAAATGGCGAACACGCCGTGACGGCGGTACTCGGAGACGAAGTTGGGCGTCGCGAACAACACCTCCTCGCTCTCGGCCAGCGAGCGTGCGGCCTCGACAAGGCCGATGCCGCCCAGCCGGCGGGCCGCGTCGTAGAGGACCCATTGGTGCGGAACCGTCGGATGCGGGCCGCGGACGGCCAAGCCGTGTCGCGCCACGAGCGCCTTCCGCGTCGCCGCGGACACGCGGGGCGCAAACCGGACGACGATCTCGCGGTAGAGGACCCGCAACATGCCGGACTCCTCGTCCTCGAATGCGGAGAAGCGCTTCTCGCGCAGCCGCGCCTTCATCTTCGCCGGACCGCGATCGGCGGCCAACTGCCGGGCGGCCTCGGGAGTCGGGAACTCGAACGTCTGCTGGGCGGCGCGCACGGCCCGCGTCGCGAGGCGCTGCGCCCCCCGGACACCATGCAGCTCGACGATCGGTTCCTCGTGGTCGGTGGCGATCGAAACCTCGATCGGCTTGAGCCGGACGAGCTGGCCGTTGGCGGTGCGATACCCGAGTGCCATGGCTTCATTCCTTTCGCGGCGGCGGCTTCCGCGCCGCGCGGGGGGTGCGGGGGGCCGCCGCCTTGGTGTAGGACGACTCCGTGTCGAGCCACGCGAGCTCGACATCGTCCCGGCGGCCGATCGCCCGCACCGCATCGGGGAGGTAGGTGTCGGCTGGCGCATCGACGCGCAGGGTGACCTGCTTCGCCGAGAAGGTCGAGCGTGCGACCGGCGCCGTGCGCGTCGCGCGACCGAAGGCGTCGAGCTCCTCGTCCGTCACGGGTTCTCGAAACCGGACGTTCACCAATCCCGTCGGGTAGCGCGGACCGTCGCCGGACGCCTCGACGACCGGCACGACGGCGACCGCGCCGTCGAGGCGCCGCGCAACCCGTGGGCACGGGCGCGCCGCCTCCGATGCCTTCTTGAGCGTGAGCAGCCAACCCGGCTCGCAGCCTTCGAGCGGGACCACCGCTCCGAGATCGCCAAGCGCCTCTCGCACCGACTCGTCAGCGATCGAGGCCCCGCCGCCGGGGCGGATCACGAAGCGCGTCCGACTGAGGGAATCGGTCCCCATCGTGAAGTGCCTGCGTGCGAAGGTGTCCGATGGGCGACGGCGTCGTGCCCGCAGAGTCTATCGCCGCGCGGTCGCCGCGCCGTCGCCGCCAGGCGTGCGGCGTCCCGGACGCCGTGGGCGAGGTACGCCTGGCCCGCTGCGTGAAGCAGATGAACGTCGCACGTTGGCAGCATCGCGAGGATTGCTCATAGCGTCACACCTGCGGTTCGCCCGAGCGTGGCCACCACGCCGGTGATTGTCGACGCGCTCGATCGCACGGCCTCTTGGTCTTGGACCTACCGCCGCAACCCGAAGGGGCGCGTGCCAATCGCCGAAGGGCGGCATTCGCGTCTTCGCGCGGCCAGGAAGTCGGAGGGATCCGCAGTGCGGCAAAGCGGCCAACGCATTCTTCAAGGCGTGGCTGAAGTGCCGCCATCATGCGTGGCCAACGTGTCCGTACGCCAACGTGTCCCCGGGTCGGAATCCCGGGCCGCACTCGCGACGTGCACCACCGTCCGCGCGTTCACCGTTCTCCTTATCATCCACCGGCCCGCCCACATCGCGCCCGGGAGCGTCCACCGTGCACAAGTTCATCGTTGTCATCGCTCTTTGCGCAGCGCAGGTCTCGCGGGCGATCGCCGAAGACGCGCCCCCCTCCGCTCCTCTGCCGGCCGGTGAAGCCCTGCGCATCTTCGAGACCACCGCGCCCACATTCACGGACGGCGACTATCGCGGATATGGCGGACGAGGCGCGGCATGGAAGCGTGTGCTCGACGATCCGGCACAGCGAACGCAGGCGCTGGCCGAGCTTGCCGGTCGATTCCGCACGATTGCAGCGAAGCCCGCGCCCCAGCCCACCGGTCAGGAGCCGGACCAACAGCATGGACAGCGTGGAAGTGGCGAGGTGTCGCCTTCGGACGACCTCACGCGGCTGGCGCGCGGGCTCGCGGGCATCCTCGAGCGCGAGGTCAACACCCGCCCGATCGCTTCGCTGCGCGACGATCCCGACCTCGGCCCGTTGCTGGCGGAACTCGGCCGGTTCGCCGCCCGTCGCGCGACGGCGATCATCGAGCAGTGCGAGGCCGCCGTCGTGGCCGCGCGGGCCGACACGCCACGGCTCATCACCGACTGGTTCCGCGGCGAGGGAACCGCGCTCAGCTACGACGAGCTCAAGACGATCGAGCGCGAGCGCGGCCTCGATGCCGTCACGGAGGCGCTTTCTCATGCAGGATCGCAGTTCACTGCGGCCCAGATCACGTTCGCCGAACGCAATGCCGACCGGGCAGGCGTGCAGTCGATCCTCTACAGCCGCAATGGCGCGCAGAACGTGGCGTCGGAGCTCTCCGACCTCTCGCTGGTCCTGGGCCTGTTGGACGATCCGTCACTGCCGCGACTGGCGCGCAGGGCATGCGAGATCGTGGAGCTCTCCTCCTGGCTGGCGACCGGGTTGGGAAAGACATCGACGCCTGCTGCGGCCGAGGCCGTTGCAGTCATGATCCCGCCGCTGCGGGCGCGCGGCGAACTGGCATCGGGGCTGGATGTGCTGCTCTGGAGCGCCGCCACGATGGGCGCCACCCATCCGGAGCTGCTGCGCAACATCGACGCCCTGGTCGCCCTGGAGGACCCCGGCAACGATTCCCTCGGATTCAACCCGACGATCAGCGTGATCACCTCGGCGTGCGTTGCGTTCGTTCGCCACGTGGTCCTGCGGTATCGCGATGATCCTGAACATCGGATGGATGGGCTGGAGCGCATTCGCTCCGTGCTCCTCTTCTCGCGCTCCGAAGGATCGCAGGAGCGGGCCGATCGGACGCGACGGGCGGGGATGGCGCAGGGACTCACCTGGCTCGCCGAGCCGGAGCTTGTTCGACAGATGCTGCCGGCGACCGTGCAGGCGTTCTCGCAGGAAACCGACAAGTACGCCCTTCAGTGCCTCTCGAACGCCCTGGAACGCTTCCCGCGGGCGGTGGAACAGAACGAGGGCGGCACCACGATGTCGCCGCTCCTCCGCGATGCGTTGGCGCAACACGCCACGGTGCCGGAGCGCGTCAACTGGGTGTTTCGAGTGATGGCGGCCTACGGGGAATACGCCGATGATCCGGCGCTTCTCGCGGCTGTCCGCGATCGCCTCCGTCAGCGACCGACTGCGGTCCTCGTGCTGGCCCATATGCGCGGCACCGCCGCTCGCGCCGAGATCGAAGACCTGCTGGCCGAGGAGCCGTTCGCGGCGGCCTTGGACCCCGAGCTCGCCACGGCATGCGAGAACAACCGCACGTATCTGATCGGTCAGGCGAAGCGCATCGCGGCGCTCGAGGCCGATCAGGGCATGGAGAAGGAACAGCGCGATGCGCAGATCGCTTCCATTCGCCGCGAGATGGATCGCTGGGGCCGTCGCGGGCTCCTCGGCTGCGACTTCCGGGCTGCGCAGGTCGCCGCATTGGAGCTCGTCGAGCTCCTCGAGAAGATGGCATCGTCCGATGCGGCCGTCGCCAGCGCGGCCATCGGCACGCTGGCCGGGCGCCACCGCGAGCAGCAATCCGATCTCGAAGCCGACGACAGCTCGTCCTTCTTCCCGACGCTCGCCCGCCTGTTCGATGAAGCACGCGAGCGCTATGTCGACGAGACCGACCGCGTGCGCGTCCGGAGTGCGATCATCCGGGCGCTGGCGAGCATCGGCTCGTTTGACGGCGAGGCGATGGTCGAGCGGATGAGGGTGGACACGCCCGCGGACTCGCCGCTCCGGGCGGCGCTGGACGATCCGGCGATTCGACGCACTGGGCCGCGGATGCAGTTGTGGAATTGAGGCCAGCCGGTCCGATGGCGAAGACGGGCGATGAAGTTCGGGACACGGCACCTTGGACACGCACGGCGTGATCCCGCGTGCCGTCATCGTGTCGAGTCAACTCGACACTATCCATGTTGTCGAGTCAACTCGACAACGTGGGCGGCCCCACGCTGCTCACCATCGCCAAGGACTGGAGCTTCTGGGAGCAACCGCCGCCCCCGTCCGTCCGCCGGGACATCACGCTGCCCAAGGAGCTCGCCCGCGGCCTGGCGCTGATCGTGCAAGGGCCGCGGCCGGCCTCCTCACACTCCATCGTCGCCTTGTTCAGGGAGCCCGCGTCGGTGACGTGCGTCCCCACCGCCACGTGGCATCGCGATCCCGGCGATGAGGCTCGCGGCGTCTTCGGCGCGCTCGCCTGCGCTCGCGGCGCTGTTGCGCACCCGTCAAGGGCCTGGAACTACCACGACACCACCGCGCCGTTGTCCACGACGAATGGCCGTTCGAGGGCCCGCCCGTCGTCGGTGCGCAGCCAGTAGAGTCCGCCTGACGGGACGCCTTCGAACGATGTCGGTTGGCCCGCCGTCGCGGTGCGCCGGCCGAGCGAGCGCCAGGCGCCGGCAGCGATGTCCCAGACGAAGAGTTCGTGAGGCGCGTCCGCGGCGACGACGAGGCGAGGCCGGCGGTGGTCGTTGCCGGTGTCGATCGCGGCATCGGCCGGCGTTTCGATCTCGGTCGCGATCTCGAGCGTGAAGGTGTCGTCGCCCGCAACGAGCGAGCGCGTCGAGCCATCGGGACGCAGCAGCAGCGGCGCTCCGGCGGGCTTCACGGCGCCGTCGATCCACCACGCGGGCAGGTAGAGCGCGTTGCGACCCATCGCGGTGAATGTCGCGGCGGCGGTGCCAGCGCCGGCCTCGCCACGATCGACCAGGTCCCAGTGCACCGGCCGCCACGCGCCGCCATTGAACACGCACAGGTACGCGAAGCGCTGGCCACCGGGCGGCGCGTCGAGCGTCACGGCGACGTCGGAAACGGGCACGTACTCCGCGGTGACGTCCAGCGCCGTCCTGCCTGCGAGCCAAGGCGGCGCCGGCTCGTCGGCATGCTTCACGGAGCCCAGCGCGCCGGGCTGCACGCCGAATCCGCCTCGAAGAACCTTCGCGGCGCGGTGTGCGAGTTTCGCGGGGCCATGTCTGGATGGCCCGACTGATCCAGATGATCCAGTTGGCCCCGAAGCGTCCAGCGCCACCACCCACGCGTGGTTGTTGTCGCGGTCGGCCCAGAAGGGCGTCGAGTCGCCCGCAAGCGGCACACCGGCTGCGCGACCGGCGAAGAGGGCCATGTTGGTTTGGTCCTCGCAGCGCCCGGTCTTGCTGGCGCACATCTCGCTCCAGCTCTCATCGGTGGGGTGAAGATAGAAGAGCGGCCTGAAGCGAACCCACGGCTTGCTCGCCTTGATCACGGCGGCGCCCGCGTCATCGAGCGTCGGAGCAGGTCCATCGGTGGCCCGGAGCTTCTCGAGCGCGGGTCCGATGCGGGCGCGCGCCTCCTCGCGCCATCGCGGGTCGAGCCGCTCGTTGGTCGCGCGATAGGGAAGGATCCGCTCCAGGAACGTCTCGAACGAGATCGATGCTCGCCACGGTGCGGAGCGCCAGGCGTCGAACGCCAGCTCGTGGTTCTGGATGAGCTGCGCCGCGGTCACCGCCGCGAGGTCGGGGATGAACTCGACGACCTTGAAGTCGATCGTGCCGAGCTCCTTCTCGAGCTCGTCGATGCGTGCCTGCGCCGCCTCGAGGTTCTTGTGCTCCAGCGCATCGAAGGGAATCTCGTGGCCGTCCGCGGCGACCAGCGCGAAGCGGGCGAAGCCATGGCCGGGCATGTTCGCGACCAGCCAGCGCGCGGCCGTGCGCTTCTGCGCGTCGGCGTCGGGCGCGCGTCCGCCGTCGTAGTCGTAGCGATCGAGGAAGCGCTGGATCTCGGGACGATTGTCGCCCGCGAGGTCGAGCGCCGCCTGGACTGCGTCGTCGACGGGAACCGCGACGGTCGAATCGACAGACGCGGCGGCTCGCTGAGCGGAGCCGTTCGCCGACTTCGCGGGCTGGAATGGATCATCGGGTTCGCCTGATTCGCTTGACTCGCCTGGTTTGGCTCGTTCGACGCGCTTGCGACCGCCGCACCGACTCGAGCACCACGCGCGCCGCCCGTCGATGGTCGGCGTCGAGCGACGGATCCGCGCGCAGCGCCGGCGACATCGTCCGCTTCGGTCTCGCCCGGCCGGGCCGGCCCGGTTCGCGTGTCTCGCGCCGCCGCCAACATCGCCGCGACGCGCGGGCGCAGCTCGTCGCGCATCGCCGCGGCGGCGCGAACCTGGGCGAGCCGGCGCGGCTTGTCGATCGAATCCCAGACGCGCAGCGTCGAGTCGCCCGAGGCGGTCGCGATCTGCGTTCCATCGGGGCTGAAGGCGATGGCGTAGATGTACGACTCGTGCTCGTGGCGCTCCAGCACCTGGTCCCACGTTGCTGTGTCCCAGAGCCGAAGCGAGTTGTCGTTGCCACCGCTGGCGAGCCGTCTCCCATCGGGGCTGAAGGCGACGGCGTAGACGCGTTCGGCGTGTCGGTGCAGCGTCGCCTCGCGGCTGCGGCGGGCCACGTTCCAGATCACGATCTCGCCGTTGTCGCAGCCGACGGCGAGCAGCGCCCCGTCGGGAGAGAATGCGGCCGATGACACTCTGGAGTCATGCACGAGATCGTGCGACGCGGCCCGACTGGTTGCGTCGGGCGGCGCGCCCGGCGGCGCGCCCGCGGCGTCAAGCGCGTGGAGCTGGACAATGGACGCGGCGGGAGATCTCGGAGCGCGATCGCGCAGGAACCTCGCCTCAAGCCGCCCGGTCGGGTCGGCGGCGAACGCGTTCCATTGCGGCGCAGGCGAACGCGTCTCCGATGAAGACGTGCCGTCCGCCTCGAAACCCGGGCCCGATTCCGCGTTCGCTTCCGGCGCCACGCGCGGTCGTCGCTCGACGTTTGGCTTCTTCGTCATCGCGCCCGTGGCGGTGTCCCACTCCCGGTCGCCGAGCCGTCCAACCTGGACGCGCTCTCCCTGGTCGGCGAAGCGCAGCTCCGTCGCCCTTGCGAGCCGGCCGAGCACGGCCAGCGCGGCGCCCGACAGCGGATCCCAGAGCCGCAGCGTGCCGTCCCCGAAGGTGCTCGATGCCAGCATGGCGCCGTCGGGCGAGAACGCGGCCGCATACACGTAGCTCGTGTGGCCCCGAAGCACGAGCGATGGTTCGTCCGGAACGTCCCAGACCAGGATGCGCGCCGCCTCGCCTGGAACATGCGAGACCAACCGCGATCCGTCGGCGCTGAAGGAGAGTCGGCTGTCGTCGATGTGTGG
This sequence comes from Phycisphaerales bacterium, assembly GCA_046350555.1. Lineage (GTDB taxonomy): Bacteria > Planctomycetota > Phycisphaerae > Phycisphaerales > SM1A02 > JAXMAF01. The sequence continues at coordinate 56,799 of JAXMAF010000014.1, forward strand.
CGGCGCAGCGCTCCGCGCTTCTCCGTCCGGCGCATACATCACCTGGAGCGTCCGTCCATCGTCGGCGCTCCGCACGCGGATCGTCGAGTCCCGCGCCTGCGACGCGAGGCGCCGGCCATCCGGCGAATAGGCGACACCTCGCACGGCGCTTGTATGTCCGGTCAGCGCTCGCGGACCGGACACGGCGGAAGTGTCCAGGATCATGACGTCGCGCACCGTCGAGCCGACTGCGAGTTCGCGCCCGCCCGGGCGGAGCGCGACGGCGGGGCCGGCATCGTTGGATCGATGCGGCGGTCGCGCGATTCCGGACGAGAGCTCCCAGGTCCAGATCCGAACTCGGTTCTGCATGAGCCGCTCGGCCGCCGCGACGACCGAACCATCGGCCGAGATCGTGACGTTGTGGAAGCCGTTCGGCGACCTTGGCTGCTGGGTGACGTCCTGTTGCCACGCGATCCGGTGTTCATGTCGATCGCGCCGACTCCACGCGATGACCGCGGTCGAGGTGCCCAGCACGACCATCGCGCCGTCGGGGCTGATCGCGAGGTCGTTGATCGCCTCCGGACTCGAGAGACCGCTGGTCTTGTCGGTGGCGCCCTCGAGCGCCGGGCGCGAGTCGTCGACGACGCTCCAGCGGTCGGCCTCCAGCCCGCTGTCCATGTCGATCACCACGACGTCGCCGCGCTTCGTGGCGATCGCCACGAGCGATCCCGCGGGGGCATCGGCCATGCGCCAGATACCGCCATCGACGGGAAGCGAAAGCAGCGTTCGACCGGACGCGACGTCCCAGCAGCAGACGCGATCGTCGGCGAGCGCCGCCACCACGCGATCGTCGCCGTGCAGGAAGGAGGCTCCGCCAACAAGCGCGGCGCCGCAGTCGATCTCGATGGCCCACTGCTGGAGGTTCCGCTCGAGGTGGCCCCATTCCCACCCGCGGTGCTCCGGCGGCGCCTCGTCGAGATGGCGTCGGGCCGACGGCACGTCGTGGCGCGCCAGCGCCGCGGCGGCGGCGTCGATCCGCGCGAGATAGCTCGACCAGCGCTGCTCGCGCTCGCGCGCCGCGGCGTCGAGCGCGAACTTGGTCGTGCCGATCACGCCGAGCGTGAGGGCGGCGATCACACCGACGACGCCGCCGACCAGCGCCTTGTTGCGCCGGGCGAACTTCGACAACTGGTAGAAGGTGCTGGGCGGTCGCGCCGAGATCGGCTCGTGGTCGAGGAAGCGCTGGACGTCCTGCGAGAGCTGCGGCACCGACTGATAGCGACGGTCGGCGTCCTTCTCGAGCGCCTTGGCGAGGATCGTCTCGAGATCGCCGCGAAAGACGCGATCGACCGCGCTGAGCCGGGTGTGGCTCTCCTCGCGGATGACGCGGACGGCCTCGGGGAGCGTTCGATCGCGCACCTCGTAAGGCAGCCGGTCCGTCAACATCTCATAGAGCACGACGCCGAGGGCGTACACGTCGCTGCGGCTGTCGACCAGCGCCGTGTCGCCGCCGACCTGCTCCGGGCTCATGTAGGGCAGGGTGCCGACGAGCTGGCCGACGTCGGTGTGCAGCGTCGTGACCAGTTGGTCATGCTTGTCATGGGTGTCCGGGCGCGTGCTCTTGGCGATGCCGAAGTCGAGGATCTTCGGATTGCCCTGCTCGTCGACGAGGATGTTGTCGGGCTTGAGGTCGCGGTGGATCACGCCGTGCTGATGGGCGTACGCAACCGCCGCGCAGATGCGGACAAAGAGCCGCAGTCGCTCGGCCACCGGGAGTTGCGCGTCGCGAATGAAGGCCGTGACCGGCTTGCCCCGGACGAGCTCCATGACGAAGAACGGCACGGCCGGGCCGCCGTCGCCGGGATCGTGCACGCGGGCCTCGAAGATCTGCGCGATGCCCGGGTGCTGGAGCGCGCCGAGCACCTGGGTCTCGTGCCGGAACCGACGGATCAGCGACGTCGAAGCGGCCCAGCGCTGGAGCGTCTTGAGGGCGACGATCCGGCGAGGATCCCGCTGCTCGGCTTCGTAGACCGTGCCCATGCCACCGGCGCCGATGCGGCGGAGGATGCGATAGCCGCCGATCTCCGCGGGAAGTCGCGCCCCCCGCGGCGACGGAGCGAGGCGGGCGCCGCTGGCGTCGGTGGTGGCGATGCCGTTGCCGTTTCCGTCTGCGTCTGCATCGGCGTCGGCGTTCATCGGATCGAACGCGGCGCCCGATTCGATGGCGTCGTCGGCGAGCAGGTCGCGTTCGGGCCCGTCGCGCCGCAGGAGCTTCTGCACCGCGGCGCGGAGCGCGGCGTCTCCGCCGCACGCCTGGTCGATCGCCGCGTCGCGCTGCGCGGGCGGAAGATCGCACACCTCGAAGAAGACGGCGCGCACGCGTTCGTGTGCTGTCGAGTCGTGCGGCGAGTTGCTGGATTCGTGCGTCACCGTGAAGTCAGCTCGTCAGCACGATCATCGATCCATCGCCTCGTCCAGCCTGTTCCGCAGCCACGCCCGCGCCATGCGCCAATCGAGCTCGATCGTCCGGGGACTGACCTCGAGCACGTGGGCGACCTCCTCGACGGTCAATCCGCCATAGAAGCGCAGTTCGACGATCTGTGCCTGGCGCTGGTTGATCTTGACCAGCGCCTCCAGCGCCTCGTCGAGGTCGAGGGCGTCGATCCGGCGCTCGCCGCCATCGGATCCCAGTCCCGTCAGCGTCACCCGCTCCCACGCGCCGCCGCGCTTCTCGGCGCGGCGGCGCCGCGCGTGGTCGGCCAGCACGTTGCGCATGGCCTTCGCCGCGACGGCCAGGAAGTGCGAGCGGCTCTCCCACTCGATCTTGTCGTTGCCCATGATCCGAATAAGCGCCTCGTGCACCAGCGCCGTCGGCTGCAACGTGTGACCGGCGCGCTGGGCGCGGAAGTACGCCATCGCCTGCTCGCGCAGCTCGGCATAGAGGAGCGGCAGCAACGCGTCGCGCGCCGACCGGTCGCCGGCGTTCATCGCCGCGACGAGCTGGGTGGCCTGGGATCGGGGAGGGTCGGTCATGCGGGGCTGGAGCGTCGGTCCGTTGGCGGCCCGCGGAGCAGCGACGACCAAAATTCTAACCGGCTTTCCCTTGCGCCTTGCGACTCGTTTCGACGAGGAACTTCCAGCAGCCCGAACGACTTTCGCCACGGGCTGCCAGAGCGGTGCCTCTCGGACGCGTTGCCCGAGGTCTCGCGGCCCCTCGTGCGTCACCGACCGGTCCCAGCGAGAACCCGCGACGGTGACCCTGCCCTGATCCTCGACCAACTGGGAGCTCAGTCCATGCAAGCCATGCATACAAGCCAGACAAGCCAAGCGAGCCGAGCAAGCACTTCATCCATCCGCAACCGCGCCCGGCTGTCGCCCGGTCGTGCGACCCTCTTCGCGCCGGGGGTGATGGGGGCGACCCTGGCCGCCCTCGTCGCCGCCATGACCACCATGCCCAGCACGGCCGTTGCCGCCACCGTCCAGGCCGACATCGACAACCGCAACGGCATGATCGCCGCGTTCGACGGCGGAAGCGGCGACCCCGCAGAGTACAGCTTCATCATCGACTCGCGCAACGAGTACGACCCGCTCAACATCAACCAGACCACGCAGGTCGCCAACCGCATCGCGCACCTCGTCCACAACTCGCAGTGGTTCGGCGCCAACCCGCCAACGAGCACGACCGGCATCACGATCAGCGAGACCTACACCGTCTCGAAACCGAGCGGTCCCGGCTATGCCCAGGGGAACGAGAGCACGCAGGTCTCCTTTCACGTGACCGGCGCCCCCGGCGGCGGCCTGCCCTGGCACTTCTCCGGCACGCTCACCGAGACCAACGCCGACGCCACCATCACGCTGGTCGGTCCGGGCGTGAACCAGACGCACAACACGACGTCGACGTGGGACACGCCGGTCAGCCTGCTCAACGGCGACTACACCCTCAGCATCACCCTGTCGATCGCGGTCAACACCAACCCTGCGGCGTCGAAGTCGATCGACCTCTCCGTGACCTTCGAGGATGCCTCGCTCTCGGCGGCGAGCGGCGTGATCATCAATCCCGCCAACGGCCATCGCTACCAGGCTCGTCGAGCCCGCGGGTTGGAACGATTATGTCACGTTCGCGGCGGCGCAGACCCTCGGCGGGACCTTCGGCTGTCCGGCCACAATCGACGACGGCTTCGAGAACCAGTGGGTGCGCTGCTATCTCGCGAGCAACGTGCCGAACATCGACGGCGGCCTGCCCTTCTCGAACTGGATCGGACTCAACGACGTGGCCAGCGAGGGCAACTTCGTCTGGTGGTGCGCCGAACCGGTGAACTACACCAACTGGCAGCCGGGCGAACCCAACAACGGCGGCAACTCCGACTTCACCGAGCTCCTGGGCGACACCGGCCAGTGGCGCGATCGCGGCAACGCCGCCGTCGAGTACGGCGTCGTCGAGTACGAGTTCATCGTCTGCGGCACCGGCGGCGGATGCTTCTCAACGCACGCCGCCCCCGGCTGCAACAACGAGTCGTGCTGCCAGACGGTCTGCTTCATCGACAACTTCTGTTGCAACAACTCGTGGGACGGCGTCTGCGTCAACGAAGCCAATGGCCTGTGCAACGCGCCGGTGCTCGCGGGCCCGTTCCTGAATCCGGCCAACAAGCACAACTACTACCTTCTCGACACCGGCGCGTGGTCGGAGGCCCAGGAGCGTGCCCAGACGCTCCATGGGTACCTCGCCACGATCAACAACGCCGCCGAGAACACGTGGGTGTTGAACAACGTCTCGCGATACGACGGGGACATGACCCGCAGCTGCTTTATCGGCTACAACGACCAGCTCGTGGAGGGGACGTTCCAGTGGGTGGACCATGCAACGTCGACCTACACCAACTGGGCCGCGGGGGAACCCAACAATTCCGGCGGAGTCGAGAATTTCGCGGAGATGATGCCCAACGGGAAGTGGAACGACAACGACAACACGGGCACGGTGGACTTCTCCACATTCGCGATCGTCGAGGTGCCCTGTCTCGGCGACCTCGACGGCAACGGCACGGTCGACGGCGGCGACCTGGGATTGCTCCTTGGCGCCTGGAACACCACCGACAAGGCCGCCGACCTGAACCAGGACGGCGTGGTCGATGGCTCCGACCTGGGATTGCTGCTCGGCGGTTGGGGAGTGTGTGGTTGATGGAATGAAGTGATCTTCGCCAGGCGTGATCTTCGCCAAGGAGCGATGTTCACCAAGGCGTGATGTTCGCCAAGGCGGGATGTTCACCAAGTCAGCCGAGCCGGGCGCCGTGAGGCGCCCGGCTCGTTGCATGCGCTTCGCCAGGCGTCGCGGCCCGGTCGTCGAACTAGGTCCGGCCGGCGAGGTCGGTGCCGTGACTCGATCGCTGAACGACCAGCCCGATTTCATCGCCATGGTCGACGACGGACGCGGCGCGGGCGATCCCCTGAACCTCGTCGTCGAGGTGTCGGGCGAGTCCAAGCGCGACAAGCAGGCCAAGGTCGCCGCGGCGCGGAACCTGTGGCTGCCGTCGGTGAACGCTCTTGCCGCGACCGGCGCGAGCGTTGGTCGCTGGGGGTACGTCGAGGTGACCGATCCGTGGGATGCGGAGGGTACGATTCGCGCGTGTGCGGCCGCGGGCGCCGCGAGTGCCGCGAATGTTCAGGCGCCTGCGGGCACGTGGTCTCTCGGCCGTCCATCTCCGCCATGTCAACCCTCCGCATCTACGTTCCCCGCGACGAGATCGCCGACTTCTGCCGGCGGAACGGCATCCGTCGGCTGGCGATCTTCGGTTCGGCGATCCGCGACGACTTCACGCCGAAGAGCGATGTGGACGTGCTTGTCGAATTCGAACCAGGGCGGACGCCGGGCTTTGCGTTTGTCTCCCTTGAGCGCGAGCTGGGCACGCTGTTGCGTCGCCGCGTCGACCTGAACACGCCTCAGTCCTTGAGCAAATACTTCCGCGACGAAGTCCTGCGCGAAGCGGAGTCGATCTATGACGCGGCGTGATCCGCTCGTCGCGGTTCGGCACATGCTCGACTACGCCCGCGAGGCGGTGGCGATGGCGCACGACCGGAAGCGGGGCGATCTCGACACGGACCGGATGTTCGAGCTCGCATTGGTGCGGCTGGTCGAGATCGTTGGTGAAGCGGCAACGCGGATCGACGCACCGACCCGCGCGAAGATTCCAGCACTGCCATGGCGCGATATCTGCGACACGCGGAATCGGATCATTCACGGGTACGACCAGGTCAACTTCGACGTGCTTTGGGAGATCGTGCAGGACGACCTGCCTCCATTGATTCTCGCCTTGTCGACGTTCCTCGACGTTCAACCGCATCGCTGACCCGATTGCCCGCATGCCCAAGAAGCCAGGCCCAACGCCGCGCGGTTCCAAGCCATCCACCAAGGCGAGCGGCTCGAAGCGCCAACCATCGACCACACCGCGCGCCAAGCTCGGCGCCACATCGAACCGCACCCTCGTCTCCAATGGCACCCCCGTCGCCGCCTTCAAACACCGCGAGACGCGGAAGGGCCGTCGCCTTGGCGACACGACGGGAAGGGCTCGAAAACTCGCCGTCGGTCATCGAGCGCTGTCGCGCTCCGTCCCGCCAGCGCGGTCGCGCTGCACCCGCGCCGCCGCCGCCGCGCCGGCCCGTTGCGGGTAGTCGACCGGCATCGCCCACACTCCCCACAGGTCCGTCTCGACGAGCCCGCGCTCCGACGCTGGAAGGTCGAAGCGCAGGAGCATGATCAGGTCGGTCACGCCCCACGGATGCATGAACCAGCAGCGGTGACCCGTGATGTTGAAGCCGCGCTCTTCCTTGCCGTGCGACACGTCGACGATCTCGACGTTCGGAAGCGACTCCAGCAGCGCCTGCTCGTCGTCGCTCGCATGCCCCTGCTTGCCGGCGCGCGGTCCGCCGCCCATGAAGATCTCGGCCACGTCGAGGGCCTCGTCGTCATCGGTCACGGTGATCACCGGACGTTCCGCGATCGAAGCGATGGCGGGCAGCCGGTCGAGGAAGAGACCGAGCTCGACGTCGGGCATCTCGAAGACGACCGCACCGAGCCGGTAGCGCTCGCGCGCCCCCGGTCCGGCGGCCTCCGCGATCTCCGCCAGCGCCTGGCTCGTCACCCTTCCGCCGGCGCTCCAGCAGACGATGTTGATCCGGCTGGCGCTGGTGCCGTCGGCGAGCAGGTCGAGCAGCGCCGAAAGCGCCCCCGTCGAATCGCTCGCCCGGCGCACATCCTCGCCCAGCAGGTACGCGAAGATGTGGTCGTGCGTCGGCCATGAGAAGGCGATCGGCACGAAGCCGCGCCCGAGGAAGTGCTGGATCTCGGCGGTGAAGGCGCAAGCGTTGTAGAAGTCCACCTTCGCGCCGTGGATGTAGATCACGATCTCGTTCTGCGACGATTCCGCCAGCGCCTTGTTGACCGCCGCGAGGAACGCCGCGGTCTCCTGCGGCGGCGCCGGATCGACGTTCGGGCCGGGCGCCAACAGCGGTGTTCCGGCCAGTTCCCGCGCTCCCATCAGGCGGATCGTCGGCGGCTTGGGGCATGACGCGCTCGTGCTCACCTTGTAGAGCTCCTCCCAGGTGATGCTGTCGTCGCCCAGGCGCATCGACGCCGAACCAAGATGCAGCCGCTCGCTCTCCACGTCGGTGTACCAGACGTCCTCGTCGTCGTCGAAGAGTTCGCGGTTGGTCGCGAAGAAGACATCCAGCTCCGGTGTTCGGCGCTCGGGCGGCAGGTCCGCGAACGGCTCGACACGACCGTCGACGTAGATCACCGGCGTGGCCATGATCTTCTCGGGAGAGACGCCGCAGGCGCTCAGCGCGAGCGCGGACACCATGGCGACGAGGCCTGCGCCGTGATACATCGCGGCTGCGGGAGTCCAGCGCCTCGGCAAGTGTGGGCGGATCGCGTGTTCAGTCATGCGCATCAGAACCGAGGCAACGGGGGACAACGAGACACGGAGATGGCTCCATTGTTGCAAGCGCCGGGCATCCACGGCGCGGGTTCCGATTGCCCGACGGGTTCCGGCGGCGACTGGCCGATCACGCGGAGTCGTGCCGAGTCTTGGCTCATGCGGATTCCAGTGGACCTCCATGCGTTCGACCCCTTGCCCACAGTGGCGTCTCACGGCGGAATTGGGTCATTGGTGGGGCGCGAGAATCAACTGGGACGCGCATCACTCCCTGCCCCCGCGCAGCCGAGCCGCTCGTGCCCGCAGTGCTGCAACGTGCCCTGGGTCGGGCTGTGGTCCGCCTTCCTGCGCAAGCCGGTCGAGGTGGTATTCGAGGTTGCCCGCGATGCAGCGATCGGGCGCCCGGAGATCGATCAGGAAGAGCTGGCCACCCGCCTCGGGACGGGCGCTCTCGGCCTCGCCACCCGCGGCGAGCCAACGGCCGTCCGGACTGAACGCCAAGGCGAAGACGCCAAGCTCGAAGAGGTCGAGCGCCGCGAGCTCGTGGCCGGTCTCGGTGTCCCAGATGCGGACGTCCTTCGTCTCCGCCACGCCGCCACCGGTGGCAAGGAGACGTCCAGCCGGATGGAACGCCGCGCACGAGGCGACGCCGGCGTGGGCGCCTATCTCTCGGACCAGTTCGATCCGTGCTGGCCTGCCTGCGACGACGCGCCACAGGCGAATCGTGCCATCGTCGTGCGTGGTGACGAAGCGATCTGTCGCCACCGGACTCGCTTCGATGGCTTGAATGGCGCTCATGGCCACCGCGTCGCAGACGGGTTCGAGCGAATCCTCGTCAAGCACGTGCAATCCGTTGTGACGTGACCCTGCAAGCAAGAGCCGAGGGCCAGGCAGCCCTGCCAACGCGCGATATCCCTGGCGCAGCCGCGGCGCCGCGAGCTCCGCCTCGCGCATCGTCGTCCCCGACACCGGATCGAACTCGATCAGGTGGCCGGCGCCGCTCAGTGCCCACAGTCGAGGCCGGTCGGTGCCGCCCGATTGGGCGACGAGGCCGCAGAACCAACGTTCGGGGCCCGAGGTCAACGTCGAGAGGACCCCGTCACCGACCTTCACGACCTCCGCGTTGTTCCAGCCGAGCTCGTGGCTGCCGAGGAACATCGCGCCATCCACGAGCGCCATCCGCGTGATGCCGCCCTGGGAGGCTCGCGGGACGACGACCTCCGCGGTGCCATCCGCCACGGCGTATCGGCGCGCCGAGCCGTCCATCGCCGCGCTGCGCAGGAACCTGCCGTCGGGCTCGAACTCAAGATCGAAGATCGTGGCGAAGCCATTCGTCGTCGGCTCGGCCGGATGCGGCAGACGACGGACCATCGGCGAAGCCAGGTCCATCACCGCCATTCGACCTCCGTCGCTCAAGGCCATCGCCAGATGTCGTTGGTCCGGCGACAGCGCCGGATAGTCGCCCGTGACCCCGGGAATCCAACGAACGTCGATCGCCGGACGGGTCACGTCACCGATCCCGATCTGATGACGGGTTCCGGTGACGGCATAGCGCGTGCCCGTGGGCTCTGGGTTGATGGTGTCGATGCTCCACGCCGGGCTGGCGAGCGGCATGGGGTTCCTCTCGAACGAGCCCCGCCAATCGCCGGTGAAATCCAGCACGGCACAGCGATCGAACGCCCACGCGACGAGCTCCTTCTCCTTTCCCCGCGAGCCGATTCGAACGAAGCGCGGTTCATCGTTCGACGTCCGTCGAAGGAGCAGCTCGCCGGTGCGGGCGTCGACGACAATGAGGCTGCCGTCGATCGCGCTTGCCGCGACGAAGTCGCCGCTGCGGTCGATGGCGAGCGAGGTCAGCGCTCCTGGCAGCTCGTGCATGGCGAGGAACCGCGCCGGCCACTGGGCGTCGTCCCACAGGTCGATGCGCCACGATCCGTCGGGTCGCTCGATGGCGCCGGCGAGCCGAGCGCCGCTGGCGCATGCGCGGCGCACGTTGTCCCGATCGATGACCGTCGACCTTCCCTCCCGCGGATCGACGAGCAATGCCGGGCCCGATGCGGTCGAGACGACCACACCTGCTGGCGTTGCCTCCGTGATCGTCCAAGGGGGGTTTTCGGCCGCCGGCAACTCCGTCTCGCGATCGATCCTGCCGCTGCGCCAATCCCACCACTGGAGCTTTCGTCCCGCGATCGTGAAGACATGGTCGCCCGACTCGTCGAAGAACCGCAAGGACCGGTCGGTGACAGGTGACGATGCGACGATCGGGGTGCGCGCATACATGTCCCAGAGCGCCCAGTACGCAGGGCTCGTCGGCGGCGCGTCGATCGCCTCGTCCGCCCCGATCTCCGTGGTCGCCCACATCGCTCCTGGCCCTTCGATCGCCGCGTCGACCAACGGCGCCTCGGGTCTGAGGAACGCGTTCCAGGCCAGACGCTCCCCCACCGTGAAGTTGTCGCGACCCGTCGAACGCGCCTCGGCCATTACGACGAAGTGCGATTCCCTCGTCCGCGCATCGCGCACGGCTGCCGCGAGTTCGGCGCGGACGGCCGCGACGCGCTCCATGGCGCCGAGGACGACGATGCTCGCCAGGACCAATCCCGCCAGCGCCACGATCACAAGCGCTGTTCGATATCGCCAAGCCGTCTTGCGCAGGACGTACCACGTGCTGTCGCGCCGCGCCTCGATCGGCTCGCCGGCGAGGTAGTGGTCGATGTCGTCGCGCAGGGCGGCGGCGCTCTGGTAGCGCCGTGCCGGCTCCTTGGCCATCGCCTTGAGGACGATCGTCGCGACCTCGTCGTCCACCCACGGCGCATCCGGGTCGCGGCTGCGCCGGGTCGGCGCCTCCGGCTCGGCCGACTCGATGTTGCGGATGGTCCGGGCCATCGGCCCGTCGACCTCGTAGGGCATCCTGCCGCTGACGAGCTCGTACAGGATCACGCCCAGGGAGTAGATGTCGGTGCGCGTGTCGCCCCTGGACAGGTCGCCCGAGACCTGCTCGGGCGATGCGTAGGCGAGCGTGCCCGTGAACTCGCCGGTGTGTGTCAACCGTGTACGCTGCTCCGGTCCGATATCGCGCGCGATGCCGAAGTCGAGGACATGCGGTTCGCCGTCGACGTCGACGAGGATGTTCGCCGGCTTGAGGTCGCGGTGAACGATCGAGTGCTGGTGGGCGCACAGCACCGCGTCGCACACCTTGGACATGACGCCGAGCCGTTCGCGCAGGGCGAGGCGGCGCGCGTCGCGTCCGCGGGCCGCGTCGAGTCCGCGCGACCAGCGGTCCAGCGTGACGCCGTCGATGTACTCCATCACCAGCCCATAGCGGCCGTCGCCGATGGCGCCGCTGTCGTGGACCGTCACGATGTTGGGATGGCGCAATCCGCAGCGATGCGGATCTCGCGCTCGAAGCGTTCCTTCTGGCGGGTCGTCGCGCCGTGCCAGCCCGGAGAGCATCTTGATCGCGACGGTCCGGCGGGTGCGCGTCTGCACGGGCGCGATAGACCACGCCCCGGCCGCCGCGGTGGATCTCCTCCTGGATCTCGTAGCCGGCGACGAGGTCGGGGGCGACGCGATCCCGCGATCGCTCGATCGCCGTCGCCGGATCGTCGGTGTTGCGCCCCGCCAGCGCCGATCGGACGGCGTCGAGCAACCGGTCGTTGGCCCGCGCCTGCTCGACCGACAGGCGACACATGGCGCACGACCCGACGTGCGCCGCGATCGCCTGATCGACGCAGGTGCCGGCCGCGAACCCCTCCAGCACCCTCGGCGGCGGACATGTCCCCGGAATTGTCACCTCATGCCTCCTCCCGCCATGCGGCGCTCAATTCGTCGGCGATCTCGCGCAGCCGCCCCGTCACGCGGTTCTTGGCCGTGTAGACATCGTCCACCGTCATGCCGCACTCGCGGGCGACCTCATCAGCGGGGACGCCGCGGATGGCGAAGAGCTCGAAGGCCTGCAGCGTCGATTCCGCCGTCCGGCCTTGGCGAAGCACCTCCATCGCGCGGACCAGGATCAAGCGCCGCTGCTCCTCCTCCCACATCGTGGCGAGTCGCTCCGGGTCGCTCAGGTCGACCGGCGCCGAATCGGCCCGTCGGCCATCGGCCCGTCCGAGGGCCGCCCGCCGGTGGGTGATCCGGTGCTGCGCAATCGAGATGATCCACGAGCTCAGCCGTCCGCGCGAGCGCTCGTACTTGCCCTCGCGGTACGAGCGGACGAATTCGATGAGGGTCTCCTGGGCGACGTCCTCCGCCTCGCCGCCATTCAGCCCAAGCCGCATGGCCAAGCCCGTCAGGAGGGGGCGGAACCGGGCGTCGAACTCGCGCCAGACCTGCTCTTCGGCGGGATCCTTCAGCAGCCTGAGCAGCACGGTCGTGGTCGTGTGAGCGGTGCTCACGGTGTCTCCAGGGGCGACTTTCCGGCGGTGGCTCGGTTCGATCGGATGGCGTGCCCACGTTCGGGCGGCGGGCGGCGGGCGGCGGGCGGCGGGCAGGCAGCGGGCGGCGGGCGGCGGGCGGCGGGCGGCGGCGGCGGGCGGCGGGCGGCGGGCGGCGGGCGGCGGGCGGCAAGCATTGTCGCAGAGTCCTGGGGTGCAGGCGATTGCTCTTTTTCGCGAAATCCGCGCACGGAAGTGCCAGATCGAGCCGCGCAGCGACAACTCATGGGTGTGACCTGAGCTTTGGGGGCCGGCGAAAGCTCGCCCGTCGACTCAGATCACGTTCGGGCGGTCTGACTCGTGTTCGAGCCTCTCGTGGGAGTCGAGCCTGGTCTACATCGCCGGAACCGCGCGCGGCAGCGTGCCGGGAGGACTGCAATGCTTGCCAGCACTGGTCGGGGGCCAACTCATATGGATTCCAGTAGACCTCCATGCGTTCGACCCCTTGCCCACAGCGGCGCCTCGCGGCGGAATCGGGTTGGGCGGGGCGCGAGAATCAACTGGGACGCGTATCAGGGCGTTGCGTGCAGCTCATCACACGAAGACTCAGCGGCCGAACTTGCTCGACCGACCAGGCGGCTCGCGCTCGGATCCGCCTGCCGCCGCGGCGTAGGCCGGGTGCTGGCGACGGCGCTCGTCGTAATCGGAATTGCTGGCGGCGCATCGGCTGGTTTCATTGCCTACGAAGGTTTCAACTACTCGCCGGCGGGCAACAACCTCGACTCCTACACCCCGGGAGGATTCGGGTGGTCAGGTCCATGGACCGGTGCATCCAAGTGGGTGGTGCAGGCGCCTGGATCGTCGTATACGAGTGGTGGGCTTGTGCTGGACGCCGTTGGCAACCGGATCGCAGACAACCTGGCTGACCAAGGCCGAACACTCAACCTTCCCTGCGGACCGCTGGGCGACACGCAAAGCACGCTCTGGGTCAGTATGCTGGTTCAGCAGACTTCGGGCGGCACCGGGTCGAACTGGGTCGGCATCCAGCTCCCCTGCACGGGTCCCAACGCGTTCCTGTTCTTCGGCAAGCCGTTCAGCGAGTCGACCTGGGGCATCGACGGCGCGACCACTCACAAGGTGTCGGCCGTGTCGAGCAGCACGCTTGCGTTCCTCGTGATGCGCGTGGACTTCAAGGCGGGGCCCGACGATGTCTACATGTGGGTCAATCCTCCCCTTGGCAGCGAGCCGTCGATCGCCACCGCGAACGTCAGTGCGCTCGCGTACGGCGACTTCAAGGGCATCACGTCGGTGAAGGTCCAGATTGGAACAAATGGCGGCGCGATCACGGGCACGCTCGATGAGGTGCGGTTGGGAACGACATACGAGTACGTCGCGCCGACGAACCTGAGCGGCGACTGCGACATGGACGGAATCCCGAACCTTCTCGAGTCCGATCCATACTGCTGCTGGTGCTTGTGCCCGATGGACCAGTTCTGTTGCGCGGTGCAATGGGATGCAATCTGCGCCGCCTTGGCGGCGCAGATTTGCGACAGGGATTGCAACGGCAACGGACAGCTCGACACCGCCGACATCTACTTCGGGGTCAGCGCCGATTGCAACAAAAATTGCATTCCGGACGAGTGCGAGTTCATTCAGCCGATTTGTGATGTCGGCGATACACCGGAAGGCGAACCATGCGCCGCCGGCAGCGCCGACACCGTCAATGGCGGTTGCAACTCCACACCTCCCGTCTTTGGCTCCATCGGCTGCTGCGAGTCGATCTGCGGGACGGTTTGGGCCGCAGGCGACGCTCGCGACACCGATTGGTACCAATTTGTTCTTAACAGCCAGAGCACGGTCACGATCACGGCGTTGACCAATTTCAACTACGTGCTCGGCATTGTCGCCACGACGAACGGCAACCCGGTGAGCTGCGGGGAGCACTTGGTCTTGAATCCAGGTGTGACGGCAAGCGCTTATTCGTCGCCACCCGTCACCACCACCCTTGCTCCGGGCACCTACTGGATCTTCATCGCTCCTGACGCCTTCGACGGCTATCAATGCTGCGGCTGTACCTCCTCGTACAAGCTGACCCTCGAGTGCCCGCCGCAAAGTCCACCCGCGGGCGTCCTCGCGACACCGTCGACGATCTGCGCCGGTGCATCAAGCACGTTGACGGGCACCGTCGGTGCCCATGAAACGCTCGTGTGGCACACAGGTTCGTGCAACGGTCCGATTGCCGGCACGGGATCGCCACTTGTCGTCAGCCCGGCGTCGACAACGGCCTACTACGCGGCCGCGACGAACTGCGCAGGCGCGTCGTCGTGCGTGCCGGTGACGGTGACGGTGAACCAGCTTCCTTCCACGCCCAGCCCGGCGGCGACTCCGTCCACGATCTGCGCCGGACAGTCGAGCACGCTCAGTGTCACCCCCGTCGCGGGGACGACGTTCGCCTGGTTCACCGGCTCGTGCGGCGGGACGTCCGCCGGCAACGGACCGTCGATCGCCGTCAACCCGGCGACGACCACGACGTACTACGTGCAGGCGACGAACTCCTGCGGTTCCTCGGCGTGCGGCACCGTCACGGTCACGGTCAACCAACCTCTGACTTGGTACCAAGACCAGGACAATGACGGCTATGGCGATCCCAACTCGACCACGACTGCATGCACGCCGCCTCCCGGCTTTGTCAGCAACAACGGGGACTGCGACGACACCAACGGTGCAATCAATCCCGCAGCGCCGGAGATCGCCTGCAACTTGCTTGACGACAACTGCAACGGCCTCACCGACGAACCCGCCACCACCTGCATGTTGATCCCCACGACGGGCGGGATGACAGGATACAACTTCCACACCAAGGGGCTGGGCAGCGCCAGCTACTACGCGTGGATGATCACCGACGGGAACTTGAGCAGCCAGAACCCATATGGGGTCGTGCTCTTCCAGAATCTGAACGTCCAGAGTCCCGCGGTAAACAGCAGCGCGAAGGATGTTGCCGACCAACTGCAGACGAGTATCTACAACGCGGCGCTTGCCGCCATGTGCGATGTCAAGATCGGGTCTATAAGCAGCTGCTCGTGCTGCCAGGTGCTGTTCAACCCACCCTATCCGCCCGGAACCATTCCGCCCGTTGGCGAGATCGCGAGTGCCAAGCCCGTTGCTGGGACGACGGATGAGGCCACCTTCACGATTCGTCTGCGTCTGCCAAGCTGGAAGCTCTGGGTCTGGACGCTGCCAGATCCGCCGAATCCGCCGTGTACAATATTGCCGACGTGTCTTCCGTCTTCCTGCCTGACGGGCTGCCCGTGCGATGTGATGCCAATGCCGGCGCCTGCATGCGAGTTCAACCCGACGATTCAGCAGATTCCCTTCGCCGGCTTCGACTGCAACGACAACGGCGACGACGACGGCATCGACATCTTTGTCGGAGTCAGCCTCGACCTCAACGGCGACGGCATCCCAGACGAGTGCGATAGCTGCGTCGGCGACCTCAACGGCGACGGTGTCGTCGACGGCGCCGACCTCGGCCTCCTGCTCGGCTCGTGGGGCACCGGTGGCGGACCGGGAGGCGGCGATCTCAACAATGACGGTCTCGTCGACGGCGCCGATCTCGGCCTGCTGCTTGGTGGCTGGGGCCCGTGCTCGGGCGCTCCATCGACGCTCTTGGCTTACGAAGGCTTCGAGTACACGCCCGAGGGCGACACGCTTTCCTCCTACTCGGGCAGCGGCAGCGGCTGGGACGGCGACTGGACTGGTGAATGGCGTGTGCTTGGGCCGGGTCTTGGCTACACAGACACCGCGGGCAACGCGCTCCGAGTCCACGGGAGTCGCATCGACGGCAGTGCCGCGAGATCGGTTCGCTCGCTCCATCTGGCCGACGGACCGTTGGGCAGCACACCGGCCACGCTGTGGATCAGCATGCTCGCCCAGCAGACGTCGGACGATCCCACCAGCACCTGGATGGGCGTGAGTCTGCCATCCAGCGGTCGCCATCCCTATCTCTTTTTCGGCAAGCCCGACGGGAAGTCACCGTGGGGAATCGACAACGGCACGCTCGCAGAGATCCGGCTCTCGGCCACGCCGAGCACACAGGTCGCGTTCATCGTGATCCGCATCGATTTCAAGGAGGGCCTCGACGACGTGCACATGTGGGTGAACCCGTCGCTGGCCGGCGAGCCGAGCGTTGATTCCGCGGAAATCGCAGCCGTCGGCTTTGGCGACTTCACCGGAATCACGACGGTGGCCGTAGACATCGGGACCGCCAAGGGGGAGATCGCCGGAGCAATCGACGAGATTCGGCTCGGATCGACCTATGGGGCGGTGGCGCCGATCAGTGCGATCGGCGGCGATCAGTCTCCTCACAGTCGAGTCAAGTGATCGGCCGTTCCTTCCAATCAACGCAGGCACGTGCTTCTTCGCCAGGCGCGCGCCGGCCCCCGTTCCCACGCTAGTCGGTCCCCAAGTCCCCCTCTTTGTGGAGGCATTCGCATGAATCGTCTCACCTCAACGTCCCCTCTCATCAGCCCCCTCCTCCGATGGGCGTGCTGGTCGTACCGCATCATGCCGCGCTGTCCTCCACCCGTCCTGCTGGTGGTGAGTTGCGTTCGCGCCCTCTCGCTGTCGATCTTCCCGCCACTGATCGCGCTTGGCAGTATTGCCTTGACCGCAACCGCCTCGCCTGCGGGCTGCCCACCCTCCGACCACGAGTGCTCCGAAGTGGGTGGCCCGGGCTGCCTCGACGTCGGCTGCTGCGAGAAGGTCTGCGCATTCGATCCTTTCTGTTGCGAGGCGGCCTGGGACCAGCCTTGCGCCGACGAGGCGGCAGCGTCCTGCATGCAAGCATGCCCTCCCGGCGGGCCGGCGAACGACTGCGCCACCGCGGCGGCGCCGCTTCCGCTCGATCAGATCGCATGGATCGACACCACGGATGCCGGCACCGATGGTCCCGCTGGATCCTGCGGAATATCCGATGACGTCTGGTACGTCGCGCAGGCGGGCGATGCGGCCGTCCTGAACGTCGCCGTCTTCGCCCAGGACGGCGGCGACGCGGCAATTGCCATCTATGACATCGGTCCCGACGGCCGCTTCAATCCGGACGATCTTGCCAGCCTCTTCGCCGGCTGTGCCGACACCCACGATGGCGGCCTCGAGAGCGTGCAGTTCGTCGTCATCGCAGGCCATCAGTACCTCGTGCAGATCGGCGCCAGTGGCGGCGGCGGCCAAGCGGGGCCGCCAATCGTCGGATTGATGTCGGGCAACGTGACCACGCCGGTCAACCCAGGCGGTGGCGGCCCTCCCCCATCGCTCCTGGTGACCGCCTGCATCCCGGGCGCATGCCTCCCGGGCGAGACATGCGAACTCATCGACTTCGACAATCTCGTGCCGCTCCTGCACCTGGGTGCTCATCCCATCGTGGCCAACTGCTCCGAGTGCACCGCTTCAACCACGCCGTGTCCCTGCATGGACAATGTGGCCAACCTTGTCGCCTACTGGCCCCTGGATTCCTTCTCATCCGTCCCCTCCTTCTCGGCGGGGACCGACGACTTCATCGGATCGCACGATCTCTACATCCGCTGCAATCCCTCGACCCCCGGTGCGTGCCCGATCAGGAAGGGTGTGCGCGGCGCCGCGTTCGCGTTCACGCCCTCTACGGCGGGTTCGACATTCCTGAACCCGGGCCCCGTGCTTGGGCCCGACAGCTTCTCGTTCTCCGCGTGGGTGGTTCGCGAATCGTCCACGACCGAGGTCGCCAGCTCCCACGCTGCCGCAGGATCTGACTTCTGGGCGATTGGATTCAACTCAAACGGCACGCTCTATTTCTCCGATCACTCATCCTGCGGCGGCGGGAGTGCCAGCGAGACGGTCTCATCGACCTCCGTGGTGCCGCAGGACGCCTGGACGCATGTCGCCGTCACGGTGACCAAGCCCTCATGCATTGCTGGGACGGGATGCACGGTTGGCGGCACCGTCGCCTTCTACATCGATGGAGTGGTGCAAGATCCAGTGGTCTTCCACGACGTCCAGCCCCTGACCAACACCTACTGCGGACTCACCACAGTGGGGTGTGAACTCGGCAACGGCGGAGTCTGGCTCGATGAAGTGATGCTCTTCGACGCGGCGCTGTCCGCGACGCGCGTGAAGCAGGTTTACGATCTCAGTCGCGAAGGACCCTGCCCGTTCTCGATGTGGATCACGCCGTTCGTCGACTGCCTCGACTCCCCGGAGCTGGTGATCTGCAACTTCGGGCCCCCGGATTCCTTCACCTACGTCCTGCAAGGCCTGCCGGGCACCGGCACGCCCCCGTGCCCGGGCATCCTGTGGTCCGTCACGGACGGGAACTCCACGATGGGCGTTGTTTCGCTCAACACCGGTGAGTGCGTGACCATTCCGATCACGCTCACGGTGCCCTCCTGCGTCACCAACGTCGTAAGTGCATCATGGCTCGCCACGGTGACGAGCAGCTCGGACCCGAACCACCCCAAGGGGCGCCAAGGTTCGGTCCGATGCGAGTACCTGATGCAGCGAGGGCGGGATTCCGGCCAGGCGGGCATCGTGAAGAAGGTCCCCAAGAAGATCGACATCAAGCTCGTCAATATCTCTGGAGTGTCGATCTCGGCTCCGTACACGATCGCCGTGTACAACGCGGACGACGGCGCCAGCGACGGCTTGAACGACGGTCCGGCCGAATCCCAGATCTTCTCGCTTGATTGCCTCGGTCCGGGCGCCGTGGTGACTGGCGTCATCAACGTCGCGCCCGGGGCAACCGCAACCATCCCGGTGGTCGTCGAGGCGCTCTCCGTCGATCTGCTCGGTTGGTACAACCTGGTGGTTTCGGTGGACGTCGACGGGGATGGGGTGTTCGAGCCAGCAGCCGTGCTGGGACTTCAAGCCCTCCTCGAGCCACTGGCACCATCCAATCTCGCGGACCTCAACGGCGACGGTCAGGTCGACGGCGCAGATCTGGGCGAACTGCTCGGCCAATGGGGTCCGTGCACCGGCTGCGGTGGCTGCTCGGCCGACTTCGACCAGAACGGCAGTGTCGACGGCGGCGATCTTGGCGTGATGCTCGGCGGATGGTCGTGATGCGGGATCGCACCCCGATGATCGGACGCAGCAATGCGGGGCGGGCGGCTTCTGGCGCCCGCCCCGCGTTCGCAGGCGCACATGGGATTCATACGAATCACCGTCCACTCTCGTGCGTGATGTACCCGCACGCCTCAGCAATCGCCCCACGCCGCAAGCAGCAGGCCCATGTCGGCGCCGTCGACGACGCCGTTGCCGTCGATGTCGCCGGCGCCGGCGCCGCCCCAGCTTCCGAGCAGGAGACCGAGATCGCCACCATCGACGACGCCGTCACCGTCGAGATCGGCCGGACATGCGTTGAACTCGAAGGCGCCGAGATCCACCACCCCACCGGAGACGCGCGGGTTGTCGTCGATGTCCAGCGGCACCGGCTCCAGCGTGTTGCCGTCCCCGTCGATGTCGGCGACGTCGTGCACGATGATCGCGTTCAGGCCGGCGTTGATCACCGGCGACGAGCCGATCGGGTGCGCATCGGCGCCGCGTGGATCGGCGAGCTGCGGATCGGCGACGAGGTCGTTGAAGCCGACCTCGACGTCGCCGGACATGTACGTCACGAAGCCCCAGAAGCAGTTGTAGTCGGTGTCGATCTGCGCCGAGCCGCCGGCGAGCAGGCACGTGCCGACGCTTCCGTCGAGCTCGAGGATGTTGTGATGGGCGAGCACCGAGGTCGATGCGCCGTTGGCGCGCACGCCGTTGGTGTCGCCCGCTGCGCCGACAACCCCCGCAGCGCCACCCGCGCCGTTGGAACCAGCGGCGCCAGGCGAACCATCGGGCCCCGTCGGGCTTGTTCCAGCCGCGCCGCCGGCACCCTTCGCGCCGCCCGCGCCGCCATCGCCCTTGGCGCCGCCGACACCGTTCGCGATCGCCGCCGCGGTGTTGTGCGCCAGCGTCACCAGGCCGGTCGCGTTCTGAACGTCGAAGGCGCGAGCGGTGCCGCCCGCTCCGCCATTGGCGCCTGCGCCGCCGGCGCCGCCATTGCCACCGTCGCCACCATCGCCCGCGGGGCAGAAGTTCGAGCAGCTTGCTCCGGCGCCACCCTTGCCACCCTTGCCTCCGGCGCCGCCATTGCCGCCGACACCGCCGTCGCCGGCGATCACGTGGGTGATGACATTTTGATAGCACGTCGACGCGGAGGGCATGTCCCAGAGCTGGATGCCGCGCGCCGCGCCGCCGGCGCCGCCGACGCCACCGGGCTTGCCAGCGGCGCCGTTGCCGCCATCGCCACCGTCGCCGGGAATCACGCCGACGAAGCCGGCGCCTCCCGCGCCCCCATCGCCGCCCTCGCCTCCTTGCCCACCATCGCCACCCGTGCCGCCGCGAACGTCGTCGATGGTGTTGTCCGCGATCAGCGGCGCCGCGCCTTGGCGGACCTCGATGCCGTACGCCCAGCCAGCGGCGCCGCCGGCACCGCCGGAAGTCGCCGCGCCGCCGCCGCCACCATCGCCACCGGCCGGAAAGAGGAACGTGCCGACGGGACCAGCCGAACCGTTCGACCCATTGGCGCCGGCCGCGCCGACCCATCCCGGGCAGCCGTCGCACAGCGAGCCGGCCTCGCTGGCGCAGATGCCGTCCCAGCTGACGTCGCAGCAGAACGAATCGATCTCGCACACGAGTCCCTGACACGCGCCGTTGGTGCAACCGGCGCCGGCGTGGGCCACGCAGCAGTTCCCGGCGGTGTTGCCGTAGCCGACGACGCCGTCGATGGCGCACCGGCGGATCACGGGGTTGGCGCCGACGCCGACGATCTCGATGCCGCGCGCCGACGTCTCGGCGAGGGTGCCGGCGACATCCTCGACGCGGCAGCGTTCGATCGTGGGGAACGCGCCCTCGATGCGGATGCCGCGCGCCGCCGTGTGGCCGATCGTGGCGTGGACCAGTTGCCCATTCGAGCCGGGCAGGAACTTGATCCCTCCCCAGCGCTCGTCGCCCTGCGAGGTGAAGAGCACCGGCGATGCGGCGCTGCCATCCGCCAGCAGCGTGCCGGACGCGGCGACGGAGAGGCTCACGCCGGCGCCGAGCTTGACGGTCACGCCCGGCTCGATGACCAGCGTCTCGGTCACGAGATAGTCGGATGGAACGATGATCGTGCTGCCCGTCGGCCATGTCTCGGCGAGCGCCATCGGCGCCGCCAGCACTGCCGCGACAACGCCGACATGAAGAGGCTTGGTGTTGCGCATGGTCGGTCTCCAGGACGCACGGGGCGTCGAACGCCGGCGCGTTCCGCGGTCCTTGGGTACGGACGACATTCGCGCCGTGCGCGCCCGGGGAAATCGCTGGAATCTCCGATGGCCGAACGCATTCGAAGATCGACCACGGCCCATCCGGCCCGTCGATTCAATCGACGTTGGCGGGCGAAGCGCCTCCTGTCACCGCGCGCCGCGACTCGCGGAACGGGCGCGTGTCCCACAGCCGGACCGTGTCGTCGCCGCCGCCCGAAGCAAGGCAACTTCCGTCGGGGCGCCACGCGAGGCAATAGACGAACGAGCCGTGGCCGTGCAGTCGCACGAGCTGGTCGAACGTGACGGCGTCCCAGATGCGCACGACGCGGTCGTTGCCACCCGAGGCGATGCGCCTTCCGTCGGGCGAGAAGGCGATCGCATAGACCGTCTCGATGTGCGCCTCGAGGGTCGCCACGACGTGCCGCGTGGCGACATCCCAGAGGCGGATGACGCGATCCATGCCGCCGCTGGCCAGGCGCGTGCCATCCGGGCTGAACGCCACCGCGTGCACCGATCCCTCGTGACCGATCAAGCGGCCGATCTCGATCAAAGTGCGCGGATCGAGCAGCACGATGTCGGCATTCGCCGTGACCGCGAGCATGTCGCCCGCCGGCGCCAGCGCCGCCGACATGCCGAGGGTGCTCTCGGCGCCGAGGTGGCGCTTGAAGTCGAGTCGTTTGCCGGTGGCCGCATCATGGCGAAGCAGCGTGCTGCTGTTGCCCAGCGAGAGCACCTCGGTGCCGTGGCCAACGAACCGCAGCCAGTCCGTCCGCCACCAATGGCCCGGGAGCGTCGCAAGCACGGCGCCATCGACGGCGTCGATCACGGTCGTGTCTCCATGGGCGCGGCCGACGGCCAGGCGCCGGCCGGCGTCGTCGAACGCGATGGCGCTGGCGGCGCCCTCGCCGAACGCCCCGGTCTCGGCTTCGCTGTCGACGTCCCACACGCGCACGGGTCGATCGCCACCAAGACACGCGGCGGCGAGACGCGAGCCATCCGGCGAGAACGCGAGGGAATAGACGGTCTGCGGCGTCGGCAGCACGCGCGGATCGTGCCCCTCGGTGGCGCTCCAGAGCCGGATCGATCGATCGCCGCCGCACACGGTGACGACGCGCGTGCCGTCGGGAGAGAACGCGAGGTCGTTCGGCGCCGCGCCGTGGCCGTGCATCACGGCGAGCGCCCGCCCATCGGCGAGGCTCCAGAAGCGCACGGTCTCGTCGCGCGCCGCCGTCGCGAGGCGCGAGCCGTCGGGTGAGAAGTCGATCGCCGAGACCGCGGCCTGATGCCCGAGCAGCGTCGGCAAAGGCGCAGCATCGTCCAAGGGAAGCAGGTGCACCGCGCCATCGAACGTCGCCACGGCGAGCAGCGAGCGATCGCCATTGAAGCGCAGACGGCTCACGAATCGCAGGTCGGCTCGATGGAGGATCTCGCGCCCGTCGTCCGTCGAATGCACGAGGAGCCCGTCGGCGCCATCCTGGCAAAAGGCCGCAAGTCCACCGTCGCGCGAGAACTCCGCCACCGCGCCGCCGGCGCGCATGGGCGCGCCGCTCGCGATCGTCGTGTTGTCGGCGATCCGCACCAGCTCCACGACCTGCTCGCCGGGCTCATGCGTCGCTGGCGTCGACTGACGCACGATGAAACGCCCCGTCGGATCGACGGCGACCACCGTTCTCGGCAATTGCTGCGCGTGGATGGGCGTCAGCGATGTCGCATCGATCTCGACCACCGCCGCGCGGGCCGAGATCCAGAAGGCGCCTGCGCCGGACGGGACCATGCCGGTGGTCCAGCGGGCTCGATAGCTGCCGGGCATCGTCGCCCCGGCGACCAGCGACAGGTCGTCCGCGCGCCGGCGCTCAAGCACGCCGTTGGCCGTCGCGAGCACGATCTCCTCGCCGGATGGGTTGAACGCGACGCGCACCATGCTGACCGGACCATCGAGCGCGGCGACCATGCTGTCGTCGAGGCGGCTGTGCAGATGCCTCCATTCCCAGCCGCGTCGTTCGGCGGGCACGGCGTCGAGCTGCTGTCGGGCTTCCTCGGTCTCGTGCCAGCGCAGCGACGCCGCCGCGGCGGCGAGCATCGATTGGTATGCGGCGCGCCCGGCGGCATCGGCCCGGTCGTCGGCGATCTCGCGCAGGCGCCGCTCGTCGATTCCAGCGCGCTCGGCGACCACCGCCAGCCGGATCGCGGCCGCGGTCGCCACGGCCATCGCCAAGGCGGCGACCGCGCCCGCGACGACGATGCCGCGATGACGGCGCGCGAACTTGCGCATCTGCTCGAGCGGCCCTGCGCGGCGCGCCTGGATCGGTTCGTGGCGCAGCACGCGCCGAAGATCGGCGGCCATCTCGGCGGCCGAGGCGAAGCGGCGGCGGGGCGTCCGCTCGAGCGCCTTGGCGACGATCGTCTCCACGTCGCCGCGAAGCCGGCGGTCGATCGAACCCAGGCGCGGCGGCTCGCGCTCGCGCAACATGCGCAGCGCCTCGTGCAGCGGCTTGCCATGCAGGTCGTGTGGATGACGATCGACGAGCAGCTCGAACGCGACGACGCCCAGCGAATAGATGTCGGTGCGGATGTCGAGCGCGGCGCCATCGCCCTCGGCCTGCTCGGGACTCATGTAGGGCACGGTGCCGAGGATCTGACCCGCGTTCGTCTGGCCGGTTGCCGACGAAGCGTCCGGATCGAGCAATCGGGCGACGCCGAAGTCGAGGATCTTCGGCTGCGCAACGACGAGTTCCGGGGAGCGCGAACCGCTGCCGTCCGTGTCGTCGTCGCCACCTTCGACGACCAGGATGTTGGCGGGCTTGAGATCGCGATGGATCACGCCCTTCTGATGGGCGTGGTGCACGGCGTCGCACACCTTCGCGAGCAGCGCCAGCCGCTCGCGCACGCCCAGGCGCCGGTCGCGGACGTAACGTGCCAGCTCGGCGCCGCGCACGAGCTCCATCGCGAAGTAAGGCTGCGGCCCGTCGCCCCAGTCGTCCACGCCGGCCTCGAAGATCTGGGCGATGCCCGGATGCTGAAGTCGGCCGAGCACCTGGGCCTCGTGACGGAAGCGCCGCAGCGATCGACGCCCCGACGTTCCCGCGTTCATCACCTTGAGGGCCACCGATCTCCGCGGTTCCTCCTGCTGCGCCTCGTACACGACGCCCATGCCGCCATGGCCGATGCGGCGCACGATCTCGTAGTGGCCGATTCGACCCGGGACGCGGACCCGACTCGCGTCGGCCGCCGCCTCGAGGCGGGCGAGGTCGAAGTCGCCGCCCAACGCCGGCTGATCGAGCACGCCGGCGGGACGATCGTCGGCGCGGAGCATGCCGACGACCTCGATGCGCATCGCGGCGTCGTCGGCGCATGTCGACGCGATGTAGTCGTCGCGCTCGGCGCCGCCGAGCTCGCGCGCGCGACGGAAGATCGCCTCGATGCGCTGAAACCTCTCGCACGCTTCGTTGGCGGACATCGCAGTCACATCCCTTCCGGCGCCAGGCGTTGATGGAGCCAGGCGCGGGCGACGCGCCATTCCTCCGCCGCCGTCGAACGGGAGATCCCCAGCACGTCCGCCGCCTGTTCCGCCGTGAGGCCGCCGACGAAGCGCAGCTCGACGAGCCGCGCCTTGCGCTCATCGAGCGACGCCAACGCGTCCAGCGCGGCGTCGATCGCCTCGATCGGGACGCCGCCGGACGCCATCGGCGTCTCGTCGGCCACGTCGATGGTGACGCGCTCCCAGCCGGCGCCGCGCTTCGCGCGGCCGCGCGACCGGGCATGATCGACGAGGATGCTGCGCATCGCCTTGGTCGCGACGACGAAGAACTGGGCGCGGCTCGACCAGTCGATCTCCTGGCCGACGAGCCGCAGGTACGCCTCGTGCACGAGGGCCGTCGGCTGAAGGGTGCCGCCCGGCCGCTGGTCGCGGAACATCGCGCCGGCGAGTTCTCGCAACTGCTCGTACACCAGCGCCAGCAGCTCCGCGGCCGCCGAGTCGCTGCCGCCGGCCGCCTTGGCGATCAATCGTGTCACCGGCGCATCGGACATCGTGGCGACGTCCCTTCGACGTGAAAGAAGGTTCGGAAGCGGAGTGGTCCACGGAACCGAACTGGTGGAGCGCTGACACGACCCCGGTGGTCGCGATCGCTTCGCCATCGCAACCGCAACGGTACATGATTTGGACCGATGCACAAGATGGACAGGCGGGTGTCCCGACGCCGCCGCTTGGTTCGAATCGGGGTGGCCATGATCGGCACCGATGATCGGCGCCAACGACAGCGCGCATGCGACGCGGCGATGCTGGCCAATGGGCACGGCCACCTGCGGCCGTGCGGCAACGCGGTCGGCTCGACGGCGCAGCGCGCCGCCGAGGCCGTCCACCGAGGCGCGCGGCGACGGTGCCCGATCCCGTTCGAGCGACACCAACGCACGAATGAACCAGACCCGCGCGACGAGCAACCCCGACGTGACCTCCGCGCGGCGATACCGTTCTGGCATCAGGAGAACACATGCGTCGATCATCGATCATCGGGTCCTGGTCCCTCTCGCTCCTGCTGCCGGCGGCGTGGTCGAGTGCCATGACGGCGTGCGCCCCCCGCGAGCCATCGCCCACCGCCGCGATTGACGACGGCGACGTCTCGAACGCCCCCGCGGTCACCGAGTGGCTTTCCGCGCATGGCTCTGCCGTGCGGACCGTCGAGGCGGAAAACGGATTCGACGATCTCGAGCCGCTGCGCAGGATGGTCGGCGACGCCCGCATCGTCGCGCTCGGCGAGCCGACGCATGGAACGCGCGAGGTGTTCCAGATGAAGCACCGCCTGCTCGAGTTCCTTGTCGAGCGGATGGGCTTCTCGATCTTCGCCATCGAGGCCAACCAACCCGAGTGCGAGCCGCTCAACGACTATGTGCTGGGCCGCGACGACGGCTCTCGCTCGGTGGAGGAGCTCATTCACGGCATGTACTTCTGGACGTGGAGCACCGAGGAGGTGCGCGAGATGGTCCAGTGGATGCGCCGATTCAACGCCGGGAACGCAGCCAAGGACGACGCGCGGCGCATTCAGTTCACCGGCTTCGACATGCAGACCCATTCCGTGGCGCTGGCCAACGTGCGCCGCTTCGCCCAGGCGCAGGCGCCCGAACTCATCGAGAGCATCGACGCCGTTTCGACGGCGCTCGATGCGTCGGGCAAGGCGCGCATGCGCCGGGGGCGGTCCGAGGGTTTCGGCGTTGCCACCGCGACGTTTCCGGTCGACCAGGCCCGCGGCAAGACCGTGAAGCTGTCCGGCTGGATCAAGACACAGGGCCTGACCAATGGCTGGGCGGGATTGTGGTGGCGCAACGACGGCCCCGCCCAGGAAATGCTCGGCTTCGACAACATGCAGAATCGCGGTCTGCGCGGCACCACCGAGTGGACGCGCCTCGAGCTCACGCTTCCGGTGCCCGACAGGACGGTGAACATCAACTTCGGCGTCTTGATGCCCGGCGAGGGAAAGGCGTGGTTCGACGACCTGCGAATCGAGCTCGATGGCGTGGAGCATCCCGTCG
This sequence comes from Phycisphaerales bacterium, assembly GCA_046350555.1. GTDB lineage: Bacteria > Planctomycetota > Phycisphaerae > Phycisphaerales > SM1A02 > JAXMAF01. The sequence continues at coordinate 83,904 of JAXMAF010000014.1, forward strand.
ATCCGGCGTTCGACCTCGCCTTCGACGGCGCGGAGATCGTCGGCTTCGTCACCGGGACGACCACGGGCCGAGATCGACAGCGCTGGCCCTACACCGCGTCGATCGACACCGACATCAAGCACGGCGGCGCCGGTTCGCTCCGGATCGAGAGCAGCGAGGATGCCGCGACGAAGGCGGCGCAGCTCGAGCGGGACGATGCCAGCCGCGCGGCCGCCACCAAGGGAACCGCGGCGCTGCTGGAGGCGTTGCGCTCGCGGCGCGCCGCGCTGGTCGCCGCGGCCGGCAAGGCCGCAACGGAACGGGCGATCCACAACGCCGAGATCCTCGACCAGTGCGCGCGGATGCTCGCCGTGCCCTTGATGGGCGGCTCGGGCATCCGCGACGAAAGCATGGCGGCGAACATCGCGTGGCTGCTCGAGCAAAACCCCGGCGAGAAGATCGTGCTCTGGGCCCACAACGGCCACGTGGGCCGCAACCCGCAGGCGATGGGCGGCTTCCTGACGAGCCGCTTCCCGGGCCAGATGGTGGTCGTCGGATTCACGACGACGAAGGGGCGCTACACCGCCGTCGGCGATGGCGGGCTCACGGACCACCCGTTGAAGCCGCCAGGCCCCGCGACGCTCGAGCATCGGCTCTCGGCGCACGGTGCGCCGATCTTCATCCTGGATGTGCGCGGCGCGAAGCCGGACGATCCCGGCTCATCGTGGCTGACCAACCGCCTCGGCATGCGCGCCATCGGCGCCATGGCCATGGATGTTCAGTTCCAGCCGATCATGGTGATCGACACATACGACCTCATCGCGCACATCGAGACGACGACGCCGGCGCGGCAGTTGGGGAAGTGATATGGATTCCAGTAGACTTTCATGCGTTCAACTGGACTCCATATAAGCGACCGCGGCCATCCAGCGCACGGAATTCAGAAGATCACCGCCGCAATCGCGCTGCCGATGGCGACCGCCGAGATCGTCGCGATCAGTCCCGGCAACATGAAGCTGTGGAAGAGCACGAAGCGGCCGATGCGCGTCGTGCCCGTCTGGTCGAAGGCGATCGCCGCGACGATCGTGCCGTAGGTGGGCAGGAAGAAGTAGCCGTTGACGGCGGGGAACATCGCGATGAGGGAAGTCGCCGGCAGCGACAATGCGATGCCCACGGGCATGAGCGCGGCCACCGTCGACGCCTGGCTGAAGAGGAGCACGGAGAGCGCGAAGAGACCGACCGCGAAGACCCACGGGTGGGCGCGGATGATCTCGGACAGCGCGCCGACGATCTGCTGCTTGTTGCCGTCGAAGAAGCAGTTGCCCAGCCAGCCCAGCCCGACGATCGAGACGACCGCGACCGCCCCGGCCGTGGCCACCGGCGTCACGACCGCCTTCGCCGGGCTCGCCCCGCAGAAGAGCATCATCAATCCCGCGGCGCAATACATGACGATCTGGATCAATGTCGCAACGGGCACGATCACCGTGCGCATCTCGGCGGGGCGCCCCGCGATCTCCTGAAGCTTCTCGGCGAGCGCCGGACGCTCGATCGATTCCTCGCGGCGCTCGGCGTCGAGCAGGTTCTCGACGGCTTTCTCGAGCTCCTTGACCGTCACCGTGGCGGGTGGCTTGGCGACCTCCTGGTACGTCGGGCGCATCGATTCGACGACGCCGAAGCCGACGATGAGGAGCGCCGACACGACGAAGATCACGATCGAACCCAGCGCCCGTCGCCGCGCTTCCGGCGCCAGCTTTGGCGTCGCCTCGGGCGCCTTCACCAACCCGTCGGCGAGGCGCTTCTGGTACTCCGGATCGTCCGCAAGGTCCTTGCCGACGAAGCACATGACAAACGCCGCGATCATGCAGCCGATGAAGGTGCTCGGAACGCAGATGACCAGGACGTGCCAGAGCTGGACGTTCTGGCCAGCGATCTGAAGACCGCCGGTCGTCAGAATGGCGATCAAGCCCGCGGTCGCCGCCGAGAGCGGGCTCGCCGTGATCGCCTGCTGCGAGGCGATCACCGTGACGGCCATCGGTCGCGCGGAGCGGATCCCTGCCTTGCGCGCCACCTCGGCGATCACGGGAAGGATCGCATAGGCGACATGTCCCGTTCCCGCGAAGAACGTGAAGACATAAGCGACCGCCGGACCGACGAACGTGATCCACTTCGGGTTGGCGCGCAATGCTCGCTCGGCCCACGCCACGAGCAGGTCCATGCCACCCGCCGCCTGCATGGTCGCCGCGGCGGTGACCACCGCGACGACGATCGCCAGCACGGCGCCAGGTGGCGACGACGGCGGCAGGCCGAAGACGAAGACCAGCACCGCGAGGCCCAGCGCCGCCATGGTGCCGAGCCCGGCGCCGCCAATGCGCGCCCCGAGCACGATCGCCCCGAGCACCACCAGCAGTTGAAGCCAGATCACGCTCGGCTCCGGCGCGATGCGCGGGCGTGCGGCGCCGTCAGCGTCTGCGGATCGAGCACGCGGCGGATCTGCTCTTCGGTCAGCAGTCGCTTCTCGCGCACCAGCTCGACGACACCTCGGTCGGTCCGCTGCGCCTCGGCGGCAATCTCCGTCGCGCGGTCGTAGCCGAGGATGGGATTGAGGGCCGTGACGATCCCGATCGATCGCTCGACGTACCCGCGGCAGACGCGCTCGTTCGCCTCGATGCCGCTGACGCAATGCACGCGCAGCGTCCTCGCCGCGTTGAGCATCAATGTCTGCGACTCGAAGATGCACTGGGCGATCACCGGCTCCATGACGTTGAGCTGGAGCTGGCCCGCCTCGGCCGCGAGCGTCACGACGAGATCGTTGCCGATCGTCTTGAAGCACACCTGGTTGACCACCTCGGGAATGACCGGGTTCACCTTCCCCGGCATGATCGACGATCCCGGCTGCATCGCCGGCAGCCGGACCTCGGAAAGCCCGGCGCGCGGACCCGACGCGAGCAGCCGCAGGTCGTTGCAGATCTTGGAGAGCTTGATCGCGACGCTCTTGAGGACGGACGAGTAGAGCACGAACGCCTGCGTGTCCTGGGTCGCCTCGACCAGGTTGGCGGCGAGCACGATGGGCTTTCGCGTGATGCGCGCCAGATGGCGGGCGCACCGCTGGGCATAGCCGCGCGGGGCGTTGAGACCCGTCCCGATCGCCGTCGCGCCCATGTTCACCTCGCAAAGCACGCTGGAGACGCGTGTCAGTGCGCGCACCTCGTCGCCGATCGACGCGGCGAACGCGCCGAACTCCTGTCCCAGGGTCATCGGCACGGCGTCCTGGAGCTGCGTGCGGCCCATCTTGAGCACGCGGCCGAAGCGCCGCGCCTTGGCCTCGAACGCCTTGACCAACTGGTTCAGCTCGGCGACGAGCCGGTCGTTCGACAGCAGCATCGCGACGTGCAGCGCCGAGGGGTACGCGTCGTTGGTCGACTGCGACAGGTTCACGTGGTCATGCGGGCTGCAATGCTCGTAGTCGCCGAACGAGCGTCCCATGCGCCGCAGGGCCAGGTTCGCGATGACCTCGTTGGCGTTCATGTTCGTCGACGTACCCGCGCCGCCCTGGAACATGTCGACCGGAAACTGCTCGTGCCACTTGCCGGCGATGAGCTCGCGACAGGCGCCCTCGATGCCGCGCAGGATCGGCTTGGGCAGGGCGCCGATGTCGGCGTTGGCGCGGGCGGCCGCCATCTTCACCATCGCGAAGCCCCGGATGAGGTCGGGATAGTGATGGAGCGGCACGCCGGAGATCTTGAAGTTCTCGATGGCGCGGAGCGTCTGGACGCCATAAAGCGCCGCCGACGGAACGCGCCGTTCGCCGAGGAGATCGTGTTCGATGCGGTGCCGTGATCGTGCGCTTCGCTTGGCCATGGGTGCTGTTCATTCTCGCAGGAATGGCCTGCGACTGAGGGTCAGAAGGTGACTCGCAACCGTGCCGAGAAGACGCCCTCGGCGTCGGTGTCGGGAGCGTTGCTGGGATCGATGATCAACTGCATGCCCAGCGTGAGCTGGACCCGGCCGGTGATCTGGAAGCGATGGAACGCCTCGAGGACCATCTGGTTGCGCAGGTCCGCTTCGGGTTGGGCCCACGCGAATGCAAGACCGGTGAGGTCGGACGAGCTGCCGAAGAGGCCTTCATACGCGCCACCGGCCTCGGCGATCTGCCTGACGTTCGTAAGCTGCCCGTCGGCATACCCGTATCGGGCGAAGAGCGAGATGTGCTCGCCAACTTCCTGGTCGACGATGAACGAGATGCCGCTGTCGGATGGCTGCCCGGTGAGCTCGCGGCTGTCCATGTGCCATGCGGCGACGCGGTAGCGCCCTTCGCCGAGCCCTTCGATCTTGGGCGTATATCCGACCTCCACCCAACTGAAGAGCCGCCATTCGTCGAAGAGGTCGTCGATGCTGATCGTCGTCGTCTTCCCGTACGCGTTCGCCGCGCCGGCCGCGACGTAGAACCACTCGACGGGCTTGACGGAGAACGCCGCGCCCATGCCGCTGCCTGGGAACGCGATCGCCGGATTCGTGGAGAACGCCTTGTTCAGGAAGGACGTGTTGGCGCTCTGGAGCTTGTAGCCACCGACGAGGTTCTCGGAATCGACGCGTCCCAGACCGAAGCGGAGCCGATCCTCGAAGAGCCGCTGAACCCAATACGCCTCCTTGACCGCCCAGCCGCGATTGTTGAAGCCATTGGTCGTGCCCAGCAGCGAGCCGATCTCGCCACCGATCTCCGACGGCGTGTTGGCCTCGAGGCGGTGCCTGTTCTCGGCGGCGAAGTAGAACGTGCCCGTGTCCTTCGTGCCACGACCGAGCACGACCCAGCGCGCGAGCAGGTCGAGGTCCCCCGCGGCGCCGTTGACGGCGCCCGGCCCGATCGATTGCTGAAAGAGGGCGGTGTATGCGCCGCTGAAGAGCACGCCGTACTTCTCGTCGATCGATTTCAGCGGATTGCGGAGGAAGTTGAGAAGTTCCTTGTCGGGTGGGATTCCGAGCCAGTTCGACGGATCTCGATAGATCAGGCCAAAGTTCGGAGACAGCTCGCCGGAAACCGGCACATTTGGATCGTCGAGCGGCTCGGCGTCGGCCGGCCAGTACGGTTGCAGCGTCGGCGGCATGGAATCGGTAGGCGGCTGATTCGGCGGGCGCCGATTCGGAGGACGACGACTCGGAGGACGACGGCGCGGACGGCGACGCCGATCCGCTCGTCGCCGGCGCGGCCGATGGTGAGGCGGACACAGGAGGCACCGAGGGCGCTGGGGGCGCCGACGGCGCTGGCGGAGCGGGCGTCGCTGATGAAGCGGGCGGCGCTGATGAAGCGGGCGGCGCTGGCGAAGCGAGCGGTGCTGGCGAGGCCGGCGGCGCGTCGGCGACGCACACCGTCGCAACGAGCGATGCGACCAGCGCTGCGGGCCAGCGGCAGGTGCAGACACGTCGGATTTGTGCGCTGCCGTTCATGGATCAAGACCCGAGCGCCAGCGATTGTACATGCTCGTGAGTCCGCGAAGTGTCATCCTGGACTTCGCAACGCCGGTGGAACTCGACGGTGACGTCGCGTACCTCGCGGCCGAGGGAGGAGACTGCACTGCATCGCACGGGATCGCCAGCTCTGGGTGCGGCTCAACGGCTCGTCGGACAGTCGCGGGCAGGCGTGGCCAGGATTCACCGGCTCATCGCTCCGTCGCCGCGGCCGCCTTGGCAGCCCGGCCGACCCCGCGCGCCTCGTGCCACGCCGTCCGGCACTCCTTCGCGACGCATCCATTTGGAGGTGGGCCGCGACATCATGGCACCCGGACATCCGGACACTCGGAGCGCCGGAACCTCCCGGAACTCCTTTGGTCACCGCGCTGTCACGACGACGATGATCCACCCCGACGCCCTCAACCGCGGGTTGGCCGGAGTTCCAAGTCCGGTTGACGGCCTTCAGCGGCACTTTTACGATCCGCATAACGATCCGACCGGCCGAGCGACACACCGACGTCGAGAGGGCATCACGCCGGTCGCTTTCGTCCCGCGGAGCCGGTCGTGGCAGGTCGGCGGGTGTGGCATGCTGACGGGGAGCAATGGCAGGTCGGATACGGTGGTCAGTCGAAACACTGTTAGACCCACGGAGATCTCAGTTGCTCGTATGCGCGCGCATTGGATAGGAAACAAAGGAAATGCAATTCATCACCCACGGCCCCGATATTCCCGATGCGCTCTTGCAGACGCACGAAGAGGGTCGCGTGGTCTTCTTCTGCGGCGCCGGCATTTCCTACCCCGCCGGCCTGCCGGGCTTCGAGGGGCTGGTTGAGCAGATTTACCAGTTGAACGGCACGGAGCCCTCGGACATCGAGCGCGAGGCCTTCGACCGTGGGCGGTTCGACGCTACTCTCGATCTGCTGGAGCGACGCCTGCCGGGGCAGCGCCTGGCCGTCCGCCGCGCGCTGGCAGAGGCGCTGAGACCCAAGTTACGCCGCAAGGGTGCCACCGACACGCAGGCGGCGCTGCTACGGCTGGCGCGCAGCCGCGAGGGCGCGCTGCGGCTGGTCACCACCAACTTCGACCGCGTGTTTCACACGGCGGCCAAGCGCACAGGCCAAGTGTTCCAGGCCTATGCAGCGCCGATGTTGCCAATCCCGAAGAACAGCCGCTGGAACGGGCTGGTCTATCTGCATGGCCTGCTGCCCGAGAAGACAGAGGACACGGCACTGAATCGGCTGGTGGTGACCAGCGGCGATTTCGGGCTAGCCTACCTCACCGAACGTTGGGCGGCTCGCTTCGTGAGCGAGCTGTTCCGCAACTACGTGGTGTGCTTTGTAGGCTACAGCATAAATGACCCGGTGCTGCGCTACATGATGGATGCGCTGGCCGCAGACCGGATGCTGGGCGAAGTCACACCGCGAGCATGGGCACTGGGCGATTGCGAACTGGGGCAGGAACACCGCAAGGCCATCGAGTGGGAAGCCAAGGGCGTCACGCCCATCCTGTACGAAGTGCCCGCCGGCAGCCACGACCATTCCGCGGTGCACAAGACCTTGCACGCTTGGGCAGACACCTACCGCGACGGCGTGCTCGGCAAGGAGCGCATAGTCGTCAGCCATGCCCTGGCACGGCCATCGGCCAGTACGCAGCAAGACGACTTCGTCGGCCGGATGCTGTGGGCCTTGTCGGATAAATCTGGCCTGCCGGCAAAACGCTTCGCCGACTTCAACCCCGTCCCGTCGCTGGACTGGTTGCTGGATGCCTTCTCGGACGAGCGTTTTCAGCACAGTGATCTAGCCCGCTTCTGTGTGCCCCCTCACGAAGAGCCGGACGCTAGGCTGCGCTTCAGCATGGTCCGCCGGCCGGCATCCTATGACCGCGCACCGCCGATGCTACTGGCTTCCGGGGGAATGGCCGGCAGCCAGTGGGATGACATGATGTTCCATCTGGCCCGCTGGTTGGTGCGCCACCTGGATGACCCGAGGCTGATCATCTGGATCGCGCACCGTGGCGGCCAGTTGCACGACCGCTGGCCGTTGCTAATCGAACGTGAGCTCGATCGCTTTGCCTCACTGGAGCGTGACGGCAAGACCGCCGAGCTGGATGCAATCCGCTCACAAGCACCCAATGCCATCCCCGGCCACTTGATGCGCACGCTATGGCGTCTGCTGCTCAGCGGGCGGGTGAAATCATCGTGGCACGATCCCGATCTCTATCGCTGGAAGGATCGCCTGAGACGGGAGGGGCTTACTGCCACGCTGCGATTGCAGTTACGTGAGCTCCTTGCACCCCAGGTTGCGTTGAAGCAACCGTTTCACTGGGGCGATAACAGAGAGCACACAGACGCGCCCACGCGGATCACACAGTTGGTGAACTGGGAACTGTTGCTTGCCGCCGATCACGTGCATACGGCCCTCTGTGACCTTGCCGACGAGCGCTGGACGTCTGCCTTGCCGCTGCTGCTGGAGGACTTTCAGCAACTGCTGTGCGACGCAATGGGCTTGCTGCAAGAGTTAGGTGAAGCCGATGCCCGCAGCGACCGTTCGCACTGGGATCTGCCATCGATCGCCCCACACTGGCAGAACCGAGGCTTCCGCGATTGGGTGAGCTTGATCGAGTTGCTGCGCGATGCCTGGCTGGCTGTTTGCAGCCAAGACGGTGCTCGCGCCACACGCATTGCTCAGGCGTGGTTCGAGCAGCCCTATCCCGTCTTCAAACGACTGGCTTTATTTGCTGCTAGCCAGGACGCACGTATCGCACCCGAGCAATGGGTGGACTGGCTGTTGGTCGGTGGTGCAGGGTGGCTGTGGTCTGTGGATACGGGGCGGGAGGTACTCCGGCTGTTGGTGCTGCAAGGGGGCCAATTGACAGGGGCCACTCAGGATCGTCTGGAAGCGGCAATACTGACAGGCCCGCCGCGCGAGATGTATCGAGACGACCTGGAGCCGGATTACTGGCAAGACTTGGTGGCACGTTCAGTCTGGCTGCATCTGGCCAAACTGAACGCATCCGGCCTCGCCCTGGGCGCCGCCGCCAAGAAGCGGTTGGCAGAACTGTCCAGCGCCTGCCCGGAATGGCACTTGGCGGCCAACGAAAGCGACGAGTTCTCGCACTGGATGAGCGGCACCGGCGATCCGGACTACGAGGAAAGACGGGATATCGACATCGCCCCCCGCAGGCGGCGCGAGCTCGTGCGATGGCTGACGAAGCCACCGCCCGCACGGCGACCGTTCTATGAGGACACGTGGCCCGAGGTCTGCCGCACCCGCTTCTTTCATAGCCTGTTCGCACTACGCGATCTGGCAGGTGACGGCGTGTGGCCGGCCGGGCGATGGCGCGAGGCCCTGCAAACCTGGAGTGAAGAAGGAGTAGTGCTGCGATCGTGGCGCTATGCCGCGCCGCTGGTGCAGACCATGCCCGACGCCGTCATCCAGGAAATCGCCCACGGTGTGGCGTGGTGGATCGAGGCTGCGTCCAAGTCCGTAGACCGCCACGAGGGCATCCTGCTGGACCTGTGCCGCCGCATATTAGCGCTTCCACTGGAAGCGGGCACCGAGATGAGGCGCAACGGCGAGCGAATTAGCCAACCTGTCACCGAGGCCATCAACCACCCAGTCGGGCATGTTACGCAGGCGCTGATCAACCTGTGGTTCAAGCGGAACCCGAACGACAATGATCTGCTTCCAGCCGACGTCAAACCTCTCTTCACCGAACTGTGTGATGTGCAGGTGGACCGATACCGCCACGGTCGGGTACTGCTGGGTTCGCGATTGATCGCGTTCTTCCGCGTGGATCGTCCGTGGACCGAGCAATATCTGCTGCCGCTGTTCAGTTGGGGTAATCGGGCCGAAGCGAAAGGCGTTTGGGAAGGCTTCCTGTGGTCACCCCGCTTGTACCAGCCCTTGCTGACGGCCCTCAAATCCCAGCTTCTGGAGAGCGCGAACCACTACACCGACCTAGGCGAGCACCGACAACAGTTCGCCGCCTTCCTGACGTACGTAGCATTGGGTCCGACCGAGGGATACACAGTGGCTGAGTTTCGATCCGCGATTGGCGCGCTGCCTCAAGACGGGCTTGAGGAATCCGCACAGGCGCTCTCCCAGGCTCTCGAAGGAACCGCCGACCAGCGCGAAGACTATTGGGAGAACCGTGTCCAGACGTTTTGGAAGCAGGTCTGGCCCAAGTCGCGCGACCTAGCCACCCCGCGAATCGCTGAATCCTTGACCCGGCTGACCATTGCCGCCCGAGGCGAGTTCCCGACTGCCTTGGCTGCAGTGCAGGACTGGCTGCAACCGATTGAACACCCAGACAACGTCGTGCATCTGCTGCACGAATCGGGTTTGTGCCGCAGATACCCGGCGGACGCACTGCGTCTGCTGGGTGCTGTGATTGCCGACCAAGAGTGGGCACCCCGGGAGTTGGGGCAATGTTTGGACGAGTTCGGGCAGGCTTCGCCAGAGCTTGTGCAAGATTCCCAATACCAGCGGCTACGAGAGTACGTCCGGAGGCGCGGGATGTGATGCGGCATGACTAACGCCACGCCATCATTAGGGTCTAACAACAGCATGCAGCGGACGTCGCTGCTCGCCGCCGCTGATGCTGCGCGTTAGGCCGACACCCTTCCGAGGTACAGGAGACCACCATGCCCAACCGACCCGCCCAGCCCGCCCGCAAGACAGACAAGACTTCAAAGCCCACCATCCGGAAGCCAGCCAAGCGCACGGCGGCACAAGACAAAGCTGCCGCGACGCTGCCGGAAAGCATGATGACCGGCAAGGCAAGCCCCGCGAAGGCAGCAGACGGTGACAAGCCGGTCTTCGCCTACATCGCCAGCCTGCCGCAGCCGCAGCGCGGCATCGCCGAGAGAGTCGATGCCCTGGCGGCCAAGACGCTGCCCGGCCTCCAGCGCTCCGTGAAGTGGGGCATGTCGTACTATGGCGTCGGCGATGGCTGGTGCTTCTGTTGCGGCGGCTTCGCGAAACACGTCAAGCTCATGTTCGTGAACGGCGTGACGCTGAAGCCGGTACCGCCGGTGACGCCGGTGGCGATGGGCAAGTCCACGCGGGGCGTGGAACTCGAATCCGTGGAAGACCTCGACGAACGCCAGATCGCGGCGTGGATGAAACAAGTCGCGGCCGTGCCCGGCGTCGGGGGAAAGAAGCGATAGCAGCCCGTGGCGAAAGTCATTCGGGCTACGGACTGCTAGGCCTTCGGCCGACGCGGTTCAACAGACAGGAGCAATTGCCACATGCAGATGATGATTCTCAGACTGGCGCTGATGGCCTTCACCGTGATTGGGCTGGGCGCCGCACCGTGCCTGGCTCAGGAGAAGCCCGCGAACGACGAGACCAAGCAGATCGCCGAGGAGGCCTTCATCTACGGCTTCCCCATGGTGATGGGCTACGGGATCCTGTACGAGTACGCCGTCGATACCAAGTCCGGCCAGTACAAGGCCCCCTTCAACCAGATCTACAACACGGCGCGCGTGTACACGCCGAAGGGCACGGCGGTCGTCACGCCCAACAGCGACACCCCGTACTCCTTCGTTTGGGCCGATCTGCGGGCCGAGCCACTCGTCCTGAGCGTCCCGGCAGTTGACAAGGGTCGATATTACTCCGTGATGCTGGCTGACATGTACAGCTGCAACTACGGCTACGTCGGCAGCCGTGCCACGGGCAACGACGCGGGCACCTACATGATTGCCGGACCGAACTGGAAGGGGGAGACGCCCCAGGGCATCAAGAAGGTGTTCCGGTGCGAGACGGACTTCTCCTTGGTGCTCTACCGCACCCAACTCTTCGGGCCGGACGACATCGACAACGTGAAGAAGGTGCAGGCGGGCTACAAGGTCCAGGCACTCTCCGCGTTCCTGAGCAAGGCCGCTCCGGCGCCCGCCCCGGAGATCAAGTGGCTGAGCATCGACAAGAAGTCGGCCGAGGCCGACCCCTTGGGCTACCTGAGTTTCGTCCTCCAGTTCTGTCCTCCCACGGGGTCGGCGGAAGTGGAGAGGCCGCTGCGGGAGAGGTTCGCCAGGATCGGGATCGAAGCCGGCAAGCCGTTCCCGCTCGCCAAGCTCACCGCGGCGCAGAAGGAGGCGGTGGAAGCGGGCGTCAAGAGTGGTCTGGAGAAGATCAAGCAGAAGGTCGCCACGCTGGGAAAGGACGAAAATGGCTGGCGGGTCGGCGGGGCGCAAGGCGACCGGGCATTCTACAAGGGCGACTGGACGCTCCGGGCGGCCGCGGCGATGGCAGGCATCTACGGCAACGACGAGGTCGAGGCGCTGTATCCCCTCCTCGCCACCGACAGCGATGGGAACAAGCCGGATTGCAGCACAACCCGGTACACGCTCACCTTCCCCAAGGGGCAGCTACCTCCGGTCAACGCCTTCTGGTCGGTGACCATGTACGACGCCAAGACGCAACTTCTCATCGACAACCCGATCAATCGCTACCTCATCAACTCGCCGATGGTGCCCGACTTAAAGAGGAATGAGGACGGCTCGCTGACCATCTACATCCAGAAGGACTCCCCGGGCAAGGAGAAGGAGTCGAACTGGCTGCCCGCACCAAACGGCCCGATCTACGTCGCGATGCGGCTGTACTGGCCGAAGGACGAGGCCATCAAGGGAGGGTGGAAACCGCCGTCGTTGCAGCGCGTGAAGTGACACGGATCCCAGTCGACCTCCATGCGCTCCGTTCAGCCCCTCGCCCTCGGCGGCGTCTCACGGCGGGTGGGCTGGGCGGGGCGCGAGGATTAACTGGAGCGCGCATGCGCTCGGCCCGTGGCGCGCCGCCGAAGGTCATCTGTGTTCGAGGTCGGCCATGACACCCCATCATCCAGAAACTCCCGGGCCCGCGCGATGCCAGGCGACGATCGTCCACACCCCTGCCCTCGACCGCGGGCCGACCGGGGTCCCAAGTCCGATTGACGGCCTCCAGCGGCATTCTCAGGATCAGCATAACGATCCAACCGGCCGATCGGCACGCCGACGTCGAGACGCCATCACGCCGGTCGGTTCGGACCCTTGGAGCCAGTCGCGGCAGGTCGGCGGGTGTGGTATGCTGACACAGGAGCAATGGCAGGTTGGATACACTGGTCAGTCGAAACATTGTTATACAGAATGGCAAGAGACAGCAACGCGTTGGGCTTGCGATCGGTGTTGTGTCGTCGGGCACGTCTCGCGCGGCGACCCTTCGCCCAGCTTCCGTCGCGACCGTCTGCCCGCCTCAAGGCGAAAGGCAGCAAGTCAAGCCGGCGTCTGGCTTGACGACTGTCGCTCCCTCGATGCCGTCGGTCGCGTCGTCCGCACGCAGTCCTCGCGCGCGGCATCGGTCGCGGTTCAGCGGTTGGGCGTCGGACCTTTCGCGTGGCTGGGTCGGGGTTGGGGTTGGGCGGTCCGGGTCCGCGGCGGGGCCTGTCGCACCTCGCCCGATGCGGCGCTGGTCGTGGTTTCGGCGTCTTCGGGGCGTCTGTCTAACTTCAGGTTGCAGCCGACGTGCCACAGGCCGACTCGCGCCTGGTACGATGCCTGCGCCTGGTCGGCCTGCGGCACGCGGCTGAACCAGCAGTTAGGCCGAGCCATGACAACCGCAAAGACGAACCCGCAGTCCGATGCCGTGATGGAGGTCCTTGACGGATTCGACCAGGATGTCGCATGCCACTTGGAGCTCGCGGAGAAGATGTTCCGAGCATTCGACGGCGCAACGTATCCACTCGATGTGCTCGCAGCTGCTGCCATCAATCGCTCGATCAACCTTGCAAGAGGCTTCCGTCAGATGATCGCATCGCGGAACATGATCTGTGGTGGTGCGCTTCTCCGACTAGAGATGGACACGGCCTTTCGCTTCGCTGCGTCATGGTTCGTACCCGATCCACACGCCTTCGCCACCGAAGTGCTCAAGGGCACGCGTATCCAGAAATTGAAAGATCGGGATGGCGACCTGCTCACCGACAGGCACTTGGTCACGCTGCTCTCTCCGACGTTCCCGTGGATCGATAGGGTGTATGAACGGACATGCAGCTACGTGCATCTATCCGAAACACATATGCACACCGTGCTCCGGGCCGATGGCGGCAGCGAACCGCGCTTCAGAATCTCGGTTGGCTCCGGTGATCCTGCTGACATCACGGATCAGATCTATCTAGAGGCGGTTGCCGCATTTCGGGAGTGCACCTCTATTCTTCGGTACTACGTGGAAGGGTGGGTACTCACCAAGAGCCATCCTGAACTGATCGAGAAGGGACGAGTGTCGGAACATCCACCGGCCTAACTTCGCGTTGCAGCCGACGTCCGCCGCGTTCGCGCGTGGTACGATTCGGTCGCCGTCCACCGCGGCGGCCGCGGCTGAACGTCGCAGTTGAGCCGCCCTCGCGTGGGCCCTGCACAAGCCCCAGTCTGCTTTCAAAAGCACGAGACCAAAGGAGGATCTCACCGTGAAGCAGCGCCAAAGGTTGTTCGGGTGCGCCGTTTTCGCCGCAGTGGCTGTGGGTACGCCCAGCGCGAGTCAAGCGCAATTACTGAGCGGTCCGCCGGCCAATCCACAGTTCAAGTACTCGACGCCGCTGCCCTCCGGCATCGCCGCACCAGCGCAGCTCAAGACCCGCTTCGGTAGCCTGAGATTCGAGGGCGGTGTCCCCGACCAAGCCAGCACCGAGAGGATCTTCGACAATCTCGACTATCAGCGGGCCATTCAGGCTTACCTGCTCGCCCTGCCGCCGGTGAACCAGCTCGCCAATCGCACAGCAATTCTCTCCATGGGACCGGCCAACATGACGGTACCCATCTGGGAGCAGATGGTCGATTCGCGCACCGTCGAGCTGACCGCCAACGACAACACGCCGTACACGTGGTTCTGGCTGGACCTTCGCAACGGTCCGCTGGTCCTCGAAGTGCCGCCGCGGGTCCTGGGGCTGATCAACGACATGTGGTATCGCTGGACCGGAGACGTCGGCATCACCGGGCCGGACAAGGGCAAGGGCGGCAAGTACCTGCTGCTACCGCCCGGCTACAAGGGCGAAGTGGCGAAGGGTTATTTCGTGGTCCGGCCGGCGACTTACAGCGTCTGGGTGCCGTGGCGCACCTTTCTGGTCAAGGGTGATCCGCTGCCGGGTGTGGAAGCAGTCAAGAAATTCACCAAGGTCTATCCACTCTCGCAGGCTGGCAATCCGCCGGCACTCAACTTCGTGGACATGTCCGGAAAGCCGTTCAACATGGTCGGCCCGGATGACTTTCGTTTCTGGGAGATGCTGAACCAGATCGTGCAGGAGGAACCCACCGATGAGGTCGACCCGACGACGCTCGGCTTCTGGGCGTCAATCGGCATCCAGAAGGGCAAGCCCTTCGCGCCTGACGCGCGCATGAAGGAGATACTCACCGAGGCCGCCGCTGCCGGCGCCGCCACCGCACGCGCGATCGCATACCGCTTCCGCGGCCGGGAGGGCTACTACTACGACGGCGCGCACTGGCGATTGCCCTTCGTCGGCGGCTACAAGTTCGAATGGCAGCCAGGTGTGGCCAACCTCGACGCCGCGGCGTTCTTCTTCTACATCGCCACCGGCGTCACGCCGGCCATGGACACGAAGATCGTCGGCGAAGGATCGATCTACCCGTGGACTGCGGTAGACGCCAACAACGAGCCGCTCGACGGCGGCAAGAACTATCGGCTGCATCTGCCGCCGAACGTGCCGGCCAAGGAATTCTGGTCGGTCATCGTGTATAGTGCGCAGACTCGGTCGATGGTGCAGACCGACGAGCAGTTCCCGAGCCTAAGCAGCCAAGATAAGGGGCTGCAGACGAATGCCGATGGTTCGGTGGATTTGTACTTCGGTCCGACTCCACCTCCCGGCAAGGCGACCAACTGGGTCCAGACGATTCCCGGCGAGGCCTGGTTCACGATCCTGCGGCTCTATGGCCCACTCGAACCATGGTTCAACCAGACTTGGCGGCCGGGCGAGATTGAACTGCAGCCCTGAGTACGGTGTCGCGCTTGGCGAGCTGCGGCCCAACAACGCGATGAACCAGACGCACAAACAGTGGCGCAATGCTCGCTGCTTTGTGCGCCGGTTAGCGCGGGCGTTCGGCGGACCTGCCACGAGTGATCACGCGCGATGGCGCGAGGAGTACTGACATGACCGAGCACGCGACACCTCGTCGGACTGGCTCATATGGGATTGATGCTCCATACATCACGGTTCTTCTTGCCGGCGTGGTCGTCTTCTACGTCGTCATGGCAATCGTCACCGGCAAGTTGAGGTTCTGGCTTCCGAGCGGTCTTGTTTCGGCCCTGGTAGCTTGGCACCTTCATTTCACGCTTCGAGGCAAGTTCGTCGTCTGGGCCGAACTGCTTGAACGGTTGAGACTTCGTGGCGACGAGCGCATCCTGGACCTGGGATGCGGCCGCGGTGCGGTGCTCTTGATGGCCGCGCAGCGCCTCACCACTGGCCGGGCCGTGGGCGTGGACCTCTGGCGGAGGGTTGATCAGTCCGGCAATTCGACTGACGCCACCCAGCGCAATGCCGTCGCCGAGGGAGTGGCAGATCGGATCGAATTACATACAGGGGATCTCACGGCGCTGCCTTTCGAGGACCGCAGCTTTGATGTGGTCCTCTCGAGTTTGGCGATTCACAACATCAGCGGACGTGCCGGCAGGGAAAAGGCAGTCGGCGAAGCAGTTCGGGTGCTGCGTCCCGGCGGTCGGCTGGTCATTGTCGATGTTCGGGCCATTCCACAACACCAAGCAGTGCTTGCCAAACTCGGAATGAACGATGTTGCCTCCAGAAGGTTGGGATGGCGGTTCTGGCCAACCCGTCTCTTGACCGCCACGAAGCCGGAACGCCCAATCGGAAGTCACCCGGCCGCCGAACAGCCCGTTGAACCTGACGTGGCCAAGGGAGCGGTTCTGTAGTTTCAGCCCATCCAGCGCTACCGACCCGAAAGGTCTGTCGCTGCAAGACCAACTCGGAGCACCATCATGCACTTCGACAAGAAAGACACGGCACTCGTCGTCATCGACCCGCAGAACGATGTCCTGAGCGAGACGGGCGTCTCCTGGCCTCTGGTCGGCGCGAGCGTGAGGGAGAACGATACTGTCGAGAATCTCGCACGCCTGTTCTCCGCCGCGAAGGCGCAGGGCTACGGGGTGTTCATCTCGCCCCACTACCTTTACCCGCACGACCAAGCCTGGCGGTTCGGAGGCGCGATCGAGAAGGCGATGCTGGCCGACAAGGAGTTCTTCCGCCCCGACCCGCTCGGCGTGGACGGCTTCGCCGGGTCCGGGGCCGACTGGCTGCCGCGGTACAAGCCGTTCATCGAGGACGGTCGCACGGTGGTGGTCAGCCCACACAAGGCGTGGGGGCCGCAGACGAACGACCTCGTCTTCCAGCTTCGTAAGCGGGGCGTGCAAAAGGTCGTCCTGTGCGGGATGCTGGCCAACCTGTGCGTCGAGAGCCACCTCCGCGAGCTGATCGAACAGGGCTTCGAGGTGGCCGTGGTCAAGGACGCGACGGCCGCCCCGCGCCACCCCGTGATCGGGGACGGCTACCTGGCCGCGGTCGTCAACTACGGGTTCATCGCCAACGCCGTCCCGACGACGGCCGAGGCGGTCGGGGCCATGAACCAGTCCCGCGTCGAAACCACTTAAACCCCAGGGAACACCGATCATGGCACCGAAACTTGCGGGCAAAGTCGCCCTCGTCACCGGCGGCACCAGCGGCCTCGGCTTGGCGACCGCGAAGCGGTTCGTGGCCGAGGGTGCGAGGGTGGTCGTCACCGGCCGCCGTCCGGCCGAACTCGACGCGGCCGTAGCGGAACTCGGCGGGAATGCGACCGGCGTCCGGGGGGACATCTCGGTCCTCTCCGACCTCGACCGCCTCTACGAATCCGTGCGCGAGACGCACGGCCGGCTCGACATCCTCTTCGCCAACGCCGGCGGCGGGGCGTTCGTGCCGCTCGGCGAGATCACCGAGGAGCACTTCGACAAGTACTTCGGCATCAACGTGAAGGGGACCCTGTTCACCGTGCAGAAGGCGCTGCCGCTCTTGGCCGCGGGCGGCTCGATCGTCCTCAACGGATCGATGGTCTCGGTCAAGGGGATGCCGGGCTTCACGGTGTACGCGGCGACCAAGGCGGCGATCCGGTCGTTCGCCCGGACCTGGGCCGTGGACCTCCGGGGGAGGAACATCCGGGTGAACGTGGTCAGCCCCGGCACCGTCGTCACCCCGGCGTACAAGAGCGAACTCGGCATGACCGACGAACAGATCAAGGCGTTCGTCGCACAGGCCTCGACCGCGACCCCGCTCGGCCGCGCCGGCACGCCGGACGAGATCGCAAAGGCCGTTGTGTTCCTCGCGTCCGACGACAGCAGTTACATGACCGGGGCGGAACTGTTCGTGGACGGCGGGGCGGCCCAAATATAAACTGCGGCAACACGTCAATTGACCCGCACCGGGTCCGAGACTTCGAGGGCCGAACCGATGAGCACCGTGATCACTCAGGATGGCGTCCACATCTATTACAAGGACTGGGGGCCGAAGGCGGCCCAGCCTATCGTGTTCCACCACGGTTGGCCGTTGAGTGCCGACGACTGGGACGCCCAGATGCTGTTCTTCCTCGGGAAGGGCTACCGCGTCGTCGCCCACGACCGCCGCGGCCACGGGCGTTCAACCCAGGTCGGCGATGGCCACGACATGGACCACTACGCCGCCGACGCCGCGGCGGTCGTCGCGCACCTCGACCTGCACGACGCGATCCACGTCGGTCACTCGACCGGCGGCGGCGAGGCCGCCCGCTACGTCGCCCGCCACGGTCGGGGCCGCGTCGCGAAGTTGGCACTCGTCGCCGCCGTACCGCCGGTCATGGTGAAGAGCGCGTCCAACCCGGGCGGGACCCCGATCGAGGTGTTCGACGACCTCCGCAAGCAGCTCGCGGCAAACCGCGCGGAGTTCTACCGCGCCGTCGCGAGCGGCCCGTTCTACGGCTACAACCGGTCGGGCACGACGGCGTCCGAGGGGGTGATCGGGAACTGGTGGCGGCAGGGCATGATCGGCGGGGCGAAGGCGCATTACGACGGCATCAAGGCGTGGTCGGAGACGGACTTCACCGACGACCTGAAGGCCATCGAGGTGCCGACGCTCGTGATGCACGGCGACGACGACCAGATCGTGCCGATCGCGGACGCCGCACCATTGTCGGTCAAGCTGCTGAAACACGGCATTCTGAAGGTCTACCCCGGCTACCCACACGGCATGTGTACGACGCACGCCGATGTCATCAACGCCGACCTCCTCGATTTCATGAAGTCGTAAACGCAAACAGTCCGTTGCTCGGGTCGCGCCGAACCAGGCGCGGCAGCAGGCACCGGCCGTACGTGGGTTTCCGGAACTTGTGGTTCACACGGCGGCGGGTGCTGCCGAGCTTCCTGCTAGGCCGCTCGACACGCATGGCACATCCCGACCTCGATAACCTGATGAACGCGCTGCTGCCATTCGCGCAGCAGATGCTCGCCAAACACGGCGAGTTCTATCCATACGGTTCGACGATGACGACCGGCGGCGAGATTGTCTCGCAGGCTGCTTACGACGGCGACGACCACCCACAATCGCAGCCGCTTATCGAACGGATGACGCAGGCATTCCGGGCGATGGCAGCGTCTGGTGAGATTCGGGCGGCTGGTATCTGTTACGACGTTCGTACGATTCCACCCGGCCAGACCGAGAAGACCGACGCTATTTGCCTCGGCTTGGAGCACCAGACGGGGCAGAGTGTCAGCGTGTTCCTGCCATACAAGAAGGGCTGGTTTGGCAAGATTCGGTATGGAGAGTTGTTCGCCACCAGGAGAGATGCCGAGATTTTTGTCCAGACCTGAGCGACCTCACCATGCGCTGCAGCGCCTCCCCCGGGGGGGCGGGGGGGGCGTCGTGGTTACAATCGTCGCGTCTCGTGCGCCGGTTCGCTGAGCTTGGGTCGTTACACAGCTTGAACGCACGCGACTCCAATCCTCGGGAGTTCGCAATTCCGGCGATCCCAAGTGACAACCATCGGCCACATACTCATGGTGCTTGCGATCCCGGCGGCGACCACCCCCCTCTGGCTGACGGCAGCCTTGTGGTTGCGCCGTGGCGGCAAGCGGTGGACCACCTTCGACTGGCTCAACGCCTCGGGGGTCGGCATCATGCTCGGAACGATTTTCCTCGGCACCGGCAGCTACTTGGCGAGTCAGCACAGCGATGAGCCCAGCGCGTCGGGCAACTCGGCTCCTGTCGCGGCTCCAGATCGCTAGCAGCCCACAGTTCGCCCGTGCAGACGGCCGCGCGCGTGGACGGCAATGCGAGTACAAGGCGTCCACGGCCCTCACGGTCGCGCGGTGCTGCTTCGTGGCCGGAACACGGCGAGTACCGCTCGGAACTATTCCTGATGCGGCAACCGGGCCTTTGACGCGCGCACCAACTGCCTAGTACGGAATTCAGTTGATCTTCGCGCGTTGTGGTGCAGGCCTCTGGCCCGCCCGGCAGCCGAGGCGGCTGCACCACAAGCGCGGCGGCCGCGCGAGGATCAACTGGAGTCCGTATCACTCCGCGTTGCAGCCGGCGTCCGCCGCGTTCGCGCGTGTTGGAATTCGATCGCCGTCCGCCGCGGTTGGACGCATGGAGGTCTGCTGGAGTTCGTATTATCCTGATCGAAGCGCACGCCAATCTCGAAGATCGCGGGCGCCGTGCGCGACCCGGCGACGTACACCGCGTCGGGCGTGACCTGATAGATCACGCGGAAGCTGAAGACGAAGATCTCCCGCACGTCGTCGTGTCCGAGCTCGGGCATCGCACGGCCTCGCTCGGCGAACTCCGAAAGCGAGGCTGCCGCCGCGATCAGCGCATCGAAGACGTGGATCGCTCCGGTCGGTGACTCGGCAGACACGTACTCCACCGTCGTGTCGAGGTCGGCGCGTCCAGTGTCGGCCCAGATCACCGCCCTTGGCCGCTGAACCACTCTTGCCTCGTCTCCCTCGCGACGGTCTCGTGCGGCGTGAGACGTCCGGCAGCAACATCGTCGAGCCCTCGCTCAACGGCCTGAAGCACGGAGAGGTGGTACATCACGTCCTCGAGGCTGCACTCGTCGGGCAGTCGGTCGAGCAGGTCACGGACTGTCTGCTTCACCTGCACCATGATCGATCGTAGCCGAGCGATCGGTCCTGTCGCCGGGGCGGACTCCGTGGTCGGTCCAACAAGCTAATACGGATTCCAGTCGACCGCTCTGCGTTCGACCCCTTGCCCACAGCGGCGTCTCACGGCGGAACTGGGTTGGGTGGGGCGCGAGAATCAACTGGGATGCGTGTAAACGTCCGAGTTGGAAGGGCACACCTCGGTTCCCCGCGTACCGGCAGGCGAGACCATTGCCCGATCAACCCTGAAGTGAACCCACGGTTCACGTTTCATTCCTCGCCGCGCGGGTCGTTCCGCCGACGCCCGGCGCACCCGAGAGATGCGAGGCGTCACGGCTTCCCCGTCGCCGCATCCACCGGCGGCGACGCGGGGCGCGACGCCGCCCCGCCGATCTCGCGCACGCGCAGGTCGCGCCAGCGCACGCGCAGCGGCTCGACGCGATCGCCGACGCCGTGCACCTGGAGTCCGAAGAAGCCGCGCGGGCTCAGGGCGTCCCACAGCACCGAGACGGGCACGTCGTTGAGCCACGTGCGGATGTCCGGTCCGCGCGCCTCGATGCGCAGCTTGTTCCATTCGTCGGGGAGGTACGCGTCCTTGGCGCGCGGCGTCCTCGGCGGCGCCAGCCAGCCGCGGCGCGCTTCGTCGTAGATGCCTGCGGTCCAGCCGCGGTTCGATGGATCGATCTCGCACTGGTAGCCGACGACGCGCTCGCCGCCCTGTTCGGCACGGGCGGCGCTGCGGAACTGTATGCCCGAGTTCGCGGCGTTGTCGGCGAGGAATTCCAGCTCCAGCACGAAGTCGCCGAACTCGCGGGAGCAGAGGAACGAGTTGGATTCGTTCGGTCGCGTCTCGCCGACGAGCGTTCCATCGGCGACGGAAAACGACGCCTTGCCGCCGCGCCGCGTCCAGCCCGTCAGCGATGCGCCGTCGAAGAGCGGCGTGAATCCCGCTGCGCCGGGACCCTCCCAGCCGCTGCGCGGCACAATCCAGACGTTGCGAAAGCGCACCGGATCGCCGTGGTCCTGGAGACGCACCGGCGCCGCGCCAGGCGCCTCGGTGACACCGGTCGTCGTGAAGCTGTCGACCTCGACGTCGTCATGGATGCGCACGCCGTTGAGCCAGACCGTCATGCGCGCATTGGCCACCTTCCTTGGCGCCGCCGGGTTGGACAGGTCCCAGCGCGGCGCGGTGAAGTCGATCAACGCATCTTGCCACTGGTCGGGACGACGAGCCACGTCGTGCGCTGGCACGTGCTTGCCATAGATTGCACCGACACGATCCTTCGCGGGGCCGTCGCCGAAGGAGTCGAGCACCTGCACCTCGTAACGGTCCTGGAGGAAGATGCCGCTGTTGCTGCGGCGCTGACCGGTCACGTTGGGCGGCGTGTCGGGGCAGAGGAACTCGACGTGCAGCGTGCAGTCGTCGAAGAGCTCGCGCGAGCGGATGTCGCCGCTGCCGGGCGTCACGGTCGCGACGTTGTCGGCGAACGTCCAGCGCGGCGCATCGCGCTCGCCTTGGCGCCATGCGCCGAGACCGGCGTCGCCCAGCAGGATGGTCGCGCCGGGCAACGGTGCGGCCCGCGCCGGGTCGACGAAGGCGTTCACGCCCTCGGACGCCCGTCCATCCGCGCCGCGCACGCGGCAGCAGACGGCCCAGTCGCCGGCGCCTTGCGTCACCTTGAGAAGCAGCGTGTTCCAGCCCTCGCGCAGGTCGACCGCGACGATGTCCTCGCCGGGACGCACGCCGCGCGGCGCGTTCTTGCCATGGACCAGCGCGCCGTTGAGCCACACCTTGACGCCGTCGTCGGAGCCGATCTCCAGCCGGGCCCGCTGGGCGCGCGGCGAGAAGAGATGGGTGCGCAGGTAGGCCACGCGATTCTCGCCCGCGCCGAGAAACTTCGCGAGGTCGATCACGCCGTCGGCGCCGAGGGCGCTGCCGGCGAGCTCGCACCACACGACCGCATCGCCATCGGGCTCCGTCTCGGGCGCGAAGGTCGTGTCGAAGAGGCCGGCGAGTGTGGTGCCCTGCCTCTCGAGTGGGCCGGCGATCTGCCACGAGCGGATGAAGTCGAGATCGCGCTCGATCTCGTTGATGGCGGCCGCGGCTGCGGCGCGGAACGGCGCATCGTCGGCGGGCGAGGCGGCGATGGCGCGGTCGATGGCCGCGAGGGCGTCCCGACGCTGGTCGCGCGGCAGCGCACGGGCGATCGCAAGCGTCGCGTCGCGCGCGGCGTTGCGCACGAGGGCTGGCTGCGGCTCGCCGCCGACGGGTGGCGCCAGCAACGGGGCGAGGAACTCGAGCGACGACCGTTCGAGGAACCGCGTCGCCATCGCGGCGACGGATGCACGCCTTCGTCGAATTCGGTGGCGGCCTGCATCGCGTCGGCGAGCGCAGCGGCGTCCCCATTCCGGTGGCGTCACACCGGGGGCGCCGAGGCAGGCGATCCATGCGGCGAAGGCAGGTGCGCGCGACGGCGGATCTCCCTGTCCGTGTGCGAGCCCGCCCAGAAGCGTCGCGAAGTGTGGCGCGGGATAGGCGTGCATCGCCTTGATCGCGGCAAGACGCGTCGTGCCGGGCGAGCGAAGCGCAAGGGCGATCGCCTTGGTCGGGGCTGCGCCTGGTCGCTGCACCAGGATGTCGAGCAGATGTTGCACTTCGGTGTCGCGGGCGACGTCGCTGGTCGCTGCCGCGCCGAGCGTCGCGCTCGCGGCGACGATTCGATCACCGAGCGTCCGATCGACGCTGCCATCACCACCATCACCGCCATCACCGCCACCACGACCATCTTTCATGGCGATCAGCGTCTCCGTCGCCGCCTGGGCGACTGCGGGGTCGGCCGCCGAGAGCGCGTCGACGAGAAGCGGCACGTCGCGAGCATCGCCCAGCGACCGAAGGGCGCCGATCGCCGCGAGGCGCGCGGGCGCATCGTCGGACGCCGTCAGGGCCACGACCGCATCGCGCGCGGCGCGATCGCCGCGGGCGCCGAGCGCCGCGACAAGTTCGGCGCGCGCCTCCGCGGAGACGCGCGGCAGCGCCGCGATGGCCTGCGCGGTCACGCCGCGCGCCGGGTCGGATCGAACGACCTCGAGCGCCGTGCCGCGCCACGCGGGCCGGGCGTCGTTGAGCAGCGCCACGAGCGTCGCCGCATCGTCGCCCGACGCGCGCAGGCGGAGCCGTGCGACCGCGAGCGCGTCGTGGTCACCGCCGGCGAGATGTTGAGCATGGTCGAGCAGCGAGGTCGTGGACGGCGCGTCGGTCGAGGCCATCCGCTCCTCGGCGGCGCCCAGCAGGGCCGCGAAGAGTGCGCGCCGCGCAGGATCATCGATCTGTTGTGGAGCAATCGTCACGAGCGCCGCCGCAGCGGATGGCCGCCAGCCGCCGAGCGCCGTGATGGCCGCGGAGCGCACGGTGCCGGTGCCAGAGCCCGAACCCAAGCCCGAGTCCAAGCCCGAACGCAAGCCCGCCGCTTCCATCACGGCTCGCAGCGCCGCTTCGCCACCGCGCCGGCGAAGGGCATCGATGACCGCGACGCGCAGCGCATCCGACATCGCGGCGTCGGCGAGCGCCGCGGCGAGCAGCGCCGTCGGTCCCTCCTTCGGGCGGTCGGGCAGCACCGCCAGCGTGGCGACGGCGAGATGTCCCAGCCGCGCGTCCTTGAGAAGTGGCGCGACCGCGTCGATCGATCCCGCATCGCCGATCGTGGCCAGGGCGCGCAGCGCGACGTCCTTCGCGTCGGGCGTCGACGCGCCGATGAGCACGCCGTCGAGCTGTCGCGCGAGCGCCGCGCGCAGCGCCGGATCGGCGCCGGCGGTGCGCACGACGGCCTCGAGCTTGCGCACGACCGCGGCCGGATCCGCCGCGGTCCAACTCGGTAGGTCGACCATGACCTCGGGAATGTCGGGCGGCGCGGCCGCGATCGTCGTGGCGAGCGCGAGCGCGGCCAGCGTCGCGGCGAGGCGCGGAAGCATGCGTGCGGGGACGCCGCCGCGCACCGGCTGGATCGCAACTCGTCGACTTCGGGTCGAACGGCTGGCGGCGATTGGGGCGTGCCTTCCCTCGTGCATGTCGTGCATGTCATGCATGTCGATGATCCTCAAGCGACCTCCAACCCTGTCTCGCGCGGGTCCGCTCGCTGGCGCTCGCTACTCTGATCGGCAGTGCATACGCCGACGTGCGAGGACCTACAGCATCCACGGCCCGCGCATCGTCCGTTGCAGCATCGCCGACGCGCCGGCGTCGTTGTCGATGGTCTCCGTCGCGGAATCCCAGCGGATCGAGCGTCCGGTTCGCATCGCGATGTTGCCGAGATGGGCAATCGTGATCGATCGATGGGCCTCCTCGATCGGCGCGATGGTCGCCCGGCGCGACTTCACGGCGTCGAGGAAGTCCTGATGGTGGTCGTTCGAGACGGTCAACCGCGTCTCGCCGGGACCGACTCGTTCGTCGAGGATCGACCTCGGTCCGGCGTCGATGCCCCCGCGCGTCACGAAGAGCCAGCCACGCTCGCCTTCGAAGCGCACGCCGTTGGGCGCATTGCTCGTGACAAGCATCTGCGTGCCGTCGGCGTAGCGGCATTCGATGTCGTACTGCACTGCGGCGTTCCAGAGGCCCGTGCCCGGAAAGAGGCCGCGGCCCGAGACCTGCGTCGGACCGGTGCGCGTCGTTCCCAGCGCCCACTGGGCGATGTCGATGTGGTGCGCTCCCCAGTCGGTGAGCTTGCCGCCGGAGTAGTCGAGGATGTGCCGAAACACGTAGTGCGTGCGCTCGTCGCAATACGGCGCCCACGGCGCGGGGCCGAGCCAGAGCTCGTAGTCGAAGCCCTCGGGGACCGGCCTTGGCGGATGATCGCCCGTCGTCTCGCCGGCAGGCAGGCCGCAGACGATGCGCTGGATCTTCCCCAGCCGGCCATTTCGCACCAGCTCGCACGCCTTGCGGAAGCGAGCGTCGCTGCGCTGCTGGCTGCCTGTCTGGAAGACGCGTGCGTGACGGCGCACCGCGTCGGACATCGCCCGTCCTTCTCGCACCGTCAGCGCGAGCGGCTTCTCGCCGTAGACGTCCTTGCCGGCGCGGACGGCGTGCACGACGTGAAGGGCGTGCCAGTGGTCGGGCGACGCGATGATCACCGCGTCGATGTCCGGTCGGGCGAGAAGCTCGCGGAAGTCGACATACTCGTCGCAGCGCGGAGTCGCCGCGCCGCGACCCGTCGAGGCCTTCTCGACATCGGCGCGCGCCGCCGCGGTGCGGGCGCGATCGGGATCGCACACCGCAACCACCTCGACACCGCGCTTGCCGAGAAACGCCGCGAGATCCGCGCGCCCCATGCCGCCGCAGCCGATGAGGCCGAGGGCCAGCCGTTCGCTCGCGGCCGGCGCATCGGCGTTCCCGAGCGCCCGCGCCGGCACGATCCACGGCAGGGTGAACGCGCCGGCGGCGGCGGCGATGAACTCGCGTCGCTGAATGTGGACGGGCAACGAGCGCGGGCGTGGCTTTCGCATTCGCGTCAGGGTACCGACTGCGATGAGACGGCGCAGCGGGTCGTCGGCCTGGCGGTGTCGTTCAAGCTTGCGGTTGCGCCGCCGCGGATGCGCCGCCCCGGCTTCCCGACGCCGTTGAAGCGCTGGGCCACCTTGAATTCAAGGTAACCCAGCGCCCCGGCAGGCGCCCCGGCCGGTGCTGCGACTCGCGATGGCGTGTGGCACAGAGGTCTCGACGGCGCGCTCTGATCAGCGCACGTTGCCGGAAGCCAGCAGCGCCTCGAGCTGGTCATAGCCCGCGGCCATGCCCTGCTCCATGCCGGAGGCCAGCGTCCCGTCGCGCGCTTCCTTCGATGGATAGAGGACGGTGATCCTCACCTGCGTGCCGCCCGCCTGTTCGATGAACTCCATCGTTGCCAACTGCTCGCCGGACTGCGACTCGCAGCCGAACTCGAACTTCTCGGTGCGGACCAGTCGCTCGTTCGGCACGACCTCGCGATACACGCCGCCCATCGCCATCGCGATCTTGCCGTCGGGACCGGCCCATTCCCAGCGGTACGACCCCCCCACCCGCACATCCTCCTCGCAGCGGATCATCGTCCAGCCGGGCGGCAGGAAGAGCCAGCGGCGGATCAGCTCGGCCCGCGTCATCGCCTGCCATACCAGGTGGCGCGGTGCATCGAAGGCCCGCGTGATGACGATCTCGCGGTCGGTCGGGGTCGTGATTCTCAGGGCGCTTGTCTTCTGCATCGGGCATCTCCTTCAGCGTTTGGGATGTTTGCTCTTCGTGTCTCGTTCTTCGGCCTTCATCTGGTCCAGCAGGGCGTCCAGCCGCAGGAAGTTCCGCTCCCAGTTGCGGCGGTATTCCTCGAGCCACTGGTTGGCCTCGGCCAGCGGCCCGCCCTCCACGCGGCAGAGGTGCGTGCGCCCGACGACGCGGCGTCGCACCAGGTTCGCCCGTTCCAGCACCCGGACGTGCTTGGACGCCGCCGGAAAGGACATCTTCAGCGGCGCGGCCAGCTCGCTGAGGTTCTGCTCCCGGTCGGCGAGGCGGCGCAGGATCGTCCGGCGCGCCGGATGCGCCAGGGCGTGAAAGACGCGGTCCAGCTTGGGGGAGCGATCCAGAACCATGTGGTTGAAGATACCGCGCGGCAAACGAATGTCAACCCGATGGTTTCTTATTGATGGACGTCCGCTCGTCGCCGATATCGGATGGCGGGAGCGCCAGATGTCGGCGCTTCTCCGCGTCGAACACGGTCCCGCATTCCGGACACGTGGTGACGGCGCGCAGCGGCAGTCCCTCGAGGAAGTAGCCGCAGGCGGGACAGAGCCACGGCAGCACAGCGCGGGCGACTGCGCGGGCGCGCCGACGCTGCAACCAGATGGAGCCCGCGATCACGCACGCGACGGCCGGGAGGGAGGAGTAGCGCAGCAACGGATTTGCGCCGTAGCCGAGTGCGCGGACCGCCAACGGGAGGCCGACCACGACGATCAGGATCATCGCGCCAGAGATCCACCTCCATCGCCGTGCGCCGGCGTTTCGTCTCAACTGGAGATCGACCACTCTGCCGGCGAGCCGCCACCTGCTCGGGCGAGGCGTCGCTCAGGCGCTCGGGAAAGACGCACTCGACGAGGCGAGGGCCGGCGGGCGGTGCGGGCGCATGACGGCATTATGACGGCGGGTTCTCATTCGACGACGATGCTCAGCCTCGTGCGTCGGCCGGGCTGAACCTGCGGGTGCGTCGCCATGCGTATCGAAGCCGTTGTCCGACAGGCTCACGGCGGCGGAATCTTCGAGTCGGGGGACCCTGCTCGACGCACATCCCGCTTCCGCGCGCCGACCCAAGACGCCGCGCGCGGCAGCCAGATGAACGTCGTTGCAACGCGGTCCCCGAATCCGCCGCCGTATACCTGTCGAACGGCGGCTTCCTGATTCCCCGCGACGCACCGGCAGGTTCAGCTCCGGCCGGACGCACGAAGGCCGAATGTCCTCCGCACCGCTACCGTGAAGCACGTCTGCGATGGAGGCCCCGCGCGATATGCGAATGGACGCCAGCGTTCGGCACTCCGACACTCAAGCCCCGACATCCACGCCCCATGGCCCGCCTCATCGTCTTCATCATCTTCGGTGGCTTCGGCATCGTCCTTCTCGTTGTCGGGATTCGCGAATTCGTGGTGCGGCTGCCGCTCTGCTCGCCGCGGCGCGGCCGATCGAGGCGGTGATCCTGCGCTCCGAGGTCCGATCCAGCCGCTCCACCGACACCGACCCTCGAACCTTGCGCGACAACAGCACGACGAGCCACACGGCCGACGTCCTCTTCCGCTACGAGCTCGATGGCCGCACGTATGAGAGCGACCTGCTGCGCCCGTCCGTCATCGTGCGCGGCTTCGCCTCCGCGGAGGGCGCCATGGAGGAGCTCCGTGCGTTTCCCGTCGGCGCCCGGGTGACGGCGCACGTGGATCCCGCACGGCCCGACAAGGCGTTTCTCATCGCCGAGAAGTCGATGGGGCCGCTCGTCTTCATCATCATCGGGCTGCTGCTGCCGCCGATCGCGTGGTTCGCGGGCAAGCTGGTGTGAACCGTCGTCCTATGCGGATTCCAGTCGACCTCCATGCGTTCGACCCCCCGCCCACAGCGGCATCTCGCGGCGGAATCGGGCTGGGTGGGGCGCGAGAGTCAACTGGGACGCGTATGCGCCCAGAAAACGGTGGCTGTCGTTCAGGCTAGGACAATAATTGTGCACGTATGTGCGAAGCAAGCCGCTCGACCGCCGGGCGCGCACCGGCGCGCCGCGTCGTTGCGGCCGTGCGTCTGCCGAAGGATCAGCGCCTTCGATCGTGCCGCCGTGAGGCAGTCGGCGAAGATCTCCGCCGCCGCGGCATCGGCCCCCGCCGCTCGGGCGAGGTCGCGCCGGTGATCGCGCGTCCGCCGCTTGTACGCGGCCGCGGCCTGGTGAACCGGATCGTGCGGATTGGGGAACTCCGCCGCTGCGTTGACGAACATGCATCCACGGAAGTCGGGGTCGTTGAACCACAGGTCCATGACATCCAGCATGGCGAGGAGCTGCCGCGCCGGATCGTCGCCGGCGAGCTTCCGCACCGCGCTGTTCCACGCCTGCGACTCCCATTCATCCCGGCGCTGCACGGCGGCGACCATCAGGTCGTCCTTGCCCTCGAAATGCTTGTAGAACGTCGTCTTGGTCACGCCCGCGGCCGCGATGACCTGGTCGACGCCGACGGCGCCGAATCCGTGCCGGTAGAAGAGCTCGATCGCCACGGCCAGCAGTCGTTCGCGCCCCGTCTTGGGCGCATCGGGAAGGCCGAAGAGCTCCGACACCGACTTGTTCGTGCGCGCGTTGGACATGCCGGATCTCGCTGCCGCCGAGTGTACGCCGAGTGCACTCCGGGGTTGACCATGAGTGCACTGTTCGAACGCCCGGCGGCCGGTACGTTTCGCCGTGACCGGAGCGGATCGCACGCGACATCCGGCACCGCCGGCGGAGCCTTCCACCGACGTCCAGTCCGACACCTTCCAATGCAGGAGATGCCACCGATGTACGACATGAAGAACCTGGCGAAGTTCGAGCTGCTCGGCAGCCTCGCGCCCGAGGCGTTCAGCGCGTTCGTCGCATTCGACGCGGCAGCGGTCCGAGATGGAGCGATCCCCGTCAAGTACAAGGAGCTCATCGCGGTCGCCGTGGCGCTGACGACGCAGTGCCCATACTGCATCGAGATCCATGCCAAGAACGCGAAGAAGGCCGGCGCAACCGAGCAGGAGCTGGCGGAGACGACGCTGGTCGCCGCGGCCCTTCGCGCCGGCGCCGCGATGACGCATGGAACGCACACGTTGAAGTGAACGCTCGCCGTCGAGGCACGGGGGCCGAGCGCGCGAGGAGTGCTGTCGGATCATCAGCGAAGGCCCTCGGCGGGAGTAAATAGTGACGGGATTCAATAGTGACGAGCAAATAATAACAGCCAACATGATCTCGCCCTCCCGTCCCATCACATCCCTCCTCCGAGTCGCGCCGTCGACATCCGGCCTTCGCGGCCTCGACCTTCCTCCGCGCCGGCCCCGGCATTGTCCGGCTTCGGCTTCCTCTGGCTTATACGCGTTCCAGTTGATTCTCGCACCCCACCCAACTCAATTCCGCCGTGAGACGCCGCTGTGGGCAAGGGGTCGGACGCATGGAGGTCTACTGGAATCCGCATTACGTGGGGCAGGGCACGAAGTCGTCGGCCAAGCCGCGCCTCCGGCTTCGACAGGGGGATGTCCGTCGCCCGCGGCTGGCCGCAGCTCGTGCGCCATCGAACGAATCGAGCAATCAGTCAAGTCAGCGGTCGCGGAAGCTGGCCCACCATCCCGGAGCGTCCGTCGCGTCGGCCCTCAACCCGTCCACGCACCAAGGAGGATGCCAAGGTCGGCGCCGTCGACCTCGCCATCGCCGTCGAGGTCGGATGGACAGCCGTTGCCCGGGCCTCCTTGGAGCGCCGGAGGACAGGCACCCCACGCGCCGAGAAGGATGCCGAGATCGGCGCCGTTCACGACGCCGTCGGCATTGAGGTCGCCGGCGATAGAAACTGGAATCAATGGACGGGTCCAGAGCAGCGCCTCGGTGCGGCTCGTCGCGACGTTGAACCCCGAGCCGACGACGAAGAGGGTGACGCCATCGGTCCAGACGCCGTTGGCGGCCGTTTGGCCCCAGGCGCCATCCAGCGCGGTGGAGAGATCCTCCCAGCGCGCCGAAGGGCCGGTCCAGAGCGAGGCGTGAAGCACGCCGTCGATGCGAGCCGAGCCGACAATGAGGCCCGCATCGACGTCGTTGGCCCACGACTCCGTGGCACCCGCGGGCGTCAGGTCCACCCATGATGCGGCGCTGCCGCTCCAGAGGCTGCCGCGCGGCGCGCCGTTGATGAACGTCCAGCCAACCTGCTGGCCATTGCCCACGGCGCGGGCCCAGGACCAGTTCGCTCCGCTCGGATGCAAGTCGACATAGGAACCGGCGCTACCGCTCCACAGCCCGGCATGATTCGGTGCCGTGTTCGAAGTGGTGGTCACTCCCACCTGCTGTCCATCCCGCGCACCATGCAACTGTGAGAGAAGCGTCCCTGACGGATGAAGATCCATCCAACTTCCCGTAGAGCCGGTCCAGACGGACGCATGGTTCCAGCCGCTCACCGCGGCATGGCCCACCTGCACACCATCCGCGATTCCAGCAGCCTGCGCGGTCGGGGAATTCACCGGTGTCACGTCGTGCCAGCCCGCTGCGCTGCCGGTCCAGAGCGCCGCGCGATCACCGCCACCGATGACCACTCGGCCGACCTGTTGCCCGGCTTGCACGTTGTAGGCCTGCGACAGGACGGCGCCGACGGGATGCAGATCGATCTTCGATTCGGCGGTCCCTGTCCAGAGCATCGCATGGTCGACGCCGGCAAACGTCGCCCACCCCACCTGCTGGCCGTCGCGGACGCGATAGCCGAACGATGCCGTGGCGCCGTTGGGGTGGAGGTTGACGACCGTCCATTGAGCGTGCGCCGCGTGCATCGGCGCCAACGCCGGGATGAGTGCCCAGCCGAGTACGTCGGCCGGGCTGAACCTGCGGGTGCGTCGCGAGGGGAAGCCGCCGTTCGACACGCTCACGGCGGCGGAATTCGGAGTCGGGGACCCCGCTCGACGCACACATCTCCGCTGCCGCGCCGACCCAAGACGCCAGCGCGGCAGCCTGGAGCGAACGGCGTGCAACGCGGTCCCCGACTGCGCCGCCGCGAGCCTGTCGAACGGCGGCCTCTTGACTCCCCTCGCGACGCACCCGCAGAATCGACCAAGCTGACGCACGAGCAATGGGATACGCATGTATTTTATTATATGGAACTGCGCTTCCGTCTCATACGGAATCCAGTTGATCCTCGCGCGTTGTGGTGCAGGTCTCTGGCCTGCCCGGCAGCCGAGACGGCTGCACCACAAGCGCGCCGCCCGCGCGAGGATCAACTGGAGTCCGTATTACGGGAAGGAAAGGGATTCTCTTCCACACCCCGCCCGATTTCCTTACCCCCTTTCCCCACCGACACCCCCATCACCCCGTCCACGCCCCCAGCAGGAGGCCCAGGTCGCCGCCACCGACGATGCCGTCGCCGTCGACATCGGCATCGTCATCGTCCGAGCCCCATGCGCCGAGCAGGATGCCCAGGTCGGCGCCGTCGATGTCGCCGTCGCAGTCGAGATCGGCGGGGATGCACGCGGTGGGAACGGGCTGCGACTCGTGGGCGCCGCGATCGATGATCGGTGCGGTCCCCTCGCCGCCGTCGGCAACGGCGGGATCGTCGTAGAAGCGCGGAAGCCCGGCGAAGTCCGTCGTCAACGGGACGTTCCACGCCGTGTTGCTTCCCGAATCGATGGCCGGGCTCAGGGCGAGGACGCGAAGGTCGTCGTCGGGCGTGCCGACGACGTCGTCGGCGCCATCGATGTCGACGAGCAGCGGATCCGTCGCCAGGTTTCCCGCTCCCGCAAAGCCGCCCTGCACGATCGAGTGTTCCACGACGATCGTGGGCGCACCGGGCGATTGGATCTGCTGACCGGCGTTGCCCCAGAGGATGCAATTGTGGACGGAACAGGACGCGCTGTTGAGCTTCGCGATCGCGCCGCCAAGGTTGATTGCGCCGGCGGTGTTGCCCGCCATCGTGCAGTTGAGAAGCTGCGTCGACCCCGACGTGACCAGCACGCCGCCACCCAGCCCGGCGACGGTGGCCTGGTTGCCGGAGAAGAGACAATTGATGATGGAAGAGTTGGATCCGCTGCTGCTGCAAAGCACGGCGCCTCCGCCGGTGCCCGCCGATGTGTTGCCGTGGAATGCGCAGTTCGAGACGGTCGCGAACGAAGGTCCCGTCAAGCTGATGGCGCCGCCGTTGCCCGTGCTGCTGTTCTTGATGAAGGTGCAGTTGTCGACGGTCGGTTTGCTCGAAGCCGATCTGTGGATCGCGCCGCCACCGCCGGACATGTTGGAATCGAAGGTGCATCCCGTGATCGTCGCCGCGACCGCGGCACCGCTCAGGGACAGGGCGCCGCCGAAGCCATTGCCGCCGCTGGGAATAGCCTTGTTGGCGACGAAGGTGCAATCGACGATGGCGGGTTCGGAGCTGCCGGTGATCGCGATCGCCCCGCCGTTGGGCGCCGTGTTGGCATTGAAGACGCAGGCGCGCACCGTCGGACGGGTGACCACACCCCCGTTGACGAGGATGGCGCCGCCGTTGAGCGCGCCGGAAGGGGGCTTTCCATTTTGGATCGTGAATCCTTCGACGATCGCCGCGCTCGTCTCGCCCGATTGGAAGATGAAGGCGCGGTCGGCGAGCTCGCAGTCGATGATGCACGTGGCGGAACCGTTGGCCGAGTGCAGGAGAAGGTTCTTGCCCCCGAAGTCGAGGCCGCGGTTGTCGGGACCGGCGTAGGTGCCGTCGGCGACCACGATCTCGTCTCCCGTCGCCGCTGCGGCAATCGCCGCCTTGAGCGTGGGCTGGTCCGCGGGAACGTGAATGATCGACGCGGAAGCGCTGACCGCGAGCAATGCCAGCGGGCCGAGGAACAATGCATGACCCGGAACGTGCTGCATGGATGGTCTCCTTGTGGATGGACGGATCAACGGGGTGCCGATTGAATGCTACCCGACGTGCGGAACACGGTTGGACGCACGAACTCAACGTGGTCGATGCACTCGTGGGTCAACCAGGGTGATTCTGCGGGTGCGTCGCGAGGGGAAGCGCTGCGCGGCGGAATTCGGACTTGCGGGCCGTTGGGCGCACCGCGGATGTCAGCATGAGACATCAGCGCCGGCGCATCCGCCTCCATGTCTCACGTCCGTGCCCGTCGTGCGCCCAACGGCCCGCAAGTCCTGATTCCGAATTCCCTTCGCGACGTACCCGCAGAATCATCTTGGTTGACCCACTAGACTGGCCGAACACCCGACGCGCCGCTGCGACAATCGCCAACCGCAACGGACAGCTTGGACCACGCGGTCCATGAAGGGTGGAAGGGTGGAAGGGTGGAAGGGTGGAAGGGTGGAAGAGTTGGAAGAGTTGCAAGAGTTGGGTGCTTCCCGTGCGGGGCCATTCCATGACGCGCAATCGGCCGATCCCTCTGTCGCCATTCGCCTCGGGCATCGTGGTCGGTTCGATCGTCGTCGCGTTGTGCGCGGGCGCCGCGGCGCCGCCGGACCCTCCTGAAGGATCGCGTCCGGCGAAGCCCGCGTGGCGGCCCACGGAGTTCAAGGCACGCATCGCCATCGGGCTGGTCGAACCTCCGACCGCACAGGACTATCGCTGGCTGGTCGGGATCATCAAGTCGGACGAGATTGACGCCGACACGCTTGCCGCGCGGATCGACGCGATGGTGGCCGATCTCTCCGCCCTGCACGAGCGCCGCATCGCGCCATTGCTCGTGCGCTCCGAGGAAGCGGCGATGGTGATTGGACCGCCCACGGTCGACCAGGCGAGGAAGTTCGCAACGCTGCTGGAGGATCGCGGCCGGGCGATGGCCGAATGGGAGGCGCGCGAGCGAGAGCTGATCCGGGTGCTGTGCGAGGACCTCGCCATCCCGGCGCCCCAGCGCTCGCGCGCACATCGGGCGCACGTGTTGGAGATCCGGCGCCGCGTGGCCGCGGAAATCCCGTGCTCCCTCGCGCCGGCATCGGTGGACCTGGAGGAGATCCTCCGGCCGATCGCCAGGCAGGAGGGCGCCGTTGCGCGCCCGGAGGAGCTCGATGCGGCCCTGAGCGCGTGGAGCGACGAGATCGCCGCGCTGGACTCCCAGCGTGTTCACGCCAGGATGAAGTCGTCGGCCGAGGACACTGTGGACATCGCGGAGCATCAGCCGCTCGACGCCGAGTTCGTTGCTCGACGGCGCGCCCGGTTCGCGACGGGCGTTCGCAAGGAGCGCCTCATCGTCGACGCCAACGGACGGTGGACCGGACGCATCGCCGAGTGCCTTTCACCCGCGGCGGGAGATGCGTTCGCGCGTGCGGTGGGCGCGACGAGCTATCCGTCGGTTCATCCGAATCGCTTCGATCTCCAGCCGATCCTGGCGGAGCTCTCGACGATGACGGACGAGAAGAAGCGTGCGGCGCTGCTCACCGTCATCGACGCGCTCCGACAGCAGGCGAAGGAGGTCGACTCCGACATGGAACGGGCGTGCCTGGATTCATGGACGGAGTGGGGACTCACCTATGCGAGTCGTGGGAACCAGACAACGCAGCAGGCGATCGCCGAACGGCTCGCGCCCTTGGACGCGAAGCGGCGCGAGCTGGCGGCGCAGGCAATTGCATTGCTGCGGAGCGAGGGCGCGATCCACGAACTGCCGAAGGCGCTTGCGATGGAGGTGGCGCTGGGCGACGCGGCCGGCTCGCATGAACCTGAACGGCCGTGATTGGCGGCCACCGCGGCATGGGACTGGCGCGGGCCACTTCCGACCCTTTGTGGCCGCCCATCGCACGAGCCATCTGTCGTGATGCGTCGGGGTGGCGTTGAGCGCCGAACATTGAAATAGGGGGCTGGCATGTCAATGGAATCGCCTTCCGACCCGCGCTCACTTCTTCGGCGATGGCGCCGGCCCTTCGGGCTGGTGTGCATGCTCGTGCTGCTCGGCGCGAGATCCGCGCCGGCCGGAGCGATGCCCGCGGACTGCTGCGTTCCCCATGGCGGGACGGGCTGCGACAGTCGCATCTGTGAATCACTCGTCTGTGCGATCGATTCGTTCTGCTGTGCGGTCGCCTGGGACTCGATCTGCGCCGACGAGGCCGCCGGCTTCGTTGAGTGCGGTTGCGGTGCCGGCCCGGTCGGCTGCGGCGAGACGCGGCATTCGTGCTTCACGTCAGGCCCGCCGGGCTGCGAGAACGCGGCATGTTGCACCGGCGTCTGCGCCGTGGACCCGTCATGCTGCGACACCACCTGGGATGTCGGGTGCATCGATCTGGCCCTGGATTTTTGCCACGCGCTGATGCAGCCGAATCTGGGGATCTCCGATCTTCAGGCCTGCGTGCTTCCCGATGGTTCGCTTCAGGTTGCCTGGAACAATCAATTCCTGCCGGAATGGACCTATCCGAAACAGCTCGGCACGGTCTCCGTGGTCGTCACCATCGAGAGCGCTGCGACGACGATCTCGCGTGAGTTCTTCATCCACTATTTCCCCGCCGAAGGATTCAATGCCGAGTGCCAGAGACGACGTCCCGATGGCTGCGACGCCGGCCAGTGCGCACCGTGGCTCGCCACGGTGGTGTCGGACACGCCTCTCGAGCTGATCTCCCTGAGCGCGTCCTGCCTTCAGTCGCCTGGCGGATGCATCTGTGGCATCACTCACTTTCCGATGGTCATGAAGGTGGCGATTCCATTGGGCGAGCGGGGCGCGGCGGTGTCGGTCGTCGTCGATCCTGGCAACTTCGTCGACGAACTCGATGAGTCGGACAACGCGATGCTGGCCCTCGTGACCTCCGCCGATGCATGTCCGACCGGGGCGTGCTGCCTGCCCGACGGCACTTGTGTCGATGGCCTCGCCCAGCACGACTGCGCCGTCGTGCGGCATGGTCAGTTTCAGGGAAACGGCAGCACGTGCGCCGAGGCGATAGGGCCGTGCCCGATCGAGGGCACGTGCGTCCTCGACCATGACATCCTTGCCGGATGCATCGAGACGGACGAAGCCACGTGCGTTGCGCTGGGCGGCGTCTACCTCGGCGACGCGACCATGTGCATGAGCAACTGCTGCATCGAGCACGGGTCGTTGGATTGCGACGACTCCGCGTGCATGGACTTGGTCTGCGTCGTCGATCGCTTCTGCTGCTCGGTCGTGTGGGACCGGATCTGCGCCGACGAGGCGATCGAGAAGTGTGCCGTCTGCACGCCCAATCCCGTGGGTGCGCCCGCGAACAACGACTGTGCGGGCGCGGTCGAGGTCACCGATGGACAAACCGTCTTCTCGACGTTGAACGCAAACAGCGCCGGCCCGTCGCACCCGGGCGCCTGCATCATCGGCGCCGACGTCTGGTTCACGTATCACGCGACCACGCCCGGCGCGGTAAGGGTGAGCCTGTGCGGCAGCGACTT
Organism: Phycisphaerales bacterium; assembly: GCA_046350555.1. GTDB lineage: Bacteria > Planctomycetota > Phycisphaerae > Phycisphaerales > SM1A02 > JAXMAF01. Next base: position 121,037 of record JAXMAF010000014.1, read on the forward strand.
CGACACGATGCTGGCCGTCTACGACAACGATTGGTGCGACCTGAGCGATGACACGCTCGTCGCCTGCAACGACAACGCCTGTGGAACCGCATCGCAGTTGACGTTCGTGGCCGGTGCGTGCGGCGAGGGATTCCTCATCCGTGTTGGCGGATGGAACTCCGATTCCGGCGCCGGGGGCGTGCTGCTCGTTGCGACCGCGCGCGATTGCCCGTTGCGACCGAACTGCCCGGCGGACCTCGATGGTGATCGTTCCGTCGATGGCTCGGACCTCGGACTCCTGCTGGGCAACTGGGGCGGCGCAGGGCTCGGCGATCTCGACGGCGATGGCTCTGTTGGTGGCGCCGATCTCGGGCTGATGCTTGGTGCGTGGGGAGGATGCCTGTGATGCACATGCTGAGTGATGCGGCTTATTTCGTGGCGCTGGCGGCGGTGATCGCCGCGATCGTGTCGGTGATCGTCCAGCACTGGCTGGGCGGCGCCCGTTCCGCGTTCGGCGATCGGACGGCCGTTCGTTGGTGGCGTCGCGTCGAAATGGCGGCGATCGCGCTGACCGTCGTGTGCGGCCTGGCAGGCCAACTGTTGAGCAAGTGATCCATCGACCTCGCTCGGCGCTCGCCGACGGCCGCTGGCGATCTCGGGTCGGCGAACATCGGCGCGTCGCGTGGCCTGCGACCAACGACTCCCCCCCCGGGGGTGGGCATCAACGGCCCGCAGGCGCCGCGGCGGAGACCACCGTGAAACCCGCCTTCGTGAAGACGTCGATCATGTCCGGAGTGCGCAGGAACTCCACGAACTGTGCGGCCGACGCCGACTGGGTGCAGAGCGCGACTGGATACCGGATCGGATCGTGAAGATCCGCCGGGAACTCGGCGACGACCACAACCTTTTCGGAGTGCTTCGCATCGGTGGCATACACGATGCCCGCATCCGCCTCCTCGATCTCCACAAGCCGAAGCGCGGCCCGGACGTCCTGCGCCGGAAGCAGGCGGGGCTGGAGCGCCTCCCACCATCCAAGCGCCGTGAGCGCCTGCTGCGCATACCGGCCCGCGGGCACGTGCGACGGGTCGCCAAGCGCGATTCGCTTAACCTGCGGCAACCGGGCCGCGAAGTCGAAGCCCTTCATCGGCTCGACCTCGAACTTCCTGCCCACCGGCGCGATCATCACCAGCTCGTTCGCCAGCAGGTCCTGGCGGGTGTCGGCGCGGACGGCCTTCGCCGCGACGACATCGTCCATCCACTTCTGGTCGGCGGAGATGAAGACATCGGCCGGGGATCCAAGCTTGATCTGCTTCGCGAGGTTCGACGAGGCGTCCACGCTGAGGACGACCTTCACGCCATGCAGCGCCTCGAACCTCTTCGCGGCCTCGGTGAGCACGTCGGTGGTGCTCGCGGCGGCGAAGACGGTGACGGGGGTCGATGGCGCCGACGTGGCCGACGGCGCCGCCGCCTGTTTCGGACGCTCACACGCAACGAGCAGGGAAAGGACCGAGGCGAGGATGAACGTGAGGGGTCTCTTCATGGGGTTGTTTCCGTGACGAGTGTCCCGAGTCAGAAATTCGCGGCATATGGGCGCGACATGATTTTGTCTGGCAAGGAGTCGAGACGAACGACCTATCCGCAGCGATAGGCGGAGTCTCGACGACGCCGCCAGGCGAAATCAGGGCCGGACATATGACGCGAATTTCTGACTCGGGACACGAGCCCCCATCATCACCTCCACGCGCTCCGAGGGTTGGCTGACGACACTCTTTCGCCGCTGGGGTGATACGCGAGGTCGCCGCAGGGACCCCATGCCGCAAGAAGCAAGGCCAGATCGGCGCCGTCCACCGCGTCGTCGCCGTTGAGATCCGCGTCTGCGCTGTCGGCGCCCCACGCGCCGAGCATGACGCCGAGATCGGCGCTATCGACCGTGCCGTTCGCGTCGAGATCGGCGGCGCAGAGAACGATCACGACCGCGGTGCGCGACATCGTCTCGCCGCAAGCGTCGGTGACAACCACGTCGTAGGCGCCCGCATCGCCGCCGGCCGCGTTCGCAACGACCAGCGTGTCGGACGTGGCGCCGCCGATGCCATCGCCGTCCATAAGCGTCACGCCTTCGTGTCGCCACTGGAACGTCGGCGGCGGCGCGGCGGGCTCGGCCATGACCCCCGCCGAAAGGACGATCGTCCGGCCGGCGCGCACCGACACGTCGTGCGGTTGGCGAACGATCCAAGCGCTGTCGCGGCGGCCCCACCAGGCCAGGTTGCGCGCGACGATCCCGCCACCTTCCGATGCGACCGCGGAGCCGAACTCGCCAACGACAAGGAGTCCGCCGCCGCCCACGGCGACCGCATCGCTCACACCGCCCCAGATGCCGCCCGGTACCGCGCCAAGACCGCCATCCATGCTCTGCCAAGTGGCTCCACTCCATCGGAGCATGGGGCCGATCGGGGGTCCGCCACCGAAGTACTCGCGACCTCCGCCTGCAAATAGCGATGGACCGCCGCCGTCGTCATGCACGGTCAGCACGCGGATCCATGCATAGATGTCGTCACCCACCTGCGACCACGAGGTGCCGGTCCATCTCATCACGCCGTAGGAGATGTCGCCGGCGCCGCCGACCTGCACGTACTCGCCGGCCATGTAGAGGGCGGGACCGTTGCCATCGTCGAACGTGGCGAACGCCGTGGCGCCGAGACCACCGACCTCGACGGCCTGCGGACCGCTGCCGACGCTCTCCCACGTCGTGCCGTTCCAGCGCGCAATGCCCTGCGTGGAGAGATCGCCAGCCTTCATGAACGGGCCACCGACGTAGAGCGCCGGACCGCTTCCATCGTCGTGGACATGCAACACGCGCCCCTCCTGGCTCAGACCGGAGCCGAGCGCGTGCCAGGCCGCACCGTCCCATCGCGCGATGTTCTTGGCGGTCACGCCGCCGATGGCGGTGAAGCTCCCGGCGGCATAGAGCGCCGGGCCCGTCCCGTCGTCGAAGACGCACAGCGCCCGCACGAGGGGCGCGGAGCCTTCCATGCTGCCACCGACGGGGGTCCAGCCACTGCCGTCGAAGCGCATGACGCCGAAATCGGGCCCGCCGGAGGGCGGATCGAAATAGCCGCCCGCGTAGAGCGCAGGTCCAGTCCGATCATCGAACTCCACCAGGTCATACACGCCTCCAACGAGTTCGTCGCCCAGCGCCGACCAACCGTCGGCATCCCAGCGCGCCACACAGGGCGCCGAGATCCCATCCACCTTGCCGAACCTTCCGCCGATCACGATCGCCGGACCGCTGGGCAAGTCGAGTGCCAGCGCCGTCTGGACGCGATCGTTCGTGAAGAAGCCCTGCTGCGGCGCGGCGATCGGCGACCACGCGTTGGTGTCGGCGCCGCCGTCCGCCGCGCCGTGCCATTTGGCGATGCAGTCCACCGGCGCGCCGTCAGCGGCCCGAAACGTCCCTCCCGCGTAGAGCGTGGCCAAGCCGTTCTCCGGAAACGACGCCAAGGCGACCGTGTAGCCGTTCTGGCCCGCGCCGAGCGGCGTCCACGCCGTCCCATCAAACCGCGCAACCGTGTACGGCCATGCGCCGTCGCCGACCTTGAAGCCGCCGCCGGCCACCAGCAACGCACCACGTCCATCATCGAAGACCGCCAGGGCGTTGACTTCATTGTTCAATCCAGGACCAACGGCCGACCAGTTCTTGCCGTCCCATCGCGCCACGTGAAGCGCTGGCATTCCGTCGACCGTTGTGAAGTTCCCACCGACATAGAGGGCCGGTCCTCGACCGTCGTCCCACACGACCATCGCCTCCACCGAGGAGTTCGCGCCTCCCGACATCTCGCCGAGCGCCGACCATGCCCTGCCGTCCCACTTGGCGATCTTCGACGCTCCGATCTCGCCCGCGGACGTGAAGAACCCGCCGACGTACAGCGCCGGACCATCACCAAGATCGGCGACCGCGGCGCAATACACGTTCGAGTTCACGCCGCTTCCAAGCGGCGCCCATGCTCGGCCATCCCATTCGGCGATCCGGCTGACCGGAGTTGCGCCACTCGTGGTGAAGAGACCGCCCGCGAAGAGGCGCGGGCCGTCTCCCAGGTCGCCGACGGCCAGCGCTCGAACCTGCTTGTCGAATCCCGCGCCGACCTGCGACCAGCTCGCGCCGTTCCATTGGGCGATGTGTGCCGTGCCGACTCCACCGGCACTCGTGAAGAGGCCGCCAGCAACGAGCACCGGACCCGAGCCATCGTCGAACTGGACGAGCGCCTGCGCGAACGGCGGCGGACTCGCCTGCCCGCCGAAACCCGAGCCCAACGCGTGCCACTCGGTTCCGTCGAACATCGCGATGCCTTGGCATGCCGCATCGCCGATCGCCGAGAAGATCCCTCCCACGACCAGTCGCGGGCCGTCGCCGAGATCGACGACGCGCATCGACGTGATGAAGGTCGTCGCCCCGATCCGGGCATCGAGCCCCCGCCGCCAGTGCGGTTCGCAGTCGCCCGGATTGGCCGACGATTCGACGAATGGTCCGGCGGCGAGCGCCAGCGCGACGATGACGTGGAACGGGTGTGAATTCATGAGGTCCTCACGCTCTCCTACGCCGCGCACCCGCATGCGCTGCGCGGAACGGCGCGCTGGTGTCGAGGCGGTGCGGAGCGTAGGGCGGGGTCGTCGCGGTGGCCGCGTTGAAGACCTTCCCGCTCGACGGCTATGGCGCCGACCAGATGATGCTCTACGAGCTCTTCGGCGACCCCACGATGGAACTCCGTCTCGAGCCCGCCCCGGCGGACACCCCGAAGGTCTGCTGCCCCGGCGACCTCGACGGCGACGGAGTCGTCGGGGGCTTCGACCTCGCGCTCATGGTGCTCGAATGGCTGAAACCGACGCCATGCGACATGAAGGCCGACCTGACCGGCGACGGCAAGGTCAACGGCGACGACCTCGGCAAGCTCCTGAAGGCGTGGGGACCGTGCATGTGATCGCTGGCATGAGACGCCGCAGGGCCCGGCACTTGCCCTCTTCGCCGCGATCGGCGCCGAGGGGCCATCGAACGGTCCGATGCAATGGACGTTGTTGGCCACCTTGGGTGCAGTAGCCATGTGCGCGGCGATGCGCCGTTCGACGTGTCCGCGCGACACGCCGGTGGCCCGGGACGGACGATCGTTGCGCGTGCCGTGCCCACGTCACGAGGAGCACCTTCATCCGGCCGGCGGTCATGCTGGCGAGCACACCGTGTCCTGAATCACGGGCTGCCTGGAGTCCGAAGTCCGGTTGACGGTTCTTCGTGGTCCTTTTATGATCGGCGTCAGGATTCGGCAGCCATTCGGCACACCGGCCTCGAGAGGCCATCGTGCGGACTGCCTTCACTCTTGGAGTCAGGCCCGGCATGTTGACGGGCGCGTGCTGCCCACATGGCAGCGGTGGCAGGTTGGAGACACTGGACAGTCCAAGCACTGTTAGGCATCATCGACCATCATGCGTATCCTTTGTTCAATTATAGGCCACAAATGGAGTGCGTGGCGTCACGCACCTGAGGAGAATCGGCCGTGCCGACACATTAGGTCGTGCGAACGCGACGGCGAACGCGAAGAGACCGAGATCCATTTGTGGACACGTGAAAAGGCCACGCATGAATGTTCGCGCTGCGGTGCGAAAGGATCGCATTCATGGATAGAAGAAAACATTATCTCTGAGGAGCGGATGACATATGACTGGTCAGTCGTTACGTCTACATATCGATGTTCTGAGTGCGGTCATACCACGACGTTCCAGTCTAACCGCAGCTGAACTGATCACAATGCAGATGCCTAACCATGCGCTGCGGGGAACCCGGCCTAGGCGCACTTATTGCAATCCATGCGTCTCGCGTGCCGGGTCGCTAAGCTTGACTCGTTAGATGGCACCACGATCCGAGCTCCGGCAATCTGACACACTGACTTCTCCTCCAACGCAGTAATGGCAATGAAGCTGGCCACGACACACATCCGCGAATTCAAGCGCTTCACCGACCTTACGATCACGGACATACCGCCGAGCGCGCGGCTCGTTCTACTAGTCGGCCCGAACGGAGCTGGCAAGACCTCACTCTTTGAAGCATTCAACTACTGGATGATCACAGCGAGGCGGGAATATCCGTTTGACGTTCTCTATCACCCCAAAATAGGTTCGCCGCCCAAGAACGACTGGTCAGCGATGGTGAAGCACATCGAAATTACTTTTCATGACTTTCTTGGAGACCCGAGACAAGACACGGCGCAGGCACGAAAGACATTCTACTTCCGATCAGCGTATCGCCACGAGCCGGATTTTACAAGCGATCGGCTTGATCGTACCCCTGAAATCATTTTGGACTCGCAACGACCGACAACGCTCATATCCGGCGAAGCCCGTGTTTCAGACAATTATCGGCGTATTGTTGCGAATAGCGTAGAGGCGCTCTTTGATCCGTCTATGCGAGATGCGACGGCGGGTGACATCGTTGAGCGCATCGTAGGCAGAGTTCGCGAGGCGATGCTCCGTGTGTTTGAAGATCTTAAGCTAGAGGGACCGGGCCGCCCGATGCAAGGCGGCACGTTCCTTTTCAGCAAAGGGACTAGCACTAACTATCATTATAAGAATCTTTCGGGAGGCGAAAAGGCGGCATTTGACTTGCTCTTGGATTTTGTCATCAAGACAGAAGTTTTCAACAATACGGTCTTCTGCATTGACGAGCCCGAGTTACACATGCACACGCGACTACAGTCCCGTCTCTTGGACGAGTTGCTGCGCCAGCTGCCGCCGGGGTGCCAGCTATGGCTCTCCACTCACTCCGTTGGCATGACGCGACGCGCAATGGACATCTATCGAGGCGACTCGACCGAGGTTGCGTTTCTCGATTTTGGCTCCTTTGACTTTGATCTTGCCGTCACCATGCGACCCGCGACAATTGATCGGGCCTTTTGGAAGCGTATGTTCGCTGTCGCTCTCGACGATCTGGCAGACTTGGTATCACCTCGCGAAATCGTCTTTTGCGAAGGCCGTCGCGAAGGCGGAACTGGCAAAAGGAATCCGACGTTCGACGCCGCAGTCTATCGAACCATCTTCGGCGAGCGTCACCCCGACACGGAGTTTGTGCCTTTGGGCGGTACGCACGAGGTTAACAAGGATTCGCTACTGCTTACCGCGGTGCTCAGATTAACATCTCCGTCAGTGAAGACATGGAGCGTCTTCGATCGGGATGATCGAAGCGGAACTGAAATCGCCGAATTGGCGGCAAAGGGAACGCGGGTTCTCGGGCGTCGCGACCTAGAAAGCTATTTGTGGGACGACGAGGTTCTTGCAGCACTATGCCAACAAGAGGGCAAGCCTGGCGAGGTAGCTGGTCTCATTCAAGAGAAGGCGCGGCTGCTCGCGGCGCTGCACGGCTCGACCATGCCCGTAGACGACATTAAGGCAATCACCGGAACATTGTACAACGAAGTGAAACGCCGCTTGCACCTTGTCGGGCGAGGCAACAACGCCGTGGAGTTCGCGAAGCACACCCTTGCGCCACTTCTCAAGCCGTCGATGGTAGTTTACGCCGAGCTCAAAGCAGCCGTGTTCTAGCTGCGCCATCTAACGGTCGTTGCTTTTCACGAGCGATGCAGGAAGTGCTTGCTTCATTTGCTTTCATTTGACTTGGTCGCAAGTGAACTTGGGCGTTAGGCACACATCCGGTGAGGAGGTTGGTCGTCGTGAACGCCTCGGTCGACTTGTACGACAGCCACTATGGTCGACTCGACGACGACATCTACCAGTCCATCCGCGCCGAGACGTTTGGCGTCGATCTGGGTCAGGAGAGCTGGATCACCGCTGACGAATGCGACGAGTTCTGCGGCTGGCTCGAGATTCGCGAGGGACATCGCCTTCTGGAAATTGCGTGCGGCTCCGGCGGAGTTGCGTTGCGGATCGCCGAGAAGTGTGGCGCGTCGGTGGTCGGGACCGACATCAATGCCCTGGCCATTGAGGCCGCGACGCGCCGTGCCGCCAGGATGTCGATCGGCGGCACGAGGGAGTTTCTGACGTGCGACGCCGATGGACCCTTGCCCTTCCCGGATCGTTCGTTCGACGTCGTGCTCTGCAATGACGCCATCAACCACTTCAAGGATCGCCTCGCGGTTCTCCGGGAATGGCATCGGGTCCTTCGCGTCGGCGGTCAGTGCCTCTTCAGTGATCCCGTCGTGACGACGGGGCTTGTCTCGAACGCCGAATTGGCGTCGCGCAGCTCCATCGGCTTCTTCATGTTCAGCGTGCCGGGTATCAACGACTCGCTCTTGCAGAAGGCTGGCTTTCGGGTCGACCGGGTCGTCGACATGACCGAGAGCGTCGTGCAAGTCTCTCGGAAGTGGCGTGAGGCCCGGGAGAGGCGTCGTTCGGCCTTGCTGCCGCTCGAGACGGTGTCGAAATTCGAGGCGATTCAGAAGTTCCTCGAGGCCGTTCATCTCTTGGCGCTCGAACGGCGGCTGTCGCGATTCGTCTACGTCGGAAGGCGGGTCGATAGTGTGATCTAGTACGCGTCCCAGTTGATTCTCGCGCCCCACCCAACCCGATTCCGCCGTGAGGCGCCACTGTGGGCAAGGGGCCGAACGCATGGAGGTATGCTGGAATCCGTGGGAGGCGCCGGTGCAGGTGATGCGCGACCGTTCGGCCAATCAATAGCGGAATGCCATCAACTCGCTTCAAATCTACGGCGTTGCTCTTGCTTGGCGCAACGATGTTCGGCCTGGTGCTGGAGGCCGTTGTCACCGCGGTGCCGATCTTCTTCGTCCGAAGAGTCTCCGGCCAGCTCGCGTGTTCGGCGAGTGGTGCTGGCTACTCATTCCTGAGTGTGTTTCACGGCTCGCATCGCACCGCCGAATTCGTCCTGTGTACCTGGGACGGGCCGTTGGTTCAGCGCACGAACGCCGTCGCAATTCGCACAGCCGAGACTCCAGCGTCCGTCTCGCCGCGGTGGGCAGAGGACCTGCTACTGCCCTCGTGGGCAAGTCCGCGCGACTCGGTTCAGACGTTTGCGATCCGACTTGGTTGGCCGCTCGCGGCTGTTCAATACACGTCAACCACGCTCTCCACGCCGCCTTCCTCGCAAGGAACCTCGACCTGGAACCTCCGCGTGCTTCCTCTCGGTCTGCTTGCAGACGTCTCGATCTTCGCGGTGCCCGCCCTCTGCCTCAGAGCCTTCGCGCTGTCGCTCCGTCGACGCCGACGGCAGGCTTGCGGCCGTTGCGAGCGCTGCGGCTACCCCCTCGTGTCAGCCACAGTCTGCCCGGAGTGCGGGTCGACATCGAGTGTTCGCACACGCAAGTCAGCAGCCCTCGTTGGAGTCACCTCGGCGTCTACAAATCGCTCATGCTGAACGCCGCGGGTACAATCTGTGCGTTGACTTCGGCAGATGCCGCCACGGCGGCGTAGCTCACACGGATTCCAGTAGACCTCCATGTGTCCGACCCCTTGCCCACAGGGGCGTCGCACCGCAGGATTGGGCTGGGTGGGGCGCGAGAGTCAACTGGGACGCGGCTCCTATGCGGATTCGAGTTGATCCTCGTGCGGCCGGCGCGTTTGTGGTGCAGCCGTCTCGGCTGCCGGGCAGGCCAGAGGCCTGCACCACAACGCGCGAGGATCTACTGAATTCCGTATTGCGGCTTCCAGTCGACCTCCATCTGTTCAACCCCTTGCCCACAGCGGCGTCTCGCTGCATCGCACACGGATCAGGGAGGCCGAAATCACGATCGTTGGCCCATCCACGTCTGTCGCACGTCACTGCGAGCGCATCCTGCGTAGCTTGCCGGCTTGGTTCGGCATCGAAGAGGCGCTCCAGCAGTACGTCCTCGACTCGGAGCGCTTTCCCACGTTCCTCGCTGTCCGGGACGAGCCTGTCGCCTTCCTCACGGTGAAGGAGCACTTCCCGCAGAGCTGGGAGGTTCACTGCATCGCGGTGGAAGCCGCTTGCCGGGGCGCAGGGATCGGCCGGGCGTTGCATGAGCATGTCGAGTCATGGCTCAGGGCCCGGGGAGCCGCGGTGGTTCAGGTCAAGACAATGGCTCCGTCTCATCCAAGTCCCGAGTACGCCCAAACTCGGCTCTTCTATGCAAGCATCGGCTACGTGCCGCTTGAAGTCTTCCCTACGCTCTGGGGGCCACGGTTGCCGGTGCTTCAACTGGTCAAGCTGCTGGTGGCGACCCCAGGTGCGACGTGATCCCATGATCCAGCGCTCGAGCCGACCTGCCACGGCGGGCGTCGACGCCGCATGGCGGCCGCACGCGGAGTTGCCCATTCCTGCGCAACGGGCGAGGATCGCGGAGTGATACGGAATCCAGTTGATTCTCGCGCGTTGTGGTGCAGGCCTCTGGCCTGCCCGGCAGCCGAGACGGCTGCACCACAAGCGCGCCGCCCGCGCGAGGATCAACTGGAGTCCGTATGAGACGGGGAAGCCCCTGACACACAGGACCGACAGGCCAGACATAACACACATAACACACATGACAGACCAGCCCCGACATCCGCCGACGATCGAACTCGACGGGGTCCGCCTGCGCCCGCTCCGTGCGGCCGACACTGGCGCGCTCCACGCCTATCTGCGGGATCCGGCCGTGATCGAACTGACCAGCTATCCGGTCATGTCGGTGCCGATGGTCGAAGCGATGATCGAGCGTTCCTTGACTCGTTGGGCGGCGGGCGAGCCCTCCCGTTGGGGCGTCGCGCTTCGGAACGACGATCAGCTTGTCGGAACCTGCGGCTTCAGCGAGTGGTCCCAGCCGCACCGCTGGGCTGAACTGGGGTTCGACCTGGCGCGGGCTCACTGGGGAAAGGGGCTGATGGGGCAGGCCGTGGCCGCGGCGCTTCGGTGGGCGTTCCAATTGGACCAGGTCGATCGGGTGCATGCCTTCGTCCGGGTCGATAACAGCCGGTCGATTGGCTTGCTCGAGCGCAGCGGGTTCATGCGCGAGGGTTGCCTGAGGAGTTATCGCGTCTGTCGTGGGCAACCGCGCGATTTCTACGTCTACGGCTTGCTGCGCTCGGATTGGACGGCTGCCCAACAACCGGTTGGGGCGGACGAGGCGGGATGACGACCGCGGTTGGAGTCGCGCGAGGAGCGCTCCCATCCGCAGGCAAGATGCGGCCGTGATGCGTGTCCCAGTCGATGCTCATACGGATTCCAGTAGACCTCCATGCGTTGGACCCCGTGCCCATGGCGGTATCTCACGGCGGAATTGGGCTGGGTGGGGCGCGAGAATCAACTGGGACGCGTATCACGCCCTTCCAAGCTAATTCCGCCGTGAGACGCCGCTTTGGGAAGGGGTCGAACGCATGGAGGCCGACTGAAATCCGTATGAGAAGGACCTCGGCAACGACCGGATGCGCCGACGCGTCATTCGCGGCTATGGAAGGGTCGAGCCCTAGCCCGGATTATTCATGACGTGTCTCGCCTTCGTGCTCGAAGCGGCGGTTGCGCAAGGAGTTCTGTGCGATCTCGCCCGGACGCCCTGGCGCGCAGAGTGCACCGGCGCGGCAAGCCCGGCTGCCAAGGGCTCTGGTCGCGACGACGGCGGATCCACTGCGATCCGTCGAGGAGCGACCGGGCCGTTGGCGGTCGGGACGCCCGCCGGGCGAGACACATCATGAATAATCCGGGCTAGAACGCTGCGCACCCTCCCCACGCGGCGAGGATCAAGCCGAGATCGGCGCCGTCGACCGTGCCGTCCTGATTGAGATCCGCTGGACCGGACGAGGACTCCCATGCCGCGAGAAGCGCACCAAGATCGGCGCCATCGACGACGCCATCGTGATTGAGGTCCGACGGGCAGGGATTCGGCAGCACAACGCGCCATGCGGCCTGCTCCCCCGAGGGCGCCATGCCGTAGCCCACGAGCGTCAGGCCATCGTCCGAGACCGACGTCGCGCAGTTGAGCTCCCAGCCAGCAAGCTGCGTCCCGAGGCCGTACTGCTGCACAAGCAGGTTCTTGAGGATGCGCGTGCCGTGCGTCGGATCCCAGATGAACGCACGCCCGAGGAAGCCGTTCCCCTGGGAGAGGTTCTGCATTCCGACGACGACCGTTCCGTCGCCGTTCGCGCCCCATGCAAGATCGGTGTCGGTGTTGAGGCCGGGGATCGCAATGTGCGGAATCGAGAAGAGCGTGCTCGTCCCGAGGTCCACACGCGCTGCGCGGCCGTTGTTGCCGCCAACCGCGTAGTGGCCGTCGCGTGAGATGTTCACGACGCGGAAGCTGCCGGGCACGATCTGCACGAGGCCGGTCGCCTGCGTCCACTTGAACGAGGTGTCGTAGACGAACGCCTTGCTCGCGAGACCGACGACGATCGAACCATCGGCCGAGACGCCGGCCGCCTGGCTGTTGAAGGGACCACCCGCGACGTCGCCGAGCCCGACGATGCCGCCTTCTTCGGTCCACCGAAACGCCTCGGGGTTGAAGTTCGCGTTCGATCCGTACCCCACCACCACCGATCCGTCCGCCGAGACGCCGCGGGCGACGCCGCCGTCGCTGCCGCCGAGCGTTCCGAGCCAGACAAGGCCCGTCCCGGCGCTCCATCGGAAGGGCGAACCATCCTCGTTGAGCGAGTTGGGCATGAGCGACGAGCCGACGATCACCGAACCATCGTGATTGGCCGCGCGGGCCCACGAGCCGGTGAAGCCCCCGGGATTCGGGAAGGCGCCAAGGCTCACGAGCCCCCTCTCCTCCGTCCAGCGAAACGCCGTGAATCCCGGCGACGAGATCGTCTGACCGACCGCGACGGCACCGTCTCCCGACGTGCCGTACGCGATCGTCGGCCCGAACCCGTCGGGGTCGAGCGTTCCGAGTGGTTGAAAGGTGGCGCCTCCCGCGAGGCACGGCAGGACGAACGACATCGCGACCATGGACGACCAGAGGTGCAGCATCAAGGGATGATCCTCCTCGCAAGCCTCGCGTGGGCGTGGGACACATGAACTTCACGAGGCGCCTGAAGCAGCCTCCAAGGTCGCATCGTCGGCCCGTCCATGCACCATCGTCGAGTTGTTGCGCGTCGGAGGCGGTGGACTGCCCTCCGGGCGGCGACAGGGCGCGCTTGTGCGAACTCCGTGCCCGCGGCGCCGCGGGTGCCGATAGCATCCACGGTTCTCGCGTCGCAGGCGCAGCGCCGACACGCGGACGCGCATTGGCGCGAATGGACGCGCACGACGCGCGTCGGCGCGCGGCGTGCGCGGACGACCATGAATCGACGTGCACGACCTTCGACGACGATTCACGGCCTTCGACGACCAGTGCGATCATGAACAAGCATGAACAACCATGAACGACCTCCGACCCTCGACTGATCGGTCCGGCCACGAGATGGTCCGCGTGGATCTCAAGGTCGGCGACCTCGATCAGCTCTTCGAGCCGCTGGACCCGGCGCCCATGGAACGGCGGCGCTTGGGACGCGACGTCGACCGATACATCCGCGAGGCCTTCGTGGCCGCGCCCGGCCAGGAGTCGTTGGAACTTGCGATCACGTGTCCGGCACGATCCGCGCCCGACGGCGAACGCGCAGCGGAGGCGGTGCGCCGACACTATGTCGGCGCGGCGACGGACTCGCGCCATCGCCTCCGGAGCCATCTCCTTGCGGGGACGTGGCAGATGCTGATCGGCCTGGTCTTGATCGCCCTGCTGATTGGGCTCGCCAGGACCATCGCCGGTTTCTCCCAGAGCAAAGCGCTGGCGACGATCGCGGACGGCATCACGATCGTCATCTGGGTGATCCTCTGGCGACCGACCGAGATGCTCCTCTTCGATTGGTATGCCATCCTGCGCGAGTCCAGGATGCTCGAGCGTCTCGCGTCGGTCCGCGTGCGCTTCATGGAGTCGACGGAATGGCGCGAAACGAACCAGGCGTCGCCATGACGCGGATGCGAGCAGCCCGTGGCGAAAGTCATTCGGGCTGCTAGGCGTGAATGATGGTCCGTGGCGCCGGCGAGCCCCCGACGCGCGGGTTCGTCCGCGGACGGCGACGATATCGCGAGGCGCCGGCGTCTTTCAGTGCACGCCGGGGCATCACGCGCGCCGGCCAAGCGCAGCCTCTCCTTGCTTCAACACGCACGTGACTTCCGATGTCCAGCCCGACACAGCCATCATCGACATCGCCCCCAGCGGCGCCGCCTTCCGCAGCCGACGCGCAGCTCGATCATCGCCGAGGTGATCACGATCACGATGACGATGCGGCAATGCTGGTGCGCTTCCTCCGCACGCACGACGCCGCCTGCCCCGTCTGTGGGTACAACCTGAGAGCCCTCACCGCGCCGAACTGTCCCGAGTGCCGACACGAACTGGCGCTCACCGTCGGCGTGACCCGACCGCCCCTCGGCTGGCTGCTGGCCGCGCTGGCGCCGGGGTTCTTCTCCGGCATCGCCGCGTTGTTCGTGCTCATGGCGATCGTGGCGCGGCTCGTGGCCGGCGACGGCTTGACGTCGCCGGCGTTGAACGCGCTCGACCTATTCGGCTGGTGCAGCGGGATCTTCGCGATCATGCTGGCCGCGAAGCGCGACCGCTTCCTCGCCTTGCCACGCGCGCGGCAGCGATGGTGGGCGTTGACCATCTGGCTCGTCCACGTCGGAGCCCTCGTGCTCTTCATCCTGCTTGTCCGTGCGTACTTATGAAGCACGCCACGGGATGCCAGTCCATGTGGCGTCATGTCGCGGGCGTCGTGCTGATTCCATCATTGCGCGGCCCACCCGCTCGAACAGCCCGTGGCGAAGGTCACTCGGGCTGCGAGCGATCCTTGCAAGCGCGCAACCCGCCCCATACGGATTCCAGTCGACCTCCATGCGTTCGACCGCTTGCCCTGAGCGGCATCTCACGGCGGAATTGGTGGGATGGGGCGCGAGAGTCAGCTGGGACGCACCTGACGGGTGTGCGCGACGTGCGAAGGTTGTGCGTCGACGTCATCGACCCGCGGTGGGAGCCGGATGCGGGCAAGCCGCACGTACCGATCCGCGCGGGAGCGCAGGGCAACCCGGTTTCCTACGGCGACCTTTGGCTGGCGGCTGTCTGCATCTTGTGGTCGACGAGACACCGCCCCACAGCATGTGGAAGTCGCCGACGGCGCTCCGGCCAAACAAGCGTGTCCAAGCTTCGCGACCCGACCAGAGGTGCGTGTCCAAGCTTCGCGTGTCCAAGCTTCGCGACAGGCATGGCCAGTTTGGTCCCATTCGGTCGTGCGGCCCGCTCACGTCGGGGCGCTGCGACTTGCGGAAGCACGCGATGGACCGCAGGATGGACCCATGGGCTGCCTCCTTCTCCTCCTCTCCGCCTTCACGCCGAGGCTGGTCATCGTGCTGTTGTGGCTCTTCGATAGGCCATACCTGTCGGCGCCGTTTCCCACGTGGATCTTGCCGGTCCTGGGCTTCCTGTTCATGCCCTTCACCACGTTGGCCTATGCGTTCGCGTGGAATCAGAACGGCGGGAACGTCGGCGGCGTGTGGATCGTCCTGATCGTCGTGGCGGTCCTCCTGGACTTCGGCCACATGGGCGGTGGCGCCAGGACGATGCGCAAGCGACAAAGGTGATCGAAGCGCGGTCGGTCCTTGGAGACTGTTTCAGAACTCGCGCTGCCTGCGGCCGGCTGCGGCTTCGCGTGGCTGCGTCGGACTGCATCGGCGGCCCACAGAGGGCCGCCTGCTTCGTCCTCCTTGCCACACTCGTCCTCGCTCGGCCTCGGCGACGCGGGAGTTCTGAAACAGTCTCTTCGATCACCCTGTCCAAGCCCCAAGCAGCAGCCCGAGATCGGCGCCGTCGACCACGCCGTCGGCGTTGAAGTCGGCCGAGCATGCCTGCGGCGGCGCGGGGCACGCTCCCCACTGCGCGATCAAGAGCCCGACGTCCGACCCGCTGACGCCGCCGTCGCCGTTGAGGTCGTAGTCCGGAGTCAGGCATGTGTCGGGCACGCCGTCGCCGTCCGCATCCACCAGCGTTCCGTCGGCGCAATACCGCTCGCCTTGCTGGCGCCGCCCAGCAGCGTGTCGTCTCGAAGGCTCAGGGCCTTGGCCAAAGCGGTCGTCCATGGCGCTGTCCAACGGCGTCACGATCGAGTGGTGGATCCATGCGCCGCCCGCGCGCTGGAGCAGCTCGACGCGCCCGGCGGTCGCCGCGGCTGATCAGCTCACGGGCGTCCGGAACTCTCGCCCCGACGCCTCTCGACCGCCCGAGTGGCCTCGGGTACCCACCAGATCGCCTCACCCGCGACGAGCTCTCCCGCCGCGATCCTCACCTGGATCTCGGCAACCAGGCGCTCCGCCTCGTCGAGGCGCCCTTGATGCAGCCTGGTCATCGCCAGCAGCGCGAGGACGTCCAGATCGGGATCGGCGCCGTCGGCCGCGACGAGGCGACGTTCCAGGAGTTCGGCGGCAGCGTCGACGCGACCGACGCGCAGCGAGAGGGTCGCCCGCAGCAGGTCGAAGGAGCTCCGACCCGACGCGCGCTGCGCCCGGCGCGTGGCCTCCACATGCTCGATCCAGTCGAGCGCCGCCTGATGCTGCGCTCGTCCGGCCGCCGGGTCTCGCGCCAGCTCGGTCGCCTGGCTGATCATGAGCGCCTGGTACTCGCCGCGACTGGTGGCGTATCGCCTCGCCTCCGCTCGCACGGCCGGATCCGACACTTCCTCGTCGATCCGCTTCAACACGCGGTCGAGGATGTGCTCCGATGCCACGATGGGGTCCACACGCGTTCGGGCCGCTGCCACGAGCTGGCGCGTCTCGGCGACCTGACGGGAGGGCAGAGCTGTCTCCAACACCATGAGCGGCGTGCGCGAGGCCACCACCAGTCCATCGTCCGCCTGGGCGAGCGCCGTGGCATGCACCGACCAGTCGGTCTGGATCGTCAGGAGCAGTCCATCCTCCTGCGGCATGACGATGTTGACCGCCCCGTTGCGCTGGCCGACCAGGAGCCTCGAGCCATCAGCGGTGCACGAGAGGCTCGACACCTGGTGCCAGGACATGTGCGGCGTGGTCGCCGGCGCGCGATCGGCGGTCAGGTCCGTTCGAGGCAGGCATCGGACGACGAGCTGCGGAGAGAGGGCGAGCGTGGGGATCTCCTCCGACGTCGCCGTCGGCAGCGCAAACGCCAGCACCGAGCCGTCGTTGCCGCCGACGAACACGCGACCGTTGTCCGGACTGAAGCAGATCGACGAGGGGCCCAGCGCCAGCGGACATCGTGCGACGATCGCCCCATCGGCAAGTCGACCGAGTACCAGTTCCGGCTCGGCCGGCGGCTGCTTGATGATCTCGCCCCAGTTGTCCCGCGCCATGATCGGAGCGCCCGCCCCGGCGGCGAAGAGAACTCCATCGCTCGAGAGCGCCAGCGCGGTCACAGGTCCGTCGAAGAGCTGAATGACAGGCGCCTCGTCGGCCGTCGCCTCCTCGATCCGGTGCAGGGTGCCGTCGGCGCCCGCAACCACGACCCAGCGATCGAGCGGATCCCAGGCCAATCCCGTGTGCCCCGCGTCGATCGACGGAAGCGTCCGAAGCATGGCGCCATCGCTCCGCGAGAGGACCGCCACGCGGCCATTGGTCTCGGCGATTGCCAGCCGATCTTCCGACGGCGAGAAGGCCAGCGCCTCGACGTAGAGCGAACCGAGGTCGCTCGACCACAGGAGCGTCCCGGTGTCGCTGCGCCAGAGCTGAACCGTCCCCCAACCACCGGAGACCACGAGAGCGCCGTCACGCGTGATGGCTGCGCCGAGACGGCCGGAGGGATCGGTCAGTCGGGCGACGAAGCGCGTCGGTGCCGCCGGCAGCGGCCAGAGGCGGACCGTCCCGTCCTCGCTGGCGGTGGCCAGGCGACCGCCGTCGCGCGACACATCGGCGGACAGCAGCGTGGCCAGGTGCCCGTGGAGCAGGGCAACCGGCTGGTCGCTCTCGAGATCGTGAAGCTGGAGCGAACCATCGACGGTCGACGAAGCGACGAGGAGCCGGCCATCGCGGGACACATGCACTTCCGTCAGCACCCCGCGCGGCGAACGGCGTCGGATCAAAGAGCCGCGCATCCGGTTGGGCGATGCGGATCGCGATCGCATCGCCGCGTCCATCCCCACCGACGTAGACGCCGCCTTGCGCGTCGAAGGTCGCGCGGAGGTGCGGCGGCACGCTCCATCGCCGGATCGACCCGTCGGCGAGGTCGACGATGCCGGCCAGCCCGTGCGTCGAGCCCAGTAGCCCAGGACAAGCGGATCCTGCGCGAGCTGCGCGAGCATCGAGAGGGCATCGCCCGGCTCGATGGTTCGAACGGTGGCGCCCTTGTCGAGTCGAGCAGCCGCACCACCGGCGTGCAGGCTCGGTGACGGCGAAGCGGGCGCCGTCGGAGGCGAACGCTCGACCGTGGTTCGTCCGGCGCCGCCGGCGAGGATCCTCCCGCCCGGCCACTCCAGCAGTCGGTACTCCACCGGCACCGTGCTGGTCCTCGAGCCGAGGCCGGCGACGACGCGATCGCCGGACGCAGCCACATCCGGGCAGAGGACACTGCTGTCGCCGAGTTCGACGTGCTGCGGAACGACCCGGTGACCGCGTCGAAGCTTCGCAGCGTTCCGTCCCACGAGCCCCACCAGATCTCGGCGCCGTCGGGACTGGAAGGCCACCGCGGAGGGCACGGCGCCGCCGAGATCCACCACCAGCTCGGACTGATCGGAGAGGTGATGGAGGTGCCGCCACTCCCAGCCGCGCAGCGCCGGGTCGGTCGCGGCCAGGAGCCGCCTGGCGGTCGCCAGGTCGCAGCCGGCGATCGCCGCGGAGATCGCCGCGATCTGCGCCTTGTAGGCGTTCAGCTCCGCGCGCCGGGACTCGGCGACCGCCGCATGTCGCTGCGCCGCCTCGGCCGTCGTCGCCCGCTCGGCGCTTCGGCGCAATTCGCGCTGCTCGTGTTCGGCCGCCCTCGCCCGCAAGAGGCCGATCGTGGTTCCTGTGAGGCCGCCCGCCAGCGAGACCGCCAGCAGGGCGCCGACGACGGTTGCCGCGGTGTGCCGCTGGACAAACTTGCGCAGCCGATAGGCGCCGCCGACCGGACCCGCCGCGATCGGCTCGTGGCTGCACCATCGGAGCAGGTCGTCGGCGAGCTCGCTGGCCGAGGCGTAGCGGCGCTCGGGCTCCTCGGCCATGGCCTTGCCGACGATCCAGTCGAGCTCGCCGCGCAGGCGACGGCGCAGGGAGCGCGGGGTTTCGGCGCGCTGCTCGGCGATGCGCGCGATCTCCTCGGCCGAGACGTGCCGCAACGAAGAGCTGGGCGGGCGGGCGGAGGTCGTCGCCGGCGCGACGATGGCGCGCGGTGGACTGCCGCCGGGCGCTGCCGATCGGGCGTGCGGAAGGCACCCCGCCAGCAGCTCGTGAAGCACCACGCCGAGGGCGTAGATGTCGCAGCGAACATCGACGCCGGCGCCGCCTGCGAGCTGCTCCGGCGCCATGTAGGCCGGTGTTCCGACCAGCTGTCCCACTCGCGTGATCGCGCTGTCCGTTGGGGATCGCTCCACGTCGGGGGCCACCGTCTTGGCGATGCCGAAGTCGATCACCTTGGCGGCGAGCCTGCCATCGACCTCGGCCACGAGGATGTTGCTGGGCTTCAGGTCGCGATGCACGACCCCCTTCTGGTGCGCGTGATGGACCGCATGGCACACGTCGGCGAACAACGACACCCTCGACTCGATCGGCACTCGTGCGCGATCGCAGCCGGCGGTGATCGGATCGCCGGCCACCAGCTCCATGACGAAGTACGGGCGTCCGTCGCCCTCGATGCCCGCATCGTGGATCGTGGCGATCCCCGGATGGTCCATGAGCGCCAGCGCACGACGTTCCATGGCGAAGCGCAGGGCGACCTGCCGGCCGTCGAAGTCGTGGCGGATGAACTTGAGGGCTACATGGCGCTGCACGGGGGCAAGCTGCTCCGCCTGCCAGACGACGCCCAGCCCACCGGTTCCGACGAGGCGGACGAGCCGATAGCGACCCGCGACCACCTCTCCGACGGCGTGCGTGTCTGGCGGAAGCCACAGCGTGGGCGACGGCAGGTCGGCTGTTCCGGCCGCGTCGTCGGCCCGGAGCAGGCGCAGCACGCGCCGGCGCAGGGCGGCGTCGTCGGGACACGCCGCCGCGAGATAGGCGGATCGGGACGGCGGTGGCAGCTCGATGGCGGCCGCGAAGAGCCGCTCCGCTGCGTCGAGTTCGTCGGCGCCGCGCTCTCCAGGAGTCTTGCGATTCACCGTGCTCGTCTCGGGTCAGGCGTCGTTGGCTCGTCGACTGGGCCGATGCGGGGAGCTCGCATCGCCTCGGCGCCATCGCGCGCCGACGGCACCGGTCCGCTGTCGTCGGGCCCGAGTTCGGTCGCCAGCCAGGCGCGTGCGAAGCGCCAGCGTCGATTGGCCGTGGCCACCGAGATGCCAAGCATGTCCGCGACCTGCTCGCAGGAGAGGCCGCCGAAGTACCGCAGCAGGACGAAGTCGGCGCGCTCGGGATCGATGGCCCGAAGCCGTTCGAGGGCGTCGCTGATCTCCAGGATGCGCGTGCCGTCGCCGGCCTCGCCCATCAGCGTCAGCCGGCTGTCGCCGCACCGGCGGCGATCTCCTCCGCGCTTGAGCGAGTTCCGGGCGCGGATGCGCTCGACCACGATGTCGTGGATGGCCCTCGCGGCGGCGAAGAAGTAGTGGCGCCGCCCCTCGTAGACCGCCTCGCGGGCGGCGCCGTCCGCGGATCCTCGGCGATGCAGGAGCCTCAGGTACGCCTCGTGCACCAGCTCGGTGGCCTGGAACGTCTGAGCGGGTCCGAGGTGGCGCAGGCGGGCCGCGGCGAGCTTGCGCAGTTCTCCGTAGACGGCCTTGAACAGCGCATCGGATGCGCCCGGGCACTGGGTGGAGGACTCGCCGATGAGGCGCGTGATCTGATCGGCTGTCGATGGTCCCACGTTGGTGGGGCATGCTATCCGTCGGCCGTTCTCGTCTCGGCGCCGTCGTGACGTCCGGAATCCGTCCCGATTTCTTGATCGTCGCCGCGCGCCGTTCTCGGCTGTGTGACGGCGGCGCGGCGGTCGATCGGCGCGGGCACGGCTCGCGACGACACGAGCGACGTGGCGCGCCCGCCCGGCCGACGTCGTCGGTCCGCACGCAAGCACACCAACGGAACCAACCCATGAGAACGAACGTCGCATCCACTCGAAACATCGGACGCTCCGCCGCCCTCGCGCTTGGCGCGATGGCCGTCGGCCTGGGCGCAGATCGCTGCCTCGCCGGCGCAACCATCTCCGTGTCCAGCGACAACCGCCAGGGCAGCATCTTCGCCTGGGACGGCACCGGCGACCCGTCACAGAACGGCTACAGCATCGATCCGGAGAACATGTACGACCCGATCGCCTTCAACGCATGCGTCTCCGACGGGGTCTCCATCGCATGCCTGAACTCCAGCTCCCAGTTCCTGAACTTCAGCCAGGTGGGGAACACCACCACCGGCTTCGCCATCTCGAGCACGCTGACCGCCGTGACCTCGGCCGAGGTCGCCAATGCGACGGAGGCGATCAACATCACGCTGACCGTCTCGGGACTCGCGGGCGGCGAGACGACTCCCTTCGTCTTCGACGGATTCATCACCGACGCCGGCATTGCCGGTCTCGGAACCGTCACCGTCACGGTCAACGGTCCCGGGGTCAACCTGCTGCGCAATTCGTTCGGCGACTGGCGCCAGCCGGTGAACCTCGCCAACGGCGCGTACACGCTTCAGATCGCCGCCTCGGCCAGCGCGGGCGGCAACCAATCCGGCGTCGCGTACGCCGTCGGGTTCGGAGTGGACACTTCCCCGCCGTCGTGCGGGGCGCCCGACGCCGGCTCGTGCTTCGCCATCCACGGCACTCCCTTCTGTGACGACGTCTCGTGCTGCGAAGCCGTGTGCGCCATCGTCCCGTCCTGCTGCGCGACGCAGTGGGACGCCCTCTGTGCCCTCCAGGGCGTGGTCCTGTGCTATCCGAACGTGCCGCTCTGCGAAGGGCTCGGCCGCGACTTCCTGCTTACCGAGGAGGCGAGCGTCCCGAGCTTCGGCCTGGTGGCCCCGACGACCGAGATCACCATCGAGTTCTGGCAGCGGATCGACGGTGCCTCGCAGAACAACGTGATCGCGTGCCAGAGCAGCCTGGCCAACCGCATCGTCACGCACACGCCGTGGACCAACGGCAACATCATCTTCGATTTCGGCGCGCCATTCGGCGGCGGCAGAATCGAGGTGGCGGCGCCGCCGGAGATCTTCGACGGATGGCACCACTTCGCCTTCGTGGCCAGCAACGCGGGCCAGTTCATGCGCGTCTACCTCGACGGCGAGCTGCTCGGTCAGACGGCCTCGGCGAGCGCGTTCACGCACGTCGACGTTCCGCTGACGATCGCCAGCAACTTCGACGGCGCCATCGACGAGCTGCGCATCTGGAACGTGGCCCGAACGTCGCAGCAGATCGCCGACAACTTCGACCAGACGGTTCCCTTCGACACGGCCGGCCTGGTCGCCTACTACCGAATGGACTCGACGGCGGAGACGACTCTCCTGCTCGGCCGAGGGACCATCGGCTTCCAGTACGCCACGCTGACCGGCAGCCCGGCGTTCGTCGACGCGGCAGGTGCGTTGGGCATGTGCTACCCCGACGAGTCGCTCTGCGACGGACTGGCCAGGGACTTCACGCTGAGCCAGAAGGCGGAGGTGGCAAGCTTCGGACTCGTCGCGCCCACGTCGCAGCTCACGATCGAGTTCTGGCAGCTTCTCGAGACCGGCGCCGGGAACCGGTCGGTGATCGAGTGCCAGCAAAGCCTGACCAACCGCATCGTGACCCACACGCCCTGGACCAACGGCAACGTCATCTTCGATTTCGGCGCGGCCTTCGGCGGCGGGCGACTGGAGGTGCCCGCGCCCCCCGGTCTCCTCGGGAACTGGCACCACTTCGCCTTCGTCGCGAGCAATCCCGGACAGTTCATGCGGGCGTACCACAACGGCCACCTGATCGGCCAGATCGCCACGGCCAATGGGTTCAACCCCGCCAACATCCCGCTCAGGATCGCCGACAGCTTCGACGGCAGGGTCGACGAGCTGCGCATCTGGAGCGTGGCGCGCACGCCGCAGCAGATCTGCGACACCTGGTACCGCACGGTGCCAGTCGACAGCCCGGGACTACTCGCCTACTACCGCATGGACTCGTCGAACGAGACCTCCTCGCTCATCGACCTGGCCGGGCCGGGCGGCGTCCACGACGCGACTCTCACCGGCGCGCCGACGTTCATTTCGGCGGTGCCCTGCGTGGTCTTCGGAGACATCAACGGCGACGGGCTGGTCAACGGCGCGGACCTCGGTCTCCTTCTCGGCGGCTGGGGCACCGGCGACCCGGTGGCCGACCTCAACTGCGACGGCGTGGTCAACGGCGCCGACCTCGGGCTGATGCTCGGGGCGTGGACCGGTTGACGGGCCGCGTCGACATCGACGGCGGGCGGCGCTGCCCGCCCGGACCGCGACACGGCGGGCCGGGCGGGCCCATCGGGTTGAGGTCCGCTGCTGCGTCGAGGTGTGCCAGCACGACACGAGGTGCTGCACCGTGCAGTGGGACGGCTCGTGCGTGACGGCGACATCGCCGCATTGCGCCGCGACGACCGCGCGCTGGCTGTTCTGCTGCGCCGCTCGCCGGGTTGATTCGTTGCGCGCACGGAATCGCCGGCAATCCTGCGGCGGCGTGTGGATCGTCCTGATCGTCGTCGCGGTCCTCCTGGACTTCGGCCACATGGGCGGTGGCGCCAGGACGATGCGCAAGCGAAACAGGTGATCGAAGCGCGGTCGGTCCTTGGAGACTGTTTCAGAACTCGCGCTGCCTGCGGCCGGCTGCGGCTTCGCGTGGCTGCGTCGGACTGCATCGGCGGCCCACAGAGGGCCGCCTGCTTCGTCCTCCTTGCCACACTCGTCCTCGCTCGGCCTCGGCGACGCGGGAGTTCTGAAACAGTCTCTTCGATCACCCTGTCCAAGCCCCAAGCAGCAGCCCGAGATCGGCGCCGTCGACCACGCCGTCGGCGTTGAAGTCGGCCGAGCATGCCTGCGGCGGCGCGGGGCATGCTCCCCACTGCGCGATCAAGAGCCCGACGTCCGACCCGTTGACGCCGCCGTCGCCGTTGAGGTCGAAGTCCGGAGTCAGGCATGTGTCGGGCACGCCATCGCCGTCGAGGTCCACCGCCAAGCTGGGACACCCGTCGGGCACGCCGTCGCCGTCCGCATCCACCAGCGTTCCGTCGGCGATCTCGCACGAGTCCAGGCGGCCGCTGTCGTCGCAGTCGGAGAGCTCGGCGCGCAGCAGGATCACGCTCGAGGTGGGGGGAGTGGCGACCACCATCTCCCACGACCTCGGCTCGCTCTTCCCGGGATTCTCGATATCGATCGGGTCGCCGGTCGCAACGAACCAGCTCGTCTGCCGGTGAGGATACTGGTATTCAGAACTGGCGAAGGGAGCGGACGGCGTCGGGAAATACAGCCCGACGAAGAAGGACGTTCCCTTCGGGCCCAGCTTCACCTCGTCGATCGGAACGGTCACCCACTCCGGCTCGTTGCCGGGAAGCACCACGGTCTGCGCACGAAGCAAGGTCGCATCGAACGGTGCGCCGTCGCCATCGGGATCGCTGTAGACCACCGCCATGGCGCACGCGATGGGCGAGAGTGCGCTCGTCGGCCTGAACCAGCTCAGCGACCGAACGGCCTGGCCGTCGGCGGTGGTCACGAATCGGTTGAGGATCATCGTCTCCGTGAACTGCCCGATCTCCCACGATTCGTCGGCCGGCGCGCTGTCGGCCATGAATCGGAATGGAAGCTGGGCATCGTCGATGATGCCGTCGAGATCACAGTCCTCGGCAAGGCCCGTCGCGAGCTCGCAGGCGTCGTCGAGCCCGTCGTGATCGCGGTCGCGCGGCGGAACGCCGGCGGCGAAG
Organism: Phycisphaerales bacterium; assembly: GCA_046350555.1. Lineage (GTDB taxonomy): Bacteria > Planctomycetota > Phycisphaerae > Phycisphaerales > SM1A02 > JAXMAF01. The sequence continues at coordinate 145,952 of JAXMAF010000014.1, forward strand.
GCGCGACCGACCGACACGCCATCGACCATCGCGTTGTGCTTGCCGCCAACCATCGTCTCGCCGTCGAAAGCGACAGGAATGAAGGCGACTCCGGGCAGGGGGGCAGGCGCGGTCACCACCTGCTCGCTCGTCCAGAGGCTTCCGTCGCGCCAGATCATGGCGAGCATGCCTCCATAGGCGTCGGAACCCGACACCGCGGACGCGCCGTCGGGCGCCAGTGCAACCGTGTGCGGAGCAATCGGACTCTGACCGAAAGGAGTCGTCACGAATCGTGGAAGTCCCCACTGGCCATCATGGCGCTCATACACCACGGCGGCGCCCCAAGGGCCACCGAAGTCCTTGTTGATGCTCGCCAGCAGCGTGTCGTTCCGGAGCTGAAGCTGGCGACCGAACCGCCGGGTGTTCGAAGCGCCAGGCGAGAGCTGCGCCGACTGCATCCATTGACCTTCGACGCGCTCAAAGAGACGAACGGAGCCGCGATCCGTGATGCCATCGATGTCGTCGGATGGCGCGCTCACGGCGATCGTGCCATCGTCGACCTGAACGCTCCAGCCGAACTGGTCGCCGGCTTCGCCGTCCGGGGCGGTGAGCTTCTGCTGACGGCTCCAGACGCGACTGGACCGCTCGAAGACGTACGCCGCTCCCGCGTTGGCGCCGAGGCTGTCGTTCTGATCGGCGCCGATCACCGCGACGTCGCCGTCGAGGTCCACGTCGCGGCCGAATGCGTCGAGAGGCTGTCCGTCGTCGGCGACGAGCTTCGATTCCTGCACCCATTGATCCATGTCCAGCCGAAACACGTATGCCGCGCCGGAAGTCGGTGCGGCCCCGTTGGCCTTGCTGGCGCCGACCAGAAGCATGTCGCCTCGAAGGCTCAGGGCCTGGCCGAAGCGGTCGTCCACGGCGCTGTCCAACGGCGTGATGATCGAGTGGTGGATCCATGCGCCGCCCACGCGCTGGAAGAGCTCGACGCGCCCGGCGGCCGCGGCGCTTCCCGGGGCGGCCACGGCGATCCAGTCGCCATCGACCGCGACCGCCTGGCCGAAGGTGCCGGCCTGATCGGATCCGACCGGATCGAGGAAGACGGAGTTGGACGCGATGGCGCAATCGGTGTCGCGTGCGTGCGCCGGCGCGATGACGACGACCATCGCCAGCAGTCCGAGAAGGGCGCGCGATGCCAGGCGATTCTGGCCGCGGCGCTGGCGCGATGCGTGGTCGGCACCACTCCGTGCGGGCGACACGAGAGCGGAAGTGCGTGACATCATGAACATCATGAGTTGTCTCCGAGGGCGACGTGTCGAGGCACCACTCCATACGCCACGGCGCCACGGGGTTTGCGCGCAATCGGCCGGCTTCGCGCCGTCTGATCGGCCAAGGCAATGGCGACGTTCGACGCGCGCTCGATGACCGCGCCCGACGACGCGCTCGACGATCGGAGGCTCACAGTGAACGCGGTTTGGTCCGCCACAGGCACGGCCAGTTCGGTCGGCTTGGTGCATGGCCAGTTTGGTCCGCCAGTTTGGTCCTAGCCGACAGCGCTGCCCCACAACTGCAGCCGGCGGTACGCGGTGGCCAGCATCGCCGGCGTCGCGTGCGCGCCGTCGAGGATCGACTGGAAGTCCGTCGTGGCACGCCCTGCTGGATCGGCGCCGAGAAATCCGCGTGCGATCTCCGTCAGTTGCCGCAGGTACGCGCCAAGCGTCATGTCGAGAGGGATCTCGTCGTCAGGCACGACAACGAGGGCCGCACCGATCCGTCCAGTGCGCCCCCATTCGCCGACTGACGATGCCGCACCGCCGCTCATGACGACGAAGCGGCGGAGCGCTCCGCTCCGCCGCTCTGTCGATTGTGCGCCGCGTCGATCGATCTCAGTCGCAGCCTCCCCACGTGCCGAGCAGGATGCCGAGATCACCCGCGTCGACGACACCGTTGCCGTTGAGATCGGCGTTGCCGGATGCGCCCCATTGTCCAAGCAGGATGCCGAGATCCTCCGCGCCGACCAAGCCGTTGCCGTTGAGATCCGCGGGGCACGGCGCCGCACACGTGCCGGTCTGCGACACCGCAAGATCCGCCAGGCCCGCGCCGCCGTCGTACGACCCGAGCTGGATGATGTACCGCTCGCCGCATGTCGCCTGGAACGTGGCGATCGAGAAGATGCCGCACTCGGATCCGGTGTCGTCGTTGCATGCGATGAGCGTGAGGTCGTCGCACGATCCCGAGTACACCGCGAGGCGCGTGTCGAAGGTGGTGTTCGGGCTGCACGTCGCGACCGTCACGACGCCGGTCGCGGTCGCCTCGTACGTGAAGAAGACGTCGTTGAAGACGTCGAGGCCATACCCCTCCTCGCAGCCCGCAGGAAGGACCGAGTCCCCTGTCGCGCCGATCGTCGAGGTGGGCGTGACGCCGGCCGAGATCGGGGTGGCGCCCGCGCACGTGTCGTTCGCGACCGTCTGCGAAATCGTGATGGTGCCGCTCCCAGTCGAGCCGCCCCAACCGCCGACGACGATGGTGTAGCTCTCGCCGCGCGTCGTGGGGAAGGACATCAGCGACGTCATGCCGCAGGAGTCGTCGTTGCAGGCGACAAATGTCGGCGCGTCGCAACTGCCGGTGAACGCCGCGATGAAACTGTCGTAGTCGACCGCATCGCAGAGCGACACAGTCGCTTCGCCCGTGCTTGGCGCCTGATAGACAAAGAAGATCTCGTTGTCGATGACGGGCTCTCCGAACGACCAGCAGCCCTCGGGAAGCTCCGTGAGTCCGGTGGCGGAGATCGTTGAGAACGGCGTGGTGCCGACCGAGATCGGGATGGGGTCGGCGCACGTGTCGCTGATTTCTGCCTGCGAGATCGTCATGTCCGCGTCGCCGGTCGCGCCGCCCCAGCCGCCGAAGACGATGGTGTACGTCTCGCCCGCGGTCGTCGGGAACGACATGAGCGACCCCGCGCTGAGTCCGCAGCCGTCGCCGTCGTCGCTGCACGCGACGAAGTTCGGCGCGCCGCACGGACCGGTGTACGCGGCGAGCCATGAATCGAAGTCGCTGGCATTGCAGGTCGACACCGTCGCCACGCCGGTGACCGGCGCGACGTAGGTGTAGAAGACGTCGCCGATGATGTCGGCGAGTCCGGCCGATCCGCATCCGGCCGGAAGCGCCGTCGATCCCGTCGCGTAGACGTTGGTGACCGGATACGTACCCACTTCGACCGGCGTGGCGTTCTCGCAGAGGTCGTTCGGGACCACGGTCTTCCGCTTGAGCGTGACGTTGTAGTTGATGCGACCGAGATCGGGCCCTTGGACATTGGTGAGCGACGACGACATGTCGATCGTCAGCGTGTAGGCGCCGTCGTTGTAGAAGAAGACGTCGAAGTCCCAGTTGTTCAATCCTTGGGGCAGCACGAGCAAGAGGCCCGGGCCGGTGATCGACACGCTGGCGGAGGAGAAGATGTTCACGAGCGCACCGCTGAATCGGAACGGGATCGAGCCTCCGCTCGGCAGGCCGCTCACCACGAGGCCGATCTCAAGGTGATCGCTCGACGTGGCCGTGCCGAAGCCGATTCCCAGATCGGCGTAGCACTGCCCCGTGACCGTGAACCCGTCGGTCACGTTCATCGGCCCCTGGTTGATCCAGTGAGAGTCGGTGATGAGCGAAGCGGTCGCGGCCCCGTCGGCGACGACCTGCGAGTAGTCGACGGGGTCGTACAGCGTCGACGGTCCGATCGCGTAACCCGCCGTCGAGCTGCCTCCGACGAAGTCGTTCGCGAGGATCGTGCCCGTCCGCGTGTCCTGCCCCGCCTGCACCATCTGGCATTCGGCGCTCGAAGCGGCCCACGCCGCCGCGAGGCCCGCGAGCGCCACGTACGTCCAACCTGCTCCACGTCGCTTGTTCAGTTGTCGTTGCATCACGTCGTCCTTCCTGGGATACGGGCACGTGGAACTCGGTCGTCCGCGCCGAACACGCCACGTCCTCTCGCCTCCTCAGCCTTCGGAATCCGAGCGGCACCGACAGGAAAGTCGACGATTCGCGCAATTTCGCCACGCTCGCCAGCGCACGGCGGGGCGGCGGGCCAGGCGGAACCCCTCCGACATCCTCGCTTCGAGGCCTCGGCCGACCGAGGCCGGGCTTCGTGCTTCCGGCGGGCACGATCGGAGGTAGGATGACGGAGGCGCTTCGCGGCCCGCCGAGCTCCATGGACAGCGCATCGGACAACTTCGCGCAGCCGTCCGGCGGCGATCGCGATTTCTCCGTTCTGCTCCAGGCCGCGAGCGAGGGCGATGTCCGCGCCGCCGAGGCGATCATGCCGCTCGTTTACGACGAGCTCCGCGCGATGGCCCAAGCCCGACTGCGTCGCGCCCGGCCCGGCGCGACGGTGCAGGCGACGGCGCTCGTCCACGACGTCTACCTGAAGCTCGTCGGCCGCGACATCCAGTTCGCGAATCGGCGGCACTTCTTCTTCGCCGCGGGCCGCGCGATGCGCGACGTCCTCTTCAAGCGTGCCCGCACGATGGATCGCCGCAACGCCGCCCAGCGCGAGGCGATCGGAGCGCACGCCGAGCGCGTCAGCGAAACCGACTCCTCGCGCACGCTGATGGCGCTCGAGGAGGCCCTGCCGCGCCTCCAGGCGATCGACGCGGGCGCACGGCGTCGTGATGCTCGGCTTCTTCGCCGGGCTCGACTTCGCGCAGATCGCCGAGACCCTCGACGTGGCGCAGCGCACGGTCGAGCGAGACCGGCGCTTCGCCCGCACGTGGCTCTACGACAAGCTGCGTTCCGATCACGGCCTTTCGGCATCGCCACGCTCGTCGCGTCCGCGGAGGACGGCCGCGGTCGTGAGAAGAACGCTTGATGGCGAGCGACCGACCGATCGACGCGCCGACGGACCGGGAGCTCTTCGACGACCTCGTCGATCTCCCGCACGCCGAGCGATTGCTGTCGCTCCGCGAGCGTGCAACGCCGACGTCGCGCAGCAGGCGCGTCGAGCGCTGTTGGAGGCGGCCGACGAGTCGACGCGCCAAGGCGGGTTCCTCGACGAGGGGCACCTGCGGGCGGTCGGAAGCGCGGCGGTCGACGTCCGCGTCGCGGCGCAGCTGCCGCGACCGTTCGGGCACTTCACGCTGGAGCGCGTGCTCGGCGAAGGCGGCATGGGCACGGTGTACGAGGCGACGCAGGATCAGCCGCGACGGCGCGTCGCGGCTCAAGACCGTGCGCAGCGAGATGGCGTCGCACGAGTTGCTGCGGCGCTCCGCCGCGAGACCGACACGCTCGCGCTCCTGCAGCACCCGGGCATCGCGCAGATCTACGAGGCGGGGCGCGTCGTCGACGACTCGAGCGGCGCGACCGTTCCGTACATCGCGATGGAACTCGTCGAAGGAGCGCGCTCGACGAACACGTGCGGCGCGCGCGGTGCGATCCGCGGGCGGTGGTCGAACTCATCGTCGCCGCGTGCGACGCGGTGCAGCACGCGCACGCGCAGGGCGTCGTGCACCGCGACCTGAAGCCGGCGAACATCCTCGTGGTCGAGCGGCTCGGCGCGCGCCGCAGCCGAAGATCCTCGACTTCGGCATCGCCCGCCTCATGGGAAACGCGCGCGTCGCCGGGGGCCACGCTCGCGACCTCGACGGGACAGATCCTCGGCACCGTCGCCTACATGAGCCCCGAGCAGATCGCGGGACAGTCCGACGAAATCGATGCGCGCAGCGACGTCTACACGCTTGGCGTCGTCCTGTACGAACTGCTCGCTTCGCGCCTGCCGCTCGACGTGCGCGATCGATCGATCGTCGACGCGGCGGCTCGTCGTGCGCGACGACGAGCCGACGCGTCTCGGCACGCTCAATCCCCGTTGCCGCGGCGATCTCGAGACGATCGTCGCGAAGGCCATCGAGAAGGACGCCACCCGCCGCTACCCGTCGATGCAGGCGTTCGGCGACGACCTGCGGCAGCATCTCGCCGACGAGCCGATTCGCGCGCGGCCGACGACCCGCGTCGAACGTGTGCGACGATTCGCCCGCCGCCATCGCACCCTCGTGTGGAGCACCGCCGCGACGATGGTCGCGCTCGTCGTCGGCACCGTCACCTCGATCCTGTTCGCGTTCAACGCCAACGCCGCGCGACGCGCCGCGGAGTGGACCACGTATCGCGCGAGCATGACCGCGGCCGTCTCGGCGCTCGAGATCCATGACGTGCGCACCGCGCGTCAGCAACTCGAGCAGGCGCCGGCACGCTACCGGGATTGGGAGTGGGACTACGTGGCGCATCGGCTCGACGAGAGCGCCGCGATTGCGCCGGCCGCGCTCCTCCGGACTTCGCCACCGGCGTGCTCTACGGCGATCCGTCGGTGTGGCTGCTGTTCGATCGCTTCGCGAAACCGTCCGCGGACTGGCCCGTGAGCGGCTCCGACGCCGCACGTCGAACGCGTGTCGCCCGCGGAGGGCTCGTTGCTTCAGTCGCTGACGCAAGACGGGCGCGTCGAACTCTGGGCCTTGCCGCCCGCGTCGATCGCGATCCGCACGCGCGACGACCATGGCCGCGAGATCGCGACGACGATCGTCTCCGTCGAAGGGTTCGAGCTTCGGCGCGGCGAGAGTTTCGCCGTCAGCCCCGATCTCGACGCGGTCACGATGGTGTTCGACACGACCGACGGCAAGCGCATCGCGTGGCACCGGCGCGTGGCGGGCGGACCGGTCGCAACGCTCGACGTGAAGAATCCGCGCTCAGCGACATCGGCTGTGCCATGGCGAACGCGAAGGCTGGTCGCGCTCGCGGGCGGACCCAACACCATGCCCTGCATCTGGGACACCGAGACCGGCGCGACCTGCGACCTCGTCGGACACGTGGGCGACGTGCGCAGCATCCGCTGGAACCACCAAGGCACGCGCGTGGCGACCGGAGGCATGGATCGGACGGTGCGGATCTTCGCGAGCGACGGGACCCCGCTCGACGTCGAGCGCCACCACAACGACGCGATCTGGTCGGTGCGCTTCTCGCACGACGGACGCATGCTCGCGTCGGCGTCGCAGGACGGCACGATCCGGCTCGGAGCGTGCCCGAGGCGCTGCGGACTCACGCTCGACGCGACGCTGCTCGGGCACGGCGACTGGGTCGGCGCGGTCGAGTTCTCGAACGACGATCGCTGGATCGTGTCCGCCGGCGCGGATCGCACGATGCGCATGGTCAACCGACGCGCATCGCTCAACGGCGACATCGTGGTGCGCGACAACGCGTCGGGGCGCATCGACGTCGCGCGTCACGCGAACCGCGTCGCGGCGACGAACACGGGGGGCGTGCCGCGCGAGTGGGACGTCACCAGGGGCGTGCAGCTCCTCGCGGAGATCCCGCAGCCGGTCGAACGGTACGGCTCGAGCGCGGACATCGCGATCAGCCCCGACGGCGAGCGCGTGCTCGTGCTCGAAGCGGCGAAGCAGTCCTTGTGCACGCCGCGCGACGGCGGCTTCGCCGAACTCTGGCAGGGGTCGCTGGTGATCGCGAACGGCGGCTTCGCGGAGGACGGCGAGGCGATCGGCATCGTGCGGGCCGCCGCGCCGCCGTACTTCGAATTACGTCGGCTTCCGGAGGGGACGCTCCTGTCGCCGCCGTATCCGAAGTTCGTCAGCACCGCGCTGCAATCCACGCCGGACGGTCGGCGGTTCGCGATCGAATGCGGCAAGGAAGGCGCGCATGTCGTTTCGCTCGTCGACGCCGCGACGGGCGCGTTGATACAGAGTTTCCCGCTCGGCACGGGCACCGGTTGGACGACCGGCGCGCTCGCCGACGGTCGCCAGGTGCTCGTCGCGTTCGAGGCCGATCACGATCCGGAGCCGATCCGCGCGATCACGGTCCGCGACGCGCGCGACGGCTCGCTGATCAAGCGCGTCGAGGGACTTCCCGCACACGGCTTCGCCCTCGCGCTGACTCCGGACGGCCAACGGCTGCTCTCCGCGGGTCGCGATCGCGTGCTGCACGTCTGGGACACCGCGACCTGGGACCAGGTCGTCGCGCTGCCCGGTCCCGGCTCGTACATCTGGGCGATGCGTCTCTCCGGCGACGGCGAGACGTTGGCGATGGCCTGTGGCGATCGAACCTACCGAGTGTGGCGCGCGCCGAAGGAACGGTGAAGCGCGGGGGCATCTTGGCCAGCGGGGCATCCTGGCCATGCATCTTCGCCCACCTTCCTCAAGCCGATCGCTCGGAGATCCTCGTCGAACAACGACAGCTTCCCGCATCCAGGAGCCACCAACTTCTCGCGCCGCAGCCCTTCCTGGCGTCCCGACGACCTTTCGGCGGCCTTTCCGCGTCCACCACGACAAGAGGACAACGACGGCTCCGCCGTCGCGGAAGCCGATTGACCGCCAGGTTGCAGCTTCTTCGTCGATCAGTCCGGCGCCGGGTCCGGCTCGCCCAGCCGCAGCGCCATGACGATCCGCCGCGAGCCCCGGCGGAGCGCCTCGGCGGCGAGCTGCGCCGTCGAGCCGACAGCGCTGCCCCACAGCCGCAGCCGGCGGTACACGGTGGCCAGCATCGCCGGCGTCGCGTGCGCGCCGTCGAGGATTGACTGAAAGTCCGTCATGGCACGCTCCGCTCGATCGGCGCCGAGAAGTCCGCGCGCGATCTCGGTAAGTCGCCGCAGGTACGCGCCGAGCGTCATGTCGAGGACGGCGCGGGAGCGGCGCGCCACGCTCCTCGCCGGGGCGCGGCGTTCAGTCGCGGCGGTCGCGGCAGTCGTAGCACTCGCGGCACTCGCGGCACTCGCGGCACTCGCAGCACTCGCAGCACTCGCAGCACTCGCAGCACTCGCGGCAGTTGTAGCAGCCGCGGCATTCGCAGCAGGCGCAAGGGTCGCGACAGTGGCACACGTCGCGGCAAGCGACCCAGCAGGGGCAGCCGCAACAGGGACGGCAGCAGCGGCAGCAGCAGCAGCGGCAAAGTCCGCCGGCGCCGCCCCGGTGGGAAGCTCGACCGGCAGATGCGGCTCGAGCCGGGCTTCGATCGCGGGCGCGAACGGGACATCGTCCAGCCGTCGCAGCAGTTCATGTGTCGGCGTCGGGGGATTCCACCCGGCGCCTCGATCGCCATCGTTGCTGTTTCCCGCTCTCGCGCGGAGAAGATGCTCGGCCGCCGAGGTGTGCGTGGCATCGAGGGGATCGTCCGCCAGCCCCGCCTTGATCGGATTGAGGTCGACGTACGTCGCGCAGCAGAGCACCGCCGCGTCGTCGAGCAGGCGGTGGCAGCGGAAGCGGTCCTGCCAGAAGCGGCCGGTGACGCCGTCCTCGTCGTTGGCCAGCCGCGCCATCGGCTCCTTGAGCTCCTTCATGAACCAGCTCAGGGACGAGAGCCGCCTGCGAAGAGCCGCGACCCGGCCCGGCACGGCGAGCAGTCGGTCGATCGCGGCATCCTGCGGCGTCGCCGAGGCCTCGCCGACGCGCCCTCTCCCCCTGCCGGCGCGGGGCCGGACGAGCAGCCACCGGTGGGCGATCTCCCGGTCCGACCACGCACCGACGGCCTCGGGCAGCGTCCGCAGGATCAGGTGCAGGTGGTTGTTCATCACCGCGAACGCGATCACGTCGATGGCGAACGCCGAGCAGAGCGTCCGCAGCCGCTCGACGAGCCAGTCGCGGCGGTGATCGTCGTCCGCCGCGAGCAGGAGCGCGCGGCGGACGCAGCGCGAGACGCAGTGATAGAGGCCCGATTCGGATTCATCCACGAGCAACGAGCGCGGAACGGCCATGGCACAACCCCCGGCGGCGCGGGCTCGAGGGAGCCGCGCGACGCGTCAACGAGCGGCATCGGCGAACGCTGATCCGGAACCCCCCGGGAGCGCGCCGGCGACCCTCGCGAGAGGTTCCTCGCGAAGGGATGCGGAAGATACACGCGAAATGGGCTCGGGCGGCGGATGTGGAAGTTTTGCGATCGACGTGCGTGGCTGGATTCGGCGTGGCTGGATTCGGCGGCTGTTAGATTCGGCTCGTGGCACGTGCGTGGCGAGACTTGAGTGAGTGAGAGTGAGTGAGTGCGAGATTTGCGTGCGCGCGTGCGCGTGCGTGGCCAGATTCGGCTTGACTAGATTCGGATCGTGTGTGGCCAGATTCGGCTCCGTGCGCGTGCGTGGCCAGAGTCGGCTTGCGAGAATCAACTGGGACGCGTGTTCTACGGATTCCAGTCGACCTCCACGCGTTCGACCCCCTGCCCACAGCGGCGGCTCACGGCGGAACTTGGTTGGGTGGGGCGCGAGAGTCAACTGGGACGTGTACGACTCCCGTCGTTCGCTTCATGCCATTCGTGATCGTTCCTGTGCTCTGTACGCACTTTCCTATGGGTGCATGGCCGAGATGTCCCTACGGGTGCATGGCCGAGATGTCCTTGGCCGAGATATCCTCTCGAGATGTCCTCGTGCGTGGCCAGATTCGGCCCGTGCGTGGCCAGATTCGGCTCCAGATTCGGCTAGATTCGGCTCCAGATTCGGCTCCGTGCGCGTGCGTGGCCAGAGTCGGCTGCGTGCGTGGCCAGACTCGGCCCGAGAGTCGGCTGCGTGCGTGGCCAGACTCGGCTTGGCCAGAGTCGGCTGGTGAATCCGGGAATGGTCGGCGTCAACTTGCGCCGAGGCCGAGGACGCGGACACTGGCGAGAGTGGCCGCCGGACGTGACATTCCAAGTCCGCTTCGTTTCGCGTTCTTCGCCGCTTGCGCGTGTCGTTGCGCATCGGTGCCGGTGCTGCGGCCTGCGACCTCCCGACACCCAACGCCGCGGCCTCGTGCGATGTGTCGGCCACTTCAATCGGCAAGGGCCACCACCGTCGTTGTGACACGGCCGTTACGGCTTCAAGCAATCGGCGAGCTGGCACGCGATCTATCGTCGCCCATCGCTTCGCGCTGCGCGGCGCCTGTGCCGCGACGAGCGAACGTTCACCATCGACTCATACGGGAGCGCCTCCGATGACGAAGTTGTTTCCCGCACGCACGTCTCGATCGAACTCTGTGCGCGCGCTTTGCCTGACGGCCATCGGCGTTCTCGCGCCAGCACATGCGAACGGCGCGGCAGCGAGCCCGACGCCGGCCGCCGACGCCGCGCGGGGCAACCCGCAGGGATCCCCGGGTGCGAAGGAGCCTCCGCAGGCGCCTGCCGCCACGCCAGCCACCGCGACTGGCCCGGACGGTCAGGCCGCACCGATTGCCAGCGGCGAGATCGTTCCAACCATCGACAAGAGCTGCTGGATCGTGTTCCAGGACAGGAACAACAACTACTGGTTCGGAAGCGATGGACACGGCGTGAGCCGCTTCGATGGCAAGAACATCACTCGCTTCACGACGAAGGACGGGCTGCGCGGCGATCAGATCCGGGGCATTCAGCAGCACGCGTCGGGGGACATCCTCATCACCACGGTTGGGGGCATCAGCAAGTTCGATGGTCGGCGCTTCGTCACCTTGCCTGCGACCGAATGCGACTTTCCCGGTGAAGGATGGCGGCTGGGACCCGACGACGTGTGGCTGCCATGGCAGCCGAACCAGAAGGGGCCCTATCGCTACGACGGCAAGACCCTCTACCACCTGAGGTTCCCGAAGCATTCGCGGGAAGACGAGTTTGGTGCCAAGCACCCGAACCTGCCGTGGAGCGCCTACGAGGTGTACTGCGTCTACAAGGACCGCCGGGGCCACATGTGGTTCGGCACGGCGAACAGCGGCATCTGCCGCTTCGACGGCAAGTCGCTGGACTGGATGTACGAACATCACCTGATCTACATCGGCGACAGCGAAGAAAGCCCCATGTTCGGCATTCGCTCGATGATCGAGGACAAGGATGGAGCGTTTTGGTTCTGCAATACCAAGCAGCGCTACAGGATCGAGCCAAGCGCCACGCCCGAGAATGGCTCCGGGACCATTCGGTACAGCCGAGAGGCGGGGATCGATCTCGCGGGCACGGTCAGCGGTGACAAGTTCTTCTACTTCATGTCCATCGTCGAGGACGGCAACGGGAACCTGTGGATGGCGCCCTACAGCGGCGGCGTGTGGCGATACGACGGGAAGGCCGTCACCCACTACCCGGTCAAGGATGGAGACCAGGATGTCACGATGTTCTCGATCGTCAAGGACAATCGCGGCGACCTGTGGGTCGGCACGCACGAACATGGACCATACAAGTTTGACGGCAAGGCATTTCGGAAGTTCGAGCCGCAATGACAGAAGGTGTTGCTTCGGACTCCGCGAAGGTGTCGGGGACCGGTA
>JAXMAF010000015.1:0-153715 GCA_046350555.1 Phycisphaerales bacterium
GCCCATGCCAAGCAAGTCGAGCAAGTCAAGCAAGTCAAGCAAGTCAAGCAAGTCAAGCACGTCCGCCTCGCGTCGAAGGCGCGGGACCCATCGCACGGCGCGCACCAGCGACCGACACGAGCTCTACGAGTTGGCCGTTCAATGTCCCGAGGCGGAGGTCGACTTCATCGACCGCGTCTGCCGGAGTGTCGCCGGACGGCCCGCGGCGCTGGTGCGCGAGGACTTCTGCGGGACGTTCCATCTCTGCGGCGAGTGGGTGCGTCGTCGTCGCACCAACCGCGCCATCGGCGTCGACCTCGATCCGAAGGTGCTCGCGTGGGGCCGGCGGCGCGCCGAGCAGCGCCTCGATGCCGAGCAGCGATCGCGGATCGAGCTGCGCCGCGCCAACGTGCTTTCGGTGCGGACGCCACCGGTCGATGCGCTGCTCGCCTTCAACTTCAGCTACTTCATCTTCAAGACGCGGACGGAGCTGCTCGGCTACTTCCGGAAGAGCTTCGCGGCGATCAGGCCGGGCGGACTCTTCTTCCTCGACGCGTACGGCGGAAGCGATTCGTTCCGCGAGATGGAGGAGGAGCGCGCGCTCGACGGCTTCGTCTACGTCTGGGACCAGAACAAGTACAACCCGATCACCGGCGAGGTGACCAACTACATCCACTTCCGGTTCCCGGACGGTTCGGAGCTGAAGCGGGCGTTCGCGTACGACTGGCGCCTGTGGACCCTGCCGGAGATCGCGGAAGCGCTCGAAGAGGCGGGCTTCCGCGATGTGACGGTCTACTGGGAGGGAACCGACGCGAAGGGCGCCGGAAACGGCATCTTCCGGCCGAGCCGGCGCGGCGAGGCGTGCGAGGGATGGGTGGCGTACATCGTGGCACGAAGGCCGACGGAGCGCTGAGCGCCGGCCGCCGGGTTGCATCTCGCGCCGCGCGCTGCCGTCCGCGCCGGGAATCCATGGCATGGCGTCCGATCCCGCCGTTGAGTACCTTCGTAGCGTCCCCCGATCCCAAAGGAGAATCCAATGCGCCAGAGTGTCCTCGTCGCCGGCGCGGCGACGTTGCTGTCGATTGCCGCGTCGTCGGCATTCGCGGTCGAGCTGCCTTCGCCGCTCGCCCGAACGATCGTCATTCCGCAATCCGTCCGGGCCGCGCTGGCCGACGTGAACCGCGCGGTGGACGTGCCCGTCGAGGTGGAGGGCCGCGCGGTCACGCTGCGGATCCAGCCACACTCGCTTCGCAGCTCCGAGTTCCGCCTGCTCGTCTCCCGCGCCGACGGATCGCTGGTCGAGGCGCCGGCGCCGCCGCCACGGACGTTCAGCGGCACGGTGCTGGAGGCCCCGGGCACGATCGTGCGCGCCGCGGCCGTCGAAGGCGGGCTCCAGGCCACCTTTGCGCTCGATGGCGAGCGCTGGTTCGTGCAGCCGCTCGGGCTCGACGGCACGCACGCGGTCTATCCCGACGAGGGGCTGGAGAGCCCGGCCGCGCACTGCGGCGTCGCGGATGAACCGACCCCGCCGGCGAGCTTCGGGCCGCCGCCCGAGGGAGGCGTGGCGGGCGCGCTCTGCTCGCGCACGACCGAGCTCGCCTGCGATGCCGACTACGAGTTCTTCCAGTCCAACGGCTCGTCGGTGGCCAACACCGTCGCGGACATCGAGAACGTGCTCAACGGCGTCGAGGGGATCTACACCGACCAGTGCGACATCGCCTTCGTGATCACGCAGATCGTGGTGCGCAGCGATGTCAACGATCCATACACGACCAACGTGGCGCCGGACCTGCTCGCGCAGTTCGCCGACGAGTGGATCGTCAACCAGTCGTCGATCCCGCGCGACATCGCCCACCTCTTCACCGGCAAGAACCTCAGCGGTTCGACCATCGGCATCGCCTACACGCCCGGCCTCTGCGATCCCGGCGCGCAATACGCCCTCTCGCAGTCGAAGTGGAGCCTCGTCTACGCCAACCGCATCTCGGTGACCTCCCACGAGATCGGCCACAACTTCAGCGCCGTGCACTGCAACGGCCAGCCCGACTGCGGCATCATGTGCGCCTCGATCGGCGGGTGCGCCCTGCCGATCACGGTCTTCGGCGCAACCTCGGCGGGACTCATCACGTCCTACGCCGACGCCTCGTCGTGCCTCGGACCGAAGGGGCCGACGAACGTGAACGCCAGCGACGGCACGACCTGCGGCGCCGTGACCGTGACCTTCACCAGCGTGCTGGATGCCATCACGCAGACGGTCTATCGCGCGGTCAACAGCGGCAATCCGGCCAATGCGGTCGTCGTGCAGACCAACGCGACCAGCCCCTACGTCGACTCGAACATCGTGCTCGGCACGTCCTACGCGTACTGGGTCACGGCGACCGACACGAGCGGATGCGAGAGCAACCTCGGGACGCCGGACTTCGGCTTCGCGCCGACGCTGGTCGCGGCGCCCACGTTCGTCGCCGCGACCGATGGCACGCAGTGCGGGCAGGTGGTGATCGTCTGGGGCAGCGTCTCCGGCGCAAGTGGCTACGAGATCTGGCGCGGCACGACGTCGGACTCCGCGCAGGCGACCTTCGTCGCCGACGACAACGCCAGTCCCTACAGCGACACGTCGGCCGTTCCCGGTCAGCCTTACTTCTACTGGGTGCGATCGACGAATGGCTGCGGCGATCCAGGTCCATTCGGTGCCAGCGACGCCGGTTCGCGCAAGGCCGCCCCGGCCGCCGCGGTTCCCGCGGCAAGCGACAACCTCTGCCCGGGCGTGACCGTCACCTGGGGCGCCGTCTCGGGTTCGACCAGCTACGCGCTCTGGCGCGGCACGAGCAGCGATCCGGCGCAGGCCTCGCTGCTGGTGGCGAACGCGACGAGCCCCACGGTCGACAACTCCGTCGTGGCCGGCCAGACCTACTGGTACTTCGTGCAGTCGTTCAACACCTGCGGCGGCGGCTCGCTCGGCACCGGCGACTCCGGGAAGACCGGCGGCGGACAGGCGGACCTCAACGGCGACTGCGCCGTGAACGGCGCCGACCTGGGCATTCTGCTGGGCAACTGGGGTGGTTCGGGCGTCGGCGACTTCGACGGCAACGGCATCGTCGACGGCGCCGACCTGGGCGTGCTGCTCGGTGCGTGGACCGGTTGAGCCCGGACTGGTTGAGTCGCGTTCCCGCCCCGCGGCGGACCCGGCGGATCTGCCGGGCGGCGCGGAGAGCGCTGCGACGCCGAACGGCGAGGGCGCGTGTCGTCGACCAACAGGTCGCGACGCGCGCCCTCCGCCATTGGGCGCCGATCGCCCGATGGAGGGCGCGACGCGACGACGCGGAAACTTCGGTGCGTGCGGCACGGGGACCGGTGCGCTGCTGCCCGCGCCGCCTTCGTCGTGCGAGCGTGGCGCGTGCGCGACGATCCCGATCACCCCGGAGGCGGTCTTGGTGCGAGCGGAGCGCGAATCCGGCTCGCGCGCGAGCGGGCGGCTTGATGCTTGTCGACCTCCAGGCGCCCGATCTCGCCATCGCCGGGAACCTCGCCTTCCACCTGGAGAGGCATGGTCCCAGCGGTCGCGCGGCGCAGATCCAGGCGCGCTTTCCTCCGTGACCCGCGCGCAGGCGCGCACGAGGCAAGGGCCTGCGCGATCCCCCCGCCTACCGTCCCCCTGATGACCGCCCTGCTCCCAGTGGCCGATGCACAGACCGCGGCGCTGCTTGCGCGCGAGCTCGGTGAAGTCGAGGTGATCTTCGAGCGTCAGTTGGCGAGCGACCTGCCGGCGGTCAACTCGCTCTGCAAGCACGTCGAGCGCTACCGCGGCAAGATGCTGCGCCCGACGCTCGTGCTCGCGACCGGGCTGGCGACGGCCGGCGCGGATGGTTCGGGAGGTCGCTCGGGCGAGGTCCGGTCGGATGAGGGCGGCTTCGACGGAGAAGCGGACCGTCGCCGCGCCGCGGCCCGCGGCACGCGCGGTCCCGTCTCGCCGGCGCATCGCACCGTCGCGGCCGTCGTCGAGATGATCCACATGGCCACGCTCGTCCACGACGACGTGCTCGACGAGGCGGACGTTCGCCGCCAGGGGGCGACGGTCAACCACCTGCGCGGCAACGAGATGGCCGTGATGCTCGGCGACTACCTCATCTCGAACGCCTTCCATCTCTGCTCGACGATCGGCGATCCGAGGATCAACCTCTTCCTCGGCGAGACGACCAACACGCTCTGCGAGGGCGAGCTCGTCCAACTGCACCATCGCGACAACCTGTCGCTGGACGAGGCGACCTACTTCGAGATCGTCCGGCGCAAGACCGCGGTGCTCGTCGGCGCCTGTTGCCGGCTCGGCGCGTCGCTGAGCGGCGCGGGCGACGAAGTGGTCGACGCCATGCGGCGCTTCGGTCTCGCGCTGGGCGTCGCCTTCCAGATCCAGGACGACCTGCTCGATCTCTCGGGTCAGCCGGAACTGGTCGGCAAGAGCCTCGGCCGCGATCTCGCCAAGGGCAAGCTCACGCTGCCGGTGATCCTCCACCTGGCCGGCGCCGGGCCGCGGGCGCGGAGCGAATCGATCGAGTTGATCGAGCGAAGGGACGCCGTGGCGCTGCTCGGTCGTCTCGTCGACGGCGGCAGCATCGCCTCCGCGAGGGAGCGGGCGAAGGCGCTCGTCGACGACGCGAAGTCGCTGCTCGACGTGCTCGCAGATTCCCCGGCGCGCGACCTGCTCGTGGCGCTCTCCGACGCGATCGTGGCCCGCGAGCGGTGACCGCCCGGACGGGCCGCGTCACCCGCGCTTCTTCTCCGCCGCCCAGCGAGCGTGCGGGACCTCTCCACCCTTGGTCGCGCCGCCGTTGGCCTTGTTCGCGGCGACGAGCGACTGCATCACGCTCTCGGTCAGCTCGGTCGGATGGCCCTGCCAGCGGACGATGCCGTCGGGGCTCATGATCACGCAGTGGGGGATGGCCGTGATGCCGAAGGCGTTCTTCATCCGAGCGTTCGGATCGACCGCGAGGGAGTAGCGGAAGTTGTTGGCCTTCATGTTGCGCTTGAGCAGTCCCTGCTGCACCTGGCCCTTCGATTCGTCGCTGAGGCCGATGATGCAGACGTCGCGGCCGAACTTCGCCGCGAGCTCGTTCATGTGCGGAACGGCGGCCATGCACGGGCCGCACCAGGTGGCGAAGAAGTCGACGAGCAGCAGCCGCCCCTGGGGACTCGCCTGATCGGTCACCCAGTCCGCAACGGCGAACGCCGGCCCCGACTTGCCGCGCAGGTCGCGCGCCCTCGAGAGCGGATTGTCGAAGGTCGGCCACTTCGACTCGGCGACCGACGTCTCCTTCGTCGGCTCGTCCTTGGGTTTCGCGGAGGGATCCGCGGCCTCCTTCACCAGTTCGGCGACCGCCTTGGGCAGGCCGACGGGGTTGAGCCCGACGTAGCGCACCGTCCCGTTGCGATCGACCACGACGTTCACGGGTCGCTTGAACGCGCCGAGCGCGTCGCAGAAGTCGCCGCTTGGATCGACGGCGACGCCGACATCGACGGGGCTCTTCTTGAGGAACTCCTCCGCCTTGTCGGCGCCCTCCGGCGTGTGCAGGCCGATCACGATCAGGTCCTCGGGCTTGAATTCCTTCAGCTCGTCCTTCATGCGCGAAAGGAGCATCCGGCCGCCGCTGCTGCGGCTGGTCCAGGTCTGCACGACGACGACCTTGCCGCGCAGATCCTTCCACGTCGCGGCGGGCATGCCAAGCCACTCGATGTCCTTCGTGAACGGCGGCGGGGCGAGGCCCATGAGCGGTTCGATCGCCGCGCGGTCCTCGCGCGAGAGGCGGTCCAGCCACGACTGGTCGACGCTCGGCGCCGCGCCCGCGTCGCCCTTCTTGTCATCGCCCTTCTTGTCATCGCCCTTCTTGGCCGGCGTGCGCTCGGTGGACTTGTCGCGCGGGTCGTTCTTCGCGCCACCGTACTGGACGAACTCGTCGCCCCGCGCGAACGTTGCGGGCGTGACGACCGCTGCGAGTCCGACCGCGGCGACCAACGACAAGGCGAAGCAAGACCGGTTCATGGAGAACTCCGATTGGGTTGACCCGTGACGGTAGGGCGGCTGCGCGACATGCACCGCCTCACCGGGCGTCGGTCGAGCCGCCGCGCTACCCTCGCTGCTTCGGGTGCGATGGCCCGGGACGCGTTCAGCCGCCGATCCCTGCTCCGTCCCGCATCCGTCCTCCGTCGCGCCCGGCCATGTCGATCTCCGCCGTCCAACCCGCTCCAGCGTGGTCGCGCGCCGCCGTGCGCGAGGTCTGGGCTGTCGCATGGCCGACGGTCGTGACCATGACCAGCTACACGCTGATGCAGTTCGTGGACAAGCTCATGGTCGCGCAGGTGGGCCCGTTGGAGGTCGCAGCGCAGGGCAACGGGGGAATCTGGGCCTTCAACGCGATCGCCATCGCGATGGGCGTGCTGACGGTGATCAACACGTTCGTCGCCCAGAACCTCGGCGCGGGCACGCCGGAGCGCGGCCCGAAGTACGCGTGGGCCGGACTCTGGCTCTCGCTCGTCGTCTGGATCGCCTTCCTCGTGCCGTGGGCCGTGGCGCTGCCGTCGCTCTTCTCGCTGATGGGCCATGGCGAGCGGCTCCAGCGGCTCGAGTCGGTGTACGGGCGGATCCTCCTCGCCGGATCGGTCGTCCTGCTCTCGAACAAGGCGATGAGCCACTACTTCTTCGGGATGCACCGGCCGCGGGTGATCGCGTTCGCGGCGATCTCGGGCAACATCGTGAACTTCCTCGGCAACTACGCGCTCGTCTTCGGCGAGCGCGGCCTTCCCCAGCTCGACCTGCCGTTCGTCGGCACGGTCTCGATTCCCGGCGTTCCCGGCGCGCCGGCGCTGGGCGTCGCCGGATCGGCGATCTCGACGGTGATCGGAACGGGCTTCGAGCTGCTCATTCCGCTGGCGGTCTTCCTCGGGCGCAGGATGAACGCCCTGTACGGAACGCGCAGCGCCTGGCGGTTCGACGCCGGGCCGATCCGCGATCTCGTGCGCCTCGGCTGGCCGGCGGCGGTGCAGTGGGGCGGCGAGATCGTCTGCTGGTCGATCTTCATGTCGGTGCTCTGCGGCCGCTTCGGCAACGACCACATGACCGCCGGTTGGGCGACGCTCTCGTACATGCACCTGAGCTTCATGCCCGCGGTCGGCTTCTCGGTCGCGGTCAGCGCCCTCGTCGGCCGCTACATCGGCGCCGGTCAGCCCGACACGGCGGCGGCCCGCGCCAACCTCGGACTCGCCCTGGCGATGGCGTACATGACCGTCTGCGCCGTGGTCATGATCGTCTTCCGCCGGCCGCTCATCGGGGCGTTCGTCTCCGGACACGGCGCCGACGCCGCGCAGGCCGCGGCGATCGTGGCGATCGGCAGCCGGCTGATGATCTGCGCGGCGCTCTTCCAGACGGCCGACGCGGTCGGCGTGGTCTCGTCCGGCGCGCTCCGCGGCGCCGGCGACACCGTCTGGCCGGGCGTCGCCACCTTCGTGCTCAGTTGGGTCTTCATCGTCGGCGGCGGCTGGTTGCTGGTGACCTTCGCGCCGCAGCTCGAGTCGCTCGGTCCGTGGATCGCGGCGGCGGTCTACATCGTCATCCTCGGTGCCGCGCTCTGGACGCGCTGGCGAAGCGGCAAGTGGCGGGCGATCAAGCTCGTCGAGTGGCTGCGAGCGCCCGCCGCGGCGCCGGTGGTCATAGGTCCGCCGGCCACCGCCGGCGACGAGGCGGTCGAGGATTTGGCCGCCGACGTCGCGAGCGAGGTCGCCACGCGCTGGCAGGCCGAATGACGGGCGGCGGGGGCTGCCGGCGGGGCGACTCGTCCGCGGGACTGCGTCCGTGGTCCGTCGTCGTCCGTCGGTCGTCGTCCGTCGCGGCCATCCATCGAGCTCGCGGCGCGCGTGCTATCCTCACCCCTTCCCCGCAACCCACCGCCATGTCCACCACCATCGACCTTCGTACCGCCGAGACGCACTACAAGACCGGGCTCTCCTTCGACGAGAAGGGCGATCGGCTGAAGGCCATCGCGGAGTACCGCAAGGCGGCCGGTGCCGGCCATCCCGAGCACCTCTTCCGCCTCGGCTACGCGCTTGACCTGGTCGGCGAGGAGGACGAGGCGATCAAGGCGTACGAGCAGGCGTGCGCACGCTCGCCGGCGCACGTGAACGCCCTGATCAACCTCGCGATCATGTACGAGGACCGCGGCGAGATCAACCGCGCCGAGAAGTGCCTCAAGCAGGTCCTCGACACCAATCCGAACCACGCGCGGGCCAAGCTCTACATGCGCGATGTCCGCGCCTCGCGCGACATGTACTACGACGAGGAGCACGCCCGCGACGCCGCGAAGCGCAGCGCCCTGCTCGACATTCCCGTCACCGACTTCGAGCTCTCCGTCCGCGCCCGCAACTGCCTCAAGCGCGTCGGTGTCCGCGTCCTCGGCGACCTGGTGAAGATCAGCGAGGCCGAGCTGCTCAGCTACAAGAACTTCGGCGAGACCTCCCTCAACGAGATCAAGCAGATGCTCATCTCGAAGAACCTGCGCCTCGGCCAGGCGATCGAGACGGGCTCGGGCCGTCGCTCGACGGAGAAGCTCGAGCACGTCAAGGGCAAGGTCTCCGAGGCGGTGCTCAACAAGCCCGTGAGCGTGCTCGAGCTCTCGGTGCGTCCGCGCAAGGCGGTCCAGCTCCTCGGCATCCAGACGCTCGGCGAGCTCGCGGCCAAGACGGAGGCGGAGCTCATGGGCGTCAAGAACTTCGGCGCGAACTCGCTCGACGAGATCAAGACGAAGCTCGCCGAGCACGGACTGGCGCTTCGAACCGTCGAGTGATCCGGGGATCGCGTCCGCCCGCCGCGCCCGACGATGTCGCGGCAGCGGCGTCCTTCCAGGGCGTGCGTGCGCCCAAGAGGCCCGGCGGAGCGATCGAATGGAATCTCCGCCCGATTGGATCCGGGCACCAACGAAAGCCGCTCGATCGCGTTGGCGATCGAGCGGCGACTTCTTGTCATGTTGTCATGGGCCTCGCCGTGCGAGGCCGCCATCGCGGACCTCGGGCGTCAAGGGACGACCACCAGCGTGTAGTCCTCGGTCTCGCCGAAGCTCTGCGGACCGCACGGAAGCGGGGCGGAGTTGTAGTTCATCCGCACGCGCATCCGTGTCGAGCCAAGCAGCGCGTCGGCCGGCACGTTGATCGTGCCGTTCACGCTCGAGCCGCCGCCGAGCACGAAGATCTCGTTGGCGTTGTCGCCGAACGTTCCGTTCTGGTTCCAGTCGCACCACACCGTCGTGGTGTCGCCGGAGAAGAACGCACCGATCATCACGTTGATCGCGTACGAGCCGGACAGGCTCACGTTCGACGTGACCGCGGTGAAGTCCTGGTATCCCACCGGCGAGCAGCCGCTGGCGTTGTCGATCGACGCCACCGCGACCTTGCTGATGTACTCGTTGCCTCCGCACGGGAAGCTCACACTCACCGTGCAGTAGATGACGCCTTCGCACGCGTCGCCGATCCCGTCGCCGTCGCTGTCCGCCTGCGTCGGATTGGAGACGGTCGGGCAGTTGTCGATCACGTCGGGCACGCCGTCGAAGTCCGTGTCGGGGTTCGGACCGCACGTGCTCGTCGCCTCGCTCACGCACAGGCTGTCCCAGCTCGTGGCGCAGCAGAAGTCGTCGAAATCGCAGACGCTGTTGCAGCACGCCTCGTTGGAGCAGCCCGGCGTGCCCGACTGGTAGCAGCTGTGCGCCGGGTTGGGGCATGCCGCGAAGCCGTCGCACACGTCGCCGATCCCGTCGCCATCGCCGTCGGACTGCAAGGGATTCGAGATCGTCGGGCAGTTGTCGCATGCGTCGCCGACGCCGTCGCCGTCGATGTCTTCCTGCGTGGGGTTCGCCACCATCAGGCAGTTGTCGAACCGGTCGAGGACCCCGTCGCCGTCCGTGTCCATCAGGTCGCACGCGTCACCGACACCGTCGCCATCCGAGTCCTCCTGTCCGGGGTTCGAGACCGTCGGGCAGTTGTCGACGCAATCGGCGACACCATCGCCGTCGATGTCGGTGTCGGGCACGCCGCAACCGCATGTGCCCGGCGCCGTCTTGCCGCCGTCGAGCGGGCATCCATCGATGCAGTCCGCGACGCCGTCGCCGTCGGTGTCCGTGTCGGGCGCGCCGCAGCCGCACTGGCCCGGCGAGGTCTTCGACGGATCGGCCGGGCAGCCGTCCACGCAGTCCGCGGCGCCGTCGCCGTCGCTGTCCGTGTCGGGCACGCCGCAGCCGCACTGGCCGGGCGTGACCTTCGACGGATCGTTCGGGCAGCCGTCGCACGCATCGCCCACACCGTCGCCGTCGATGTCCACCTGCGACACGTTGGGCGTCATCGGGCAGTTGTCGCAGGCGTCGCCGGCGCCGTCGCCGTCGAAGTCGGCCTGATCGACGTTGGGAACGGTCGGGCAGTTGTCCGACGCATCCGCGATGCCATCGCCGTCGGTGTCCGGCGCGAACGGGCACGGTCCCCAGTTCGCCAGGAGAATGCCGAGGTCGGCGCCATCGACGTTGCCATCGGCGTTGAGATCGGCGATTGGATCCTGGCCACCACTCCACGCCGCGAGCAGCAGGCCGAGGTCGGCGCCGTCGACGTCACCATCGCCGTCGAGGTCGCCGAGGCAGTCGCACTCGTCCGGAATGCCGTTGGCGTTGATGTCCGGGCTCGTGAGATCCAAGATGTCGCAGCCGTCGGGCACGCCGTTCTGGTTGCAGTCGAGGTTGTCGTCGTAGCCCGGGCAGACGTCCTTGCAGTCCAGGACGCCGTCGCCGTCGCTGTCGACGTCGGGAGCGCCAGGGCACTGGTCGACACAGTCGAGCACGCCGTCGCCGTCGCTGTCGATGTCGGGGACTCCGGGGCAGAGGTCGCAGGCATCGCCCACGCCATCGCCGTCGGAATCGGCCTGATCGGGATTGAACGTCTTCGGGCAGTTGTCGTTCGCGTCGCGGATGCCGTCGCCGTCCGCGTCGGCACGCTCGCAGGCATCGCCCACGCCGTCGCCGTCGGTGTCGGCCTGATCCGCATTCGGGAACGTCGGGCAGTTGTCGACGCAGTCGGCGACGCCGTCGCCGTCCGTGTCGGTGTCGGCCGTTCCGCAACCACATGCGCCGGGCGCGGTCTTGTTCGGATCGCGCGGGCAGCCGTCGTTGCAGTCGAGCGTTCCGTCGCCGTCGGTGTCGGTGTCGGGGGTTCCGCAACCGCAGGTGCCAGGCGAGGTCTTCGACGGATCGTTCGGGCAGCCGTCGTTGCAATCGGGCGTGCCATCGCGATCGCTGTCGGTGTCGGGAACGCCGCAACCGCAGGTGCCCGGCTCGACCTTGTTCGGATCACGTGGGCATCCGTCAATGCAGTCCGGCGTGCCGTCACCGTCGCTGTCCGTGTCGGGAACACCACAGCCACAGGTGCCCGGTGCGATCTTGTTTGGATCGCTCGGACAACCATCGTTGCAGTCGGGCGTGCCGTCACGGTCGCTGTCGGTGTCGGGAACGCCGCAACCACAGGTGCCGGGCTCGACCTTGTTCGGATCACGCGGGCATCCGTCAATGCAGTCCGGCGTGCCATCGCGATCGCTGTCGGTGTCGGGAACTCCGCAGCCGCAGGTGCCTGGCGCGATCTTGTTTGGATCGTTCGGACAACCGTCGTTGCAATCGGGTGTGCCGTCGCGGTCGCTGTCGGTGTCGGGAACGCCGCAGCCACAGGTGCCCGGCGCGATCATGTTCGGATCGCTCGGGCAGCCGTCGTTGCAATCGGGCGTGCCGTCGCGATCGCTGTCGGTATCGGGAACGCCACAGCCGCAGGTGCCTGGCGCGATCTTGTTCGGATCGCTCGGGCAACCATCGTTGCAGTCGGGTGTGCCATCGCGGTCGCTGTCGGTGTCGGGGACGCCACAACCACAGGTGCCTGGCGCGATCTTGTTCGGATCGCTCGGGCAGCCGTCGTTGCAATCGGGCGTCCCGTCACGATCGCTGTCGGTGTCGGGAACGCCACAGCCGCAGGTGCCTGGCGCGATCTTGTTGGGATCGCTCGGACAACCGTCGTTGCAATCCGGCGTGCCGTCACGGTCGCTGTCGGTGTCGGGAACGCCGCAGCCGCACGTTCCGGGTGAGGACTTCGCCGGATCGAGCGGGCATCCGTCGCCGCTGTTCCCCACATAACCGCTTGGCTGGGTGCAGGACGTCGTGCTCGATCCTGGATCGCCGAAGCCATCTCCATCCTGATCGAGATACCACGTGAGTTGCGGCGTCACCGTCACGACGACGCTGGCGCACACGCCGCTGACGCAACCGGATGAGACGTTCTTCGCCGCGGCGAAATACGTGGTGTCGCTCGTGGGGCTCACCGAGAGCGACGTCCCCGTTCCGACGATCGTTCCGCCACACGAACCTTCGTACCAGACGATCGTCTCGTCGCTGCCCACGGTGCCCGACAGCGTCGTCGGGCTGCCGGAGCAGATCGTCGACGGCGCGGCGCCAACGGCGGCGACGGTGTTGGTGTAGGTGTTCGGGGCCAGCGGTGTCGGCGCGCTGGGCGCGAACGAGACGGTGTTTCGCAGCCCGCCACTGCCGTTTGGACAACGCTGGTTGGACTGATTCTGCGACGAGCCTCCGCCCGCTTCGTTCACCTGCGGCTGGCCGGCGTTGAGCAGCACCGCGAGTCCTGGATCGTCGGCGTCGTCGGTGTCGTAGACGAGCGCGTCGCGCAGACCCGCGGTCGTGACCGCCGTTCCATTGGGGAAGCTCGTCGCGTCGCCGTTGTAGAGCCCCACCGCGTCCTGGCCGTTCTGGAGCAGGTCGTTGGCCATCAACATCGAGTTGGCCGCGGGAATCGAGGCGATCACCGAGGCATCGCCGAGAACGAAATAGCCCTGCGCGTTGGTCGACTTCCCATCGAGATCGAATGCGGCATAGCTGAGATCGTTCGATCCGTTCCAGAGGACGATCGTCAGGGCGTCCAGCGGCGTGTTGCCGACGCCGCCGTCGTAGAGCTCGATGAACTCAGCGGTGTCGCTCCCAGGCGTGTCGCAGTCGACCTCGTTGATCACGATCGGCACGCTCGTGGCGACGGCGGTCCATGTGACACTGCTCGAGCAGATGGTGACCGACGGCGTCGTCGCGGCGGTGAACTGCACGTTGTCGGTGCCGGCCACGCCGCCGTTGGCGAGCATGAACGAGGCAACGCCGCTGCCATCGGTCGCGACGGTCGACGTCGTCCCCGCATCGGGTCCGCTCAGGACCAGCAGCGTGACGTTCGTTCCTGCGATGGGCGTGTTGCCGGGATTCTGCGTCAGCGTGTAGGCGAGCCCGACGCTGGTGCTCACCGGCGCGGATGTCGAGACCGGATTGGTGGCGCAGGAGAAGCTGACGCCGGTGCCGGTGACGGAGATGTCGTCGACGCCGATCCACTCGTCGCTGCCCGCCGCATTCGAGGTGAGGATGCGAAGCTGGAGCTGCGACTGGTTCTCGCACGCCGCAGGAAGCGTCACGCTGACGTTGGTCACCAGCGTCGCCAGGCTCGGTCCCGAGCTGGCGTCGGCGACGAAGCCCGCCGGAACGTTGGTGAAGGGATCCAACGGGTTGGTCCGATACTGCAAGGCGACCGGCTGGATCGCGTTGTCGGTGCTGCCGTCGATGTCGCGGAGCTTGTAGCTGACCTGGATGTTCGTCTGGCCGCTGGTGTTCAGGTGCAGCAGCAGGAACGGAAAGTCGGCGGTGCCGCTGCCCTGGAGCGCGACGACCGGATCCGCGATGGCGAACTCGGCGACGCCGCCCGTCGTGTTGGTGTTTGGATTCGTCTGGTTCGCGCTGACATTCATCGTGAACCCGACTGTCGCCGAGAGCAGGGTCTGCGGATCGATCCCGGTCGCCATCGTCGTTCCGTCGTCGCCGAGGAAGCCGATGATGCCGGGCACGCCCGACCAGTCGTTGTTTGCCGTGATCAACGCGGCGTTGGACCAGTTCTGCGAAAAGGGCAGCGTCTGGTACGTGCCGTCGCCGCGGGCCGACCCGACCGCCATCGCGGCGCCCGCGATTCCTCCGACGGCAATGGCGAGGCGCGACGATTGGCGCGCGGTGGCGACGAAGGCGAAGGGCATGCGCAGCAACATTGAATCAGCCTCCTGGGAATGGACCCGTGGAGCGCGGACCATACCACGCCTCCGCGCAGCGCGAAATCCGCGGGTTCAGATTCGGTTGGGCGGTGCACAACCATCGGGCGCTCGCGTCGCCACGGCACCCGCGCCGATGTCATCGTCATCCTCCGCATGTGTTAACGTCTCGTACGCGACGACCCTCGAGCGCCGCCGACACCACCATGCGAATCGCGTCCCCGTTCGCCCGTCCCATGCGGACAACGCTCGTCGCCCTGGCGGCGACCGCGGTGGGCGTGGTCGTCTGCTTCCTTCTCGTCGATGAACCCGTCGCGAACTTCGTCGCCCGGCATCCGATCGATCGCCACGGCGTGCTGAAGGCGATCACGACGACGCCGCCGATCCTTCGGGCGTGGACGCCGGCGATCCTCGCCGCCGTGCTCGTGTGGCACGTTGCGGCGCGGCGCGCCCGGCCGCCTGCGCGCTGGGAACGGACCATCGCCGGGGCGTGCCTGAGCCTGCTCGTCGCCGACCAGTGCGCCGAGTCGCTCAAGTTCGTCTTCGGTCGGGCATGGCCGAAGACGTGGATCGACGACAATCCCTCGCTCGTCGCCAACGGCGTCTACGGATTCAACTGGTTCCACGGCGGAGAGGAGTTCGGCTGCTTCCCATCGGGCCACATGGCGATCACGGTCGGCTTCTTCTCCGTCCTCTGGATCGCGTCCCCGCGCCTGCGTCCCCTCTGCGCGCTCGCTTGCGCGACCATCGCCGTCGCGCTCGTCGGGAAGGACTACCACTTCGTCGGCGACATCCTCGGAGGTTCGTCCGTCGGTTTCTGCTCGGGCCTGTGGATCGCGGGCGCGTGCGGACTGACACGGAGTCCAGTCGACCTCCATGCGTTCGACCCCTCGCCCACCGCGGCGTCTCACGGTGAAGTTGGGTTGGGTGGGGCACGAGAATCAACTGGGACGCGTATGACGCCCGCGACGCGGGGGCGCGACCAGACGTGACGCATGAACCCGGCCGCGGCGCGCGAAGAGGCGGCGGAACGAAGGAGATCCCTTCATCCCGCCGCCTCTCCGGCCTAGCAGCCCGTGGCGAAAGTCATTCGGGCTGCGGACGAGCAGGATTCCGCATCTCTGCGTC
This sequence comes from Phycisphaerales bacterium, assembly GCA_046350555.1. Taxonomy (GTDB): domain Bacteria; phylum Planctomycetota; class Phycisphaerae; order Phycisphaerales; family SM1A02; genus JAXMAF01. Next base: position 15,242 of record JAXMAF010000015.1, read on the forward strand.
GCCGCCGCTTGCCGTAGATTCCGTGGAATACGGCTGCGCGGCGGCTCCCAACTTGATCATGGATCTGCGAAATCCTGCTCGCCCTCGCCGTCGAAGCACCTTCACCACGGGCTGCTACCGCGTTCCCCATGCATCGAGCAGGATGCCGAGGTCGACGCCATCCACCACGCCGTCGTTGTTGACGTCGGCCTTGCGGTCCGCCGACAGGCCCACGGCGCCCCAGCGGTCGATCAGCATCGCGAGGTCGGCGCCATCGACCACGCCGTCGGCGCTCAGGTCGGCGAGCGATGGACCGATGAGCGCGAGGAACTGGTTCACGTCCACGTGCTCGAGCGTCGAGACATAGCCGCGCGGCCATTCGATGCGGATCTTGTCGATCGTCGTGGACTGGCCGAGCCCGAAGTGGGCCGCGAACTCGCCCGTGTTGAGGAAGCTCGGCGCGCTGTCGATGACGCGCACCTGATCGTGTCCACCGGCCGTCACGACGACCCTTGCGCCGAAGCCGTTCGGCGCCAGCAGCGGGTTGTTCGGCGTGTCCAGCGCCACCGAGAGCCAGTTGCCGCCGTTCGAGTCGTTGCGATACAGCTTGACCAGGTCGTTGTTGAACGTGATGAGGAAGTCCATGTCGCCGTCACGATCGAAGTCGACCGTCGCCAGCGACTTGCCCTCGGCCTTGTACGTCAGGCCCGACGGCAGCGCCATCTCGGTGAACGTGCCGTCGGTGTTGTTGTGCCAGAGGTACTCCTGTTCGCCCGTGAACTCGGCGTTGGACGGGCGCCCGTTCACCTCGACGATGTCCAGCCAGCCGTCCTGGTCCAGGTCCACCGCGACCGTGCCCCAGCCCCAGCCGCCATTGGCCACGCCCGCCGCCACCGACGTCTCGACGTAGGTGTGGTTGCCCGGGCTGCCGGTGTTGATGTAGAGCTTGTTGCCCTCGCCCGACGCCGGCTGCTGCACGTCGAGGAAGATCGACGTGACGTACCAATCGAGCATCCCGTCGTTGTTGAAGTCGCCGATGCACTGGCCCATGCCGTTCTGGTCCTGGCCGGTGCCGGAGCTCTCGGTCAGGTCGCTGAACGTGCCGTTGCCGTTGTTGCGGTAGTAGCGGCTCGTGCCGAAGTCGGCGGAGAGGAGCAGGTCGGGCCAGCCGTCGTGATCCATGTCGGCGAAGCGCGTCTGGAATCCCCACGTTGTCGGGGGAATCGTGAGCGCGGTCGTCGTGACGTCGGTGAAGGTGCCGTCACCGTTGTTGCGGTAGAGGCGGTTGGCCTTGGCCGGGGCGTACCAGGCGGCGATCGCCAGATCAAGATCGCCATCCAGGTCATAGTCGCCGAAGCAGCAGCCGTAGCCGCTGGCGATGGTCAATCCCGTGAAGGCGACCCCCGCCGCCTCGGCGACGTTGGTGAACGTGCCGTTGCCATTGTTGCGATAGAGCCGGTTCTTGCCGACCTGGCCCTGGTTGTTGGTGCCGTTGCCGAAGCTGGTGACGTAGATGTCGAGAAAGCCGTCGTCGTTGTAGTCGCCGGCACACGCGCCACACGCGGCATGGATGTCGGTCAGACCCCAGGCCGCGGCCTGATCGACGAACGTGCCGTCGCCGTTGTTGATGAAGAGGTGGTCCGGCGTGCTCCCGCCGCCCGAGGCCCAGAAGATGTCCTGCCATCCGTCGTTGTTGTAGTCGGCGATGGCAATGCCGGCGGGCATCCAGTCCTGCGGGCCGGGAATCGCCAGGGCGAGCGGCTTGTGCATGAATGCGATGTGCGTGTCGACCGACCGGTCGGTGACCATGATCTGGCCGGCCATCGTCGTGGCCGACGCGATCGCGGCGAGCGCCGCGGTCACCGGAACGTTCCTGCTCATGATTTCACTCCCTTTGAAAATGGATGAACCACACATGTGAGGCTCAAGGAGCCCTTGCACAGGTGGCTGCTGCCACTGGCCACCCGCTCCTTGCTCCGTGCCGCCCGTCACCCGACCACATCGAGTGCCAGGCGGTCAGCAGCGCGATCTGTTCAATGCCTCCATCAACCCCAAACGCTCAGCAGGAGGCCGAGATCGGCCCCGTCCACCGTGCCGTCTCGGTTGAGGTCGCCATTGCCCGTTCCGCCCCAGCTCGCCAGCAGGATGCCGAGATCGGCCCCATCGACCACATCGTCGCCGTTGAGGTCGCCGACGCGTCGAAGGAAGTTGGCGCCGATGTAGTTGCCCAGGTTCGTGCCAATGGTGTAGCCGTCGTCGGCGTCCCACGAGTAGTGCACGCCGAGGAAGATCCGGCTGCGACCATTCTCCTTCGCCGCGAAGTCGAGACTGTCGTACGTGCGGTACACGCCCGGCGTGTCGTCGGACGTGATGGTGAAGGTCAGGTTGTCGGTGTGATAGAAGTTGTGGATCACGGCGCTGGTCACCGCGCCAAACGTCGCGTGGCCGGAGACCCACGCCGGGAAGGGCGGCGTGAAGACCAGGATCGATCGGTCGTACGAGAGGCCGTACCAGTCGGGATCGCCCTGGGTCGCCGGATTGCCGTCGCTGTCGCCATTCCAGATCGCCGTGATTGGTCGCCACAGGTCGATGTCGGTGGAGTATTTGCAGTCCCATGCGGCGATGCCCGCGTCGGCCATGCCGAGGGCCACCAGGGCCAGGAGGCGGGCGTTGTCATACAGCGTGTTGCCCTGGTTTTCGCCGATCGCCTGCGTCATGTAGAGCAGATGTCCGGGCGGCTTGAAGGTGCCGTTGCGGTCGTTGGCCCAGAAGAGCGCCGTCTCCGTCTCGTACTCGGTGCGGGTCTTGCTGAAGAGCGCGCCGAGTTCCTTGACCTCGTTGTACTGTTCCGCGTACTCGGGGCTCGCGAGCAGCTCCGCCATGCTCGTGTAGCCGGCCGGTCCCGGAAGGCGGAACTGGTCGCCGCTGGTCATGCACCACGGCGTCACCAGTGGCCAGTTGGGGCTCGCGGGCCCCGTGTAGTCGGGAAACGTCGGCGCCCAGTCGCCGGGGTTTCCGCCGAGGACGTACGGCGTGTTGTTGGTCGATCCGTCACCGGTGCGAGCGACGATGCACTGGCTCGCGCACGCCAGCCCGAGCGCGATGCCCGCTTCCTTGTCCGGCCCATCCGGAATCGCCGCGAGCTGCGACGCGAGCAGCGCGTTGTACTGGCTCGTCTGGATCGGATTGGTGTAGACGGTCGACAGTATCTTGTGCGCCGCGGTCGCCGCCGCGGCTTCGGCCGATGTGCCGGGCGGACATGGCACGTTCTGAAGGTACGGCTCGTGCGTTGGCGTCACCGAATTCACGGCGTCGTACATCGACGTGAAGAGCATCGCCCCGGCCCGCGAGATCGGGCACGGAAATCCTCCGACCTGGCGGATGGTCTCCTGGAACATCGCGTTCCACTCGGTGACCACGTCGCCACCGGCCGGACCACAGAGTCCGGCCGCGACCGCGGCGCAGATGAGCGCCGACAGTCTCGAAATCCTGTTCGAGTTCATGTGACTCCTCCCAAGAGTTGGTGGACCGGACAATCCGGCCCTGATGTCAGTATCGATGACGGCGTGGCCCTTGACAAGACATCGAGTCAAGACATCGAGTCAGGCCGTCGAGTCAGGACGTCGACGCAAGACATCGTGGCCACGGCAGCCCCGACGCGCCACCAATCGGTCGGATCGTCGCAGCCGAGATGCGTCGAGGCACCAGCCGCGATCGCGCGACCCGCCGTTCGGCCGTTCGCCGGCGCGGCGAACGTCGACCTGCCGCATCGCGCTGCGCGGATCCTTGCGTTGCGGCACGCAACTGGTACATTCGATGGGCCGGGATCGACGTGCCGAGCCGGATTGCACGTTCCTTCGCTTCGACCTTGGCGCTCGTACGGCCTGACCATTGGGTGCCGACCATGTTGATGACCGCTCTCTGCAGTGTTGTCGTGCTGGCCGCGACCGAATCGCCGACCGTGCTGGACATCGATGCGCTGATGGGCATGTCCAACATCCCCGGGCTGGCCGTCCCACCCGGCTCCCAGGTGACGAGCCAATTCCTGAGCCAGTCGGTGCTGATCTCGAGCGGTGGCGGGTTTGCCGCCGTGGTCGTCGGATCGGACGTCATCTGGTCGCATGACCCGGGCGTGAAGAACGGACTCGGCGGCACGACCGCCGCCGGGGCGCTCTCCTATGTCCAACCGATCATCTTTCAGTTCGTCGATCCAGCGGCGCCGGGTCTTGCATGGCTTACAACGTCCTTTTCCCTCTACACGGACTTCGTGGGAGACGGAGGACTTTGCTCGTTGACGGCATATGACGTCGACGGCAACGTCGTGGCCGTGGACTCGAAGCACGAGCAGATCGGCATCCTCCCGATCGGAACGCAATACTCGGTCTCGGGAATCGGCATTGCCAAGGTGGAGTTCCAGGGGGCCGGGACCCAGGCCGTGGGCAACATTCAGTTCGCGGCGCCGACGGCGCCGCAATCATGCGTCGGGGACCTCAACGGCGACGGAGTCGTCGACGGCGCGGATCTGGGCGTGCTCCTCGGTGCGTGGGGAACGTCGGGCGGCACGCCCGATGCCGACCTGGTCGACGACGGCGTGGTGGACGGCGCCGACCTCGGCCTGCTGCTGGGAGCGTGGGGACCCTGTCCGGGCGGAGGGTGACGGTGATTGCTTGCGAGCAGGCCGAGGTCAGCCCCCGTCCGCGCCGGAGCACCGGTGACACATCGAAGCTGGATTGTGTCTTGGGTGCGGCGCCAGAGTCGACTCGAACGCCTGTCACGGCGGTCCGCGCTCGTGAACCACGACCACCGCCTCCTCGTCTGACCCGGTTATGAGGGCCGACGGCGTTGCGCCAGGCGCCTCCATTCGCACCCCCGCGACATACGCTGTGGCGATCGGCAACCAGCCGATCCAAGGAGCGACCAAGATGACCCAACCGACCCGTCGTGAGTTTCTGGCGAGCGCGGCCGCGATCGCGGCGCTCGCCCCTTCGGCTCGAGCGGGCCCGCCTGCGCCCCCGCCCGCCGCCCCGCCCGCGGGAACTCCCGCGTCGCCCGCGCCACCCGCGACGGCCTCCGCATCGCCGATCGAGCGCCGCCAGTTCGGTGCGACCGACATGAAGGTCACGGTGCTCGGCTTCGGCGCCGCCGAGATCGGCTACCAGCAGGTCGAGCAATCCGTCATCGAGCGCCTGCTCAACTCGGCGCTCGACGCGGGGCTCAACGTGATCGACACGGCCGAGTGCTACGCCGGGTCGGAGGAGTCGATCGGCAAGGCCGTCGCGGGCCGCCGCAGCGAGTTCTACCTCTTCACCAAGGTCGGCCACATGGAACCGGGAGAGGCCGGCTGGACCGGCGCGTCGATCGAGAAGTCGATCGAACGCAGTCTTCAACGGCTGAAGACCGACCATGTGGACCTCGTGCAACTTCACTCGTGCGGCCGCGACGTGCTGGAGAGGGGCGAGTGCATCGCGGCGCTCGAGCGGGCGCGCCAGGCCGGGAAGGCCCGTTACATCGGCTACAGCGGAGACTCCACCGCGGCGTTGTACGCCGTCGAGAGCGGACGCTTCGACACGCTCCAGACGTCGATCAGCATCGCCGATCAGGAGTGCGTCGACCTCACGCTGCCCAAGGCGAAGGAGCGGAACATGGGCGTCATCGCCAAGCGTCCGATCGCCAATGCAGCGTGGCGCCACGACGAGGAGCCGAAGGATGGTTACGTCGTCGAATACTGGAAGCGACTCAAGAAGCTCGACTACGACTTCGCCAAGGGCGATTCGCGCAGCAGTTCGACGCCCGAAGGGGCCGCCGGGACGGCGCTGCGCTTCACCCTCGCCGTGCCTGGCGTCCATGTCGCCATCGTGGGCACGACCAAGCCCGAGCGATGGAAGCAGAACGCCGAGCTGCTCCGTGCAGGAGGCCCGCTCGCGAAGGAACGGTTCGACGCGATCCGCGCCCGCTGGAAAGAGGTCGCGGGCCCGGATTGGACGGGCCGGACCTGAGGGGCGTCCCAGTTGATTCTCGCGCCCCATCCACAACCCAATTCCAGCGCGAGACGCCGCTGCGGACAAGGGGTCGGACGCATGGAGGTCTGCTGGAATCCGTATGACACCGATTCCGGTCGACCCCGCGTCGCGAGTCGAACGGGACGCGCGCGAACCGTTCGCCCGGCGTCGGGCTGCTTGCCCGGAGCGTGGTGGCGGAGTATTGATCGCCCCATGCAACGCTCCTTCCTGCGGGCCATCGCCAGCTTCGTCGCCCTCTTCGTTGTCTCCGCAACGGTGAGCGCCCAGGCATCGTTGAACGACGTGCTGACGCCCTTCCTGGCGAAGTACGAGCTTCCCGCGGTCGCGGCCGCCGTCGTCAAGGACGGCACGATCGCGGCCGCCGGCGCAGTGGGCACTCGACGCGCTGGGCAGGACATTCCGGTCACGCTCGAAGACCGATTTCACATCGGCTCCGACACCAAGGCGATGACCGCGCTGCTTGCTGGCATGGCCGTGGACGAAGGACTGCTCCGATGGACCACCACCGTTGGCGAGGCGTTCCCCGAGCTCGCGTCCACGATGAACCCGAAGCTGGCAGGGGTCACGCTGAGGCAGCTCCTGTCGCACACGAGCGGGATCGCCGGCGACAACGCCGAGCTCGTCGAGCTCTACGAGAAGTCGGCGAGCCAGGACGGCAACCTCGACGACCTGCGATTGTGGGTCATCAAGCAGTGGTCCTCCAAGCCGATGGCGTCCGAACCGGGCTCGACCTTCGCATATTCAAACCTGAACTTCATCATCGCGGGCTCGATGATCGAGCGCGCGTACCGGACGACGTGGGAGGAACTGGTCACCGAGCGCGTCTTCGTGCCGCTTGGCCTGACGACGGCGGGCCTCCAGTCGCAGTCGTCGTATGGGAAGGTCGATGCCCCGCTCGGTCACATCACGATCGACGGCAAGCAGAAGGCGATCCTCGCCGGACCGATGTGCGACGAGATGGCGGTCGTGGGACCCGCTGGCATGGCGCACATGTCGGTCCTCGACTTCGCCCGGTGGGCCGGCTGGAACGCCGCCGAGGGCAAGCGCGGACCGGCGCTCGTCCGCGCCGAGACCCTCAAGTTGCTGCACACGCCGGTCGTTTCTCCGCCGCCGCGACCGGATGCGGCGCCGGGAACGCCGGCCCGAGGCGACTACTGCCTCGGATGGGGCAAGGTGTCGGTCGACTGGGCGCCGTCCCCGCTCGTCCATCACGCCGGAAGCAACAGCATGAACCTGGCGCACATCTGGGTCGATCCGGAGCACGATTTCGCGATGGTGGTCGTCACCAACATCTCGAACCGCAAGGCCGACGAGGCGCTCTTCGCGATCGCGCCGAAGCTGTACGAGCAGTTCTCGGGCGCCAAGCGATGAGGTGATGCGCGTCCCAGTCGACTCTCGCGTCCCACCCAACCCAATTCCGCCTTGAGACGCCGCTGTGGGCAAAAGGGGCCGAACGCATGGAGGTCTATTGGAATCCGCATAATGCGCGTCCCAGTTGACTCTCGCGCCCGACCCAACCCAATTCCGCCGCGAGACGCCGCTGTGGGCTCCGGGGTTGAACGCATGGAGGTCTATTGGAATCCGCATGAGCCGGCGTCGATGCCGCGGCGCGGTCACCTTCGATGGGGTTCCCCGGATGGCTGCACGTGGAGACTGCACGCGTGCTCGGCCCCCTGCTCCAACTGGATGGTGACGTGGACGATCCTGAACCTGTGATACAACTCGTCGGTCACCTGCGCCAACAGATCGTCGTCGAGTCGACCGTCCGGCTTGATCAAGTGGACGGTCAGCGCCACCTCGGTCGTGCTCATGCCCCACACGTGCAGGTCGTGCACGGCCGAGATGCCAGGAAGACCCGTCAAATACGATTCGACCGCCGCCACATCGATGCCCGCCGGCACGGAGTCCAGCGCCAGGTTCAATGACTCGCGGAACAGGCCCCACGTTGCAATCGAGATCACGGCCACGACCAGGAGGCTGGCGGCCGGATCCACCCACTCCCATCCGGTGATCCGGATCAGCAGTCCCGCCAGGACCACGGCGACCGAGACACCGGCATCCGCCGCCATGTGCAGGAACGCGCCTCGGATGTTCAGGTCGTCCTTCCGGCCGGACATGAAGAGCAGTGCGGTCGCCCCGTTCACGACCACTCCGATCGCGGCCACGACCATCACGGTCGTCTCAAGGACGGGCTCCGGCGCCATCAATCGCTGGATGGCCTCCCAGGCAATTCCACCGACCGCAACCAGCAGCAGCACCGCATTGAGCAGCGCCGCGAGGATCGAGGCGCGGCGCAATCCATACGTTCGGCGGGCGGTCGGCGGCCGACGGGCGAGATAGGTCGCGACCCACGCCAGCACCAGGCCGAGGACATCCGTGAGGTTGTGGCCGGCGTCGGCGAGAAGCGCGAGCGAGTTGGCCCGGAACCCGAAGCCCGCCTCGAGGGCGACGAACGCCAGGTTGAGACCGACGCCGAGCGCGAAGGCGCGATGATGGTCCGGCGCGCCGTGTTCGTGAGTGTGAGCGTGTGCCACTTCAACCTCGACGAGCGCAGTCGCGACAGGGCGGGCGCCCGGACGTCGGCGGAGCGTAGGTTGTTCGCCGATCATCCTCCGGTCCGACGCGCGTCGCGTCGAGCTCCGAGCGCCCGCAGCGCCCGGCGTCGCCGGGAGGGCCGCTGCATCCCGCCAGCGGCTCGCGTTCAACGTCGTTTCGGGCGGATTTCCGCTTTCGACTCTGGCGGACGCCGATCATACTGGACCCGTTCGTTCATTCCGGCCGTCCCATCCATGAGGAGTCCGCCCCTGTCGGCGCCGATGCGATTCACGGCCGCGCGCGGCGAATGGCACCATTCCGTCGTCGCGCGGCTCGGCCGGCGTTTGCGTTCTGCGCGGATGGCGCCGACCTCGGCCTGCTGCTGGGGGACCGGGGCGCGTGCGGGGCATGCGCCGCTCGCGCCGTCCGCCTCGAACCACGTGCACGAAGGAGAATCACACATGCCACGAAAGCCTGCTTGCCTTGCACTTCTTGCGCTCGTCATCGCGCCAGCGGCGCCCGCCAGCGCCGGCGACTACTTCGTCGCCAACGGGGACACGGCCGGCCTGATCGCCGCGATCAACGCGGCCAACGGAAGCTCGCCTCCGAACACCATTCATCTCGCCTCCAACGGCACGTACACGCTGAGCGCTCCCTACGACGGACTGGACGGGCTCCCTGCGGTCGTCAATGACATGACCATCGAAGGCAACCACGCGCTCGTGCAACGGGTGAGTGGCGCGGAATTCCGGCTGCTCTCCGTCCTGGGCTCGGTCACGTTCTCGGCTGTCGACCTGTCGCTCCGCGGCGGCAGGGCGCCTGCGGCCTACCCGCACGGCGGCGGCATCTATACGGAGTTTTCAACGCTTTCCCTGTCCGGCTGCACCATTTCCGACAACACCACGACCGGCGAAGGCGGCGGCGTGTGGTGCTGGTTCGGCAGCATCACCATGATGGATTGCCACCTTCTCAACAACACCGCCGCGACCGGTGGCGCGATCTTCCTCCGGGGTGACGCCGCGCTCACCAATGTCTCCCTCGCCAACAACAGCGCTTCCGACGGCGGCGGACTCTGCCTCAAGACCGGCTCGGCCGCGTTCACGAACTGCACGCTGTCGCAGAACTCGGCGGCGGTCGGCGGCGGCGTGCTGTCGCTGGAGGGAACCCTCACGTTCACCGGCGGCGGCGCGTTCGGGAACATCGCCACGGATCGCGGTGGCGGTGTCGCCCAACACAGCAGCGGTGCGCTCACGATCGATGGGGCCACGCTCGACGAGAACCAGGCGGGAAACGCCGGCGGCGCGATCGATTGCACCAGCGGCACGGCGCTCGTCCACGCCTGTTCTCTGTGCAGCAACAGCGCGACAGCTCCCGATGGGCGTGGCGGCGCGATCTTCTCCAGCACCGGCGCGACCGTGACGGGCAGCACGCTCTGCCAGAACTCCGCGTACCGTGGCGGCGCGATCGCCACGAGTTCGGCGAACGTCGCGATCTCCACGACGTCGATCCTCGACGGCAACGCGACATATGGCGCCGGAATCGACAGCGACGGCGGATCCGTCATCCTCGACGGATGCCTGATCTCCGGCAACGCCGCGACGGACAACGGCGGCGGCGTTCGCGCCATCAACGGCTCGATGCAAGTGACCGGTGCGACATCGATCCAGGGCAACTCGGCCTCTCTCGGCGGCGGGATGAGCCTGGGGGACGCCACCACCACGCTCGAAGCGAATGCCGGCGTCTCGAGCAACACGGCGAGCGATGGCGGCGGCGGCATCTATGTCTTCTTCGGAACGCTGGAACTGAACGGGGCGAACGTCATGAACAACGTCGCCGAGAACCAGGGAGGAGGCATCTGGACTCTCTTCGGCGAGGTGATCGTGACCGGCGGAACCATCGCTGGCAACGAGGTCGCGCCGACCGGGCTCGGCGGCGGCGGAATCTCGTGCAGCTTCGGATCGCTTTCGATCGACGGCGCAACGCTGGCAGGCAATTCCGCTCCCGTGCAGGGCGGCGGCATCTGGGCCCATTTCACGCCGATGTCGCTCGACGAGGCGACCTTCACCAGCAATTCAAGCGGCTTTGGCGGTGGGTTGTTTGTCGAAGGCTCCACGGGCGCCGCCATCGACGGCTGCACGCTGACGGGCAACAGCGCCGGCTCGGGAGGCGGGTTCCACAACAAGAGCTCGGGGCAAGTGACGCTCGAGAACTGCCTGTTCACCGCGAACGGCGCCGGCGAGGGCGCGGGCATGTTCAACGCGGGGCTTGGCATGCTCGACCTGCTGGCGTGCACCTTCACCTCGAATGACGGTGGCTTCGGTGCGGGCGGCGGACTCTACTGTGCGGCAGGCAGCACGACAGTCGCCGGCTGCGCGATGAGCGGCAATGCGGCGATCGACGGCGGTGCCATCTTCAACGCCGGATCGTTGACGATCCTGGGGAGCGACCTGGAACGGAACTCGGCGTTCAAGGGCGGCGCCATCCTCAGCTATGGGGCGCTGGACATGCACGACACGCTGGTCATGACGAACCTGGCCCGCGACTTCGGTGGCGGCGTGAGCGGCGCCGGAACGATCGAGATCGACTCGAGCTCGTTCATCGACAATTCGGTCTACGCCGGAGACGGCGGGGCGATCTCGAGCACGGGGCCCTTGACCGTCAGCGCGTGCTGCATCGCCGGAAACGACGCCTTGCTGCACGGCGGGGCGATCCGAAGCTCGGGGCCTCAGGCGCTGACGAACTGCACGATCTCCGACAACTCGACCGGCTACCTTGAAGGCGGCGCGATCTACTTCGAGGGATCGTCGCCGGTCACGTGGAGCTACGTGACGATGGTCGGCAACACGCCGGCCATGGAGACGAGCGGCGCCGTCGACGGCTGGGTCGGCGCGTTCACGCTCGCCAACTGCATCGTCTCCAACGGCGCCGCGGCGGACATCCTGGTCACATACGTCGACGGCGGAAGCAACATTGTCGAGGACGGCGTCGGGCTGACCGAACCCACGAGCATGTCCGGCGATCCCGGCGTCCTTCCCCTGGCCGACAACGGCGGACCGACGATGACGCACGCGCTCGCCCGCGGAAGCGTCGCCATCGACGCGGGCAACTGCGCGCTCGGTTCGATCCTGGTCGATCAGCGCGGCGTCGCGCGCCCGCAAGGATCGTCATGCGACATCGGAGCGTTCGAACATGAGCCGTCACCCTGTCCGAGCGACTTCAATGGCGATGGATCCGTCGACGGCGGCGACCTCGGAATCCTGCTGAGCCAGTGGGGGCTGCCCGGCGCGGCGGACCTGGACGGAAACGGCACGGTCGACGGCGCGGACCTGGGATTGCTGCTGGGCGCGTGGGGTGCGTGTCGATTGTGAACGCGGGGTTGGAGGCGGGAAGAGTTGCGGTATTGGAGGTTCCCTTCCATCCGGCCTCGGCGGCACGCTCGAGATCAACCTCGTCGACGCCTTCGTGCCGCGGAGCGGCGACGTGGCCTTCCGCATGAGCGCGGGCGTGGAGCCGGGTGTCATCGTCGCCGAACAGGGCGTTCTGGCGGTTGTCCCGACATGCCACGACGGGTCGCACGAGCGGCGACCTCCGCGCGCCGTGTGGAATCCCGCTCCCGGTCGCTGCGCGGCTCTGTAGCATCCCGCGGAGGCATTCCCCATGTTCGACCAGAGTCTCATCCAGTCCGGCTTCGACGCCGAGATCCTGCTCGGCGAGCGCCAGCTCACCGCGGTGCTGCTCGCGCTCGTCGACGCCGGCACCATTCCGATGGTCGTCGAAGTGGGACCTTCAAACGTGCCTCTCGGCCTGCGCGGGCCGGTCGACGTCGACCGCACCTACGAGCCGCATCCGGACGCCCCCGGACTTCCACCGGTGCAGGCGAGCCTCAACCCGTTCCAGGTGGAGATCCTCTTCGACCATCCCACGGGCGCCGACGTGCGGGTCCACGTCGTGGTCGACTTCGAAGGGCTCCCGTTCGAAGGCGACCTCTTCATCAGCATGGGACTCGCGACCGAGCACGACGACACCGGCACGCTGACCGGCGCCGCGCTCAACATCGCCGTGGTCGATGTCGAGAGCCCCGCCTTCCCCTTCGTCGAGACGACGTTCGACGTCGACAAGGCGACGATTCTCGCCACGATCCAGGAGAAGGTGGACCGCGCGATCGATCTCGGCGGCATCGGCGCCTTCAAGCGCATCCACGATGTCGCCTTCCAGAAGCTCCTCGCAGAGGGCGATCATCCCGCCGCGTTCGGCCTCTATGTGAACCTGCGCCTCCAGGATGGCCCGGCGCCGGAGGACCTCAAGGCGGCACGCGGCGACCTGGCCGCCGCGCGCAACTTCCTTCCCGCGGGCTCCGACTCGGCCATGGCAAGCCGTCCGGGGCTCTATGCCGATGTCGCCCGCGACGGCTTCAACCGCTTCGCGGAGATCGACGAGGACGGCAACGTGTCGCACCCGTGGCACAGGAGCCCCTTCAAGCCCGCGAGCGAGACGATCGGGTCGATCATCGGCGTCTCGGTCGCGCCGATTCCAAACACGAACACGCTCAAGGTCGACGTCGAAGTGGAGTACGAGATCGACGACTTCTTCGATCCCAACGCACACCTGGTCCTCGAGCTGACCCCGGCCGTCGACGACAACGGCACGCTGAAGTGGAACGTCAACGTCGATTTCCACGGCTCCGTCGCCGTCGAGATCATCGGCTTCCTCACGATGGCGACGCTCTTCACCGGCTTTGGCGCCCTCATCGGCCTCGGCCTCGGCGCCGCGGCGGTCGCCTTCGGCGTCATCGGCGGCTCGCTCGGCGATCTCGTCACGCACCTGATCGTCGACGAAGTCCGCTCGGGACGCATCGAGCGCAAGGTCGACGCGGGCATTCCGGACGTGGTCAGCGGCCGCGTCGAGGTGGCGCAGCGCCGGTGGGATCCGTTCTACACGACGCACCATCAGGTCGCGACGCGACCCGACGGCGCGATCGTCAACGCCATCGGCGTGGCGCTCTGGGGTAGGGCCGTTCTCGACCGTTCGATCGAGGTCGTCCCGCACGCGGTGATCCGCGACAAGAAGGCGGCGGCCCCGAGCCCGCCGACCCATCTGCGCTACCGCGTCGACGATGCCGAGGCGTTCGCGGACGACCTCAGGAACCTGGCGCCGGGAACCGATCGACGTCCGTTCGAGCGGCACGATCCGATCGGGGAGCCCACGCTGTTTCAGCTCGAGATCGAACAGGTCGTGAAGCGCATCGCCGAACGGCGCATCGTCTCCGACCTGGCGTATGTCGCGAAGCGCATCGACATGCGCCAGCACCAGGTGCACAGCATCCTGGCGATCAGCGAGCGCGAGATCCGGGAGACGCGCAACGGCGTCATCGCCGCGTTCGAGGCGGAGACGCGCACCCAGATCGAAACCGACGAGGGCCCGCAGATCCGCGCAACCGTCAAGGCCCAGCTCGCCGCCGAGGGCGACCCCGCCGACCTGGAGGATCTCGATCGAATCGTCGAGGCGGCGATCGCGGCGCGGGTCGCGGGGATCGTCCAAGCATTCGCCGACGGTCCCCTCGTCGATCCCAGGACCGAGCAGGCGCTCCTGCCGCTGCTGCGATTCGACCTGCCGCCGGAGAACCTCGCGGCGCTCCAGGAGAAGAAGATCCTCCATCTCGTCGGCCTCCAGATCGTGACGCAGCACGCCCCGGGACACGAGGGATTCAAGTACTACCGCGACAAGCCGGACTTCTTCAAGCCGGACAACCTGCTCTCGCTGCCGCGCTATCGACAGACGCCGGAGGGCCCTCAGTTCCTGTGATACGCATTCTGCTTGATTCACGCGCCCCACCCAACCCAATTCCGCCGTGAGAATCGACTGGGACGAGTATCACCCCGCGCCCGCCACCACGATCGTCCGAAACTCCCTCAGCGTCACGTGCCCCTGCGTGTTCCCGCTCGCCGGAACGTAATAGACGACGAACTTCACCGTGTCGAATGTTCCCGAGATGTCCGCGCACCAGGAGATCGGGAAGTCGACGAGGTCGCCGTGAAGCGATCGGCCGTCGAGCACGAGGATCACCTCCTGTTCGCCGAGCTCGCCGCGCTCAGGCGATTCGACGGTGACGACCACATAGTCGCCGTCCGCCGGATTCGTCCAATCGAACTGAAACGCCACGCCATAGCCGTTGCTGTAGGCCGGGTTGTAATAGCCACCTTCGAACCACGACGTCTGGACCGATCCCGACCGCGCGGCGTCGATCTTCAGGACGCCCGCGTTGTCGTCGAAGTCGACGTTCCCGGACTGCTCCTCGCCGTAGACCTTCAGCGGCGCCGTGCTGAAGGAATCCACGGACTGGATCGGCGCCGCCGCCTGAAGCTGCCACTGCGCGGCATTCGTCGCACCGCCCGGCCAGAGCTGGTTGAGCGCCGGAGTGTCCGGCGACTGCGCCGGCGGCCAGGCGAGGCCGATCGGCGGCAGCTTGAACTTCTTCGCCGCGGCCGCGGCACCGGCGTACCAGATCGCCGCGTAGGAGTGCTGAGAGCCGGGGTCGGTGTCTGGGAAGACCTTCGAAGGATCGAGCATCACTTCGACGATCTGATCGAGCGTCCGCGTTCCTGCATAACCGACGCCGAAGCGCGAGACGTGACTGTCGACGAAGAGTCCTCCCGGCGATGGACCGATCGTGAGCTCGTTCAGATGGAACCCGAGCAGGTTGGCGCCGTTGCCGCTGAGCGTCAGCTCCGTCTCGGGCGAGTCGAGGATCGTGAGGTGGGCCACGGGCAGCGATCGGCGCTGAAGGGCGAGCGCCGCGACCGTGGCGACCTTCGAACCGTGGCTGTGGCCGATCAAGTGCAGGGTGTTCGCCGGATTCGTCCAGAACGATGGATCGAGCGCCTCGACGAGGGCGTTGGCGAGTCGAATGCCATTGATCGTGGTGTACGCGGCCGACTGGTACACCTCGAGGTAGGTGTTGTCGTTGTACGAGCCGCCGGTGGCCGAATCGTCGATCCAGGAATAGCCCAGCACGACCGCCGTCGGGTCGTACGCCGCGAGAAGCTGGAACGCGCCGTTCGGCGTCGCCTGGACCGCCGGGTTGGACGACTGCATCGGCACCCACGCCCAGCCCGACGGCCAGACGCTGTTGCTTGCCGCATCCGAGTCCCACCACTTGAGCGCAGGGTTCGCCAGCACGTTGTCGCGATACCCCGGCGCCCAGCCGTGCACCAAGACGACGACGGTCATCGGCGCCGCGCCCGGCACGAGCGACCCCGGATCGACGCATGAGAACAAGGCCTGCGGCGATTGCCCGGCCGGCAGCTTCGCGGTGCCGCCAGTCCACCGTTCGAGTCGATTCAGGTTGGAGAGACAGTTGCCGTGCACCGCGATCGACCAGTCGCTCGACGCGCCGGAAGGCGGCGCCGGCGCGAGCGTGCAGTCCGAGGTGCACGGATCGGAGGGCGCATCGGGCCCAGCGGCAGCGGACCATGTGATGGCGGCGCAGAGCACGATGGACATGTTGGAAATCGTGGACATGGTGGACTCTACGGAATGCCGCGGTGCCGCAACACAGGTACGGCCGGGATGTCCTCGCCCGACTCCCTCGTCTGCGTGCTCACCCTCATGGCGGACTCTGCACGGCAAAGACCCCCGACGTGACCGTGAGGTTGTTCGGATAGATTCCGAGGATGAATCCGTCCGGCCCCTTCTGCGTCGTGGTGTTGGCGTAGATCGGATTCGGCACTTGGGCGTTGAAGACGACATCGACCAGGTTCCCGAGCGCCGAGGCGCACGGAAGGGGGTCGAGATCGTTCAGCAGCGTCGCCGACGGGACGCGGAGGGCGGCGGCGACGAATGGGTCGCCCGGCCCGCTGCTCACGTGCCGCGCATGGAGCCAGATGCCCAGCGTCGTTCCCGTGTCGCAATCGCCGGAAACCGAAAGCGAGAATCCGCCCGCGACGATCGAAGCGAAGCTGGTTCCGGAGATCGGCCCGCCCGGAACATCGAAGTCGAATGTCACCGACGAGCTCACCTCGGCGCCGGAAGCGGTCCAGACCCACGCCGCCGCGCCGTAGTTGAATCCGGTGGGCAGATCATCGACTGCCACCGTGGTGCCCGCGCCCATGGCCAACGTGAGCGTGCCCGCATCCGCACCCGCCGGAACGGGGCCGACGACCGCGGTCATCGAGCCATCCGCGACGGAGAGGACATCGAAGGGCACCACGACGCCGGCCTTGGTCACGGCGATCAGGGCGTAGTTGCGTGGATCGGCGTCGGGGAACGTTCCCGACAAGATCACCACCGTGCCCGGTCCTCCGCTCGACGGCATGGCGCCCGTGATGGTCGGGCAGGCGCTCGCTGGCACGTCGCCCCACGCCGAGAGCAGAAGCCCGAGATCGGCACCATCGACGATGCCGTCGCCATTGAGATCGGCCGGTGAGAACCCGTTGGTCGGGCCCCATGCGCTCAGCACCGCTCCAAGATCGGCGCCATCGACCGATCCCGATCCATCGAGATCCTCGGGAATGCATGCCACGGCGGGAGCGCCAATCGCGAGGAGCGCGACGAGCATGTTGAAGATGTCGAGCTTGGCGAATCGAACATTCAAAAGGGACTGCGAGCGTCTCATCAGGGCACCTACGAAGCGAAGGTTGTATGAAGTTCGTCGGACCTGCCTTCATGCGCCGGCGCACGCGTCGGGGCCATCGGCTCCACGCCCGACCGAGCGGAAGCGCTGCCTTGAACAGGCAGCGTGCAGGCAGGATACCCATGCAGCGTTCGTCCTCGGAAGGGTTTGGCAGGCAGCCGCTCGAGTGGTCGGTGCAGGACGTCGCCGACGAGATCGCGGGTGCTCACAGCGATGTCACGATCGACGCGGGAACGCCGATGGCGTGGGCCGACATCGATTGCGAGGTGTACCGCCCCCACGGGGTGATTGATGTCGAAGACGTGCGAACAATCGTCGGTGCGATGGGGCGGTTTCCGATCTTCCGCGAAACGGGCTGGGAAGTCCTTCGTTCAGCACGTGTGGCCGGCGACTCGCAAGGAGCGGTTCAGTGAAACTCGTGCGCTCAATCCAGCCCGCTCGGGCACCGGTTCCTCAATGGTGCGCGATCGCCACGGCCGTGATTCTCATCGCGATTCCGGCGCAGGCAGTGCGGCCGCATGGAGGGCGGGTGCCCTCACGTTGGTGGTCCTATACCGACCCCGTCCCACCGCCTCCCATGGCACCGGAGCTCTGGAGCCGCTTCTGGTTCCTGTATTCCGGCTACTCTTCCCTCCCTTCGCCAAAGCCGATTACTTTCGCGGAATGGCTGCTGCGTCATGGGATCGTGGATGCCGACGACCAGCACGCGATGCTGGTTCTGTACCGCTGGATCGAGTCGTTTGGCTGAACGTGTACGAAAACACGCCGAGGGCGATCGGGCGATCCGAAGTTGTCGTGTATCGCCCGCCTTGTCTTCGCCCGGGACGACCGCTGGCGGATTGACGGCCATCGGCTGCCCGATGGCGCCGACTCGAGACGGCTGCGGCCACGACGCCCACGATGTCCCAGCGACCGGCGAGGCGCTCGGCCGGGGCTCGCGGCGGATCGTCATGGCGCTGAGGCTCGACGAGGCGGACCCGTCGTCGACTAACAGCCGTCGGATCGGAGGAAAGGAGCGACGAGGCAGGAAGAGGCTGACCGTCGGGCTTCACCGGTGCGGCGCTTCAGTGAAGCCCGATATGGAATTCCATTGATTGTGACCGGCCGTGAGCGTGCGAGCACGCCGGCGCCGCTTTCAGTCCGTCTTCGTCCGGGGGCTTGACAACGGATTGCTCGTGGATGCGTGGCCAATCTTGCGAATCTCGCGCGCAAGTGTCCCGGTAGGGTGCGATTCCATCGCACCGTCCGCTCGTTCGACGACATTGTGTCACCTCGACAGTTGACACACCTAACCTTCGCGGTACACTGGACTTGCACGATACACCAGCTCCGGGAGCTTCTCACGATGCGTCAAGCAAAGCAGCAAAGCAGCAAGGCAGGCACGGCCATCTGCGCGGCGGTGATGGCAACAGTCATCTCAGGCGCGGCTGAGGCTCAGGTACGGCCCTATCGCGTCGTCCGTCTGCGATGGCCGGACGGCTCGCCGCTGCTCCTTTCGACCAGCAACCTGACGAAGCTCGGTTTTCCGGAGACGACGGGAAGCGACCTGCCGTACAACCGGCTGAGCATCAACGACGACTCGGAGGTTGTGGGCTCGTACTACGACCCGGTCGCCAACCAGAATCGCGCCTTCGCCTGGCGTCCTGTCGGAGCGGTCGGAAGTGCGCCGACTGGCGTGGTGCTCAACCTTCATGCGCTTGGCGGGATGACGACCTCATCGTCCAGCGCAGCGAACGACATCAACAACGCCGGGTTCGTCGTCGGCCACGCTGGCGCCGGCAGCACCAGCGTCCAAGGTCATGCATGGCTCTGGCGGCTCGATCAGTACAACGCCGGCTCGACACCGGTGGTGCCGTCGGTCGACCTCCAATCGACCACGTTGCCGGTGCCCTTGTTGAGCGTCGCCTATGGGATCAACGACGACGCAAACCCGACCGTTGTCGGCGTCCGGACGAGGGAGTGCTATTTCGACTACCTCGGCTTCCGGCTCGTGTTTCCATCGCTGACGATGCTCGACCTCGTGCCAGAGGCGCGCAGTGCCAAATCGTTTGCATTCGACGTGATGAAGCCTGCGGCGCCGCCAGGCGCGCCACCGGGGGCGCCACTGCCACCGCTGCGGATCGTCGGACGGGATGCCGCATTCTCGGGCGACAATCTTTGCGCCCCGACCCTCAACTTCGATGAGTGCGTGGCGCCTGACGCCGACGCCATTCGATGGGACGGCTCGGGCTATGTGCCGTTCCTGCTGCCCGCGTTTGCCGTCGATCCGCGTCCAACGACCACGGCTCGCCGTGTGAACTCGTCCGGCGATGCCGTGGGGTATGGATTTCAAGATGTCTACCCCGTGTGCGGTCAGGAGGCGGCGGTCTGGTGGGATGACGCGCTGGGGACGCACGTGTATTCGCTCGGTCTGCTGCTCGATCTCGACTGCTGCCAAGTGGACAAGCGGAGCCGAGCCGAAGGCGTCAGCAATCGAAGGGTCGTCAACGACGAGACGAAGTCGATTGCCGTCGGTTGGAACACGGACGACAACGTGGGACTGGTCTGGTACGGCTTCGCCAACAACTGGTGCATGGGAAACGTCAACGCGATGACCCTGCTGTCGGATGGCGTTCCGGCATCGCGGCTTTGCACGCTTCAACACTCGGGTGACGACGAGACGATCGTCCAACTCTACGACGTGAACGCGTTCGGACATGCCGTCGGCATCCTGCGAGCCCCCCTCAACGAACCACCGACGCGGTACTACGCCATCGCACTCACGTCCAGCGCCGACCTCGACGGCGACTTCGACGTCGACGGCGGCGATCTCGGAACGCTCTTGGCTTCATGGTGCGGTGGTGCCTTTCCTCCGTGCCAGCTTCCGGCATCTCGCGCAGACCTGAACTGCGACGGCTTGGTCGACGGCGGCGATCTTGGCGCACTCCTTGCGGGTTGGTCCGGCTCGGGGACGCCGTGTGTCGTCGGGCTTGGTTGCCCGCTTCCTTTGTTCGACTACTGCGAATGTCCCGGGGCCAGCCAGGCGGCGGCTCTCGCGGGGCTGGATGAACCACTGAACGGCGACGAAGCGCCGATGAATAGCCCGCTCGATCCGTCAATCGCAGCGGCGATCACGGCGCTCGGTTTCGCGGGGGTGGACGGACTCGTCGATTGGTCGAGCGGTGCCTCGCTGGCTCAGCTCGAAGCGATCGGACAAGCTCTCAACGTTCTTCTCGGCGGCGGGTGACATCACAACCAATCGGAGGCGGTCATGCATTCCATGGCTCCGCGCACGCTGTTTGTCTGTGCATTCGTCGTTGGTGGCACCACGGCAACCGGTCTTGCCGGTTTCACGACCACCACCAACTTCGCCGACTGGCAGGCGGCGGTCCCCGGCTTCACCACGATCGACTTCGTGGGCATCCAGGGCTACATCCACGACAGCTACGCGCCGCTCGGCGTAGTGTTCGATGTCAACGACTTCGGCACGGCCCTCGGGAGCGCACCGGATGGCTGGGCGGCGTACGGAAGTGGCGGCGGCGGTGCCTTCATTCAGCCGCAGTTCTTCGACGACCAGTTCGCGCTCGGAATCTTCTTCATCGGTGCCGTGGACGTCCGGCTGTATTCGAACGGCGCCCTGTTATTCGAGTCAGGCACCGTCGGGACGTTCGGGCCGTGGAAGTTCTTCGGCATCACGTCGACGATCGGCTTCGACTTCGTTCAGATCGAGGATCCCGAGGACGGCGTCGTCGTGATCGACAATCTGTACTTTGGGGGCGCGGTGCCGGCGCCGGGAGCGGCTGTGACCGTGGGCATCGCGTCGCTGTTCGGCTTCGGACGGCGGAGGCGCGGATAGGACCGTCGCGAGCGGGGCTCGACCCATGCGATCCATTCGTCGACTCCAGCTCGTGGCCGGTGTGCTCGTAGGCGCAGGTGTGTCGGCGCGTGCAGTCGCCAGCTTCACGACGACCACCAACTTCGCCGACTGGCAGGCGGCGGTCCCGGGTTTCACCACGATCGACTTCGTGGGCATCCAGGGCTACATCCACGACACCTACGCGCCGCTCGGCGTGGTGTTCGACGCCAACGACTTCGGCCTGGCTCTTCCAACCGCTCCCGACGGATGGGCCGCGTCTGGGAGCGGCGGCGGCGGTGCCTTCATTCAGCCGCAGTTCTTCGACGACCAGTTCGCGCTGGGAATCTTCTTCATCGGCGCCGTGGATGTCCGACTGTATTCGAACGGCGCCCTGTTGTTCGAGTCAGGCACGGTCGCGACGTTCGGACCGTGGAAGTTCCTGGGCATCACGTCGACGATCGGCTTCGACTTCGTTCAGATCGAGGATCCCGAGGACGGTGTCGTGGCGATTGACAACTTGTACTTTGGTGGTGCGGTGCCGGCGCCGGGAGTGGCCGTGACCGTGGGCATCGCGTCGCTGTTGGGCTTCGGACCACGGAGGCGCCGGTAGGACTGTCGTGAACGAGGTCCGGCCCATGCGATCTATTCGTCCATTCCCGCTCGTGGCCAGCGTGCTCGTCAGCGCAAGCGCGTCCGTGCGCGCAGGAGCCGGTTTCACGACCACCACCAACTTCGCCGACTGGCAGGCAGCGGTTCCGGGCTTCACCACGATCGACTTGGTGAAGCTTGGACAGGCGAGGCTTGGACACGCACGCCTTGCTGGAGCAACTCCGGCGACCTCCACATCCTGTGGCGCGGAGCCTTGGTGGTCACAAGATGCGGACCACGGCCGACCGACGTGACGCCATGAGCAATCCTCGCCCGCACGGCTCGTGCGGGCGACACTGGATGGTCGAAAGAGGATTGCCATGCAATACATCGGGCTGGACGTCCGTCAGCGCACGTCGTCGATATGCGTGCTGGACGAATCGGGGCAACTGGTCGAGCGACGGACGGTTGCGGGGCCGCGTTCGGCGGTGCTGAAGACGATCGCGGTGGTGCCGCGTCCGTACAGGATCTGCTTTGAGCCTCGCGCGGCGCCGGCGCCCTGTTCGACGAGCTGTCGAAGACGGCCGATCGCGTGGCGGTGGCGCATCGCGGCGGCGCGTTTGGGATCGCTGCGCCCGATCTTCAAGTCGAAGCGCAAGAATGATCGTGTCGACGCGGAGAAGCTGGCCAAGCTGCTGTATCTCAACGTGGCGCCAGCCGTGCATGTGCCGTCGGCGACGAGGCGGCGGCGCCGACGACGGAGTCGCCGGCGCCGCCTTCCTACGCCAGACACTTCATCCGCACGAGCCCCATCCGCCGAGCAGGGCGCCGAGGTCGGCGCCGTTCACCACCCCGTTGCCGTCGATGTCCGCCGCACAACCGCTGCATGCGCCCCACGAGCCGAGGAGAATGCCGAGATCGCCACCGGTCACGAGGCCGTCGCCGTCGAGATCGGCGGGGCATGGCGGGTCGTCGCAGCCATCGGGAATGCCGTCGCCATCCGAGTCGATGGCGTCGTCGAAGCCCGGACATGCGTCCATGCAGTCGGGGACGCCGTCGCCGTCGCTGTCGGTCTCGGCGACGCCGCAGCCGCACGCGCCGGGAGCCGTCTTCGCCGGATCCGTCGGGCACCCGTCCTCGCAATCCGGAGTTCCATCGCCATCGTCATCCGTGTCGGCCACGCCGCAGCCGCACGCGCCGGGCTCGATCTTCGCCGGATCCTTCGGGCAGGCGTCGTTGCAATCGTCGACGCCATCGCCGTCGGTGTCGGACGCAAGCTGCAGGCACGCGCACTCGGCCCCCGGCTCGACCGTCAGCGCAGCGCCGTTGGACGGCACCGGACGGCAGCCCATCGCCACCAGCACGTCGTACGTGCCGGCATCGCCACGCAGCACCGGCGAGATCACGAGCGTCGCCGTCGTTGAGCCGCTGATGCGCCCATCATCGACCAGCGGCTCTCCATCCTTGCGCCACTGGTAGGTGAACCGGGACTCGCCCGCGACACCGACATTGAACAGTGCGTCGTCGCAGGCGGTCACGGCAAGTGGATCGGGCTGATCGGTGAAGAGGAACCGACAACCTGACTCCTCGCAATCGGGAATGCCGTCACCGTCGGAGTCCGTGTCGGCAACACCGCAGCCGCACAGTCCCGGATCGGTCTTGAGGGGATCCTCGGGGCATCCGTCGAGGCAGTCCTCGACACCATCGCCATCGACATCGCCATCGAGCGCACCGCAACCGCAGATGCCGGGCTGGACCTTGAGCGGATCAGCGGGGCATTCGTCGACGCAGTCGGGTGAGCCGTCATTGTCGGCATCCGTGTCGGCGGCGCCGCAGCCACATGCGCCGGGCGCAACCTTCGCCGGATCCCTCGGGCAGCCGTCATTGCAGTCGGGCACTCCGTCGCCGTCGCTGTCCGTGTCGGTCACGCCGCAGCCACATGCGCCCGGCGCGATCTTGTTCGGATCACTCGGGCATCCGTCGTTGCAGTCGGGCGCTCCGTCACCGTCGCTGTCCGTGTCGACGACGCCGCAGCCGCACGCGCCTGGCGCGATCTTGTTGGGATCGCTTGGGCATCCGTCGTTGCAATCCGGAGTTCCGTCACGATCGGTGTCCATGTCGGGCACGCCACAACCGCAGGTGCCAGGCGCGATCTTGTTCGGATCACTCGGGCATCCGTCATTGCAGTCGGGAGTTCCGTCACGATCCGTGTCGGTGTCGGCGACGCCACAGCCGCAAGTGCCTGGTGCGATCTTATTCGGATCGGTTGGGCATCCGTCATTGCAGTCGGGAGTTCCGTCACGATCGGTGTCGGTGTCGGCGACGCCACAGCCGCAGGTTCCCGGCGCGACCTTGTTGGGATCGCTCGGGCATCCGTCATTGCAATCGGGAGTTCCGTCACGATCGGTGTCGGTGTCGGGCACGCCACAACCGCAGGTGCCGGGCGCGATCTTGTTCGGATCATTCGGACATCCGTCGTTGCAGTCGGGAGTTCCGTCACGATCCGTGTCGGTGTCGGCGACGCCACAGCCGCAGGTTCCCGGCGCGATCTTGTTCGGATCGCTTGGGCATCCGTCATTGCAGTCGGGAGTTCCGTCACGATCGGTGTCGATGTCGGCAACGCCACAGCCGCAGGTTCCCGGTGCGATCTTGTTGGGATCGCTCGGGCATCCGTCATTGCAATCGGGAGTTCCGTCACGATCGGTGTCGGTGTCGGGCACGCCACAACCGCAGGTGCCCGGCGCGATCTTGTTCGGATCATTCGGGCATCCGTCATTGCAATCGGGAGTTCCGTCACGATCGGCGTCGGCGTCGGGCACGCCACAACCGCAGGTGCCCGCGCGATCTTGTTCGGATCACTCGGGCATCCGTCGTTGCAGTCGGGAGTTCCGTCACGATCGGTGTCCGTGTCGGGCACGCCACAGCCGCACGTGCCCGGCGATCTTGTTTGGATCGCTCGGACATCCGTCATTGCAGTCGGGAGTTCCGTCGCGATCGGTGTCGGTGTCGGCGACGCCACGGCCGCAGGTGCCGGGCGCGATCTTGTTCGGATCGCTCGGGCATCCGTCGTTGCAGTCGGGAGTTCCGTCACGATCGGTGTCCGTGTCGGCGACGCCACAGCCGCAGGTGCCCGGCGCGATCTTGTTCGGATCGCTCGGACATCCGTCATTGCAGTCGGGAGTTCCGTCACGATCGGTGTCCGTGTCGGGCACGCCACAGCCGCAGGTGCCCGGCGCGATCTTGTTCGGATCGCTTGGGCATCCGTCGTTGCAGTCGGGAGTTCCGTCGCGATCGGTGTCGATGTCGGCAACGCCACAACCGCAGGTGCCCGGCGCGATCTTGTTTGGATCGCTCGGACATCCGTCATTACAGTCGGGAGTTCCGTCGCGATCGGTGTCGGTGTCGGCGACACCACAGCCACAGGTGCCCGGCGCGACCTGGTTTGGATCGCTCGGACATCCGTCATTGCAGTCGGGAGTTCCGTCACGATCGGTGTCCGTGTCGGGCACGCCACAGCCGCAGGTGCCCGGCGCGATCTTGTTCGGATCGCTCGGGCATCCGTCGTTGCAGTCGGGAGTTCCGTCGCGATCGGTGTCGGTGTCGGCGACACCACAGCCACAGGTGCCCGGCGCGACCTTGTTTGGATCGCTCGGACATCCGTCGTTGCAATCCGGAATGCCATCGTGGTCGGTGTCGGTGTCTGCAACGCCACAGCCGCAGGTGCCCGGCGCGATCTTGTTTGGATCGTTGGGGCATCCGTCGTTGCAGTTGGGAACGCCGTCTTCGTCGCTGTCCGTGTCGGGCACGCCACAGCCGCATGCGCCGGGCGCGATCTTGTTGGGATCGCTCGGACAACCGTCGTTGCAGTTGAGCACGCCATCTCCGTCGCTGTCCGCGTCGGCAATGCCGCAACCACATGCGCCCGGTGCGATCTTGAGCGGATCGTTCGGACACCCGTCCGAGCAGTCCGGCGTGCCGTCGCCGTCGCTGTCCACGGTGCCGAGATCTCCCTTCGCCGCGAAGAGCATGTTGACGGTCACCAGGTCACCGGCGGTCAACGACAGGCTGACCACGTGGGCGAGGTTCGACACGGGCAGGGGGCCGCTGTACACGAGGGAGGGGATCGGCAGTCCCCAGTTCGCGTTCGTGCTACCCTGGCCGCCGGTGAAGCACAGCGAGAATGGCGCGTTGAAGGACGCATTCACCACCGTGTTGCCCGTCTGCGCGGACGTGAGCCAGGGCAGCGCTCCGCTCGTGACACATCCTCCGTCGGCGAAGGTGTTCAGGCTGACGCTGGTCGTGCCACCGGTCTTCACGTTCCCGACGAGCTGCGGACACAACTGGGTCTCCGCGCGCGAGTCGAGCGTCACCGTCGCCGCGCTCGTGTTGTTGACCTTGGTGCTTCCGCTGATGCTTCGATTGCCCGCCGCGTCGACCTTGACGACGTAGTCCCACGTGATCGGAACCCCGTCGACCGTCACGGTGGTGCGGTACTGGAGCCCGCCGGTGAAGAACGGGCCGATCAAGTCCAGTGCCAGCGTCTGCTGCGGCTGGCCGTTGAAGGAATAGGACACTGTCACTCCGTCCGCCATCGCGGTCTCCGCCACCGCACTGGCCACGAATGCACACAGCGCGATCCCGATCGCTCGGGAACAACCCGACTGAATCGTCGATTGCATTGAACCTCTCCATTTCCAGGTTGCGGGAACTCCCGGCGAGCTCGCAGCCCGCCGGCTCCAGCCCCCGGAAACTCACAATCCCACGTGCACAGCCCCACATGCGCCGGTGCTCCCGGCGCTGCGTTCTCACGTTCACGATGAAGGCGCGCGCATGCCAAATCGCCCGGGAGACGCCCCGGCTCGATCACTGCGCACGTTAAGTATCTCCAGTCCTGGGCAGCACAACTCCCGTCGAGCCTTGCGGCCCGCCGGCTTTCTCTATGCCAACCCCGGAACGAACATATGTCCGCGCGCCGACGCCACCTGCGCCTCGCCGCACGCGTGTGACGCTCACGATGCAAGATGACTCAACGAATGGAGCATCTCGCCCTCGCCATCACGCGAAAGCATCGCCGCTGTCCCATCTGCCATCCAAGTCTGCTCCGCCGCGTCCCCAGTGAACGCGAACGGCGCGCTCCCGATCGTTCAGGAACTCCTTGGCCGAATCGTCGAGCACATTGGACGCCTCCATTTCCAGGCTGCCTGATACGCGTCCCAGTTGACTCTCGCGCCCCACCCAACCCGATTCCGCCGTGAGGCGCCGCTGTGGCAAGGGGTCGAACGCGTGGAGTTCTACTGGAGTCCGTATGAGTCCCGACGAGCCCCACAGCTCGCCGGCTCTCCCAATCCACCCCTGGAATGAGCACGGGCCTGCGTGCGCCAACGTTACCGGCACTTCGGCGAGATGCAAGCGCGAATATCGCGATCCTTGAGAAGTCAGCGCGCGTCGCCGCGATCCACGACAGGCGTCTCCGGGCCGGCCACGCGCGGAACGCGCACCCGGTCCCGACGACGATCGTGCTCCACGCCCGACCATCGGCAGCCCCGGCGCCTGCGCAGCCCATGACATGTCGAACGTCTCGAACTGCTGCTGGGTGAGCGCTTGCTGGATCGCCTCGCCCGACGACCACTGTTCGTCGCGCGCCTTCGCGCAGCCGGCATCGAGGCAAACGCAGTTGCAGGACGCGCGCCACAGGTTGCGCCGAAGTCCGCCACGGCTGGCCGCCCGCGACGACACGCATGCACGGCGATGGCCGCACCAACGCGCGTCATGGCGGTGCAGAACAGCGCGAAGTGCAGCATCGCAAGGGAACTCGCGAGCGGGCCGGCCAGACTCCGTGCATGGCGTGATGTCCGGTGCCATTGGCCGTTTGTGCCTATGGCGGCCGCGTGCCATTGAACGCACTCGAGCGCGCCGCACAACTGTCCTCATCTCCGAAAGGTCCGCCATGACACTTCACACGTCTACGAACCCGTCGATCCAGCGCACCTGCGCCACCGGCGCAGCCGTCGTGGCCCTGGTCGCGCCGTTGAACGCAGCCGGCGCGGCGACATACACCTTCACAAAGATCGCCTCGGGCGCGACGTCCAGCTCCAGCGTCCGGGTCGGCGAGGTGAACGCGTACGGCCTCGTCGCCTTCTCGATCAACAGCCCGTCCGCCACCGCGCGCGGCGTCTATGTCAGCCTCGGCGCCGGTCCGCCGATCAAGCTCATCGACTCCGACAACGGACAGTACGTGACGTTCGGCCCGCCCGACCTCAACTGCCGCGGTCACGTCGTGGTGGCTGCCACCGACGTCAACGGCGACATGTCCATCTTGTATCAGGCTGGAAGTTCACTGCCGACCGTCATCTACACCGGCCAGAACCTCGGCGATCCGGCCATGAACGACTTCGACGACATCGCCTTCGTCGACAAGACGTACGAGGCGCCGACGCTGGTCCCCTCCGGTGGCCCGTGGGGACTCAACTTCGACCCGGAGGTCGTTGCCGGTGACGTGTCCAGCCTGCACACGCAGATGGACATCAACAACGCAGGCGATGTCGCGTTCGGCGTGGTACTCACCGGGGGTGGTTCGGCAATTCGGAAATGGAACTCGGCGTCCGGCACGTGCAACGTCGAGACGTCCTCGGGAGACATCTTCAAGAACCAGTCGAGCATCGTGATCAACGGCCAAGGCTGGCTGGGGTTCTTCATGTCGCCGAAGTTCTGGACCGACATCTGCAACAGCACGCCAGCCCAAGTGCTCGCGCAGAACCCCGGCTCCATCGCGTACCGGTCGCTCGACATGAACTGGTGGTGGGCACCGGCGTTTATCGGTGGAGCGGGCTCTGTGGACAAGGTTTATGGTGGCCCCAATGCTGCCACCGACGTCATCGCGTCCCAAGGCGGGTCGATCTCTGGCTACTCGGGGACGATTACAAGCACAGCACCGTTCGGCTACAGCCATGTCTTCAACAACAACAGCGGCAGCGTGAGTTTCTCGGTTACGTTCACCGACGGCACGTGGAACGTCTTTCGCGCCGACCGCTCGCCCGCGACGCCCGAACCGGAGGGATGCCCGGGGCTCAGCCCGTTCAACGATCTCTTCGCGGACGCCCTGCCGATCGCGAACGGCGCCTTCGAGTTCACCATCGTGGACGCGACCACGGACGGTCCCGAGCTGCCCGAAGCGTGCGACGAAGGCTTTGGTCCCTCATTCGTCAACGACGTCTGGTTCTCGTACATCGCGCCGGCTTCGGGTTCCGTCGAGGTGTCCACATGCGGCCTGGTCGACTACGACTCGCGCCTCGCGGTGTACGCGGCCGGGTCCGACGGTCCCGGTCCGCTGCTCGCGTGCAACGACGATGCGCCCGGTTGCTTCCTGAGTTCGCGCACCGAGTTCGTCGCCGTTGCCGGCCAGCACTACATCATCCGCGTCGGCGCCTACTCCTACGCAGGCGTCGGCAGCGGGACGCTCCAGGTGGGGCCCCAGGGGCGACCGGCGGACCTCAACCACGATGGAAAGGTCGACGGCGCCGACCTTGGACTGCTGCTCGCGCTCTGGGGCACCGACGACACAGCCGCCGACATCAACGACGACGGCATCGTGAGTGGCGCCGACCTCGGCCTGCTCCTGGCCGACTGGGGTTGATGAACAACTGCGCCGCGGCCTCAAGTTGATCCGCGCGTTTGCCGGGCTTGTGGTGCAGTCGTCTCGGCTGCCATGCAAGCCATATGAAATCCGCATCCGCATGACGAGGTCATCGGGCAAGAAGACAAGGGCCCCCGAGCGGATCGCTCGGGGGCCCCTTTTCATTCCCCATTCCCACCCGACAAGTTCGGCGGGCCGGGCTTCACCGGCGTGCGCTCCGTCACCCGCGCGAGCCCGGCCCGACGAACGTGTCGGGCCGAACGTCCACGCGCGAACGGAGCGTCACTCGCGCCCGACCGTCACCTCACAACTTGATCTTGTCCGTCCCCATCGCGCCGTGGTCGTCCATGCCTCCGCGCGTCGGCTTCTGCTTGCGCGGCAGGCCCTCGTCCGGCGCGCCGCGGGCGGGATCCTCCGGGGTACGCGGCCGGCGCGGCGTGGGCGTCGTTCCACCCGTCGTCTCTCCCGCTGCGCCGACTGCGGCCGGGCGGTCCTGGCCGCGGTCGGTCGTCCCCCACTGCGCCCGCTTCAGCGAGAGCCCGATCTTGCGCTCGTCCGTGTCCACGCGCAGGATCTTCACGTCCACCTCCTGGCCCGCCTTCACCACGTCCTGCGGGTTCTCCACCTTCTGGTCGGAGAGCTCGCTGATGTGCAGCAGCCCCTCGAGCCCGTCCTCGAGCTCCACGAAGACGCCGAAGTTGGTGATCTTCGTCACGTGGCCCTTCACGATCATGCCCGGCTTGTACGCCGTCGGGATCGCCTCGTGCCACGGATCCTCGGTGAGCTGCTTGAGACCCAGTCCGACGCGCTGCTTCTCGCGGTCGACGTCGATCACCACGCACCGCACCACGTCGCCCTTCTTGAAGACCTCGTTGGGGTGCGCGATCTTCTTCGTCCACGAGATGTCGCTGACGTGCAGCAATCCGTCGATGCCCGGCTCGATCTCCACGAACGCGCCGTAGTTGGCGAGGTTCCGCACCTTGCCCTCGATGATCGTGCCCGGCGGGTACTTCTCGGCGACCAGCTCCCACGGGTTCACCTCGGTCTGCTTCATGCCGAGGGAGATCTCCAGCTTCTCCTTGTTGATCTCGAGCACGACCACGTCGACCTCCTGGCCCACGTGCACCATCTCGCTCGGGTGGTTCACGCGGCGCGTCCAGCTCATCTCGGAGATGTGGACCAGGCCCTCGATGCCCTCCTCCAGCCGCACGAACGCGCCGTACGACATGAGGTTGACGACCGAGCCCTTGACGCGGCAGCCGACCGGGTACTTGGCCTCGATCTCCTCCCAGGGCGACGTCTCCTTCTGCTTGAGACCGAGCGCGATCTTCTCCTTCTCGCGGTCGATGTTGAGCACCTTCACCTCGATCGGGTCGCCGATGCGCACCACCTCGGAGGGATGGTTCACCCGGCCCCAGCTCATGTCGGTGATGTGCAGCAGCCCGTCGATGCCGCCGAGGTCGACGAACGCGCCGAAGTCGGCGATGTTCGTGACCGTCCCCTTCACCAGGTCGCCTTCCTTCAGCGTGGTCATCAGCTTGCGCTTCGCCTCGGCGCGCTCCTCCTCGATGAGCTTGCGACGCGAGATCACGATGTTGCGGCGCTCCTCGTCGATCTTGAGCACCATCGCGCGGACCGTCTTGCCGATGTAGTCGCCGATGTCGCCGGGACGGCGCACGTCGACCTGCGACGCGGGCAGGAAGACCGGCACGCCGATGTCGACGAGCAGCCCGCCCTTGATCTTCCGCATGCACTTGCCCTCGACGACGTCGCCTTCCTTCTTCGTCTGGAGGATCTGCTCCCACCCGCGGATGCGATCCGCCTTGCGCTTGCTGAGCGTGATGCCGCCCTCTTCGTCCTCGAGCTGCTCCAGCAACACCTCGACGGTGTCGCCGATCACCAGATCGCCGGGCGAGTCCCATTCGTTCTTCGGGACGAGGCCCTCGGACTTGAGGCCGACCTCGATCACGACATCGTCGCCGGCAAAGCCGACGATCTTGCCCTTGAGGATCTGGCCCTGGGTGAAGCTCTGAAGGTCGCCCTTGATGAGCGAGTCGATGTTGCCCGCGAGCACGTCCTCGCCGAGGGCCTCGCGCACCATGCTTTCAGCGATGCGGTCGTCGACGGAGAGCGATTCGATCAGGTTGTAGTTGACCATTGGGGTGAGGAACACGAAGCGCGCCGCGCTGGACCCGACGGGGTCCGTCGCGCACGCGGGATTGAGGCGACAACCGCCCGGAACGTCCGGGCGGAAGGGAGGGAGTGTAGGCGAAGGCGACGAGGATCATGCGGATTTCAGCAGACCTCCATGCGTTCGACCCCTTGTCCGCAGCGGCGTCTCACGGCGGAATTGGGTTGTGGGTGGGGCGCGAGCATCAACTGGGACGCGCATCAGTGCCCCGCCACCAACACGCCGTCCTCCGTCGCCGCGCGCATCTGTCCTCGCAACCGCAGGAACCCCAGCGCGCCGATCACGTTCAACACCAGGCAGACGCCGAAGACCCAGAAGCCGCCGCCTCCGGCGCCGGTGACGCTCGTGTCGAAGTACTTGTAGATCGAGACGGCCAGGAACGGCGCCATCAGGCCGCGGATGCCGTTGAGCGTCACGTGCACCCCCATGTACTGCGAGTCGCGATTCGCCGGCGCGAAGTCGTGGTGACCGAGGTTCCACGCCAGGACGCCCCCGCCGAAGGCGACCCCCGAGACGGCCGCGGCCGCGAAGAAGAGCGCCAGCGAGTGCGCGATCGCACCGAGGAACTGAAGGAGCGACGCCAGCACGAAGGCCCAGGCGTGAAACGAACGGAACTCCACGACGTGGCGCCGATCGAGCAGCCTCGACCACGCCGGGATCGTGAGCGGCATCAGCGCCGCGGGGATCGCCGTCGTGATCAGGATCCCCTGGAGGTAGCTCACGTGGAATCCGTCGTTGAGCACGATCGCCAGGGGCGCCGTGAGCATCAGGTTGCCCAGGCCGAAGATGAACATCCACGCCATGAAGCGCCGGTACATCGGGTCGTCGCGCAGGACGCGCACGATCGACGCCGGGTTGAGCGTCGGCCGGTCCGAGGCGCGGCCGTCGCGCTCCGCCCTGGCCAGCCGTCGCTGGCCGCGCAGCCGCACGCGCCGGTAGATCGTGTTCCCGACGAGTCCTCCGATCGCGGCGAGCGGGAAGAGCACGTGAAACGCCCGTTCGTCGACGTCCATCGCCTTGCCGATCACCGCGCCGACGATCGCCAGCGCGAGGCTCTGCACCGTCGCCATCTTCCCGGCGATGCGGGCGCGGTCGGCGCGCGGATAGTTCGCGCCCCACACCGCGGTGCGGATCGTCAACACGCCCGACCACGTCGTGCGGGCGAGCGTCACGAGCGCGACGAGCAGCCAGAGGCCGAACGAGCTCTCGGGAACCGCGGCGATGAACCCGACCAGGATCGCCGTGACCAGTTGCAGCGCGGCGATGAACGGAACCTTCGCGCGGCCGTGGCTGAGCGACGCCCAGATGAAGCTGGTCACGTTGCCGATGTTGGGCGCCGCCATGACCAGCGCCACCGCCCAGTCCAGTTCGCTGGCGCCGATTCCCGGCGCATTGGCGAACGCCTTCTTGACGATGATCGCGATCGTGCCACCCTCGACCGCGCCGAGCATCAGCGGGAGGAACATCCACGAGACGAGCTCGCGCGCGTAGTTGGCGCGCAGCATCGGCGGCAGGGTCCTCGGGTGGAAGGACCGGACGAAGTCCTGGGCGAAGTCGATGGTCCGACGGAGCGGCATCTGGGGCAGGGGCGCGTCGCGGCGCTCGACCGAGACCCGAGCGCCGTCGTGCGCATCCCATTCGATCCCGGCGCTCCGTCCAACGCGGTCCGATCGGGCCACATGGCCCCGAGCGGAGGCTCCGGGCGCGGAGTTCAGATCAAATGAGCCTCAGGCCGGCCGACCCGCCGTGCCGCGAGAAGGTTGCGTCATGCGCGTCCGAGTTGATTCTCGCGCCCCACCGAACCCAACTCCGCCGTGAGACGCCGCTGTGGGCAAGAGGTCGAACGCATGAAGGTCGACTGGAGTCGGTATCACTCCGGCTGACCACTCGTGTGGACGATCGGGAACGGGCTGAGCGAACTCGGCTGGTCCCAGTAGAACGTCCGGCCAAGATCGTTCATCGCGCCGCGCAGGTTCTGGTTCCAGACCACCGCGATGTTGCGCTGCACGTCCTCGTCGGTCTCGGCCGTCGCGGTCATCTCCGGCGTCAGGTCGGACTTGATCGCGTCGAAGCTGTACGGATCCGAATGGCATCCGGCGAGGCAGGCGAATCCGAGGGCGGCGAGGATGGCGGGGGAACGCATGGAGGTCGCTCGAGTTTGGGGTTCGCGCGGGCCGAAGCGCGCGCTGGCGTCGACAAAGGTGTAGCACGGCCGAGGGTTCGGTGTCAATGAGCGAGGGGTGGCGGAGAAGCGTCGAGGCCGGTCCGCGCACCCGAGCGGCGTCATCCTCACACGGATTCCAACAGGCATCCACGCGTTCGACCCCTTGCGCACAGCGGCGTCTCACGGCGAAGTTGGGTTGGGCGCGAGAATCAACCGGGACGCGTGTCAGCGCCGTTCGGCGACCGTCCGTCGATACGCCTCGGCCATCGCCTCGAGCGAATCGGGAGCGACGCGCACCTCGCCGACCACCGTGATGAAGTTCGTGTCGCCGTGCCACCTTGGCACCACGTGCGCATGCAGGTGCGTCGGCACGCCGGCACCGGCGGCGCGGCCTTCGTTCACGCCGATGTTGACCCCCTGCGGCTCGAGCGTCCGCCGGCAGAGCCCGACGGCTCGATCGACGAGCGACCAGAACGCCGCGCGCTCGTCCGGCGAGTACGCCAACAGCGTCGGCCGCGCCGCGCCGAGCGCGACGAGCAGGTGGCCGTTGGCGTACGGGAACTTGTTCAGGAGGACCAGGCCGTCGGTCGCGCGGAGCACGACATGGTTCGGACCGTCGAGATCCGGTCGCTCCCACGCGGCGCGCAGGAAGTTCCCGTCGCCACCGGAGGCGGCGCCATGCGAGCCCTCGCCGCCCGCGGCTTGTTCCTTGGCGACGAGATCGCGGAGATACGCGGCGCGCCACGGCGCCCAGAGCGAGGAGTGCATGGGAGGACGGCTCGATCCTTCGGTCGCCGGGTGGGTTCCTGCCGAGCCGCCGCCTCGGCTGCGGCCCCGAGCGGGGTTCGATTCGCATCGATCGGCCGGGCGACCGATGTTCGTGCGTCGGGCCCCTCGGATGTCACGGGAGCGACCATTGGTCGTTCCTTGGGAGATTTGCTCGAACCCCAAGGCTACGTGGGTTCGCCGCCCATCGATCCCGGCCTTCCACTCCATGCGTGAGCACGTGAGGCCTGGCCATCGTCGCAGGCAAATGGCGATCCCTTGGGGTTAAGCAAGGTTCGAGCAAATGCAACCCGACGCGAATCCGAGGGGCCCGACGCAGAACGGGCGGAGTGTAGCCACCGGCGGCCGAGGCGATCGAGGCTGCGGACATGTCGGGACGCCCAAGGTCATCCCGGGCGCAGGCCACTCGCTTGCGATTCCCCGGCACTCTCATTACCGTTGTTCCTCCTCCGGCCCCCGTTTTCCCGTTCGTCGCCGCGCGTGCGGCCCCCGGAGCGCACCACAGGAACAAGGACACCTTCGATGAACACGCCCATGAACGGTTTCGGCTTGCGTTGGGGCCGCGTTGGCCTTCTCGCGATTGCGCTCGGCGCCGCCCCCTTCCTCGCATCGTGCGACAGCGCCTCGAAGGTCGAGGAGCTCACGAAGTCGGTCGGCCTCGACCCGACCCAGCTCGTCAGCAAGCTCGGCGCGTCCAACGCCGACCTGAGCAGCCTCAGCGGCGCGCTCAACGACGTCATCGCCAAGGCTGGAACCGATCCGAAGGGTGCCATCGACAAGCTCTCGGCGGCCGCGAAGAGCTTCTCCGGCAACAACAACGCCATCAGCAGCGCGCTGGGCAAGCTCACCGAGGGAGGCAACACCGACATGCTCAAGTCGTGGCTCGGCAGCGCCGGCAGCAAGGCGACGCCCGAGCAGCTCAAGGGCCTCACCGACACGATCGGCAAGTTCACCGGCGACTCGAGCAAGTTCCAGAGCATGCTCACCGACGTCACCGGCAAGCTCATGAAGAACCCGACCGCCGACGGCATCAGCGGCCTCAAGGGCGCCATCGGCAATCTCGACGCCGCGAAGGGCGGACTCTCGGGCGTCACCGACTCGCTCACGAAGCAGTTCAAGGGCGTTCTCGGGATGTGATCCGGATTCCAGCAGACCTCCACGCGTTTCGCCACCCCTTGCCCGCAACGGCATCTCGCGGCGGATCGGGGCGGGGCGCGAGGGTCGACTCGGGAATCGACTCGGGCGTGCATGGGTGAACAGCGCGGCCGCGCAGTGAACGAGACGTCGCTATCGCACTTGTGTCCGCGGCTCCCGTCCGCCACCCGCCCGCTCGCCGTTGTCGCCTCGCCAGGCGCGCCGCGGCGCAACGCCGGGTCGATCGACGATCGCGAGCGGCACCTCGAACGAGCCCGCCCAGTACTTCACCAAGGAGTCGGGCGGGCTTTTCGTTGGGCCTGGGTCCGGCCCGCCGTCGACGCGCCGCGGCGCCCGCAGCGCCAGTGCGCGAAGCGCCACCTCGGGGGCGCCGCTCACGCGCAGGGTCCATCGAGGGTCGCCGTTTCGGGCGCGATCGAGCGCGGCGCCATCCTCGTGCACGATCTCCCACGAAAGCTGGCCTGAATCGTCGGGTGGCGCGTTCCACCAGAGCGACGAGATCCGCCTCGGGACGCCCGACTCGAGGATCTCGACGCGGAGTCCGATGGCGAGTCCCTCGAATTCGGCGCCCGCGACCGCGTACGGGTTGAAGCGGACGCCGAAGCGCCGCTCGCCCAGCGGCCAGCGGTTCAGGCCCTGGCTGAACGCCTCGCGCATCTGTTCGGTCATCGACTCGCTGTTCACGGGTGCAAGGACGTCCGTCACCGCGGCCCGCGCGCCGACGGGGACGCTCACGACGCGCCGATCGACGAACGCCCATCGCGGGCCGCGCTCCCCGCCGCCATCGGCCGCCGCGCGTTCCCGCGCGCCGTGCGGGGAATCCGGCGCGGCGACATCGTCGTCATCCGAGAGACGCCGTTCGATGGCGATCTCCACGTCGACGCTCGCGGCACCCGGCGGCGGCGCGGGAACGACGACCGGCAGCGGATTGCGCGGCCGGTCGCCGGCGCTGCGCACGACCACCGTCTCGATCGCGTCATCGAGCCGCGGCCGGATCGTCACGCGGCATTCCGTGCCGATGGGCCACCAGTCGTCGACCTGAAGGTGCAGGCACGCGGGAACGTCGAGCGGCCAGACCGGCGGCGCCCGCAGCGCCACCGCGGGCGGGAGCGCATCGAGCCGCGCGTGCTGCGCGGCTGTCCCGAATCCTGCGCCGCCGCGCCGCCACCATTGCAGGTACGGTCCATAGCGATTCGCCCACGCGGGGCTCGGCGGCGCGCCGTCGCCATCGCCGCGGATGGCGCGGTCGAAGAGCGCGTCGAGCTGCGCCGCGTCCAGCTCGCCGGCGTTGATGCGCACGCCCAGCTCGCCGAAGACGGCGCTCCGCTCGCCATCGGTCCAGGGGAGCGCCGCGATCAGCAGGCGCGTCGGCGCGAGCGAGGTCCACCCCACGTCGGTCGTGCGCCACCGCACCACCGACGCGCCGGCGAGCAGCACCACCAGCGCCAATCCCGCCACCCGCCAACGCCGCCGTGCACGGTGCAGTTCGTGCTCGTCGGTCGCGGCGAACCCGCACTCCCCGCAGGTGAGCCCAGGCGTACCCGAGAGATCGTGCCAGCACGCGGGACAGCGCCGCGCTCCGGAACGCCGGTCACCGAAGATCGCCCACCACGTGAGCCACACGAGCGCGCCCGCGAACGCCGCGCCGGCCAGCCACGCCAGGAGGACGACGAGGTCGTTCACGACCGATCGTAGAACGCGCTTGCTTGAGCGCTCCGTTGCGGCTTCGCCGCACACTCGCTCTCGTGCAACGAGGGCTGATCGAACGCTCGGTTGCAACCTCGCCGCACACGCGCTTTCGTGAAACGAGGACTGGCCCGAGTGCTCCGTTGCAGGCTCGCCGCACACTCGCGCGCGGTGCCGCACGTCGGTGCGAGCGCCCGTCGCGCCCTCGATGCGGCCCCGACCCGCCTTACCATCTCGCATCATGTTCGACCGCACCCCACGAACCACGTCGCCATCCATCTCCCGCCGCGCCATGCTCGCCTTCGCCGCCGCGCTGCCGCTGCTGGCGCTTCGCGCCGCGCCGCCCTCCTCGGCGCCGCCCGCCGCGAAGCCAGCCACCCCGCCGGCAGCCGCGCCGGCCGCGGCCGACAAGGTCTTCGTCCTGCTCACCACGAGCAAGGGCGACATCGTGCTCGAGCTCGACCACGGCAAGGCGCCGATCTCGGTCGACAACTTCATGGGCTACGTCGAAAGCGGCTTCTACGACGGGACGATCTTCCATCGCGTGATCCCCAACTTCATGATCCAGGGCGGCGGCTTCACGCCGGACATGAAGCCGAAGCCGACCAAGCCGGCCATCAAGAACGAGTGGACCAACGGGCTCAAGAACGACCGCGGCACGATCTCGATGGCGCGGCTGCCCAAGCCCGACTCGGCGACGGCGCAGTTCTTCATCAACGTGAAGGACAACAACGCCCTCAACGGCAATCCGCAGACCGGCGACGCCGGCTACGCCGTCTTCGGCAAGGTGGTCGGCGGGATGAACGTCGTGGACGCCATCAAGGTCGTTCCCACGACAAACCGCGGCCCGCACGAAGCGGTGCCGGACGAACCGGTGCTCATCGTGAAGGCGTCGCGCCTCGACGAGGCCGAAGCCCTCAAGAAGGCCGCCGCGATCGGCGGTGCGGCGCCTGCCGGCGGCGCTGCGCCGGCCGCCACGCCACCCACCACCGCTCCGCCGGCGGGAGGCACGCCGCCGCGTGGCGGCGCGGCCGGCGGCGACGGGAAGAAGTAGGCGCAATTCAATCGGGGATCGGCGAGCGGCGACCCTCCTGCACCGATGTCGCTCGGAATCCCGCGGCCGCAGGTCAGCGCGCCAGTTCGCGACCGCGGTCGCGGGCGGCAACGAGCGCCCGCACGATCGCGTCGCGCACACCGGACTCGGCGAAGACGCGCAGCGCCGCTTCGGTCGTTCCGCCCTTGCTGGTGACCGCGGCCCGCAGCGCCGCCGGATCGTTGTCCCCTTCGGCGAGCAAGGACGCGGCGCCGACGAGTGTCTGCTGCACGAGCAGGCGCGCCTCCGCGGGACCGAAGCCGAGTTCGCGCGCGGCCTCCTCCATCGCCTCGGCGAGGAAGAAGACGTACGCGGGACCCGATCCACTCACCGCCGTCGCGCCGTCGATGAGCGATTCGTCGACCGTCACGACGCGACCGACCGCCGAGAAGATGCGCTGGGCGATCGCCTCGTCGCCCGCGCGCGCGCCGGACCCGAGGGCGATCGCCGTCATGCCGCGCCCGATCTGGCACGGCGTGTTGGGCATGATCCGCAGCACGCGCGCGCGGGTCCCGATCGCCTCGCGGATCGTGGCGCTGCCGATTCCCGCCATGATCGACATGACGATGGTCGGGGCGCCAGTCGCGCCGCGCGGCGCCAGCGCGGCCGCGATCGCGGGGAAGACCTGCGGCTTCACCGCGAGAAGGATCGCCGGCGCATCGCGGGCCGCGCCCGGCTCGCTCGCGACCGGGCAGCCCAGCGCGCCAAGCGCCGCGCGACGGGCGTTGTCGGGCTCGATCACGAGCACCTGCGCCGGCTCGAAGACGGCCGCCCGCAGCGCGCCGCGCACGATCGCCGAACCCATGTTGCCGCCGCCGATGAGCGCGAGGGAGATCATGCGACGTCGATCGTACGTTTCGCCGCCGCGCGGTCGATCGGATACCACCGGTCGACGACGGACTTCCATCCCGCCTCGCCGTCGCACGAGACGAACTCGCGCTTCACCTCGTCGCCGCGCGGGTGGTGGGCGGCGAACTTGATGCCGAACTTCCGCATCATCCGGCTCGCGCCTCGCTCGCCATGCAGCAGCGCGCAGAGCTCGAAGTGCTCGAGCAGCGCCCGGCGCTGCGCCGCCATCGGCGGCGCGGTGGGCGCCTCGCCGGCCATCAATTGGCGGGCCTGCCGGAAGATCCATGGATTCCCGATGCACCCGCGGGCGACGCTGACGCCCTGCACACCCGTGAGCTCGAGCATCGCGAAGATGTCCTCGACCGTCCAGACGTCGCCGGAACCGAAGACGACGCGATCGCGGTAGCGCCGCGCGAGGTCGCGCAGGAACTCCCACCGTCCGGGACCGGCGTACTTCTGCTCCACCGTCCGGCAGTGCACCGTCGTCCACGCGTAGCCGAGCTCGTACGCCGCGTTGAAGACGATCTCGAAGCAGTGCGCCATCTCC
This sequence comes from Phycisphaerales bacterium, assembly GCA_046350555.1. Lineage (GTDB taxonomy): Bacteria > Planctomycetota > Phycisphaerae > Phycisphaerales > SM1A02 > JAXMAF01. The sequence continues at coordinate 54,932 of JAXMAF010000015.1, forward strand.
TCCGTGTCGTCGTAGGCGCGGCGCAGCTTCACGGTGCACGGGATCTCCGCCGGCACCGCCTCGCGCACCGCGCGCAGCACCGCGATCGCCTCGAGCGGCGCCGAGAGGAAATGGCCGCCGCGGTTGCTCCGGCGGATCTTCTTCACCGGACAGGCGAGGTTCACGTCGATCACGTCATGGCCCATGCCCGCGAGGATGCGCGCCCCCTCCGCCATCTCGTGCGGAAGCGTGCCCATGATCTGGCCGGCGATCGGATGGTCGTGCAGCGTGCCCGCGCCGACGTCGCCGTCTCCCGCGAGCGTGGCGGCGACCGGCGTGTTGTCCTCGATCTCGCCCATGCCGCATTCGGTGGCGAGCAGGTCCGGATCCTCGCGCCGCCGTCCCTTGCCGCCGTTGATGAGCGTGCGATCGAGCAGCGCCTCGGTCACGCAGAACGGGCAGCCGTGCCGCCGCGCGATCAGGCGCATCGCGCCATCGGAGTAGCCCGCCAGCCCCGCCTGGAAGAAGGGCGCGTCGAAGCCCGGCACCAGCGCCTGCACGCGCGGGTCGACCCGCGCCAAACGGGCGATCTCCGCTATCGGCCGCGCCGTGACCTTCGGCGGAACGTCGGACGGCGTGAGCGTGACGGACACGGGTGGAGGGTACGCGAACGCCGCGGGAAGGCCGCGGAGGAGAAGCAGCCGCGGAGGGCCGCGGAGAAACGCGGAGGAGAGTCAGCCGCGGAGGGTCGCGGAGGGACGCAGAGGAGAGTCAGCCGCGGAGGGCCGCGGAGAAACGCGGAGGAGAGTCAGCCGCGGAGGGTCGCGGAGGGACGCGGAGGAGAGTCAGCCGCGGAGGGACGCGGAGGAACGCGGAGGAGAATCAGCCGCGGAGGGACGCGGAGGAACGCGGAGGAGAATCAGCCGCGGAGGGACGCGGAGGGACGCGGAGGAGAGTCAGCCGCGGAGGGCCGCGGAGGGACGCGGAGGAGAATCAGCCGCGGAGGGCCGCGGAGAAACGCGGAGGGGAATTAGCCGCGGAGGGCCGCGGAGGGACGCGGAAACCGAGTCGGTTCTGCTGATGACCTTGGAGCAGAGGAAGAGGGAATCGAGTTGGGTGCCGTCGCACGGCGAGTCTCGCGTCGCCTCTGCTCAAACCAGCATGATCCGATCCAACACGTGCGATCGTGCGATCCGAGTCACATCCAGATCCGCGTCGTTCCGCGGCCCTCCGCAGCGATTCCTGCTCCGCGTCCCTCCGCGTCCCTCCGCGTCCCTCCGCGGCAACTCCTACTCCGCGGCCCTCCGCGGCCCTCCGCGGCCCTCCGCGGCTGATTCTCTCCCGCGTTTCTCCGCGGCAATTCCTGCTCCGCGTCCCTCCGCGGCCGCGCGAAGCAACCCCTCGTCACCGCGGCAGCTCGCGCACGAAGATGTTCGCGAACTCCACCGGATCTCCGTGGCTCTGCAACGCGATCGGGCCCTCCGCGGCGACACCCGGAAGCTGCGCGTTCTCGATGACCGTCTTGCCGTTGAGCACGACGGTGAGTCGATCGCCCTTCATCGTGATGAGAAACCGATTCCACTCCCCGAGCGGATTGTCCGCGCGCTCGCGCGGCGCGACCGCCTTGCGCACCTCGGCGGGCTGGTTCGCGTCGGTGCGGTAGCCGTAGACCTCGCCCGAGCCGCACGGCCAGCACCAGATGTTGACCTGGCTCTTGCTGCTGCCGCGCAGGTAGATGCCGCTGTCGCCGGCGTCGGGAACCTTGGCGGTGACGAGCTTGCCGTCGGGTCCCTTCTGCTCGAGCCCGTCGGCGCCGAAGACCGGATGCTCGGTCTCGACAGGCTTCGCCGGCAATCGCCAGTCGACGATCATCTGGAAGTCCCGGTACGACTTCGTCGACCAGAGATCGCCGCCCTTGCCGTCGTACCTGAGGATCCAGTCGTCGACGATCCAGTGCCTGTGGTTCTCGCTCTTCGCGTCGTCGTCCAGCTTCCATCCGTCGAGATCGATGCCGTTGAAGATCGGCACGAATCCCTCGGCGGAAGAGGCGACCTGCTCGGGCTTCGGCGGCGGACTCGACGGCGGCAACTCCTTGATGCGGATGTTGCGGAACTCGATGGGCGTGCCTTCGCTCTCCAGGCAGATGTAGCCCTTGCGCGGGACGGCGTTGTGCCCGCGCGTCACCACCTTGCCGTTCACCGCCAGCGAGATGTCGCCGTTGTTGCACGTGACCAGGTAATGGTTCCACTCGCCCGCGGGCTTCATGCGCTTCTCGGTCGGGAAGGCGCGGCTTCCCTTGTTGCGCGGATTCTCCGGCGTCATCGTCGCGCCGTGGATCGGGAAGATGTCGCCGTCGCTGGTGAACCAGTCGCCTTCGCTGCCCACCATCACCTGCACCTCGAGGGCGCGCGTGAAGGGCTGGCCGCGCGCCGTCATGCCGTCGCTCCAGACGAAGAGGCCTGCGTTGCCCTGCGCCTCGAGATGCTTCCATTCGCACTCGAGCACGAAGTTCTCGTACATCGCGTCGGTGCGGAGCAGTCCAGTCGGCTTGCCCGTGCAGAAGATGACGCCATCGCGCACGGAGAAGGTCCCCGGGGCGACGTTGATGATCGACCAGCCCGCGAGGTCCCTGCCGTTGAAGATCGGCTTGAGATCGGGATCCTTGGAGAGAAACGACGTCGCTCCCCGGTCGGCCGGCGCCGGCCATCCACCCTCCGGCGCGGGCCATGCGTCGGTGCGGAACGGTGCGACGGGGAGCCCGTTCGCGGCGAAGAGCGACGCGCTGGGCGCCGCCGACCACGCATAGCGCACCGCGACCGGCTTGGGCACCGACTCGCTCCACACGACGACCGTCTCGCCCTCGATCCGCGCCTCCGCGTCGTGGAAACGACGATCCTCGCCGGCGATGGCGAAGCCGCCGAGGCCGGCGGGGGACGCCTTGAGCCCGCCGCCGACCTGGTCGAAGTGGACGCGGACGCGGCCCTCCTCGATGGTGGACTCGGCCAGTCGCGGACTTCTCGCCGCGACGTCGGCCTTTCCGTACACGTCGGCCAGCGCGAGCGCGGCGAGTCGATCGCCGACCGTCCTCTTGTTGCGCGGATGGATGTCCTTCGGGTCGCCGACGTCGAGCGTCACGACCATGCCCGTGCGGGGAAGCGCGAGCGCCGCGGCCTGCGCATCGCGCAGCGCCGCCGTCTCGCCGCGATCGTCCGGATAGGCGAAGGGCGCGATCTGCACAAACTCAAAGGCGAGATCCGCGCCGAAGAGCCCGCGCCAGGCGCGGATCATGTCCGGGAACATCTTCGCGTAGAGCGCCGGGTCGTAGCGGTTCGATTCACCCTGGTACCAGATCGCGCCGCGCAGCGCGAAGGGCACGAGCGGGGCGATCATCCCGTTGAAGAGCGCCGTCGGCGTCGCGGCCGTGATGGCCATCCCGCCGTCCATCGGCGGCAGCGCGCCGGCGGCCGCGCCGCGGACCCGTTTCCAATCGCCGGCGAGCTGCACGGCGCCGCCGCCGTTGGCGAGCCGCAGCGTCATCTGCTCCGGCTTGCCGTTGACCCCGCCGACGCCACCCGTGTCGAGCACGCGGATCGCGATGATGTTGCGTCCCGCCTTGAGGACGTTCGCGGGCACGTCGTAGCGGCGCGGCACCGCCCACTTGCCGTCGTCGCGCGTCGCGCCGACGAGCAAGCCGTTGATGAACGTCTCGTCGCGATCGTCGATCGGGCCGAGGCCGAGCTCCGCCGGCTGGCCCTTCCACGCTTCCGGCAGGTCGATCGCGCGCCGAAGGTAGACGACGCCATCGAACGACTCGAGGCCGTCGCCGGAGAAGCTCGCGGGCAGCACCGACGTGGGCCACGCCTTGTCGTCGAAGGTCGCGCTGTTCCATCCGGCGCCCGGCGCGCCCGGCAGCGTGTCCAGTCGCGCCCACCAGTTGCCGCCGATTTCCTTGAGCTTGGCGGCGCGCACCGCGGGATCGGGGTCGCTCGCGGCCAGGGAGTCGAGCGCGCCGGAGAAGCGCGGGATCGACTTCAGGGCCTCGGCCGGCATCCACGCCTCGACCGTCGTGCCGCCCCCATCGGCCGAGAGGAGCCCGACGGGCATCCCGAGCTTCTCCTGGAGCGCCCGACCGAAGTGGTACGCCACGGCGCTGAAGCCCGAGGCGACCGCGGGCGTGCACGGCTGCCAGCCCGCGGGCTTCGTCGGGAAGGTGTGCGTGGGGCGCGGCGACGGGACGTTTGGAACCACGAAGAAGCGCATCGTCGGATGGTTCGCCGCGGCGATCGTGGCCTCGGCCTCGCGCGGCTGCGTTCCCGCCTGGCCGAGCGCCCATTCCATGTTCGACTGACCGGAGCAGAGCCACACCTCGCCGACGAGCACGTCGCGCACGGTGCGCGTCTCCCCCGCCGGCACCGCGCCCGAGCCGGTCGCCGGAGCGCCGGCCGCGGGAGCCGTCGTGGCCGTCAGCGTGAACGGCCCCCCCGCCGCAGGCGTGCGCAGCCGCGCAAGCCACAGGCCATGCTCGTCGGCCTTCGCCGTGGCGCTCGCGCCCTTGCCCTCGATCTTCCAGTCGCCGAGGACGGTGATCGTCTCTCCGGGCCGCGCCCATCCCCAGATCGGCGCCTGCGTCTGCTGCTGAAGCACGACGCCGTCGGTGAAGAGATCGGAGAGCACGAGCTCGGCCCGCGCGGTCGAGACGACCATCGCGGCGAGGAGAATGGTCGCGTGCAGGCAGGTGCGGCGAGAGTCGAGGCAGGGCATCTCCGCACTGTACAACGGCGGGGATTCGGGAAGAAATGGCCGACTCCACGGAAGTCGCGAACGAGCGACCCCGTCACGCGACGCGCCGGCTCACGTCGACTCGCCCGCGTCCCCCAGCATCCTCACATCGAGCCCCTCGATCTGCTGGAGCGTCCTTCCCGCGATGCCTTGCAGGTCGCCGTACATGCCCGCGGTCGCGTCGATGGCGCTGCGGATCTGCTCCTCGCGCTTGGCCCACTGCCTGGTCATCGCCCGGCGCTCCTTCTCCAGGTCCTCCTGCATGTCGCCGAACTTCTCGACGATCGCCTGGATGCGTTGGCGGAAGCGCGGGCCGGTGAGGTACTGGTAGACCATCTCCATCTTGGTCTGCTGGCCTTCGCCCGCCTGCCGCGCCGCCGCGAGCTCGGTGAGCGAATGGCGCAGGGCCAGCGCCAACGGAATGGCGCAGCGCGGCGACGTGACCCAGACGCCGTCGATCTGATCGAAGGTCTCGACCTCCCTGGGGAGCGCCTGCGAGACGAGGATCGCGATCTCGGCCTTCGCGGCGCGCTGATCGTCGCGCAGCTTCACGAGCCAGCCGTCGGACCAGTTCTTCGTCCGCTTCGATTCCCACAGGATCGTGCCGCACGCCTGCCCCAGCGGGCCGAGCACCCGGTGCAGCGCATCGCCGCCATGTTCGCCCTTGGCCACCGGCTCGATCGTGTCGCGCGGGAACCTCGCCCGGAGGAACGCCTCGAGCTCCAGCTCCTGCACCTCGCCCTGGAGCTGCTGCGAGCCCTGTTCCATCTTGCGCTTCATCTCCTCGACCTGACGCGTCATGTCGCCGATGACCTTGTCCTTCTCGGCCATCCGGAGCCGCGCGTCCTCGTCGGCGCGCTGCCGCGCCCTGGTTTCCACCGCGCCGAGCCCTTCCGTGACGCGCTTCTCGATGGTGAGGTCCATCTCGCGCCGGGCGTCGTCGAGCTCGCGCTGCTTGCGGAGCAGCTCGGCCTCGGCCTTCTGCGCCGTGGCGAGCTTGGCGTTGAGCGACTTGAGCCGCATCGTCGAGGTCGGCGATGCGCCGGTCCTTGCCGGAGAGGTCCGTCTCGAGCCGCAATCCGCGCCTTCCTCGCCTCGTCGGCCGCGATCGCGGCGCGCTCCGCCTGGACCTTGGCCGCGACCTGATCGGCGATCGACGCCTGCGCCTTCGCGAGCGCAGCCTGCTGCTCGCGCAGCGCGGCCTCGCGGGCGCTCATCTCCGCCGCGCCGGCGGCGATCCTGGCCTCGTACTGCCTTCTCGTCGCCTCGATCAGGGGCGCCGCCAGCGACTCCGTGAGCGGAATCTGCGCGTTGCACTTCGGGCAGGTGATGGTGTCGGGCGAAGGCATGGTCGGGCGGTGCGGGCGGCATGGTATCGGGCGCGGTTCGACACGCCTCGCGACCGATGCCGTCGCCCGGACGGTCGCCGTCGAGGTCGGCTCGGCACGTCGTGCTGGCAAAGGTTGCGTGGCCCGCGATGCGTTAGCACTAAAGCGCCCCTTGGCTCCGTCGCGAGACCGCTCGGAGTGGCTTTCCGCAAGGAAGAGCGCCGCGTTCGAGGCGCCGGTGGCTCCTCTGCGAGCCATCAAGCCTCGAACGCAAGCTCTGACGCAGCGGAAATGCCGCTCCGGACGGTCGCAGTAGGAGCCAAGGGGCGCTGTAGTGTTAGGATGCCCCGCGCGACGTCGCGTCGCATGGCCAACGAATGGGATCGCTCATGGGCACTTCTGACGGAACCGGCGGCTTCGGCTCGGACGGGATCATGCTCGAGCTCTTCGGGGCGGAGGTCGACATGCACCTGCCGGTCCTCAGCGAAGGGCTGCTGGCGCTGGAGAAGGGACGCGCCGGCAAGAAGGAGATCGACTCCATGATGCGTGCCGCCCACTCGATCAAGGGCGCCGCCCGCATCGTCGGCAACGACGCGGCGGTGCGCGTCGCGCACCTCCTCGAGGACTGCTTCACCTTCGCGAAGGAGGGCCGAATCGGCCTCAGCAGCGATGTCGTCGACACGCTGCTCCAGGGCGTCGACACGCTTCAGCGCGTCTGCTCGCTCCAGTCGGACCTGAGCGAGGAGAACCTCCAGTCGATCCTCGACCGGATCGCGGCGGTCCGCGACGGAACGTCGCGATCGCCGGCGCCGACGACGGCGCGGCCCGCCGACGCGCTCGCCTCGACCTCCAGGACGGCGGAAGCCACGGTCGTGCTCCCCGCGATCTTCGACGAGGCGTCGGCGGAGTCCGTCCGGCGCGACCTGTGCGGCGTCGTCGCACGGACTCCGTCGCGCATCCTGGTCGACTTCGGATCGGTCGAGCGGGTTTCGGCCGCGGGCCTCTCCCTGCTCCTCTCCTTCGCCCACGAGGCGAAGGGCGCACAGCCGGCGCCGGCCGTCGAGGCGGTCCGGGTCGGGCCTCCGATCCGAGCGCTCTTCCGGCTCGTCGGACTTGATCGCGCGTGGGCGTCGCACGACTGAACGAGGACCCGGTTTCGGTGGAAACAAGCGACAATCAACGCTTTGTTGTCGAGGCCCGCGAGCATCTGGCGGCGATGACGGCGGCGCTGATTGCGCTCGAGCGCGGCGACGCGGATCCACGCGCCCGCGTCGAGCAGTTGCTGCGCGCGGCGCACAGCGTCAAGGGCGGCGCCGGCTTCACCGGACGCCGCAACGTCGAGCGACTGGCGCACGCCCTGGAGACCGCCATCGAGAACGTGCGCGAGGGACGGATCGCGGCGTCGGCGGAGGCGATCGACGCCATGCTCGCCGTCCTCGACCGCGTCGGCGGGATGATCGACGACCTCGAGCACAGCGATGAGGTCGACATCTCGGAGCCGATGACGCGCCTCGGGCCCTTGATCGACGCGGCCGCGCCGCCGGCGAGCGGGCCCGGCGCGATCGAGGCCCGGCCATCGCCGCGCACCACGGACGCGACGGTGGACGCGTCGATGGCGCAGGTCAGCGACTTTCCGCTCTCCGAGCGCGTCCGGTCGGGCTGGTCGCCGGGCACATCGTTCCTCTATGGCGTCAAGCTCGACTGGTTCGCCTGCGAGCGCGAGTTCGGAATCGACCCGCTGGAGGTGGCGCGGCGCCTGGAGGACTCCGGCACCCTCCTCGACTCGCGCGTCGATCCGGCGGAGGGCTCGTTGCATCAAGGTCCGGCGAGACCTCCGCTCTGGTGCCGCGCGATCATCGCCGCCACGCTGCCGCCGGAGGAGTTCTCGAGGCGGCTGGACATCCCCTGCGCCGCGATCCTCTGCCTCCAGCAGGTCTCGGGCGGCGCGCCGTCGGATGCGCCCCGGCCCGCGCCGCGACCGAGACCGCCTGCGGCCGCGACCTCCCTGCGCATCTCGGTGCCCCTGATCGATCGGATGATGGAGCTCGCCGGCGAGCTCGCCCTCGTGCGCAACCAGGCGCTGCGAGCGACCGATCCGACCAACGCGTCGCTGCGCCGGCTGATGCGAAGGCTCGACTCGGTGACGACCGATCTCCAGGACGCCGCGCTGCGGATGCGCATGCAGCCGGTCGCGAACCTCTTCGATCGCTTCCCGCGCACGGTGCGGGACCTGGCCCGCCAGGTCGGCAAGCAGATCGAGCTTCAGATCACCGGATCGGAGGTCGAGCTGGACAAGACCGTCCTCGAGGCCCTGGCGGATCCGTTGACGCACCTGATCCGCAACTGCTGCGATCACGGGATCGAACCGCCCGAGCAGCGCGTCCGGAGCGGCAAGCCGCCGACGGGACTCATCACCCTCGGCGCGCGGCAGGACCGGGGACAGATCGTGATCGAGGTGCGCGACGACGGAAAGGGCCTCGATCCCGAGGCGATCAAGCGGAAGGCGATCGAGTCGGGGATCAAGGGACGCGGCGAGCTCGACGCCCTGAACGAGCGACAGCTCTTCGATCTCATCCTGCTCTCGGGCTTCTCGACCGCCGCGCGCGTGACCGACCTCTCGGGGCGCGGCGTCGGGATGGACGTGGTGAAGACGAACCTGGAGCAGATCGGCGGCTCCGTGGAGATCGACTCGGCGATCGGTCGCGGCACCCTCTTCTCGCTGCGCCTGCCGCTGACGCTGGCGATCATGCCGTGCCAGCTCGTGTCGTGCGGCGAGCGGCGCTACGCGATTCCCCAGCGCGACCTCGAGGAGATCGTCCTGCTGGAACCGGACCGCGGACGTGCGCGGATCGAGTGCACGCAGGACGAGGAGGTCCTGCGCCTCCGCGGCGCCCTGGTGCCGGTGGTGCGCCTCGCCGAGGTGCTGGGCAGCCGCGAGCCCTTCACCGCGGAGACGCGGGCGCGCATCATCGCCCGCCACCATCCACCGAAGGAGCCGACGGCCCGGCAGTACGTCGCCATCCTCCGCGTCGGCTCCCATCGCTTCGGACTCGTCGTCGACAACGTGCTGGGAAGCGAGGACATCGTCGTCAAGCCGCTCCATCCCCTCCTGCGCCAGCTCGGGATCTTCGGCGCGGCGACGATCCTCGGCGACGGCGCCGTCGCGCTGATCCTCATCGGCGAGGGAATCGCGCGGCACAGCGGCATCCTTCATCGACCGTTGGTCCAGGAATTGCCGGGGCCGCCGGACTCCGCCACCGGCGCGAGCCGGACCCTGATGCTGTTCCGGCACGGCCCCTCCGAGCTGCTGGCGATGCCGCTCGCCGACGTGCGCCGCGTGGTCATGATCCGGCGCGACCGCATCGAGCGCGTGGGCGACCGCGAGCTCGTGAACGTGGATGGCGCCGCGGTCGGCGTCTTCCGGCTCGACCAGGTCCTGAACCTCTCGGCGTGCCCGGACGAAGGCCCGCTGTTTCTCATCCTGCCGCGGAATCCGCGGGCGTCCGTTGGACTGCTCGCATCGGCGATCGTCGACACGCCGACGCTCCCGTTCCAGCTCGACGATCGCGCGTACAAGGTCGACGGCGTCCTCGGCTCGTCGATGATCCGCGGCCAGATCGCCATCTTCATCGATGTCGACCGCCTCGTGCAGATGTGGCTCGACTCGAACGGCGCCTCGCGAGGAAGCCTTCCGCGCGCCGCCCGCAGGAAGGTGCTCGTCGTCGAGGACACCCGGTTCTTCCAGCGCCTGATCACCAGCTACCTCGAGAGCGGCGGGTTCGACGTCGCGCTGGCGGCCAACGGGGCCGAAGGCCTGGCGCGGCTCGCGGAGGGCCCTTTCGACCTGATCGTCTCCGACATCGAGATGCCCGTCATGGACGGCCTCGAGTTCGCCCGACGCGTCCGCGCCGATGCGCGCTTCGCCGGGATCCCGATGCTGGCGCTCACCACCCTCAGCGGCCCCGAGCATCGAGCGAGGGCGGCGGAGAGCGGCTTCGACGGCTACGAGGTGAAGCTCGATCGCGACATCCTCCTTGCGGCGGTCGGAGCGCTGCTCGGGTCCGACCGCACCGCCATCGTCCACGAGGCGTCCGCCAATGAATGACGTCGTTCCCGGCCGCGCGGCGACGACATCGTGCTGCACGTTCCGTTTGGAGCAGCGGCTCTATGGCATCGTCGTCGCGCAGGTGCGCGAGATCAGCCCGCTCCTCGCCGTGACGACCGTCCCGCAGGCGCCGGCGGCGGTGTGCGGACTGGTCAACCTGCGCAGCCGAATCCACCTGATCCTGGACCCGCGACCGCTGCTCGGACTTGCGTCCGTCGGCAGCACCGCGGAGAGCAGGCTCCTCATCCTGAAGCCCGATGTCGCCAAGGACGTCGGCCTGCTCGTCGAACGCGGCGGCGACATCGTGCACGTGCCGTCGGATCGGATCGAGGTGGCGACCGGCGTCGCCGACTCGCCCGCCCATGCGGCCCCGCACCTGGTCGGCGGTGTCTGCAAGCTCGACGCCGAGCTGATGATGATCCTCGACCCGACGCAGCTCGTCGATGCCGTCAGCAGACTCTTTCGACACGGCGGCGCGATGCCGACCACCACGACCTTGGAGACGATCACGTGAAGAACCTGAGCATTGGCGTCAAGATGGGGATCCTCGTTGCCGTTCTCCTCGCGACGGCGCTCACCATCGCGGCGGTCGGGGTCACGCAGTTGAACCGGCTGAAGAACGAGTTCGACAATCTGGTGGAGACGACCAGCAGGGCGATGATGCTCGCCTCGGAGGCGCGCTCCGAGCTCTTCATGGCGGTGCGGGCCGAGAAGAACGCGATCCTCGTTCCGGAGAAGGCGGCCGCGGCCGAATCCGCCGAGGTTGCCCGCCAGCATCTGGGGCGCGTCAAGGAGCTGCGCGGCGACCTGGTCAAGCTGGTCGGCGCCAACCAGGCGACGACGGAGGCCACGGCGCTCGCCGACCTGGACCGCGGCCTCGACGACTTCGAGAAGAACCAGAAGGAGTTGCTGCGGCTCGCCGTGATCAAGTCCAACGTCGATGGCGGCAACCTCCTGTACGGAGACCTCTACCGGCGGGTCCTGGACGCCGAGGAGTTCGTCGACGGCCTCGCCGAATCCGCCCGGGAAGGCGGAGCGGCGGCCACTCCCGCGGCCGCTGCGGAGCAGAAGGCGAAGGTGAACGCCGGGCAGCAGATGCTCGGTCGCATCTACGACCTGCTCTTCCACGCGGCGCTGCACCTCAATTCGGCGAGCGAGAAGGAGATGGCCGAGCTCGACGCGAAGATCCGCCAGGGCATCGCGGCGATCCAGGAGAGCTCGCGCCGCATGTCCGCGATGCTCAACGAGGCGGAGCGAGGCCGAGGTGTCTCCGTGCTGGCGTCGATCGAGTCGATCAAGCCCGAGATGCTCAGGATCCAGGACCTGTCGCACGCCAACACCGACGTCAACGCCCGGCAGCTGACCACGACCAAGGCGGTCGAGGCCACCAATCGATGCAACGCGGCGCTCTCCTCGCTGCTCGCGGCCCTGACGGAACGCCTCGGCGACGACAAGAAGGACGTGGCGGCGAGCGTGGCGTTCGGGCGCACGATCGTCGTCGCCGCGGGCGCGATCGGCGCCTTGATCTCGCTGGCGCTGGCGTTCGTGACGATTCGCTCCGTCACGCGGCCGGTCGAGCGCGGCGTCAAGGTCCTCGAAGCCATCGCGGCAGGCGACCTGACGCGCCGGATGAACCTCGATCAGCGCGACGAAATGGGCCGGCTGGCCGCGGCCTCCGACCGTATGGGCGACAAGCTCCTCGAGGTCGTCACCCAGACCCGGGCCCTCGCGGATCGCCTGGGGGAATCCGACGGCGAGCTCTCCGGCGTCTCCCACGACCTGCTCTCGCAGAGCCAGGAGATGGCGACGCAGGCGGAGTCCGTCGCCGCGGCGACCGAGCAGATGTCGTCCAACATCTCGGGCATGGCGTCCGCGGCGGAGGAGATGAGCGTGAACGTCTCCAGCATCTCCTCCGCCAGCGAGGAGGTGTCGGTCAACGTCGCAAGCGTCTCCGCGAGCGCCGCCCAGACCAGCCGCAATGTCGGCGTCGTTGCGAAGTCGATCGGAGAGATCACCTCCTCGCTGAAGGGCGTCGCCCAGGATGCGAGGGAGGGATCGCAGATGACGCAGCAGGCCCGCGACATGGCGGCGACCGCGAACCAGGCGATGCGCCAGCTCGACCAGGCCGCGAGCGAGATCAACAAGGTCACCGAGGTGATCAAGTCGATTGCGCTCCAGACGAACCTGCTCGCCCTGAACGCCACCATCGGTCGGCGGGCGAGGCCAGGCAAGGATTCGCCGTCGTCGCGGCGGAGTGGAAAAGGCTCGCCAACCAGAGCGGTCAGTCGGCCGAGGAGATCGCGCGCAAAGATCGAGGGCGTGCAGGCGAGCACGCGCGACGCCGTGAAGGTCATCGAGGCGTTGCCCAGTTCATCGACCAGCTCCAACGTCTCGGCCGCGCGCGGATCTCCGACGCCTTGGTCGGCGTGCAGGCGCCTGCAGACCAGATCTCGACGGAGGTCGCCAGCGCCCACAGCGGCGTCGGCCGAGGATGTGCTGGTCCTCGATCGCCGAGGTCGCCCAGGGCGCACCGACGTCTCGGGCAACACGGCGGAGGTCTCCAAGGCCGCGACCGACGTGTCGCGGAACGCCTCGAGGCGGCGCAGGCCGCGCGTAGTCCATATCGCCCAACATCCACGGCGTGAGCGAAGGCCACGCGCCCAAGAACAACGCCGGCGGTCAAGGTCAACGAGGCCGCGCAGCGGATGAAGGAGATCTCGCGGGGCTCCAGCGCAACGTCGCCCACTTCGTCACCCGGCGGACAGTCCCCGTCGCAGGCCAATGACTGATCGCATCACCGTCCCGATCGTCGACGATTCCGCCTGTTTCGCTCCGCGGCTCGAGCAGGCGCTTGAGCCCGGGCAGGACGACATCGCGATCGGCTCCGCGCGTCTTCGGCGCCCAGCAGCAGGTTCATCCGCAAGTCGCCTCCCGGCGTCGTCACGCTCGGCGTCGAGATGCCGGGCATGGACGGCTTTGGCCACGCTGGAACAGATCCAGCGCTCGTCGCCACGCGCGCGTGCCGCGCCCCGTCGCCGATCGTGATGGTGAGCGCTTCACGCAGCGCGGCGCGGACATCTGACTCAAGGCTTGTCCAGGCAGGTGCGTTCGACTTCGTGACAAGCCGTCAGGACCGTCCACGAGGCGAACGTAGTCGCGGCGCTGCGCGACGAGGTCCTCGCGAAGATCCCGCGCGTGCGCGCGGCGTCGATCCAGGACGGCATCCGCAGGCATCGCGCACGACGCCCCGCGCAGCCGGCCGCCGCGGGCAGTCGATCCGCACCGATCCAGGCCATCGCCGTCGGCGAGGAAGATCGAGCGAAGACCTGCGCCCCTCTCCGTGCTGCTGCCGGGCTCTGCGCTGGTCGATCAACCCATCCTCATCGTCCAGCATGCCGGCCGGCTTCACCGAGGTCAGCTCGCGGAGTCGCCCAGCGCGCCGAGGCGCGCGGGCGTCGTCGAGGCGACGGACGGGATGCAGACGCGGCACGGTGTACATCGCGCCCCGGCGGACGACACCGTCGTTCGCCCCGCGGAACGGCCGCCAGCGGCGAATCGGGACTGAACGACCAGCCCCGAGAATGGCTGCCGTCCTCGGCCGACGTCCTGTTTCGATCGGTCGCCGCGGTCTTTGGAGGCGCGGTCGCCGCGATCATCCTCACCGGCATGGGCCGGGACGGCACGGCCGGACTCGGCGCCGTCAAGCGCGCCGGTGGATTGCGTCGTCGCGCGCAGGACGAGGCCAGCAGCGTCGTCTGGGGCATGCGGCAGCGCTGGGAAGCGGGCGTGACCGATGAGTTGCTTCCCGCTCGATCAGATCGCCCGCGCGGTCGCCGCGGGTGAAACGAGGAAGGCAAGCCTGGCCCGTGGCGATGTCGCCGTGCGCGCGATGGAACTTCCGCCGAACATCTTCCGCGAAGCTGGCCAAGCTGATCCACGACGAATCGAGGATGGTGCTTGGTCCCCGAGAAGGCCTCGTCCGCCATCGCCTCGAGCCACTCGTTCGCGAGGAGGGCCTTGCCGACTTCGCCGGCTACGGGTGCATCGCCTCGCACGCGCGCGGCTCGCCTGCGACGCCCTGATCGACGCGATCACCGTGAAGGAGACGCAGTTCTTCAGGGATCAGGCCTACTTCGACGCAATCAGGTCCCATGTGATGCCCACGATCGTCGCTGCGCTTGGCCGAGGCCGGGCAGCAGGCGCCTTCGCCCGCATCTGGTCGGCAGCCGCCTCGACCGGGCAGGAGGCGTACAGCGTCGCCATCCTCGCGCGCGAGTCCATGGGCAACGATGCTGGCTCCGCCGTCGATGAACGGCGGTTGAGCATCCTCGCCAGCGACATCTCGTCCGAGGCGATCGACAAGGCCAGCGCCGGTCTCTACACGCAGGCGGAGGTCCGTCGGGGGCTCTCCGAGGCGCGGCTGCACCAGCACTTCCGTCGGCGCGGCGAGCTCTGGAGCGTCGAGGAGTCGCTCCGTCGCATGGTCCAGTTCCGCACGTTCAACCTCCTGAACTCGCCGACCGAACTGGGGGCGTTCGACTTGATCCTCTGCCGCAACGTGCTCATCTACTTCGACGACGCCACGCGCCGGCGCATCTGTCTCGGACTCTGCGGCGCGCTGCACGACGGTGGATGGCTGGCGCTGGGTTCGGCGGAGAGCCTCCGCGGAATGGAGGATCGCCTCGAGACCGTCCTCGTCGGCAAGGCGATCCTCTATCGGAAGCCGCTCCGCGCGCCTGAGGGCGTCACGACGGCGCCCGCGCAGTCGACAACGGCTCGCCCCGGTTGACGATGGCCGTCACGTGGACGACCGCGCATCCCTGCTCGCGCGACGCATCCATGTCCACGCGCCCCTCGACGACCCATTGTCGCTCGTCCTCGGGATCGAGGATCCACTGGCGAACGCGGCCCGAGGCGGGGTCGAACTCGAAGAGTTCCGGACCGCGCGCATCGGGGGTGACGAGGACTTCGTCGTGCGCGTTCCAATACGGCTCGAACCGGGCCTTCGCCGCCTCGGCGCCGAACTGCTCGCCGGCGATCGCGCCGTAGTCGCGTCGCGCCAGCGCGCGAACCCACTCGAACGCCCGCGTGCGCACCATGCGCCGCAGCATGCTGTCGAAGTGCGCCGCCCGCCGGGCGACCTCCGCGTCCGATGCGCTCGGCGCCGCGCCGGTCCCGCCCGGGTCCGGCTCGAGTCCGTGTCGCGCCCACTCCTCGGCAACGCTCGAGTCGACCTGGTCCACCAGCGCCGCCAGATCCTCGATCAGGCGCGCAATCGACTCGGTGCGGGCCTCGGGCGGCACCGCCCTCGCCAGGATCTTCTGCGCATCGGCAAGGTGGTGATAGAGCGTGTGCTCGTGATGCTGAAGATCGAGGTCGCGCACGTAGTCGGCGAACGACTTGGCGCGCTCCAGGAGATCGCGGGCCACCGACTTCGGACTCGGCTCGTGGTCCGCGATGAAGGGATTGCGGGCGTCCCACTGCCGAAACCACTGGTCGATCTCCTCCGCCATCGGCCGTGGATGGGTGATCGCCTCGAGCTCCTCGTTCATCGCGTTGGCTTCCTCGATCGACTGGCCTGGCGCCCAGAGCTCGTTGCGCCGCGCCTGCCGCGCCGCGCGCTGCTGCGCCCTGAGGATCTCGTCCGGATCGTCGAGGATCGACTCCGCGATCGTCAGGACCCGCAGGTCGTGGTCTGGATCCTCCGGATCGAGCCGGGCGATCGCGAAGCGAACGAACGGAAGCAGTGGTCGGTCGAACGACTCCATGAGATCGACCGCCTGCGTCAGGTCGTAGAGGCAGCCGTTCGCGTCGGGCTCGTCGAGTCGTCGCGCGAGGCCCGTCTCGGCGAACGCCGCCACGATCCTCTCGGCCGTCGCCCGATGCTCCTCCTGCTTCGTTCCGACGGAGGCGATCAGTCGCTCCAGCGCGGCGCGACCGTCGCCGGCGCGGCGCAGGATCTGGAGGACCACCGGTCCGGTGATCGCGAAGCGCGTCACCAGGCGCTCGACG
Source organism: Phycisphaerales bacterium (assembly GCA_046350555.1). GTDB lineage: Bacteria > Planctomycetota > Phycisphaerae > Phycisphaerales > SM1A02 > JAXMAF01. The sequence goes on from JAXMAF010000015.1 coordinate 71,135, forward strand.
GGCTGGTCGCGCAGCCGCTCGAGCGTCTTCTCGTTCCATCCCTTGAACCCTTCGGGCGGGCTCTCCGGCCAGAACTTCTTGCCGGACATCTCGGCCTTGCGCTTCTTGCGGGCGTTGTTGACCTCGTGCTCCGGAGGCTGGACGAGCACGGTGCCGAGCGTGTCGTGGCCCTTGCGCCCCGCGCGCCCGGCGATCTGCCTGAACTCGCCCGGCTTCAGGTGATGGGCGCCGCTGCCGCTGCGCTTGTAGAGCTGCGTGAAGATCACGGTGCGGATCGGCATGTTGACGCCGACGCCGAGCGTGTCCGTGCCGCTGATCACGGTGACGAGTCCCTGCGTCGCCAGCCGCTCCACGAGGCGACGGTACTTGGGCAGCATGCCGCCGTGGTGCACCGCCAGGCCGTGCGGCAGCACCTCCCTGAGCTTGCGGCCGAAGGGCGTGTCGAGCCGGTGACGCTCGAGCTCGCGCTCGATGAGGACGCGGCGCGCGCGATCCTTCTCGTCGAGCGCCTTGCTCTTGAGCTTGGGGGCCAGTTCCGCGGCGTCGCGGCGCCGGAACGAGACGACGTAGCAGGGCGTCATCGCGCCGTGGCGCACCTCGTCGAGCGTCTCCAGCAGGAGCTTCTCGTGCTGGTACCTGAATTCGAGCGGAACGGGCCGTTCCTTCGAGCAGACCGCGACCGCCGGCGCCCCGGTCCGACGGCGCAGGTCGTCGCACAGGGCCGCCGGCTCCAGGTCGTGAAGCGTCGCCGACATGAGCAGGAAGCGCGCCTCGGTCATCTCGAGCAGCGGCACGAGCCAGGCCGATCCGCGCTCGGGGTCCGAGTAGTAGTGGAACTCGTCCATCACCACCCAGCCGAACGGAGTCCTCGTGCCCTCGCGCAGCGCCATGCTCTCGAGGATCTCGGCCGTGCAGCAGATGACGGGCGCGCCGGCATTCACGGTCGCGTCGCCGGTCATCAGCCCCACGTGGCGCGCGCCGAACGCGTCGCAGAGGTTGAAGAACTTCTCGTTGACCAGCGCCTTGGTCGGGGCGGTGTAGACCGATCGGCGCAGATGCTCGGGCACGGTCGCATCCAGGGCCCGATGACCGCGCCAGAAGCACGCGAACTGCGCCGCCAACGCCACCAGCGACTTCCCGGAGCCGGTTGGCGTCGCAAGCACGACGCTCTTGTGCTCGAAGATCGCCTCGAACGCCTCGTACTGGGCCGGATAGGGCTCGACGCCGGAGGCCTCGCAGTGCTCGACGAACGCCACCAGCAGGTCGCTCGGCTCGGCGGACCTCGGCGCGTGGCGCACCATCGGCTCCACACGCGGGCGATCGTCCGAGTCGCGCCCGGGTTCGACCGCGAGCGCTTCGCGCGGCGGAACGTTGGCATGGTCGGCGTGCACGTCGATGGTACGAGGGGGATCGCGTGAGGGCCGTCGGCTGTGCCGAGTGGCACTGCTGCGCGGTATGGCGGCTCACGGCGGCGGCCGCGTCGACGCTTTACGCTCCCCGCTCCCCGCTCCGACGTCAACGCGACCACCGGCGCCCTTGGCCGACGTCGCGGGACTCTGATCGCGGCTGCATCACTTCGCCGCCAGGGACGACCGCGTGACCTCCGGCCGCCGACCCCGTTCATGTTGGGTCCAACCGGAGGTCGGCCATGCGAAGATCATCATGTGCGAGGGTGCAGTCGGTTTCCGCCGCCAAGGCGATCGTCGCCGCGGTGGCGATCACGGGGATTGCCTTGTCGGGTGGCGCCGCAGTGACGGGCGCAGCGGACAAGCCGGACGCGTCGGCCAGCGGCGCAATGGTGCAGCGCACCGGCGCGGGGGCCGGGCGCTCCGGCACATCGCCGCATGCGACGGTCGAGGGCGACGTCCCTCGCGCGCCGACGGATGCCGAGGTGCAGATCGCGGTCGATCCTGGGCTCGCCCGCGGGCGGGCGTGGGACATCGAGGCGCTTCGCGCCGAGGCGCGCGGCAAGGGGCGGATGACGCTCGTCGACGGTGACGTGCTCAGGGGGCGGGTCGTCATGGAGGGGCTCGACATCGCCGAGGGCGCGTTGGTCTTCATCGCGGCCGGAACGCAGATCATCTCGATCGGCGACATGCATCTCGACGGCGCACTGGTCCCCTTCGTCGATGGATCGACGACGGAGGATTCGAACCAGGATCGCGGCGTGAAGGATGGCGCCGCGAAACCTGGCACCGCGAAGTTCGGCGCCATGACCGTGGCGCCCGGCTCCGGAACGATCGACGCCAAAGCGATCGACACCGAGTCGGCCGGATCGCTCGTGGCGCCGGGTGACGATCCGGCCGACGGCCTCGACGTCGAGGTCGCAGCGCTCGCCGTCAACTGCAATGCGCGGAACGACGCGATCGGCGTGGCCGGCATGAAGCCCGCGCCGATCGACATCGTCTTCGTCGGACGCGCCGTCGTCACCGGCGCCTTCGCACAGATCTGCGCTGGCCCGCTCGCCGATCAGATCCCGTCGCCACCGCTCGTCGCGTCGGGCGGCGCGTCGATCACGAGTCCAGGCGCCAGGGCGGTCGGCGGGCGCGGCGGCGACGGCATCGATGTGACCATAGAGGGACTCGGCAACTCGACGCTCGCGATCCGCGGGCCCCTATGCAATGGCCGCGGCGCCGACGGCGCGAAGGCCGTGGCCAGCGCCGCGGATGGCGGAGCGTGCCTTTGTGGTGGCGACGCGGAGGCGACGGGTGGCGATGGCGGCGATGGCGGCAAGCTGGTGGTCATCGCCGACACGATCATCTGGAACGTCGCACTTGCGTCGCTCACGGTCCAGTCGGGCGGCGTTGGCGGCGGCGCGGACGCCACGGCGGGCAACGGCGGCTTCTGCCCGTGCCCGGGCGATGGCGGCCGTGGCGGCGACGCCGCGGCGAAGGCCGGCAGCGCCGGGAAGCCGGGGCGCGTCCGCGTCGCGGCGCGGCAGAACATGGTTCCGCCGGCGGCGTTCGTGCTGGCGAACCTGGTCAGCTTCGGACCGTCGCCGCAGGGAGGAACCGCGAACGCGTTCGCTGGATTGGGCGCGGGCTCGGGTCAGTGCCTGAGCTGCGATCCGACCGTCGGAAGTGGCGGCGCTGGCGGCGATGGTGGCGACGCGACCGCGATCGGCGGCGACGGTGGAGACGGATTCCTGCTCGTGGCGACGCAGTTGGGAGTCATCGTCGCGGTGCGCGGCTCCGATGGCGGCGATGGCGGCGGTGCATCCGCGACTGGAAAACAAGGCGGAAACGGAGGAAACGCGGCGCCATGCCCGTGCCCCGCGCCCGGCTGGCTCCAAGGCGGAGACGGCGGCGATGGCGGAAGCGGCACGGCCATCGGCGGTAAGGGAGGCGCCGCCAACGGTGGACCACCGTCGATTGCGCTCGCCATCGCCAAGTCCGGCGACGGCGGCGATGGCGATGCGTTCTGCGGGCAAGGCGGCCCCGGAGGCGCGGGAGGCAGTTGCGGTCCGGGGTTCTTCGGTCCGTGCGTGGCCGGTGGCGGCGGCGACGGTGGAATGGGCGGACTTGCGTTCGAGACGGGCGGCGCCGCTGGCGCCGCATCCGGCGCCGCGCTGCCGGGCGCCGCCGGCGCGCCCGCGCCTCCAGGAACGACGACCACGTGCCTTCCCGGCAACCCCGGGCCGCCTGGACTTCAGTTGTGCATCGGCGGCGCTGCCTGCTGCGTCCCGGGCAACGCGCCCGGCTGTCCCGACCCGTTCTGCAAGGAGGCGGTGTGCACCGTCGATCCATTCTGCTGCCAGGAGATCTGGGATCAGGGCTGCGCGGATCAGGCGATCGTGCTCTGCCCGATCTGCATGGGCGCGGGCGACTGCTGCATTGCGCACAACGGTCCCGGATGCAACGATCCGAGTTGCCAGACCGTGGTCTGCTTCGTCAACCCCGCGTGCTGCGATCTGCAATGGGATCAGTTCTGCGCCAACCTGGCCAGCCAGATGTGCGATGCGTGCCCAGGCACGTCGTGAGCGCCCCGCGATCGCCGATCTCGTGGCGCGGGCCGCGGATGCGGATTCCAGTCGATGGACAGGCGTCGCCGCCCGTGGTGCCCGCTCCCGGTCCGCATGGCGACCGAGACGGCTGCACCGCGATGCGCGTCACCCGGCGCGCCGAAGCTCCACGACGAGCGTGTCGTCCGAGGGCGGTCCGGCGCGATGATCGCGAACGGCGCGCATGACGGATTCGGCGAGGTCGTCCGTCGCGGCGGCCACGGCTGCGCGAAAGCCGGCGACGCCGAACTCGTTCGCGGACGGCGCGCTCGACGTGCTCGCGGATCGGATCCCCGACCGACCGGCGACCTGCGCGTTGCGCTGGGGACCGGCCCGTCGTTCCGCCTCGATGACGCCATCGGTGCACAGCACGATCGCATCGCCAACGGCGAGATCGATGGTCCGCTCGATCGGCTCGCCGGTGGCCTCGAACTCCTCGGCCGGGAGCACGCCGAGCATCGGGCACGTCGAGCCCAGCTCGACGGTCTCGACGCGCTCGCCCGACGCGTCGCGCACGCGCCGGCGCAGGAAGGCCGGCGGGTGACCGGCATTCGACCATCTCGCGTTTCCCGTCGTCGCGTCGACGAGAAGCGCCGACGCCGTCGCGAAGGCGCCGTGCTCCGCGAGCTCCTCGTGCACGAACGCGTTCAGCCGCGACATCAGTTCCCCCGGCCCGGGGGACCCGCGCACGCCCGCGCCGGGCGCCGATCCCGCCGCGGGCGCGCCGGCGGCGCCTCGCGACGCCGGGCCGACCATCGTCGTCAACAGGGCGTGGATCCGAGTCACCGCGAGCGCCGACGCCACGCCATGACCGGTCACGTCGACGACCACCGCCAGGAGGCGTCCGTCGCCGAAGCGACGGGCGAAGAGGAAGTCGCCGCCGAGATCGCGCATCGGCTCGTACGTGTAGCGCAGCCGCAGCGAGCCCTCCTCGATCGGTCGCGGGAAGAGCGCATCGTGCACGCGGCGCGCGTCGGTGAGGTCGCGGCGAACGTCGTCGTAGCGACCATGCAGGAAGTCGAGCGTGAAGTCGTCGACCCAGCGCCGATGGCGGCTGATGCTCCAGAGAAGTCCCGGCGCGCCCGCGAGCGGGAAGATCACCGCGAAGAGAATCCGCAGCGACACCGGCCCGACGGCGAAGACGAGCATGCCCGCCGCGAAGATCGCCCACAGTTGCAACACCGGCCAGAGCGCCTGGCGCGGTGGAAGGGCGACGAAGAGCGATCCGATCACGTGCAGCCCGAAGACGAAGAGCATCGCCGCGACACCGGGCGCAATGACCCGCAGCTCCGGCGTGTAGGAGTCTCCCCAGAAATCGCGGTCGTACGTCGGCACGGCGAGCATGGCGACGATCATCAGCGTGCCGCCGACCATGATGAGACCGCCGAAGAGGCGCCCGACGCGCCGCGAGTCCGGCGCCATCCGGCGAAAGACGGCCGCGCCCACGGCGCTTGCGGCGATGAGCGCGCCGATGAGCCCCAACCCGAGCCACCCGGCCGGCTCCAGCTGTCGGTTGGTGAGCAGATCGGCGAGGTCGCCGACCGCGAGCAGCGAGATGAGCCCGCCGAGGATGAAGCAGAACATCCGGGCGCGCCGCTTCTGCCACGCCCCGAGACGCTCGTCGAGTCGGCGCTGCGCGGAGGCGTCGAGCTGGATGTCGCTGCGAGGCATGCTGCGAAGAATGGAAGGTCGAGAATGAAAAGGGGCCCCCGATCGGGAGCCCCTCTGAATTCATAGGTTCCGGCGGGCGCTGATCACGCCGCGCTGACGTTCGACGCCTTCGGGCCCTTGCCCTCGTTCGTCACTTCGAAGTTCACCTTCTGACCCGGATGGAGCGTCTTGCGACCGTCCATCTGGATGTCGCTGTAGTGAACGAAGACGTCCTTGCCGCCGCCGTCCGGGGTGATGAATCCGTATCCCTTGTCGTCGAAAAACTTCGCAACAGTTCCGAGAGCCATATCAAGCCTTCCTTCTAGCACATCGTCTGGACTTCCGATCAGGCCTGACACAGCCAAACCGAGCAGGGACGAGACGAAGACGAACCCTGACTTACAGGAACGAGGATAGCGGCCCGCGCGGAGGAGGTCAATCGCCCCGGGGCCGGGAAGATCGCACGTCAACGCGTGCCAGATCGCCGGGGTCCGGGGCGCAGCCCCAGCCCAACCCACCGGGTGCGCGACACGACGGCGGCCCACGCGACGCGCTCATCGCGCGCGACACACAAGGCCGCCGTCGTGTTGCGTACCCGGCGAAACTCCATCGCGGCCACCGCCGCGATTCCTCATCGGCCGCGCAGCGGCCGCAGTCGGCGAAGCCGACGACTCGGCGGCCGCCGGCGGCGAAGCCGACGACTCAGCGGCCGCAGTCGGCGAAGCCGACGACTCGGCGAAGCCGACTCAACGTCCGCCGGCGGGCGCCGCCGGCTGGGTCGGCGGCGCGGGCGGCACGGCCGGCGCCGTCGGATCCGGAATCTCAAGCAGCTCGACGTCGAACACCAGCGTCGCCTTCGGCGGGATCACCGGTGGGCGGCCGCGGTCGCCGTAGGCAAGCTGCCACGGAATGATGAGCTTGCGCTTCCCGCCGACCTTCATCGTGCTCACGCCCTCGGTCCAGCCGGGAATCACGCCGCCGAGCGAGAACGTCGCCGGCTGGCCGCGATCCACGCTGCTGTCGAACTTCTTGCCGTCGATGAGGTAGCCGGTGTAGTCGACCTTCACGGTCGCGCTGGGGCCCGACGGCATCGCGCCCGTGCCTTCCTTGATGTCGAAGTACTTGAGACCGCTCGGCAGCTCGACCCAGTCGGTCTTGACCTCCTCGCCGGGGAAGCGCGCGACCACTTCGTTCTTGATGACCTTGCCGGTGCTCGCATCGACCACGACGCGATGCGCCTGATGATCGCGATAGGTGGTCAACTCGATCGTCGGCGGCATCGCAAGCAGGTCCGTCTTGATGGCGCGAATCGAGCCGTCGATCTCCTTCTTGACGATGGCGATCGCCTCGGCGACCGTGAGCTTCGCCGCCGTCGTCTCGCCGCTGACTCCATCGACGAAGACGCGCCGCTGCACGCCGCCGCCGGCGACGAGCACCTCGTACACGACGTGGTCGCCCTTGGTGCTCGCCTCGGCCGAGATCGCCGTGCCGTTCACGGCCTTCTCCGCCTTCTCGATCGCCTGCGCCATGGTGACGTGCGCCGCCGAGAGCCGCTGTTCAAGATCGGCCGGATCGGGCGGAATGGTCTCGTAATCCGGCGTCTGCTGCGGGGTTCGGGCATGCGCGGAGGTCGAGCCGACACCCCCGACGGTCCCCAGCAGGACCAGGGCGAAGAGCGTCGAGAAGCGAAGCGTGTTGGCGAGTCGAGGCATGGGATCACCGACGAATGGGGCGTGTGGGCCGCGCGGAGCGCCCGCGCTGCCGCGGAACGCGTAGGGTAGTACGATCATCGGGCGCCGTCGCGTGTGCGTCCGAGGGGCGGTCCACATCCTGCACGCCCGTCGCGGCACGCGGCGACGACACCGCACTCGAAGCCTCGACGGCCCAATCGGAGATCGCACCATGCCCGCTCGCCGCATCCGTTCCATCGTCCTCGCGCTCGCCGCGTCGGTGGCGCTTCCAGCGACCTCGATGCTCCTCGCCGGATGCGGCGACATGGGCGGCCGCAGCATGCCCGTCACCAACCAGGCGAACAAGGCGCCGTCGTCCGGCTCGGGCGGCCACTCCTCGTCGGCGCTGGGCAAGGCGCGCGACTCGGCCGTGCGCGTGCAGGACAAGGTCGACGACTACAACAAGAAGATCGAGGATGCCGCGAACGACGTGACGAAGAACTGATACGGATTCCAGGAGACCTCCATGCGTTCGACCCCTTGCCCGCAGCGGCGTATCACGGCCAAACTGGGTTGGGCGGGGCGCGAGAATCGACTGCGACGCGCATGACGGACCGGATCACCCCCGCCGGCCGGCGCGCCCGCGCATGGCGCGGTAGGCCATCAGTTGTCCAAGCTGCCGCAGGTAGGCGAGCTGCTGCCGGAGGTTGAGCTTGCTCTCGCCGAGACGCCGGTCCTTGAAGTGGATCGGCACCTCGGCGACGCGCCGCGCGTCGGTGCGCACCAGCAGTTCCAGTCCGATCTTGTAGCCGATCGCGTTGAGCCGGTCGGCGGCCGCGAGGAAGCGGTCGCGCCGCAGCGCGAAGAAGCCCGCCATCGGATCGCGCGCCCGCGTGAGCGGCCGCGCCAGCAACGTCGCGACGCGCGAGTTGAGCGCTCGCAGCACGCCCCATTCGGCGTCGGTGCTCCCGCCGGCGACGTATCGGCTGCCGATCACGAAGTCGACACCCCGATCGTTGCGCAGGACGTTCACCAGGTCGGGAACGTTCTCCGGTGGATGCGAGAGATCGGCGTCCATGCAGACCAGCACGTCGCCGCGGCACTGGCGGAAGCCGTGCACGACGGCGCTCGCCAGCCCGCGCTCGCCGCGCCGCACGAGCAGCCGCACGGGATGGGTGGCGGCAAGCTCCGCGACCAGCTCCTCGGTCCCGTCGCGGCTGTCGTCGTCGACGATGACGATCTCCCGGGCCATGCCCGCGCGCTCCAGCGCCTCGTCCACCTGCGGAACGAGCAGCCGCAGGTTCTCGGCCTCGCGGAAGGTCGGAACGACTACCGAGACCAGTGAAGGGCCGATCGCGTCGGGTGTCACATCGCGGATCGTCGCTCATCGTGCAAAACCCGGCAACCGGCGGGAAGGGCTCGATATGCTTGAACTTGCGCCCCGCCCGCGCCCGACTTCCCCGCCGACACCCCCGCGAACGCCCCGCATGACATCCGACCCCACGGCTTCGACGACCGCGCCGGACGACGGCGCACGGGCCCCGGGCTCGCCCGGCGGCGCCCCGATGGTCGACGGCATCGGCGCCGACTCCGGCCGCGCAGCCTTCATCGCGCCCTGGTGGCTCTGGCTCTTCGTCGCCATGCTGGCGCTGCGATTCGTCGCCATGTGGTTCACGGTGCTCATTCCGGAGGAGGCGTACTACTGGATGTACGCGCAGCATCCGAGCATGGGCTACTTCGACCATCCACCGATGGTGGCGCTGGTCATCGGCGCCGGCACCGCGATCCTGGGAAACACCGAGTTCGGCGTGCGCATCGCCGGTTGCCTGCTCATGCTCGGCGCCAGCGTCCTCATGTACTGGTTCGGGCGCGCCTGGTATGGACGCCGCGCGGCGCTCCTCGCGGCGCTGGCGCTCCAGGTCCTGCCCGCGTACTTCGCGACCGGGTATATCGCGACGATGGACGCGCCGCTGCTCTTCTTCTGGATGGTGGCGCTCGTCGGCCTCACGCTCGCGTTGCGGAACGATCGCGCCATCGGCTGGTACATCGCCGGCATCGGCATGGGCGGCGCGATGATGAGCAAGTACACCGGCGTCTTCCTGGGACTCGGCGGCGTCCTCGCCTGCCTGGGATGCCGCCCGTGGCGGCGGCAGTTCCTCACGCCGCATCCGTACCTCGGCTCGCTGGTCGCCTGCGCGATCTTCGCGCCGGTCGTGGTCTGGAACTCGCGTCACGACTGGGCGAGCTTCCGCTTCCAGTTCGTCGAGCGATTCCAGGGACACGGCTTCCAGCTCTCGACCGCGCTGGAGTTCTGGGGCATCCAGTTGGCAGTCGCCACGCCGGTCGTGCTGGTCGCCATCGGATGGCTGCTGGCCCGGGCGATCCGCCGGCCGCGGCGGCTCCGATCGCCGAGGCTCTGGTTCTCGCTCTGCCTGGGCATGCCGCTGCTGGCCGTGATGGCGTGGAAGTCGCTGCGCTACTCGACCCACATCAACTGGACGATCCCCGCGTACCTGAGCCTCCTGCCGGCGGCGGCGCATCTCTCGCTGGCGGGCGCGCGTCGGCTGCGCGTGCGCGGAATCCGGCGCGACGGCCTGCGCGAGGTCCAGTGGACGGGCGTCGTCTGCGTGGTGCTCTGCGCCGGCGCGATGCTCTATCTCGTCCTTGTCCAGCCACGCACGCGACTGCCGAGGGCCTTCCAGCCGTGGCCCGAACTTGCCAGGATCGTGCGCGATCACGAAGCCGAGCTGGCGCGACAGACCGGCGAGACGCCGCTGGTGATCGCCCAGGGTGGATACCGGCTGGCCAGCGCGCTCGGCTTCTACCGGGCGTCGGCGCGGCCGCTGGAGCTCGCGACGAACCGAGCGGGCGCCGACGCGACGACGGCGCGGCCGACCAGGCCGACGCAGACGGTCGTCAGCGGCGGCGCGATCATCGGAGCCTCGCTCAGCTATCGGTACTGGCGGAACCTCGATCTGTGGCTCGGTGCCGACTGCGTCTGCGTGGCGGAGGACGCGGAGTGGATGACGCAGGCCGCGGCGCGCTTCGATTCCTTCGAATCCATCGAGAATCCCGTCTTCGCCGAGAACGGCCTGCGCCTCGCGATCGGTCGCGGCTATCGCGGGCCGACGCCCGACGTCACAGGCCGGCCCGCGCCGGCCGACGAGGAGTCCGGACCCCCGTGATCGACGCCGACGAGCGGGCCGACCCCGCACGCGCGCCCGGGAACAACGAGTCCCTTGCAATGAAGTCCGAAGCCGCGCGCAGACCGGATCGGTGTCACCCGCCGTTGATTCGATAGTCGACCTTGTACGCGCCGGGCGCCACCGGCGTGTACGTCGCGTTGTTGCTCCACGACGACGGCACGCACGACGACGGAGGTGGCAGCGGCGGGCCCGGAACGAGCGTCCAGCCATCGGACGTGGTGGCGGCCGGCGGTGCGGACGCGCCGCCTGCGGGCGACGGCGGCGCGGCCTGCACCGGTGGCGGCGCCGCGGGCGGCCGGACCGGCGAGTACGTCCGATCGTTCAGGAAGGTCGTGTAGTTGTTGGTCGGCAGGCCATAGCGGTAGTTGGTCGCCGCGTTCTGCGCCACGAAGGCGGCGTTCGGCGAGTTCATGTACGGCGCGTAGTTGCGCGCCGCGAGCGGAACATCGGCGGCGCGCCCGTTGTAGCCGTACGAGCCGACTTGCAGGTTCTCGTCGAGCGCATGGCCGCTGTTGACCTGCTCCTGCGCCGACGCCACCGAGCCAAAGCATGCGATGCAGCAGAGGATCGACGCGGGGCGCACCGCGGACCGGCGCACCGCGAGCGAGGCGATCGACATCATCGACGTGATCGACCGGAATCGTTCCGTCTCGCTCACGATCCACCCTCCTTCTTCGCGACCCGCAGGATGGTCACGTCGGCGAAGATCGCCTCGTTCGGCCCGATGCGCGGCGGATCGCCGCCGAGGCCGTACGCGGCCGCAGGCGGAATGGCGATCTTCCAGTGATCGCCCGGCTTCATCTGACGCAACAGCGTGGCCATGCCGGGCAGGAGCGCCTCGGGGTCGATCGACGTCGACTGTCCCCGCGCAATCTCGCGTCCGTCGCTGCCGGTGATGACGAAGTCGGCCACGACGACCTCGCCTTCGACGGCGCCACGCCCGTTGCCGCTGGCGACGACGATGTAGCGCACTCCCTCCGCGAACGCCTGGACTCCCGGCTGCGCGGCGAACGCCGCGATCGCCGCGTCGCTGCGGCGGAGATTCTGTTCGGCGATCGTCCTGAACTCGGTGTCCTCGGCCATGAGCCGCTGCGCCGCGCGATCGATCATCAGTCGATGGGTCGCGCGCATCACGCGGGCCATCTCCTGCGGCGGAAGCGCCGGCGGGAGCCCGTGCGTCGCGTCGGAGAAGCCGCGGGTGAGCAGGGCCGGATCCATCGTCAGCCCGTCGGAGGCGAGCCCGGTGCTGGCACGCTGTCCCAGGTCGAAGCCGATGCCATAGGCGAGGCGCGACGAGTCGTTGTCGGGGATGCTCGCGGCGGCCGAGCCGGGGTCGTACATCGGCACCGTCGGCGACGTGCTCGAGCACGCGGTCAAGAGAACCGTGGAGACAACGGACACGGCGTGACGAAGGCGGAACATGGAGTGCAGCGTAGACGCGTCCGGTCGATCCTCGCGCTCCGTGCTCCGCTCCGCAGGCCCGTCCCGAGCGGCCGTTGCGGGCAGGGGCTCGCGCGCGGAGATCGACCCGAATCCGCGGCGGGCACGTTCCCGACCGCGCCCGCTCGCCTACTTCCGGCGGATGGCCTGCTCGAGCAACGCGCGGTCGAAGCCCCTCGGCGCGTCCCCGGTCGCCGCGAAGCGGTAGAGCGCCGTCTGGACGATCACCTTCAGCGTGCTCGTGATCAACCCCAGGAGCGTCAGCAGGAGCGCCGTCAACACGCCTCCGATGATCGCGGCGGCCCACGTGCTGGTCAGGGCCGAGGTGGCCCCGCCGATGACCAAGGGGAGGAGCGCGACGATCACGAGCAGGAATCCGATCAATCCCAGGCCGAGATTGAGCGCCAGCGACTCGCCCCAGTTCTTCCGCAGGATCGCGACCGATCGCTTGATCGCCTCGACCGGGCCGAGCCCTTCGAGCACGAGCACGGGCACGACGAAGTAGGTCGCGATCGCCCATGCCATGCCCACGAGCCGGACGACGATCGAGCCGAGCAGGCCAACTCGCTCCTGCACGGCGCGCAGCAGCATGCCCACGGTCGACGCGACGACGGTCCACATGAGGATCTGCGGCAGCCTCGCCACGGCGGCGCGGAGTCCGGCGCCGACCGAGCTGTCCTTCCCCTCGAACCGGTTGGATGCGCACGCCACGAGCGCCGAGTTGAAGAACGTCACGATGAAGAAGTTGACGAAGTAGAAGGCGAAGAGGCCAACGTACCACCACGGCGAGTGCGTCAGCCCACGGGCCGTCTCCGCTCCGAGACGGTCCCAGGGCATGAGCAGCGCCGCGGGCAACGCGAAGCTCGCCAGCACGACCAAGGTCGCGATCGTGCTCAGGATCGGGAAGACGAGCAGCTGCGTGTCCGCGCGAAGGACGTCCCAGCTCTGGCGCAACAGCAACCACGACGACGAGAGCGTTCGCTGCATGAGCAGTCTCCCTCAGGACGGGCGGTGCGGATCGAACGGACGGCGACAACGCGGGAGCGTAGTCGTCGAGCGCACGTGGTGCGGCGGGCCGGCGCCGAGCGCCGCCCCGCCCATGACCCCGGTCGATTCAGCGCGCCGCGAGGCGCGGGCGACCGCGCGCCGCGCGCGAGCGGCCGGCGTGGCTCGACGGCGAGTGCTTGGGAATGGCGTGGCCCGGACCCGAGTGGCCGGCGGCCGGTGCCGCGCGTCGCCCTCGTCCCGCGTGGGACCACCCGCCCGAGTCGGGCGCTGGAGCGCCTTCGCGGTGGAGAGGCCGCTCGGCATGCTCGACATGCCCGGCGTGCTCGGCATGCCCGGCATGCGCCACGCTGCGGTCCGACGCGCTCCGGCGACCCGCGACGGTCCGGTCGCTCGCGGCGCCGCCGTCGGCTCGATGGCCTCGCACGCGTGCGTCCGGCGCCGCACCGGCGATGGACGCCAGCGGCGGGCGCGCGGGCCGCGCGGCAAGCGCCGGCAGCTTCGCGATCGCCTGGACCTTCTGCCCGGTCAGCTTCTCGATGTCGCGCAGGAAGACGCGTTCCTCGCCGTCGCAGAACGCGATGGCGATGCCCGATGCTCCGGCCCGCGCCGTCCGTCCGATGCGGTGCACGTACGCCTCGGGCTCGTGCGGAAGGTCGTAGTTGAAGACGTGGGTGATCCCGTCCACGTCGATGCCGCGGGCCGCGACGTCGGTGGCCACGAGCACGCGCGAACGGCCGGAACGGAAGCTCGTCAACGCGCGCTGCCGCGCGTTCTGCGCCTTGTCGCCGTGGATGGCATCGGAGGAGATTCCGGCGGCGTTCAGCCGCTTGCTGAGCCGATCCGCGCCGTGCTTGGTCCGGGTGAAGACGAGCGCCCGTCCGATGCCGTCGCGCTCGAGGAGATGCTCGAGCAGCGCCGGCTTCTGCGCGCGGTCGACCATGTACACCGACTGTTCGATGCGCGACACGGTCGAGGCGACCGGCGTGACCGCGACGCGAACCGGATCGCGCAGCAGGGTCTCGGCGAGCCGCAGGATCTCGCGCGGCATGGTCGCGGAGAAGAGGAGCGTCTGGCGCCGATTCACCAGCGCCGCGGCGATGCGCCGCACCGGATCGATGAAGCCCATGTCGAGCATCCGATCGGCCTCGTCGAGGACGAGCACCTCGACGTTGGCGAGGTTCACGAGCCGCTGTTCCATCAGGTCGATGAGCCGGCCGGGCGTGGCGACGACGACATCGACGCCGCGCTGCAACGCGCGGACCTGGTTGACCTGGCTCACGCCGCCGTAGACGACGGTGGCGGCGAGGTTGGCGTGGCGCCCGTACGCGGTGAAGCTCTCCTCGATCTGCACGGCAAGTTCGCGCGTCGGCGAGAGCACCAGCGCTCGCGGCAGGCGCGAGGGTGCGGCGCCGCGTGGCGAAGAGGCCGGCTTGGCGCCGTGATGACCGTTGCCCGAGAGCGCGCCGCGCACGGGACCGGCGCCGCCGCGCGACTCCATGAGCCGCTGGATGATCGGCAGCGCGAACGCGGCCGTCTTGCCGGTGCCGGTCTGGGCGCAACCAAGGAGGTCGCGGCCCTCGAGGACGGGGGGAATCGCCTGGGCCTGGATGGGCGTCGGCACGAGGTAGCCCTCGTCGGCGAGGGCGCGGAGGATGGGTTCGGAGAGACGAAGCGAAGAGAACTGAAGCAAAGAAACAAACTCCTTCAAGCCGCGCGGCGAAATGCCGTGCGGTTGAGTTGATTCGGGCGATCCCCGCGACGGGTTCACCGAAACCTAGGGTGAACCGGCGCGCGAAACGCCGTACTGGATTCGACGCAGCGTGCTGCGTCGTGGGATGAACGCGGCACGCGCCGCGTCCTGGGATGTGACGCGGCGAGCCGCGTCGTGGAGCGTCGTCACGCGATCGTCGAGGACGACGCGGAGAGGGCGCTGCCAGCGGATTCCCAGAACGTGCTGCCAAGGCTTCGCCAACTGTTCGTGGCGGCCGAAGCGAGACGTGGCCTGAGGCCACCGGCGAGAAGAACAAGAGTAGGCGCGCCGATGCCGTGGCGGCGCCGTTGGCGCGTCATCGCGCCAGCGGGCATGCCCGTCGTCGTTCGCGCCGCATTCAGGGCTGCGCGCCGGGCGCGGACGTCAAGGCCCGGATCGACTCGACGAACTCGGGGCCGCATCCCTTCAGCCAGAACTCGCCGTCCTTCGCCTTCCGGATCGCAAGGACGTTCGAGAAGACCGCCACGAGGATCAGGCCGACGAGGAAAGCGAAGACCCCGATCAGCGCGACGACCCACTGATCCTGCGTGACGCCGACGATCACCGCGACGATCCCGAGGAGGACGATGCCCGTCGCGCCGAGCTGGCGGCGCAGGGTCCTGCCCTTCACCGCCGGGCTGATGAAATAGGTGATCCGACAGCTCTTCCGCGCGAGCAGGTAGACGATCAGCAGGACGATCACGCCAAGCAGCACCGTGAAGAACCAGCCCGGATGCATCCAGTACAGCGTCTTGGTGATCGGCGCCGTCGCGACGGGCTCGTTCGTCTTGACGCACCGCTCCGGCAGGATGATGCCCGAGCGGACCACGACGTACTTGCCGTCGACGCGCACGCCGCCGCGCGTCGCGAGCACCCGAAGCCCGCACTCGGGACAGACGGCGCCGATCGGCGTGCCGCGCAGGTCGAAGCCGCACTGGGCGCAGGGAACCGGCTGGTCGACAAGCAAGGACGGATCCACGTTGATCTCCTCGGAAGTGGCGGGCCAGTCGCCGAACGTCTCCTGCGCCGGATGCGCGAGGATCCTCGGGTGCGCCGCCGCCACGTGGCGCGCGCTCTGGTAGCGTACAACGGTTCCCTCGCCCTTGTGACCGCGCATCGATGGGTGCCGCTCCGCGACGGGCAAGGGACCGGCGGCCAACACGGCCGCAACCTGCGGACCACCTTCCCCAACACTCATACGGATTCCATTCGACCTCACATGCGTTGAACCCCTGCCCACAGCGGCATGTCACGGAAGGACTGAATTGGGTGTGGCGCAAGAGTCACCTGGGAGGCGTATCAACCATGCTCGTCATCCGCGATCTCGTGAAGATCTACCCCGGTCCGGTGCACGCGCTGCGCGGCGTGTCGCTCGAGATCGGCGAGGGGCTCTTCGGCCTGCTCGGACCCAACGGCGCCGGCAAGTCGACGCTGATGAACACCGTCGCCGGCCTGCTCGAGCCGACCGCGGGATCGATCGTCCTCGACGGGGTCGACATCGTGAAGGAGCCGCGCCGGGTGCGCGAACGGCTGGGCTACCTGCCGCAGGAGTTCGGCTTCTATCCCGACCTCAGCGGCGAGCGCATGCTGACGCTGCTGCTCAAGCTCAAGGGCGTGACCGGACCGCGCGGACGCCGCGCGCTCGCGACGGAACTGCTGGATCGCGTCAACCTGCGCGACGCGGCGCGACGCAAGGTGGGCGGATACTCGGGCGGCATGCGCCAGCGACTCGGGCTCGCGCAGGCGCTTGCCGGGAACCCGCGGCTGATCATCGTCGACGAACCGACGGCCGGACTCGATCCGGAGGAGCGTCACCGCTTCTATCGGCTCCTCGCCGAGACGGCCCGCGGACGCATCGTGCTGCTCTCGACGCACATCGTGGAGGGCGTCGCCACGCTCTGCCGGCAGCTCGCGGTGATCCGTGGCGGAGACGTGCTCGCGTGCACGTCGCCGGCGCACGCCCGCGAGTCGCTCATCGGCTTCGTCGCGGAGGGCTTCGTGGCGGAGCGCGACCGCGAGGGCTTCTCGCGCGGCATCGCGTGACCCAGGCGGTGCTGGTGGAGGGCGAAACCAACCGCGTCCGCGTGCACGTGCCCGACGGCGTTCCGCCGCAGGGATTCTCGATCGTCTCGCCGACCCTGGAGGACGCCTACCTGGTCCTCATGCGCGCGCCGGGCCGGCGCCGCGCCGCCCGGCTCGCCGGCCGAGCCGCGCGCCTCGGGCGGAGTCGCGGCGTGAACGAGTCGCAGGGCCTCATCGCCGCGCTGCGCCGGGTCGCGGCGCTCGTCGCCATCGACCTTCGCGCCGCATGGCGCCGCCCGCTCTACTGGGTGCTCGCGGCGATCCTCGTGCTGCTCGCGTGGGGCTTCGTGGTGGGCGGCGTGAAGATCTCCGCGGGCAGCGCCGATGTCGGCGGCCAGAAGGCGTGGATCAACTCGGAGTTCAACCTCGCGTTCGTCGACGCGGTCGTCCTCGCGCTGCTGCTTCCGTTCTTCGCGGCGATCTCGTCGGGCCTGCCGATGCTCACCGACCGCGACCGGAAGGTGGATCGGCTCCTCCACTCGACGCCGCTCTCGATGCGCGAGTACGTGGCGGCGCGCCTGATCGGCTCGATCGTCCCGGTGCTCGTGGTGCTCGGCCTCTTCGTCGTCGCGCAGATGGCCTTCTTCGAGCTCTGGCCGCTGGACGACGCCAAGGAGGTGCGCGGCCCGTTCGCCGCGATCCACTACATCCGTCCCGCGATCCTCTTCGGCGTTCCGCAGATCCTCTTCGTGGCCGCCGGCTCGGCGTGGCTCGGCATCCGCTCGCGCCAGCCGGTGCTGGTCTTCGTGCTGCCGGTGGCGTTCCTGCTGGCCAACGTCTTCTTCCTCTGGTCGTGGGCGCCCGCATGGCTGTCGGTGCGCGCCAACGAGGCGCTCATGGCCGTCGACAGCGCCGGCTTCCGGTGGCTCCTCGAGACCTACCTCAAGGCCGACCGCGGCGTCGCCTACTACAACCAGACGCCGATCGGCTACGACCTCGTCTTCCTCGGAAGCCGCGCCGCCTTCGTGGCGGTGGGCATCGTCGCGGCGATGGCGTGCGCGCACACGCTCTCGCGCCAGAGCCGCACCCGCGCGAAGGCGATCGCCACCCGCGTCGCGGCGGGTGCGACGCGGGCCGGCGAGGCGGCGACGCTGGCCGCGGCGACGAACGCGGGCGGGGCGATCCCGATCTCGCCGATGACCACGTCGCGCGTCGGAGCGCTCGCCGCGACCCTCGCGATCCTGCGGCTCGAGGCCCGCCAGCTCGTGCGCTCGCCGGGCGTGTGGCTCTTCGGTCCGCTGATCCTGCTCCAGACGTTCGGCACGACGATCAGCGCCGTCGGCGCGTTCGACACGCCGCTGCTGCACACCTCCGGTGGACTCGCGGCGCGATCGTTCAACACGCTCACGCTGCTGCTCGTCCTCCTCGCCCTCTTCTATACCGTCGAGTCGCTGGTGCGCGAGGAGCGAGTCGGCGCCGCCCCGCTGGTGCGATCGACGGCCGCGCCCACCTCCTCGATCGTCGTCGGCAAGGTGCTCGCGAACGTGCTCATCGCCGTGGCGATCCTGGCGTGCGCGCTGCTCGCCTGCCTCGCGATGCAGGGGTGGCAGGCGGCGGTCTGGAAACGACCGGTGCCGGTCGAGTTCGGCGCCTACGCGCTCGTCTGGTCGCTGCTGATCCCGACGATGCTCGCCTGGTCGGCGTTCATCGCGTTCGTTCATTCGCTCGTGCGCAACCGCTACGCGGTCTACGGGATCGGGCTGGGCGTGCTCGTCCTCACGGGCTGGCTCCAGGTCAGGGGCTGGCTCAACTGGGCGAGCAACTGGCACCTGTGGAGCTCGATCCGCTGGTCCGACCTCGACCGCCTCGAGTGGGCGGCGTCGCCCATCCTCTGGAACCGCGCCTTCGTGCTCTCGCTCGCGCTGCTCTTCCTCGCCCTGGCGATCCGGCTCGCGCCGCGGCGCACCGCCGATCCGCAGCGCGTGCTCGACCGGCTTCGGCCACGCGCGCTGGTGCGCGACCTGCTTGCGCTCTCGCCGCTGATCGTGCTCTGCCTCGTCCTCGGCGGCATCACCGCCGCGCACGTCCGGGCGGGATTCGAGGGCGGCCCGCGCGAGAAGGCGGCCAAGGACTACTGGAAGCGCAACAGCGCGACGTGGGAGCGCGAGGCGCTCCCGGCGCTCGATCGCGTCGACGCCCGCGTCGAGATCGATCCCGCGCGGCGCGGGCTGAAGGTCGAGGGCGAGTTCGTGCTGCGCAACCCGCGCGCCGAGACGCTCGTCCAGATCCCGCTGACGCAGGGGCTCGCATGGGAGGATCTCTCCTGGACGCTCGAAGGCCAGGCGATCGCGCCCATGGAGAACGGGCGCACGGGACCGCCGCCGCGGGTCGAGAACCGCGCGGGGCTCTGGGTCTTCACGCCGGCAAAGCCCCTGGCGCGCGACGAGTCGGTGCGGATCGGCTTCTCGTTCCATTCGGAGTTCCCGCACGGATGGTCGCGCAACGGTGGTGGCGTGGGCGAGTTCGTGCTGCCCAGCGGCGTCGTGCTGACGAGCTTCACGCCGTCGTTCCTGCCCGTCGTCGGCTTCGTCGATGGCATCGGGATCGACGAGAAGAACCGCCGCGACGCGCGGGAATTCCCCGACGACCTCTGGCGAAGAGAGGTCGATCCTGCGTTCGGCGCCGGGTGGTCGACCGACGCGCGCATCACGATCGTCGGGCCCGCGGACTGGACGCTCAACTGCGTCGGCGTTCCGGTCGACGAACAGGTCGACGGCGATCGCCGCACGGTCGTCTGGGAGACGGATCATCCCGTCCGCTTCCTCAACATCGTCGGTGGGCCCTTGGACGAGGAGCGCGGCGCGACGACCCGCATCTTCCATTCGCCGCGGCACGCGTGGAACGCCAGGGAGATGGCGGAGACGCTCGACGCCGCGCGGAAGTGGTACGGCGAGTGGTTCCATCCGTATCCCTGGCGCGACCTCAAGCTCACGGAGTTCCCGGGTCTCCAGAGCTACGCCCAGGGCTTCCCCGGCAACATCAGCTTCTCGGAGTCGATCGGCTTCCTGACGCGGCCGACCGAGGAGGAGGACGCGGTCTTCCTCGTGACCGCGCACGAGTCGGCGCACCAATGGTGGGGCAACATCCTCATGCCCGGAAGGGGCCCCGGAGGGAACGTGCTCAGCGAGGGCATGGCCCACTTCTCGACGGCGATGCTCTTCCAGCAGATGCGCGGCGACGACGCCCGCAGGGCGTTCCTCAGGCAGATCGAGGAGAGCTATGTCAACGGCCGCGTCGCCGACAGCGAGCGGCCGCTCAACAAGATCGACGGCTCGCGGCCGGGCGACACCGCGGCGACGTACGACAAGGGCGGCTGGGTCTTCTGGATGATGCTCCAGCACGTGGGACGCGAACGCGCCCTCGCGGGGCTGCGCGACTTCATCGTGCGCTTCAAGGACGGACCGGACTATCCGTTGATCGAGGACTTCGTCGCGACGATGCGCGAGCATGCGCCGGATCCCTCCGCCTTCGACGCCTTCGCGCAGCAGTGGTTCTTTCAGGTGGTGCTTCCCGAGTTCAGGATCGAGTCGGCGAACGTTGCCGACCTCGGCGATGGGCGCTGGCGCGTCGAAGGGGAGATCTCCAACATCGGCACCGCGCAGACGAACGTGGAGATCGCGGCGCTGAGCGCCGACGACACGAAGAATCGCGACGCCACCGGCGCGGCGAAGGCGACCGCGGAGGGCGCGAGCGGAAGCGACGGCGAGGCGAGCTCGGGTTCGACAGACGCGCCGGAGAAGGCGCCGCCGGCACGGGCCGTCTCCACGGTCGAACTCGGACCCGGCGGCCGCGCGCCGTTCGTCATCGAGACGACCTTCGCGCCGCGCAAGCTGGTGGTCGATCCGGACGTGAACGTGCTCCAGGTTCGCCGGAAGAAGGCCGAGCGGTCGTTGTAGCGCTCGTGGATGCCGCCCGTTGACTTCGCTCCCCGCGCGGGCCATGCTGGCCGCAGGAGTTGCGTGGCGGCCCTCCACCCGGCGGCCGCCGATGCTCGCTGCCGGTCCTTGGGCCTCGGGAGGATTTCATGCGCCTGTTCATCGCTTCGCTGCCGCTGGCGGTCGTCGCCACCGCGGTCTGCGCCCCCATGAGCTCGATCACCTCGACCTGGAACGGCGGTCCGTCCGGCAACTGGAACGTCGCCGGCAACTGGTCGCCGTCGGGCGTTCCCAACAACGGTGGTGGCAACACCTATGACGTGGTGATCGACGGCAACGTCGGGACCGCCTCGGCGGTGTCGCTCACCAATCTCAGTCCGGCGGTCGCGACGATCACCATCGGCGGCAACGACTCGCTCTCGGTCGGCAACAACCTCGTGTTCTTCCTGACGGGTGGCTCGCTCTCGAACGCCGGGCTGCTGACCTTGAACTCGACAGGCAACACCACCGACTTTCGCATCGATCTCGACACCACCTTCTCGGGCGCCGGCACGTTCAGGGGCTCGAACACGCAGGCGAACCGTTTCTATGGGGCCAGCAACGCGGTTCGGCTGACCAACGCGACGGGTCACACGATCGCCGGAAGCATGACCCTTGGCGTAAACCAGCTTCGGCTGACGAACGCGGGCGTCGTCGACACCGACGTGAGTGGCGGCATCCTCCTGGACCTCACCGACGGCGCGGGACTCAACTTCAACAGCGGCACGCTTCGCGCCAGCAACGGAGCCAAGCTCACGCTCCAGAACTTCACGCTGGACAACACCGGCGGCACGATCGAGGCCGCGGCCGGTTCCTTCGTCGATCTCACCGGCATG
The DNA here is from genome assembly GCA_046350555.1 of Phycisphaerales bacterium. GTDB lineage: Bacteria > Planctomycetota > Phycisphaerae > Phycisphaerales > SM1A02 > JAXMAF01. Next base: position 92,691 of record JAXMAF010000015.1, read on the forward strand.
TCGATCACGGGCGGAACCATCCGCGACGCCGACGGCGCAGGCCCCGGCGTCGTGCGCAACACGAACTCGCTGACGCTGACCAACGTCACCCTCGACGGGCCGTTCGCCCAGCCCAACAACACCCTCGTCGACCTCAACGGCGCGATCCAGATGCCGTCGACCTACACCGTCGGCTCGACCGGCAACACCACCGATCTCCGCTTCAACACCTCGCCATTCACCCTCATGGGCGGCGGCGAGCTCCTCTGCACCAACACCCAGGCCAACAGGATCTTCGGCATCAACAACGGCGTCACGCTGGTCGTGCCGGCCGACTTCTGGCTGCACGGCTCGATGCAGCTTGGCGTCAACCAGATGCGGCTCGACAACCAGTCGTCGATCGACGCCGACTCGAGCCAGGGCATCACGGTCGACCTCACCGACGGCGCCGGCATCAACTTCAACAGCGGCACGCTTCGCGCCAGCAACGGCGCCAAGCTCACGCTCCAGAACTTCACCCTCGACAACACCGGCGGCACCATCGAGGCCGCGGCCGGCTCCTTCGTCGACCTCACCGGCATGTCGATCTCCGGCGGCACGATCCGCGACGCGGACGGCACAGGCCCCGGCGTGGTGCGCAACACCAACACGCTGACGCTGACAAACGTCACCCTCGACGGGCCGTTCACGCAGCCCAACAACACCCTCGTCGTCCTCAACGGCGCGATGCAGTTCCTGTCGACCTACACCGTCAACTCGATCGGGAACACCACGGATCTGCGCGCCGACACGAGCCCCTTCACGATCCAGGGCGGCGGCGAGATCGTCTTCAGCAACAGCCAGAGCAACCGCTTCTACGGCGTCAACGGCGCGACGCGCATCGTCAATGCCGTCGGCAACACCGTGCGCGGCTCGTTCCAGCTTGGCGCGAACCAGGGCGCGTTCACCAACCACGGCGCCTTCATCGCCGATGCGAGCCAGGGCATCACGATCGACGTCACCGACAGCCAGGACTTCACCACCGATGGAGTCCTCTGGGCGTCGGTGGGCAACATCACCATCAATCCGGGACCGTTCTTCAACGGGGGCGCCGTGCTCATCAACGCCGGGCGCACGATCAGCCGCGCCGGCGCCTACACGCAGACCGCGGGCGGAACGTCGGTGGATGGAACATTGGCGCTCTCCGGCGGCGGCACGATGCAGCTTCAGGGCGGCACGCTCTCGGGCAACGGCCAGGTCACGGGCGGTCTGGTCAACAACACCGGCGGAACGGTGGCGCCGGGAAGTTCGGCGGGACTCCTTTCGCTTGGCGCCGGCTACACCCAGGCCGTCAACGGCGCCCTCGACGTCCAGATCGGCGGGCTGGTCCCCGGCACGCAATACGACCAGCTGGCGGTGACCGGCAACGCCTCGCTCGCCGGCACGCTGCGCGTGTCGCGCATCAACGGCTTCCTTCCCGTGCCCAGCGACGAGTTCACGATCCTGACCACCACCGGCACGCGCACCGGAACGTTCGGCATCGTCGAGAGCTGCGACGACGTCAGTGTCGTCTACGGCACGAACTTCGTGAAGGTGAAGTTCACCACGAGCTTCGGCATCCCCGGCGACCTGAACAACGACGGCGTCGTGGACGGTGCCGACCTTGGCGGCCTGCTGGCCGCATGGGGACCATGCATCGACCCATGTTGCGTCGCGGATCTCAACGGCGACAGCACCGTCGATGGCGGCGACCTCGGGATCCTGCTCGCGAACTGGAGCTGAACCGCGGAACCGGCCGGGGCCGGCGCGTCATGGACGGCGGGCCGAATCCGCCGACGTTCTTGCCCCTTCCGCCGCGCCGCAGTATCCTCTCCCCTCCCCCGGCGGCTCGTGAATCCCAGCGCGGATCCACGGTGGCCGCCGCGGCTTCCGCGCCTGCGCCGAGCCGCCGCCACGCGAACTCCAACCCCAGCCCACGACACCCATGCCCGCTCCCACCGCCCCCGCCGCCGGAACTACCCAAGCCGCCGGAACCGTCGGCAAGGTCACGCAGGTCATCGGCTCGACCTTCGACGCCCAGTTCCCCGAGGATCGGATTCCGGAGATCTACAACGCGGTGACGTGCTCCTTCGAGGTGCGCGGCGAGAAGGTGAAGCTCGTCGGCGAGGTCGCGAAGCACCTTGGCGACGGAGTGGTCCGGTGCATCGCCCTGGCCAGCACCGACGGCCTGAAGCGCCACGACGACTGCGTGGACACCGGTTCGCCGGTGCGCGTGCCGGTCGGCGAGGCGGTGCTCGGGCGCGTCTTCAATCTCCTGGGCGAGCCCGTCGACGAGCGCGGCGCGGTGAAGGCGACGACCACGGCGCCGATCCACCGCGAGCCGCCCAAGTTCGTCGACCTCAACCCGAAGACGGAGATCCTCGTCACCGGCATCAAGGTCATCGACATGCTCTGCCCGTTCGTCCGCGGCGGCAAGATCGGCCTCTTCGGTGGCGCCGGCGTCGGCAAGACGGTGGTGATCCAGGAGATGATCGCCCGCGTCGCCCGGAACTTCGGCGGCTACTCGGTCTTCGCCGGCGTCGGCGAGCGCACGCGCGAGGGCAACGACCTCTGGCTCGAGATGCAGGAGGCCGAGTACATCGACGCCAACGGCAAGAAGTCCCACGTGCTCGACAAGGTCGCGATGGTCTTCGGGCAGATGAACGAGCCGCCCGGAGCGCGCCTCCGCGTGGCCCTCTCGGCGCTGGCGATGGCCGAGGAGTTCCGCGACGCGTCGGGCAAGGAGACGCTGATGTTCGTCGACAACGTCTTCCGCTTCACGCAGGCGGGCTCGGAGGTCTCGGCGCTCCTCGGGCGAATGCCCAGCGCCGTCGGCTACCAGCCGACGCTCTCCACCGAGATGGGCGCGCTCCAGGAGCGCATCACGTCGACGAACAAGGGGGCCATCACGTCGGTGCAGGCGATCTACGTGCCGGCCGACGACCTCACCGACCCCGCGCCGGCCACGACGTTCACCCACCTCGACGCCTTCATCGTGCTCGAGCGCAAGATCGCCGAGAAGGGCATCTACCCCGCCGTCGATCCGCTCGGCTCGTCGAGCCGCATCCTCGACCCGCAGATCCTGGGCGAGCGCCACTACCGCGTGGCGCGCCGCGTGCAGGGCATCCTCCAGCGCTACCGCGACCTCCAGGACATCATCGCCATCCTCGGCGTCGACGAGCTCTCGGAAGACGACAAGGTGACGGTCGGCCGGGCGCGCAAGCTCGAGCGGTTCCTCAGCCAGCCCTTCTACGTGGCCGAGGTCTTCACCGGCTTCCCCGGCGTCACGACGACCATCGAGCAGACGATCGACTCGTTCGAGCGGATCTGCAACGGCGAAGGGGACGATCTTCCCGAAGGCGCGTTCATGTACGTTGGAACGCTCGACGACGCCCGCCAGAAGGCCGAGAAGATGGCCGCCGCGTGACGGTCGGAGGCGAGCCGGCGCTCGGTCGCCGCACGTTCGCTTCGTTGGCCGAGGTCTCTCGTTCCGCGACCTCGAATGACAGGCACCGCGGAGCTTGGTGCCAGAGTCGTGGCCGGTGTCGCATGAATACAGTTGCCCATGACGAAGGTCGAACTCATCGAGCGCGAAGTGGCGACCCTGTCGCCCGGCGAACTCGTGGCTTTCGCCGAGTGGTTTGCCGCTTTTGAGGCCGAGGCATGGGATCGGCAGTTCGAGGCCGACGCCCTCGCTGGCAGGCTGGATGCAGCTGGTGAGGCGGCTCTCGAGGCCGATCGCCGCGGCGAGACCAAGCCGCTGTGAGGCACCGCGCTCCTCCTGAGTTCTGGACGGCGTACCGCTCGCTGCCCGACGAGGTTCGGGAGTTGGCGAATCGCTGCTTCGCAACGCTGAAATCGAATGCGTCGCACCCTTCGCTTCAACTCAAGCGGGTCGGCCGATACTGGTCCGTCCGGGTCGGCCTGCACTACCGGGCGGTTGGCATCGACGCGCCCGACGGCATCGTCTGGTTCTGGATCGGTCGTCACAGCCGCTACGACAGCATCATCCAGCGGTAGCAAGTCGGCGAGGTCGCGTCACGGCCTTCGAACGTCGCACATCTGCCAACCGATCGATCGGCGCGGACCTCGACGCGCGCAGTGCGGCACCCACCGGCGCGCAAGGTATCCTGTCTCACATGCGAACCACACTCCCCTGCTCATCGTGGCCGACACGGCTCCTCGCCGTTTCCGCGATCGCGCTTGCCGCGTGCAACGGCGAGACCCCGAAGCCGCCCTCCCCGACTCCGATCGCACCGCCGAAGGCCGCGGCGCCGACCATGGAGAAGGAAGGCCCCGCGACACCGGGCATGACCTCGACGCCAACCAAGCCGCCGACCACGCCAGCCACGACGCCGGCGGGCGGGGCGACGGCCAAGCCGACCAACGCTGCGCCGACCACGCCGCCTGCCGGCGCAGCAGCGGCCACACCGGCGGGCGCCGCAGCCACGCCGCCAGCGGCGGCCGGCACAGCGGCCCTTTCCGGCAAGCTCGCCGCCAAGGTCTCGTACCTGGAGCGCATCATGCTCCCACCGGGCGCGACCGTGAAGGTTCAGTTGGTCGATGTCTCGCGCGCCGACGCTCCCGCGATCGTGATCAACGAGAAGTCGCTCGTCACCACCGGTGGACCGCCCTACGCGTTCGAGCTGACCTACGACCCGGCGAAGATCGACCCGAGCCACAGCTACGCCGTCCAGGCCCGCATCGAGCGCGATGGCAAGCTCATCTACATCAACGACGCCCGCCACGGCGTGCTGACCCGCGGCGAGCCGATGGACGCGGTCGAGGTGATCGTCAAGCGCACCGGCGACGAGACGAAGTGACCGACGCGAGGGCCTCGCGGCGCAGCCGTGCGTGCGCCAACCGCGGGACCGACCGGACGCCCGGCGCCGGTTGATCCACCTCGCCTCGATGCTGGTGCCGGCCGCGCGGACACTTGCAGCGGGCTGCGGCACAGGGCTGCATCCCGCGATGCATCACGCTGGCATCGCTACGCGCTGAAGCTGCTGCCGCAGCCGCACGTCGTGGTCGCGTTGGGATTGCTGAACACGAAGCCGCGGCCCATGATCTCGTCCTTGAAGTCGATCGTCGTCCCGTTGAGATAGAGGTAGCTCTTCGGATCGCAGATCACGCGCACGGTGAACTCGTCGCCACCCTCGGCCACCGCGACCGCGCCATCCCGGCCCGCGCCCGAGGTCGACGCCGCGGACTTCGCCGCCGGCATCCTGTAGGTGAACGACCACTCCTCGTCGGTCTCCTTCTGCGTCTCGGTCAGGTCGAGCAGGTAGGAGAAGCCGCTGCATCCGCCGCCCTTCACACCGACGCGCAGGCGGATCTTGGCGGGATCGAGGCCCTGCTGGTCGATGATGGATGCGATTTCGCGAGCGGCGGTCTCGGTGACGTTGACGGACATTGCTGGAAACTCCGGGGAAGGTGTCAGGAAAGATACGCGTGGGAGCGATGGCGGTTCTGTGGAGGGCCGGGCGGCCGCGCGCAGCGGCCGCTTCCCGGATTGTCAGTGCCCGACGCCCGACGTCGCCTTGGTCGCGTCCGCGATCCCGTTCTTCTTCTTGTAGTCGCTGATCGCGGTGCGGATCGAGTCCTCGGCGAGCACCGAGCAGTGGATCTTGACCGGCGGAAGCGAGAGCTCCTCGACGATCTGCGTGTTCTTGATGGTGAGCGCCTCGTCGATGGTCTTGCCCTTGATCCACTCCGTCGCGAGCGAGCTGCTCGCGATGGCCGAGCCGCATCCGAAGCACTTGAACTTGGCGTCCTCGATGCGACCGTCGGCGCCGACCTTGATCTGAAGCTGCATGACATCGCCGCATTCGGGCGCGCCGACGATGCCGACGCCGACGTCCTTGCGGGCCGCGACGTCCTTGGACGCCCCGAACGATCCGACGTTGCGAGGGTTGTTGTAGTGGTCGATGACTTTGTCGCTGTAGGCCATGGGAGGGTCCGTGATTGGAGGGTGGTCGGGGTGTCGGGGTGGCGTGAAGACGAAGGGTTCGCCCGCCGTCAGTGCGACTGCCACTGGATCTTGGTGATGTCGATGCCTTCCTTGTGCAGGTCGTACAGCGGGCTCATCTCGCGGAGGTGGTTCACCGCCTTCACGATCGCGTCGATCGTGTAGTCGGTCTCGGACTCGGTCGTGAACCGGCCGAGCGAGAGCCGCAGCGACGAGTGCGCGAGCTCGTCGCCGACGCCGAGCGACTTCAGCACATAGCTCGGCTCCAGCGACGCGCTCGTGCACGCCGATCCCGACGAGCAGGCGATGTCCTTGATCCCCATCAGCAGCGACTCGCCCTCGACGAAGCCGAAGCTCATGTTCGTGAGATGCGGCAGCCGACGAAGCCGGTGTCCGTTGACCTGCACGACCTCGAGCCGTCCGGTGAGCTCGCGCTCGAGCCTGTCGCGCCAGGTGCGAAGCCGTTCGCGGTCGGACTCCATCTCGTGCATGCACAGCTCGCACGCCTTGCCGAAACCGACGATGCCGGTGACGTTGAGGGTGCCCGAGCGCATGCCGCGCTCGTGGCCGCCGCCGTCCATCATCGCCTCGATGCGGATGCGCGGCTTGCGGCGCCGCACGAAGAGCGCGCCGGCGCCCTTCGGGCCATACATCTTGTGGCTTGACCAGCTCATGAGATCGATGCCGTCGCGCTCGACGTCGACGGGCATCTTGCCCACCCACTGCGTGGCGTCGGTGTGGAACACGATCTCGCGCTGGTGGCAAAGGGCGCCGATCTCGGGCACCTCGTTGATCGTGCCGATCTCGTTGTTGGCCCACATGATCGTCACGAGGATCGTGTCGGGCCGCAGCGCGGCCTTCACCATCTCGGCGGTGATCACGCCGTCGGCGGGCGGATCGAGGAACGTGACGTCGAAGCCCTCTCGCTGGAGCCGCTTGCACGGATCGAGCACGGCCTTGTGCTCGTGGGCGGCAGTGATGATGTGGCCGCGGCCGCCCTGGCCGTCGCCAGCCTTCGCGTACATGCGGGCCGCGCCCTTGATCGCGAGGTTGTTGCTCTCGGTCGAGCCGCTCGTCCAGACGATCTCCTTGCCCGAGGCGCCAATGAGCGCCGCGGCCTGCTCGCGCGCGGCGTCGACGGCGTCCTCGGCCTCCCAGCCGAACCTGTGGTTGCGGCTCGCGGCGTTGCCGTACTTCTCGGTGAAATAGGGCAGCATCGCCTCGACGACGCGCGGATCGGTGCGCGTCGTGGCGGCGTTGTCGAGATAGATCGGAAGCTTCGGCTGCGAGATACCCATGAATGCGGGTCCTTCGGAACGGGTGGCGTGAGACGGCCGGCTGCGCGGCGACCGTGAAGCGACGGAGATTCAGTCGCAACAAGTCTAGGCAGAACCTGGAATGGTTCTTGTTTGAGCGCTCCGTTCGGCCCTCCGGGCCGACACTCGCTCTCGTACGCCGCGCGGGGCGAGGCCCCGCGGGCTGAACGCACGCCTTGGCTTGTTTGAGCGCTCCGCTCGGCCCTCTGGGCCGACACTCGCTTTCGTACGCCACGCGGGGCGAGGCCCCGCGGGCTGAACGCACGCCTCCGCTTGTTTGAGCGCTCCGCTCGGCCCTCCGGGCCGACACTCGCTCTCGGAGGACGCGCGTCCGGTGAACGTGTGGTGCCGCCGTCTCGACAGCCGTGCAGGCCGCGGCCGGATGTACTACGGCTGGTCGGATGCCGCGTTGCGTCGTGCAGCTTCGTCGGGGCCATTCCGTGGTCGGTCCCCCCCATCTCGGCGATCACGTCCGTCGCGGCCATTGCCCTCCGGCCGACCGTCACGTTCATCGCGACCACCTTGATCTCGATCGTCGCGCCCACCGCGCTCCGGTGGCCGACCTCGCCACCCACCCGGACCTCGATCACGGTCACCGCGAGCGTCGCGCTCGCGCGGCGGCGGCCCATCGTCGCCGCGCGACGACGCGCCCCGATCCGCAGGATCGCGGGCCCCCGGCGGCGGACCGCCAGCGTCATCGCGCCTCGCCTCCTCGCGACGCGGTCGATCCGGGCGTCGCCCGGGCGGACCATCGTTCCGCCAATCGGACTGACGGTCGGACCTCCGGTCCGGTGGTCCGTCCCCTCGCGCGCCGCGACGAGAAGGCGGTGGACCGCCATCGTCGCGCATGCCGCGTCGACCACCACGGTCGCCGTCGCACGTCGGCGGCGGTGGACCACCATCGTCGCGCATCGCGCGCCGGCCACCACGATCACCGTCGCGCGGTGGCGGCGGCGGACCACCATCGTCGCGCATGCCGCGTCGACCACCGCGATCGCCATCGCGGGGCGGCGGTGGGCCATCATCGTCGTCGCGCATGTTGCGTCGACCACCACGGTCGCCATCGCGCGGTGGCGGCGGTGGACCACCATCGTCGCGCATGTTGCGCCGACCACCACGGTCGCCGTCGCGCGGTGGCGGCGGCGGACCACCATCGTCGCGCATGTCGCGCCGACCGCCACGATCACCATCGCGCGGTGGCGGCGGTGGACCGCCATCGTCGCGCATGTCGCGCCGACCGCCGCGGTCGCCGTCGCGCGGTGGCGGCGGGCTTCCATCTTCATCGTTCCGATCGCGCGGTCCGCCCTGTCGGTCCGCCGGGGGCCTTGGTCGGCGCGGCGCGTCGTCGCGATCCGCCCCTGGTCGATCGTTCATGGCGGGCGCCGGTCGACTCGATGCGGGGGGCGACTGCGGTTGCGGTGGTGCCGCAAGCGCTGCCGACGCGACGCCGAGGATCGCGGCCGCGAAGATCTTCACGTTCACGCGGTGAATGAGGTGAATGGGGTGATTGAGGTGATTGAGGTCAATCATGGGGTGGCTCCAATCATCGCACGAACTCGCCGCGCGACGCGGAAAAGGGGTGCGGGACCGTCACCGGGAGATTGTCCGCCTGGACGCCCCGCGGGACATCCCGCCCATCGGCGCACCGCCGTCCGCCAGATTCCGATCCCTCGATGTCCCCGCCGGCCCGGCGCGCGACAATGGCGATTGCCATGCCGTCGATGCGCCCGAGCTCGCGCGATGTCTTCGAGATCCTCGTTCGAGAGCACGCGGACATGCTCTGCGCGTTCCTGCGCAGCCTCGTCGCGCGCGACGACCTCGTGGACGATCTCTTCCAGGAGACGATGCTCGTCGCATGGCGCCGGCTCGGCGACTACGACCGCTCCCGGCCCTTCGGGCCGTGGCTCCGCGGCATCGCGGTTCGCCTGGTGCTTGCCCAGCGCCGCAGGTCCGGTCGCGACCTCCTCGCATGCGATCCGCAGGTGCTCGAGGCGATGGAGCGGCACATCGGCGCCTTCGAGCTCGTCCCCGCCGATTCGTTCCGCGCTCGCGCCGAGCGCGTCCGATCGTGCGTCGATCGCCTTCCCGCGCTGCTGCGCGACGTGATCGAGCTCGGCTACGAGCGGGGCCTCATGCTCTCGCACATCGCCGCCGCCCTTGACGTGAGCGAGGAGGCGGTGAAGAAGCGCATGCAGCGAGCGCGCCTGCTCGTCGCCACGTGCCTTCAGGCGCGGTCGGCGGCGATCGAGACCGCCCATGGAGAGCCGGCGTGAACATCGGCGGCGACCGATCCTCGAACGCGCCCGAGGCCGCCGGAGATCGCGTTGCGCCACCGCCGACGCTCGATCCCGCCCTGCGACCCGATGCGCTCGCCGCGGCCGACCGCGGCGGCACCGATGCGCTCGCCGCGGCGCAGTTCGTTCACGGGTTGCTCGAGCATCTCCGCCGCGACGACCAGCCTCGCCAGGCCCGGCGGCTCGACGCAGTGATGCGCTCCATCGGCGCCCATGAGCAGTCGCTGCGCCTGGCGCCTCCGGCGCGGCGCTGGCTCGTCGCGGCGATCACGATGCTCAGCGCGATCGTCGGCGCGGCGATCCTCGCCGACCTTCCCGCGCGCAACGAGGCGTTCGCGGCCGTGCGCGACTCGATCGCGGCAACACAGACCGCCGGGGATCGCTCCTATCTCGTGCTCGCGGTGCCCGACGATCCGTCGTTCGGTCCGATCCCGCCGGCGCAACTGGACATCCGCGACGCGGACCATCAGGTCTTCACCGCGATCGCGCCGACCGGCGATCGCTTCATCGTCGGCCGAAACATCGGTGGTTCGTGGGCCATTCGTCCGGACGGCTCGGTCGATCGATTCCCGCCGAAGCACGCCTGGCCGCGCTGGATCGACTTCGGCGAGAGCGCGTTTCTCGCCGATTCGTCCGACGACGTGCTCTCCAGCCTGCCCGCAGGATTCACGCTGCGCCCCGGCACCGCCGCGGTTGCGCCGGGAACGGAGGGGCCGATCTGCGACCGCGTGACCGCGCTCCGCCGCGACACGCGCGGACCCGAGCCGACGCGCGTCGAGCTGTGGATCGACCGGTCGTCGCGCCTCGTGCGACGCATGGAACTGCATTGGCCGCCGCGCGACGGCGATCCCCGCCTTGGCGCTGGCGGCGATCGACCCGGCCCCGGCGGCCGCAACGGACCGCGCGAGTTCGGCGGGCCGCGCCGTGGAGAGGGAGGGCGCGATTGGCACGGCGAGGCGCCGAACAACCGCGACGACCCCGCCGAGCGCCGCGACGCGCGCCGACGAGGCGATCGATTCGACGATGGCGGGCCGCCGGGACCGCCACCGCCACGACCGCCGGGCGACCGCTTCGACGATGGCGGACCACCCGGTCCGCAGCGCAGGGACGAGCCGTGTCCACCAACAGGCTTCGGCGCTCCTCCCCCGCCTGCACCGCGCGACGAGCCTCGCCGTCGCGGCCCCCCGCCGCGCGGCTTCCTCGACGCGCCGCCGGAGTTCCGAGCACCGGGCCACCCGCCGCCGCCGCGGATGATCGTCTTCGAGCTGCGGGCCACGCCGATCTTCGACGACTCGTGGTTTGAACCATCGTCGCATGTGGCGCCGTCCGGCGAGTGACGCGGGCGGGCATACGCTCGCCCCATGCGGCTCATCCGCGCCATCGACGAACTCCGCCCCTTCGCGAGGGGCGTGTTCGTGCCGACGATGGGCGCGTTGCACGAAGGCCACGCAGCGCTGGTGCGCCGCGCGCGGGCGATCGCCGGACCCGGCGAATCCGTGCTCGTCTCCATCTTCGTCAACCCGACGCAGTTCGCACCGGGCGAGGACTTCGCGAGGTATCCGCGCACGCTCGACGCGGACATCGCCCTCGCGGAAAGCGCCGGCGCCGACGTCGTCTTCGCGCCGGACGTCGAGACGGTCTACCCGACCGGCCGGGCCGAGGCGCCCTTCGCGGCGCCGCCGTTGCCGTCGGTCGCGACGGCCCCGAAGCTGGAGGACGCCCACCGTCCGTCGCACTTCGCCGGCGTCTGCCAGGTCGTCGCGCGGCTCTTCGACCTCGTGCAGCCCCGGGTCGCGGTCTTCGGCGAGAAGGACTTCCAGCAGCTTCGCGTGATCGAGTCGCTCGTCGCCATGGTCGCGGCGGCGACGCCGGCGCGCTGGCCGGTATGGCGCGACGGGTGCACCGTGCCCGGCGTGGCGGGCGTGTCACACCCGGCGATCGTCGGCCACCCGACGGTCCGCGAGCCCGACGGCCTTGCGATGAGCAGCCGCAACCGCTACCTGGACGCCGCGCAGCGCGAACGGGCGCTCGGGCTTTCGCGAGCGCTGCGATCCGCGGCCGCGGCGCAGCGTCCGGCGGCGGCCGAGCGAGCCATGCGCGAGACGCTCGTCGCCCACGGGCTCTCCGTCGACTACGCGGTCGTCCGCGACGCCGCGACGCTCATGCCGGTCGAGTCGCTGGAGCGCCCGACGCGGGCGCTGATCGCGGCGCGAATCGACCCGTCGCGACCCGACTCCGTCCGGCTGATCGACAACGCGGCGATGCCGGTCCGGAGATGAACCGTGCGGCGGAGCGCGACGAGCTCCCGGGAAGCCACGCCCGCTTCCGCGGATTCCAGCGGATTTCACCTGCGTTCGACCCCTTGCCCACCTCGGGATCGGGCCTTGGATGCTGCGCGAGAATCAACCGGAACGCGCATCACACGGGTCGTCGGCGACGGCGAGGCGACCCCGGCCCCGGAGACTCGAGTCGAGCCAGGCGCTGCGCCGCGATGCCGCAGTAGTCGCGGTTGATCTCGAAGCCGATGAATCGACGTCCGAGCCGCCGAGCAGCCACCGCGGTCGTTCCCGAGCCCATGAACGGATCGAGCACGATCCCTCCGGGCGGACAGAGGCACCTGACGAGGTCGGTCGGGATCGCATCGGGAAAGACGGCCGGATGCCTGCGCTTGAGCGCGTCCTTGTCGCCGGCCATGAGATAGTCCCAGACCGTTCCACGGCACTTCGTGAGGTTGATGGCGCGGCGCACGGTCTCGGTGGTGGTGCCGTCGGTGCGACGGTTGCCCGATCCGCTCATCACCTTGCCACCGTGCTTCGACGGCTTCTTGAGCGGCTCCTTGTCGAAGTAGGCGGGCCGTTCGCCCTTCAGGAAGAGCGGAATGTACTCGTGGTCGACCCGGAAGCGGCGCGTCCACCACGCGCCTTCGGTGCCATGCTTGCGGTAGATCACGCATTCGAAGAGCTTGAAGCCGATCCGATCGCACCAGTCCACGATCGTGCGGAACGAAGTGAGCGTCTTGCCGAACTGGCGTGTCTGGTCCTGGATCACCATCGCGGCGATGGCGCCGGGCTTGAGGACGCGGAAGACCTCTTCGCCGGTTGCGCGCAGGTCGAAGGGCGAGCCGTCGTAGGCGCGCACGCCGTCGTAGGGTGGCGAGGTCACCACGAGATCGATCGACGCATCGGGAAGGCGGCTCATGCCCTCGACGCAGTCCATGCAGTGAACGAAGTCGAGCATCGAGTCCATCGCCACGACCCTCATCGCAGGAGGTGAACCGGGCCCCGGCGCGCCGCCGCCTCGACCATGACGACGTCGAGCGGATGGACGGCGGTGCGGACGTGCATGGGTGCACACGACGGCGTGCGGGGCGGGCACGGGATGCGCGCCGCGTGCACGAGGCTACGCGGGCGACGGCGGGCGGTCGGCCATCGCCCCCGAAACCGGGCGATGCGCGACGCCCTCCGGCGGTCACATGGCGGCCCACAAACCCCTACCATCCCCACCGATGCCTGATCGTCCGCTCACGGTGATCCAGCGCGAGGCGCTGCTGCGGCTGGTCGCGGTGGTGACGCGCACCAGCCGACGCGAGCAGGAGGTTCTCGCGGCCCGCGAGGCCGGAACGCGAACGGCGGATGCCAAGCTCGAGGCCCAGCGCTCGTCGGTGGCGGCGCGGATCGTCGCGGCGCGCGAGGCGGCGGAGACGACCTTCGCCCGCGAGATGGCCGGGATCGAGTCGAAGTTCGGCGACGCGATCGCCGCACGCGAGCGCGAATGGCACAGCGCCGTCGACGAGATCGAGGAGAAGGCCGCCAAGCGGCGCGTGGACGCGGACAAGTCCAGGCAGGAGTCGATCTGGCTCGCCGAGAGCGTCTTCGAGGCGACGAGCAATCAGCCGCATGAGCAGTTCGAACAGGCCCGCAAGGGCCTCGCGGGCTATTCCAAGGAGCTCGATTCGGTCGAGGAGCAGGCGACCCGTTGGCTGCGGGCGTGCCTCCAGCCGGGCGCGCCGGCGCCGAGCGAGCCGGCCAACGAGTCGGCGAGCGACGAGGATCGCCGCGCCGCGGAAGCCGCCGGCACGATGCCGTCCAAGCATCGGCTCGAGGAGGTCACGGACGAGGCGCGGCGGCGCGTCGCGGCGATGCGCGGCCTGATCCTTCCACGACTCTTCCGCAGCGGCCTGCCCGTCGTCACGCTCGTGCTTCCTGCCGCGATCGCCGCGGGACTCGCGGCGTGGCGGAACGGCGGAACCGTGAACCAGGGTGTGTGGGTGGTCGGTGGCGCCACCTTCGCCGCGACGATCGTGGCGATGGGCGGACTCTACATCGCCGCGCGGGCGAAGCTTCACGCGCATCACCGGCCATTGCGCGAGGCCGTCGCCGCGGGCCGCCGGGCCATCGAGCGCTGCACGCTCGAGTCGACCGAGCTGCGCGACCGGCAGCTCGAGGCGCTGCGCATCCGCCGAGACGAGGAGCTCGCCACCGCCGAGCGCGAGCACGGCCCGCTGCTCGATCGGATCGAGGCGGCGCGCACGCGGCGGCTCGAGGAGATCGAGCAGCGCTACCCGCGGCAGATCCAGGAGATGAAGGCCGACCGCGAAGCGCGGCGGGCCGCGGCGGCCGCGAAGCGCGAGAGCTCGCTCGCCGACGCGCAGCGCCGCCACGACGAGGATCTCGCAGCCGCCGAGCGCGAGCACGAGGGCGTCGCGGGAACGGCGATCCGCCAGTTCGAGCGCGACTGGGCCGAGCTCGTCGCCACCTGGCGCGAGCAGACGCGGTCGGCGTATGCGGACCTCGCGCTCGTGCGCCGCGCGGTCGCGGCGCGCTTCGCGCCGTGGAACGATCCGTCGTGGGAGCGATGGGCGCCGCCGAGCGATTTTCCGGACGCCATCCCCTTCGGTCGCCTGCGCGTCGATCTCACGGCGCTCGACGGCGGTCTGCCGCGGCACGCCGACCTCGCGCTGCCCGCGATGGCGCCGCCCGATGCGGGACCGTCGAGCCACGCGTCGACGAGCGCGCCGTCGGCGAACGCCTCGGCGCCGAACGCTTCGGCGCCGGACGCCGAGTCGCCGGGTCCGGCCGCATTCGACGTTCCCGCGCTCCTGGGATTCCCCGAGCAGGCGTCGCTTCTCGTGCAGGCGGCCGGCGCCGGGCTCGACGCGGCCGTCCCCGCGGTGCAGTCGACGATGTTCCGCCTGCTCACCGCGCTGCCGCCGAGCAAGGTGCGCTTCGTCATCGTCGATCCCGTCGGGCTCGGGCAGAACTTCGCGGGATTCATGCACCTCGCCGACGACGACGGCGCGCTCGTGACCGACCGCATCTGGACCGAGGATCGCCACATCGACCAGCGGCTCCTGGACATCACGGAACACATGGAGAACGTGATCCAGAAGTACCTGCGCAACGAGTACGAGACGATCGGCCAGTACAACCTCGATGCCGGCGAGATCGCCGAACCCTATCGCTTCCTCGTCGCGGCCAACCTGCCCGCGAACTTCTCGGAGGCATCCGCGCGGCGGCTCATGAGCATCGCGGCGAGCGGTCCGCGCTGCGGCGTCTTCACGCTGATCACCGCCGACACCCGCGCCGCGCGCCCGCCCGGACTCCAGATGGACGACCTCGCCCGCGCCGCCACGACGCTGCGCTGGAACGTCGCGGAGCCGCCGAAGGGCGGCAAGCCGTCGAACGCCGCGCGGTCCGAGCCCAACGGCGGTGCCAAGGGTTCGTCGGGAAGTGGCGCCGGATGGTCCGGCGCAGGCGCAGCGGCCGGATCGCCCGTGCCGGCGAGCGGCGCGGGCACCGCGACCGCAGCGGCCGCGACCTCGGGAACCACCACGGCGGCGGCGACGACCACGATCGCCGCGAGCGCGTCGCCCCATTTCGTCTGGGACGACCCGGCATACGAACGATGGACGCTCACCCTCGACGACGCGCCGCCGGAGGCGCTCCTGACGCGGATCCTCAAGGTCGTCGGGCGCGAGGCGAAGGAGCGCTCGCGCGTGGAGGTGCCCTTCTCGATGATCGCCCCGCCCGGCCCGCCGCCGGAGATGCGCGAGACGCCATCGGCGCCGTCGATCCGATCGACGGGGCTCCGCGCCGGCGCCGATCGCTCCGCCCACGCCAACGGCTGCGTCTGGTGGTCGCGCGACAGCGCCAACGAGCTGCGCGTGGCCCTGGGCCGCGCCGGCGCGACGAAGCTCCAGGACCTGATGCTCGGCCAAGGCGTCTCGCAGCACGTCCTCATCGCCGGCAAGACGGGATCGGGCAAGTCGACGCTGCTGCACGCGATCATCACCAACCTGGCGATGTGGTATTCGCCGGAGGAGGTCGAGTTCTACCTCGTCGACTTCAAGAAGGGCGTCGAGTTCAAGACGTACGCCAGCAACGAGCTGCCGCACGCCCGCGCGGTGGCGATCGAGAGCGATCGCGAGTTCGGGCTGAGCGTGCTCCAGAAGCTCGATGCCGAGCTTCGCCGCCGCGGCGAGATCTACCGCGATCTCGGCGTCCAGGACCTCGCGGGCTACCGGCGCGCCATCGCGGGAGGCGGCGCCGCTGGCGAACGGCTTCCGCGCACGCTGCTGATCATCGACGAGTTCCAGGAGTTCTTCACGGAGGACGACAAGATCGCGCAGGACGCGACCCTCCTGCTCGACCGCCTCGTGCGCCAGGGCCGCGCGTTCGGCATCCACGTCATCCTCGGTTCGCAGACGCTCGGCGGCGCGTACTCCCTCGCCCGCGCCACGATCGGCCAGATGGCGGTGCGCATCGCGCTCCAGTGCAGCGAGAGCGATTCGTACCTCATCCTCAGCGACGACAACTCGGCGGCGCGGCTGCTGGCGCGCCCGGGCGAGGCGATCTACAACGACCAGGGCGGCCTCGTCGAGGGGAACAACCCGTTCCAGATCGCGTGGCTCGGCGACGGACAGCGCGACGCCTACCTCGCCCACGTGCGGGCGCTCGCCGAGGCGCGCGGCATCCGCCGGCGCGAGCCGCTCATCGTCTTCGAGGGGAACATCCCCGCCGACATCTCGCGCAACGCGCTGCTGGCGCGGGCCCTCGCGGACGACACGGCCCGGAGCGGCGGGGCCTCGGCGCCGCTGCGCGCATGGCTTGGCGACGCCATCGCCATCAAGGATCCGACCGCCGCGTTCTTCCGGCGGCAGAGCGGCGCCAACCTGCTCGTGGTCGGCCAGCGCGACGAGGCCGCGGTCGGCATGCTCTTCGGCGCGGCGCTGAGCCTGCTGGCGCAGCGGCCCGATGCGCGCGTCTTCGTCTTCGACGGCCTTCCCGCCGACGCGCCCGAGGCGGGCAAGCTCGCCCGGCTCGGCGAACTCCTGCCCGGCCCCGTGCGAAGCGTCGCCTGGCGCGAGGTGCCCGAGGCCGTTGCCGAGATCGCCGCCGAGCTCGACCGGCGGCAGCACGAGGACAGCGTCGATGCGCCACCGATCTTCCTGGTCGTCGGCGGATTGCAGCGCTTCAGGATGCTGCGCCAGGAGGAGGAGTTCGGATTCAGCGGCGGCGACGCCGACGCGCCGCCCAGGCCCGACAAGCAGTTCGGCGCGATCCTGCGCGAGGGTCCGACCTTCGGCGTGCACACGCTCGCGTGGGTCGACACCGTCAACAACCTCGGCCGCACGCTCGACCGCCAGGGCATGAAGGAGTTCGAGCAGCGCGTCCTCTTCCAGATGAGCCAGGCCGATTCAAGCCACCTCATCGACACGCCCATCGCCGCGAAGCTCGGCCTGCACCGCGCCATCTACTTCAGCGAGGAGAGCGGCGCGATGGAGAAGTTCCGACCCTACGCGACCCCGGAAGAGCCATGGCTCGCAAGCGCGGTCGCCCGGCTCCGCACGCGCGTGACGTGAACGTCGAGCGACGTGCGACGCGCGGGGAATCAGGAAGCGTCCGCTGCGCGGACGCGGATGTGCGGGCCATTGGGCGCACGACGTGCGCGCACGCGAGGCATCAGCGCAGAGACAAAACCGCCCGCAGTCGGACAGAGTCCCCGACTCCTGATTCCTGACTCCCGGTTATTGGTTACTGGTTCCCGACGCTTGATTCCGCGGCGACATCTGCCACGCTTCCGTGGCCCTCGTCACTCCGCGTGCGTCGGCTGCGTCACGACCCGCTCACCTCCACCGTCGTCGACACGCCCGTCACGCCCTCGTCCTCCCACGGCTGCGGGTTCATGTTCGGATAGTCGGGGTGCTCCTGGATCGTCCACACGCCCCAGTTGGACGTGGGCCGGGTCGCCGGAATGCGCCACTTGCGCTCGAACGTGGGGCGCCACTCCTGGAACGGGTTGGTGGTGAGACCGACGGTGATCATCTGGTAGAGGTCGTCGGCCGCCGGATAGATCACGTCGCACTCGGCGTTCGCGCCATCGATGCGGACCTGGAGGACCGAGAATCCACGCGTGTCCTGCGGCATCATCGGGCGCGCCGCGGCGCCGAGATCCTTCTGGATCTGCACCCACACCCATTCCGGCACGCCGGGCGGAAGGTTGAAGACGAGTTCCTCCTTCGGGGCGTGTCGATCGTGCGTGTAGCGGAGCGACGCGGCCATCACCTGTGGAACCGGAGCGACCCACGGCTGGAACGAACCGGTTCCCGCCGTCGGCGGATAGGTGGTCTGCGGCGTGCAGCCCGGCAGCAAGGCCGCGCCAACGAGGGAGAGCGCCGCGGCGAGGATGAACGCCGGCGAACGCAACGTGGATCGAAAGGAATCGATTTTCATGGCAATGCCTCGAAGGCGGAGGGCATGCTACACCGCCGACCGAAAGGCATGAACTGCGGCGGGCTTGGGGCGTCGTACCTTCTCCACGCCCCGAAGCGGATGCAGGCGGGCGCCACGGCCGCGAGGCGACTCGAGGCCCCCTCGGCACCGTGCCTCGGCCTTGGCCGCGCAGGCCGCCGCATCCGCCTCGCCCGTCCGTGCTGTGCCCGTCCTTCAAGCCGTCCCGCCACCCACCGTCCAACCTCCGCGTTCGGCTCGCGCCGCCCGCCCAACAGAAGAGAGCCTCGTGATGAACTTCCGCCACCTTGCCGTCGCGTCGATGGTCGCCGTTTCATCGTGGTCGTCGGCGATCGCCGCTTCGCCCGATCGCGCCGCACCATCGACGCCGCCGGGACCGTCCGGCGCTGCGGCGACCTCGACCGCGTTCCGCGCGCTCGACGTCGATCGCGCCGCGATCCGCGCCGCCGCGATCGCCACCGGCGAGGCGACCATCGATGCGGTCGCGCTGGGCGAGCGGACGGCGCGGGTGCGCGTCCATCCCTTCACCGCCGGCACGCCGCGCGTGGTGTTGGGGACGCGCGACGACGCCTCAGGCGCCATCGTCGACCACGAGACCGCCGCACCGACGGTGACGCTGCTGCGCGGCGAGGTCGACGGCGATCCTGGCTCGCGCGCCTTCCTCGCGGTCGACGACGCATCGATGCAGGGATTCATCGTCAGCAAGGGGCGCACGTTCATCGTCTCGTCGGGACCGGCGGGCGCCGGGCTGCCGACGCTCGTCTATGAAGTCGGCCAGACGCCGGAACAACTCCTCGACATCGTCATTCCGCCGTGCGGCGCGGAGGCGCTGGAGGGCTATCCCGCCAACCCGGTCGAACCCGCCGCCAACGAGGGAGGCGTCGCCGGCGCGCCGTGCCGCGCGGTCCAGATCGCGGTCGAGACGGACCACGAGTACATCGCCAACCTCTTCGGCGGCAACGCCACGAACGCCGCGAACTACGTCTACGCCCTGCTTGGCGCCGCCTCGGAGATCTACGAGGCGCAGCTCAGCACGCGCCTCGAGGTCTGCTACATCCGGCTCTGGCCGGGAACCAACGACCCGTGGGACCAGGGTGGCACCGGCGCGCAGCTCTCGCAGTTCCACGACCTGTGGAACATCGGCATGAACTGGCAGCCGCGCAACGTCGCCCACTTCCTCTCGGGTCGGCCGCTCGGCGGTGGCGTCGCGTGGCTGAACGCGCTCTGCTCGACCGACTTCGGCTACGGGCTCTCCGCCAACCTCAACGGCTACTTCCCGTATCCGATCCAGGACCACAACAACCAGAACTGGGACCTGATGGTCGTCGCCCACGAGATCGGCCACAACTTCGGCGCGCCGCACACCCACAGCTACTCCCCGCCGCTCGACGGCTGCGGCAACGGCGACTGCTCGCAGGCGTACGGCGGCACGATCATGAGCTACTGCCACACCTGCCCCGGCGGCATGTCCAACATGGTGATGCAGTTCCATCCCGCCAACGTCGCGACGATGCTGGCGTTCCTCGACGCGGTCGCATGCCCGGCCCAGGGCGACGGCGGCACCGTGAACGCCGACAGCGCCGTCGCGCTCGGCGGACAGCCCACGATCCTCGACCCGCTGGCGAACGACTTCAGCGCCGATTGCACCGCCCCTTCGCTCGGCGCGTTCCCCGCGAGCACGCCCGCGGGCGCGACGCTGGTGCTCAGCGACAACACCGGCCCCGACGGACGCGACGAGATCGTCTACACGGCGCCCGCCTCGTTCGCCGGGCTCGACACGTTCACCTATCAGGCGGCGCTCGCGGGCGGCGCGACGCAGGGGGGCACCGTCTCGGTCAACGTCATGCCCGTGCGCCAGCCCGACATGCCCGCCGGATCGCCGGAGGGCGTGAAGGCGTCCTACTACGCGCTGAACAATCCCGCGGTGCTGCCGAACTTCGCGTCGCTGAGCGCCTTCGCGACCGAGATCGCGCCGCAGGTCAACTACGGATCGACCGGCGGCGTCTTCGCGGGAAGCGGACTCTCCGACAACGTCGGCGCGGTCTTCGAGGGCTTCCTCTTCGCCCCGAAGACGGACCTCTACACGCTCTCCCTCGAGAGCGACGACGGTTCGCGCCTGCTCGTCGGCGACACGGTCGTGGTCGACAACGACGGCCTGCACGGCATGGCCGAGGCGTCCGGCCAGATCGGTCTCGCCCAGGGCGGTCACCGGATCCGCATCGAGTTCTTCGAGGCCTTCGGCGGCGCCGGCCTGATCGCGCGATGGCAGACGCCGACGATGGGCAAGCAGGTGATCCCGTCGTTTCGCTTCTTCCACACGGCGACGAGCGACCTCAACGGCGACGGCGTCGTGAACGGCGCCGATCTTGGCATCCTCCTCGGCGCCTGGGGATCCTCGGGAGGCCCCGCGGATCTCAACGGCGACGGCACCGTGGACGGCGCGGACCTCGGCTTGCTGCTCGGCGCGTGGGGCTGATGCGCGTCCCAGTTGGTGGTCGCGCCGCACCCGGACCCGATTCCGGCGTGAGACGCCGCCGTGGGCAGCGCGTCGAACGCATGGAGATCGACTGGAGCCCGCATGAGCGGAGCGGGCCCCTGTTCGTCCGCCGGCGCCCGACGCTCGAGCGCGGGCTGGCATGTCCCGCACCGCGGGCGGGGCGCACATTGCCTGTGAAAGCGAGGAAAACCATGAACCTCAGGAATGCAGCCATCTCGTGCTCCGCCGCGGCGCTGGCGCTGTTGCTCGCCGCGTCCGCGCCTGCTCGGGAGTCGTCACCGGCAAGCGGTCAGGACGGCAAGCGACCCGATGGAACCTCGGCGCGCGCCGACGGCCGCGTGCATCGCGGCGGTGCGGTCCGCCGCAAGGTGCACGCCCGGATCATGAAGCGGTTCGACACGAACCACGACGGCGTCCTCAGCGCCGAGGAGCGCGCGGCGGCGAAGGAGGAGATCCGCGCCGTTCGCCAGGAGATCCGCGCGAAGGTCCGGGCGAAGATGCTTGAACGCTTCGACTCCAACGGCGACGGCCGGCTCGACGACAGCGAACGCGCCGCGGCGCGCGAGCAGATGAAGGCTCGGATGAAGGCACACCGGGCGGCCCATCCGACGGGCTGCCGGCGTGCACGCGAAGTCCGCGAAGACGACGAGTTGATCTGGCTGGCGCGGTGCCGGCTCGCGCCGGGCGTTCGCCCGCTCCGCTTGGCCAGCTTCGCGTCGACGGCGCTGGAGCCGTTCACGGACCGCGCCGGATCGACCTCGAAGAGCGTCGTGTCGAGCGTCGGGTCGATCGTCCGCACCGCCCGCGCGAGCCAGCTGTCCAAGCAGGATCATCCCCTCGACGGTCGGATGGAGCCGGTCCCATTGAGCGCTCGGCTGCCCCGCGGCCACGTGTGCGACCCGATCGTGATCGGCTCCCCGGCGGGAGCCGCGGCGACCAACTCGCTCAGCGGGAAGACCGCCACGCGCGGCGCTCCTTCGCCCACGCCGGAGACGCTCGTTGAGCCGCGCCAGCGCGGCGCGGGCATCTGCGCGCGGCTGATCATCTTGCCGACCGCCTCGGACATGTCGGGGAAGTCGCCGACGACGATCGGACACCTGAATTGGTCGAGCAGGGCGAGGCCTTCCTCGAGCCGCTTGAGGCGCGCGTCCTCATCGGCCCCGCCGATGACGCCGTAGCCAAACCAGAACGGGAAGTCGATGGCGACCACGAGCGTCGGATCCTTCGCCGCCGCGAGCTTCGCCAACTGCCCCCCGATGCCGATGGGATTGGTGAAGAACATCAGGTTGCCGGCAAGTTCACCGCCGGCGCCACCTCGCCGGGTCTGCTGAACGACGCCGCCGAAGCCGACCGAGACCGGCTCCTTCGAGCGCCCGCATGTCCTTCCAGCGTGGTCATGAAGCCCGCGGACATGCTGGGCGCCGAGCACCGCGAAGCGGTCGAAGGCGACGCGCGGCGGCAGCGCCCGCGCCGATGCCGCCACCGGAGCCGAAGGACGCTCGGCGGCGCCCGGCGCGGGCTCGATCGATCGAGGGCCCGATGGTGCGCTCGGCGCGGCGCCGGCCGGAGCGCCGGCAGGCGCGCCGACGGGCACGGCCGGGGGCTCGACCGGCATGGCGATCGCCAGCGACGACGCGGTCAGGCACGCGCAGGCAAGCGCGGCTCGCCATGAGTTGGTGCGCCGGTTCGGCATGTTCGAAGTGGCCGAGTTGATCGAGTTGATCGAGTTGATCGAGTTGATCGGGTTGATCGGGTTGATCGGGTTGATCGGGTTGATCGGGTTGATCGGGTTGATCGGGTTGATCGAACTGGTCGAGGTGGTCGGCACGGATCTCATCCGAGACGATATCAGGCTGCCGTCGCGGGCAATCGCGGGCGCAGCGACGTCGACTGGCGTCCGCTCACTCGACCGTCACGCTCTTGGCCAGATTGCGCGGCTTGTCGACGTCCTTGCCGCGCATCACCGCGGCGTGGTACGCGAGAAGCTGCAACGGCACCACCGTCACCATCGGCTGGAGCGCCTCGGGCACGTCGGGCACGTAGAAGACCTCCTCGCAGTGCGCCGCGATCTCGTGGTCGCCCTGGGTCGCCACCGCGATCACGTGCCCGCCCCGGGCCCGGACCTCCTGGATGTTCGAGACGACCTTCTCGTACTGGCTGTTGCGGGTCGCGACGACGACCACGGGCATTCCATCGTCGATGAGGGCGATCGGCCCATGCTTCATCTCCGCCGCGGGCATGCCCTCGGCATGGATGTAGGAGATCTCCTTGAGCTTGAGCGCGCCCTCGAGGGCGACGGGATAGTTGTACCCGCGCCCCAGGAAGAGCCAGTTCTCGCGGTCGATGTACTTCGAGGTCGCGTCGCGGATGTAGTCGCTCTGGGCGAGCACCGTGTCCAGGTGGTCGGGAATCGCGACCAGCGCTTCGAGCAGCCGCGTCACCGAATCGTTCGAGAGGTAGCGGCGCCGTCCGACGAAGAGGGCGAGCATCGTCGAGACCATCACCTGTCCGAGGAACGCCTTCGTCGACGCCACGCCGACCTCCGGGCCGACGCGCAGGTAGACGCCCGCATCGGTCTCCCGCGAGATCGTCGAGCCCACGACGTTCACCACGCCGATCGAGAGTGCCCCGCGCTGCTTGGCCTCCTGGAGCGCCGCGAGCGTGTCGGCGGTCTCGCCGGACTGGCTGATCGCGACGACCACCGTCCCTTCCTCGACGATCGGATTGCGATAGCGGAACTCGCTCGCGAAGTCGAAGTCGGTCACGACCTTCGCAAGGTCCTCCATCAGGTACACGCCGATCATGCCCGCGTGCAGGGCCGTCCCCTGGCCGACGAAGACGATGCGCCGCGCCTTGGCGAGGTCGCGCGCAAAGGGCGCGACGCCGCCGAGGACGATCTGGCCCGTGCGCACGTCGACCCGGCCCTGGAGGCACTGCCGCAGGGCCTGTGGCTGCTCGTGGATCTCCTTGAGCATGTAGTGCGGGAACGCGCCGAGCTCGATCTGGTCGAGGTCGAACTCGAGCTCGCGGATCTCCGGCGTGATCTCGACGTTGTCGATGGTCGTGGTGCGGAACGAGTCGCGGGTGAGCCGCGCGACCGTGTAGTCCTGGAGGGTGAACGCCTGCGTGGTGTGGGCCACGATCGCGCTGCCGTCGCTGGCGACGATGTACTCGTCCTTGCCGACGCCGACCATCAGCGGCGAGCCCTTGCGGGCGACGACCAGCACGTCCGGCTCGCGTTCGCACATGACCGCGATCGCGTACGCGCCCGTCACCTCGCGCAGCGCGGCCTGCACGGCGCGCTCGAGGTCGTCGTGGTACAGCTCGCCGATCAGGTGGGCGAGCACCTCGCTGTCGGTCTCGCTGGTGAAGGAGTGGCCCTTCTCGACGAGGTACTTCTTGATCACCGAGTAGTTCTCGATGATCCCGTTGTGGATCAGGACGATCCCGTGGCCGAGCCGCGCGTCGTCGCGATGCGGATGGGCGTTCCGCTCGCTCACCTCGCCGTGCGTCGCCCAGCGCGTGTGGGCGATGCCGAGCGAGCCGTCGAACCCGCCCATCTCCTCGACCCGCTCCTCGAGCACCCGCACCCGGCCGACGGTGCGGGCGATCTTCATGGTGCCGTTGAGAACCGCGATGCCGGCCGAGTCGTATCCGCGGTACTCGAGCCGCTTGAGCCCCTCCAGCAGGATGGACTTGGCGTGCCGACGACCGATATACGCAACGATTCCGCACATGGGGTTCTCTCCGCCGCCTGGGCGTGGGTGTACGCCGGTGGCAGCGTCCTGGATCGTGAGAATATCGTCCGATCTCGGGCCCGGACGCGCCGAATTCGGCGCCGGCTTCGCCGCACGATGGCGGCGCCGGACGGTTTCGGTCCATCTGGCCGCGTTTCACGCGACCTCAAGCCGCAAACTAGACCCGCAACCTAGACCCGCAAACTAGCCCGCAAACTGGAGCCGCGACCTGAAGCCACGGGCGCCACGCCGGATTCCGGGCCGAAGGCCGGCGTCGGCGGCGTCCCCGAAGCCGGGCCACGTGGTGTGCCGAAGCCCGCGGGAGCCGACGCCAGCGGGCCGAGCACCGCCCTACTCGCACTCCTTCTTCACCTTCATCAGGATCTGGCCCATCTTCTCCATCGCGGTGACGGTCGCCCGAACCCGCGGATCCAGCGGCCCGATGACCGTCCGCTCAATGTGTTCGGCGGCGGCGTCGTCCCAGACGTCGCGCGTCCGATTCCATCGCACGACAAGCTCCTTCATCGCGCCCAGCAGCTTGGCTCGGCTCACTCCGACGCTCATGGCCGGTCTCCCGTGGCTGGCGCGGCGCCGGAAGAGCTGCCGTCGCCGACATCCGACGAACCTCCAGCGCGGCGATCGTCGGCTTCGCGCGGCGCCATCGAGCCGCCCTGCGCGTCCGCGGCGCCCGTTCCGCCAACGGATGCGCCATCGCCCGCCGCGCCGCCCGTCGTCCCCTGCACGGCGCCGTCCGAGGGCGCCACGAGCGAGAGGTACTTCTGGATCGTGTCCATGAGCCGATCGAGGTGCGCGACGGCGTTGGGCAGGTCCAGCTCGAGCGACGTGCTGAATCCGGCGAGCGCCGCCTTGAAGAGCAGCCCCTCGCGATCGAGCAGCGCCACCGCCCGCTTGCACGCGTCGATCTTCCGCTGGGCCTCGTCGCACTCCGCCTCCGCCTTGGCGAGCGCCTTGCGCTCCACGACGCACGAGGGGCGCTCGTCGCGCGACTGCATCTGGGCGCGGTAGAGATCGCTCTTGCACTGCTGCACCTTCTCGTGCCGCTTGCGCAGCGCCTGCTGCCAATGGCCGATGCGATCGTTCTCGATCCACATCGTCGTCTTCATGACGTCCGAGTGCGCTTCCATCAGCGCCAGCTTGGCGTCCTCGATGAACCCGATCAGCGCGGCCCGGAAGTCGCGGATCGCACCGATGGACCTGAGATTGGCGCCGGTCGACATGGGAGTGGCCGAGGTGCTGTCGCACCAGTCGGGCGACGAGGTCGGCGGGCGGCCCCGCGCCGGGGCCGAGCCCGCGGGCCGGGGCGCAGAGCGCCCGCGCGTCGCGCCTACCGCTGCTTGAGGTACTCCTCGATGCGCTCCGCCTTGCGCACCAGGAACGGAATGTGCTTGTTCGACGCGTCGACGAAGCGCGTGAGGACCTTGAGCGTCTGCTCGAACTCCTCCGCGAACTTCTGCTGTTCCTGGTCGCGCCACGACTGGCCGAGACCGACCATGCGGCCGTGGAGCACCGACATCTGACCGTGAAGCGAATCGTTGAATCGCTTCAGGTCGTGTGCGAATCGGCGCAGCTCGGCGGGATCGACGATGGCTTTGGACATTGGATTGGCTGCCTCTGGCGCCGATGGGCGTGTCGTCGGATGCCCTCGTACCGACTCCCGCAGGCCTCCCTGCGTTCGGCCCCTGGGCCAACAGTGGCCTCTCGGGGCGCAATCGGGCTGCGTGGGGGGCGAGGGTCGACCGGGACGCGCATTAGACTATTCACGACATCCGACGCTCCGCGCCACGCGAAGCGACCCCGCAGCCGTGTCCGCCACGCAACGCATCATCGTCGCCGTCACCGGCGCCAGCGGCGCCCCATACGCGATCCGCACGCTCGAGCTGCTCGCCGCCGCCGACGTCGAGATCCACCTCGCCGTCTCCGCCCACGGCCGGCGCCTGCTCTTCGACGAGCTCGGCATCAAGCGGCTCGATCCCGACGAGCTGACGCGCGGACGCGGATCGCAGCTCACCGTGCACAACGACAACGACGTCGGCGCGACGCTCGGCAGCGGTTCCTTCCTGCACGACGGCATGATCGTCGTGCCCTGTTCGGGCAACACGCTCGGAAAGATCGCTTCGGGCATCACCGACAACCTGGTCCAGCGCGCCGCGGCGGTGACCCTCAAGGAGCGGCGCCGGCTCGTGATCGCCCACCGCGAGAGCCCGCTCTCGATGATCGAGCTCGACAACATGCGCCGCCTGATGGAGGCGGGAGCGATCATCGCCCCGCTCGCCCCCGGCTTCTACATGCTGCCGAAGACGATCGAGGATCTCGTCGACTTCATGGTCGGCAAGCTCCTCGACCTCATCGGCGTGCCGCACGCGCTCAAGACGAGATGGGCCGAGGTCGTCGCGGACTGACGTGTGCCTGCGCCGGCCCGCAGCGCACCAAGGCGAGTGCGTGCCGGGGGGCGCTCAAGTCAGTACGACTTCGCCCAGACCACGCGCCGCGGGCTCGGTCTGCCGGTGATCACGCACGCGCCCGGCTCGCGATCGTCGGTGAAGCCGTCGAGCGGGATGCAGCGGACGGTCACGCCGAGCTCGTCCTTGACCTGCCGCTCGACCTCCGGATCGCCGCAGAAGTGCGCGAGCGCGAAGCCACCGTGGATCTCCGCGGGACTGTTCTCGTCCTCGACGGCGCCATCGGTGCGCCGCGGCGCCGCGAAGAAGGCGCGGAACTCCGCGGCGGTGTCGATGCGCCGCGTGTGCTGCGTGCGGTGCGCCAGCGCGCGGGCGAAGAGTCCGTCCTGGATCTCCTGGAGAAGCGTGGCGATCGCGACGACGAACTCGCCGCGCCTGACCGCGGCCTTCTCCTTGTGCGGCTTGTCGCGGCGGGCCATGAAGACGCTGTCCTGCTCCATGTCGCGCGGACCGACCTCGACGCGCACCGGCACGCCGCGCTTGATCCACTGCCATTGCTTGTCGCCGCCGCGCATGTCGCGCGTGTCCAGCTCGACCTGCACGCCATGTCCGGCGAAGGTCTGGGCGCGCAGCTCGTCGGCGAGCCGGCGGCAGTACTCCAGCACCGCGCCGGCCGTCTCGGGCTTGTGCGTGACGGGGATGATCACGACGTGCGCCGGCGCGAGGCGCGGCGGCAGCACGAGCCCGTCGTCGTCGCTGTGCGTCATGATCAGGCCGCCCACGAGGCGCGTGCTCACCCCCCACGAGGTCGTCCACGCGTGCGTCTGCTGGTTCTCCTCGCTCAGGAAGACGATCTCGCTCGCCTTGGCGAAGTTCTGCCCGAGAAAATGGCTCGTTCCGGCCTGGAGCGCCTTGCGGTCCTGCATCATCGCCTCGATGCAGTACGTGTTCACCGCGCCCGGGAAGCGCTCGCCGGCGGTCTTCTCGCCGCGCACGACGGGCATCGCCATGAAGTCCTGCGCGAAGGTCGCGTAGACCTGGAGCATCTGCATCGTCTCGCGCATCGCCTCGTCGGCCGTGGCGTGCGCCGTGTGCCCCTCCTGCCAGAGGAACTCCGCCGTGCGCAGGAAGAGGCGCGTGCGCATCTCCCAGCGGACGACGTTCGCCCACTGGTTGATGAGCAGCGGCAGGTCGCGGTAGCTCTGCACCCACTTCGCGAACGTCGCGCCGATGATGGTCTCCGACGTCGGGCGCACCACCAGGGGTTCCTCGAGCTCCGCCGACGGCGCCGGAACGAGCCGACCCGCGGCGTTGAGCTCGAGCCGATGGTGCGTCACGACCGCGCACTCCTTCGCGAACCCTTCGACGTGCTCCGCCTCCTTCTGGAGAAACGAGAGCGGGATGAAGAGCGGGAAGTACGCGTTGCGGTGGCCCGTCGCCTTGAACATGCCGTCGAGGACGCGCTGGATGTTCTCCCAGATCGCGTAGCCCCACGGCTTGATCACCATGCAGCCGCGCACCGGCGACGTCTCGGCGAGGTCGGCGGCGCGGATGACCTGCTGGTACCACTCCGCGTAGTTCTCCTGGCGAGTGGGCGTGATGGCGCTGGCGGGCTGCGAGGCGGTGGGCTTGGACATGATCGGGCCTGTGACGCGGGCGTTGAACGTGAAGCGTGAAGTCTTGGAGGGTTGACCCGACGAGGGCAAGGACGGCACGAGGCGCGGATTGTCGCCACGGCGAGGCGAGATCACCTCACTTCATGCCATCCGCTGCGCAATTTCCGGTTCGGCGAGGCGTGCGGAACCTCGTGTTATCATCGCCTCGACGAGTTGGACGCTCTCGCTCAGCGGACCACGGCGGACACCGATCCAACATCGCGCGTCCACCGCCTGCCTCCAAGGACCTGGGCCGGCGGCCGTGGACGACTGGGCGGCGCCGCGCGCGGCCGGGCGGCCGGCTGGACTGGGCGGCTGGACTGGGCGGTTGGACTGGGCGGTTGGACTGGGCGGTTGGACTGGGTGATTGGACCGGTGATTGGACCAAGTGATTTGGCCGGCCGGCTGGACCATCTCGTTGGGCCGCCTGGTTGGGCCTGCTGGTTGGACCGGCTCGTTGGACCGGCCCGTCGGACCCGCCGGTCGGGCGAATTGGACCGGCCGGCACAGACTGACCGGCCACACTCGGTCGCGCGAGGGGGTCCATTCGCAGACGTTTCTGGGGCGGCACGACACACACAACGATCGAAGGAGCATGCGATGGGATTCGCCTGGACAGGTGACAAGGTGGCCGCGCGCGCCGAGCATCTCATCGACTTCGGCCGGCTCGCCCGCGCGGTGCGCGACCGACGCTCGCTGGAGTCGCTCGAGACGCTCTGGCGCGAGGTCTTCGCCCTGGAGTCGTGGTTCTTCATCGCACGCGGGACGGATCCGAACGATGCGTCGAACGTCCTACCCCATGTGATCGAGCGCGACGGCCGCAGTTGCGTCCTTCTCTTCACGGACGAATTCGGCGCCCTCCAACACCAGGCGCGCCACGGACCCCACTTCGCGCCTGGCGACCACGATGCGGGAGCGATCGGCCGCCGGCCAAGCTCCGGCTACGCCACCCTCGAGGTCCGGGTCGATGCCGCGCTCGACGTGCTGAGGCACCTGCATCGGGCCGGCGCGAACTCCGCCATCTTCAACTTCGGACCGGCCGCCTTCGAATCGCCGATCGATCGGCTGATCGAGGCCCATCGACACGTGCTCGAGGGCGATGCCGCCGATGCGCTCGAAGCCACGACCATCCTGCCGTGTCCGCCGGGCTTCGTCGACCTGGACGAGCTGCTTGCGCGCGCCGATGCAGACCCCTCTGCGCACGAGGCCGCGCTGGCCGCGCTGCTTGGCCTCGAGGCGTGGTGGTTCATCTGCAACCCGAAGGAGCCCGACGCGGTCTTCATCCGCCGCATGGAGGATGGCCCCGTCGTGCTCGCCTTCACCGACGAACGTCGGGCGATCGCGGCCACTGATCGCTTCGGGCTCGTCGGGCGGGACGGCGCGATCCTGCTCCTCGAGATGCCCGTCGGCGAGGCGATCCAGTGGACCCAGCGTTTCCTCGAGCACGGCGCGAAGCGCATCGTCTTCAACGATCTGACGACACCCGTGCAAGTCGCCATCACGGACCTGCCGGCCGCGTGGGAGAGGGTCGCGGACCACGGATGAGTGCCGCTCGCGCCGGCGGCCACGGAGGATCGTCACCCGTCGCGGGCGCGGACGGTGGCGCAGCTCGCGGCCGATCCTCGCGCCTCGTCCCGTGCGATTCGATCGGCGGCGCGATCGGCGACGGCGGGCGATGGCGCGAAGGTCGGCCGACGTCCGCCTCGAGTGGGTTCGCGCGGGGCCCGACCGTGGGCGCGGCGCGAGCATCAACTGGGACGCCGATCAGACGGGCGTGCGGAACCCCATCGCCCGCACCACGCACCAGCCCGCCATCCCCTCGAAGATCATGACCAGCCCACCGATGATCATGAGCCCTCCCGCCGCGTACGGCCACGTGCCGGCGATGCCGCCAACCGCGGCGAGGGTCACAAGCAGAAGGCCGAATCCTTCGAGGATCGCCCCCGACATGAATCGGACCGCCTTCCCGCGCGCATCGATGTTGCATTGCATGCGCGGATCATTGGCAGGAACCGCACGTGTCGTGGGGTGCGCGGAGACGGGACTCGGCCACGGGTTGGAACGCCGGTGGGATCGGCCACGGAGGCCTCGGATCCGCGCGAAGGGGAGATCGGCCGCTGGAGAGACGCGCATGACACGGAGAGACGTGGACTCGGGACACTAGAACTCCGCGCTTCCCGGTGTCCGCGGGAACGGGATCACGTCGCGGATGTTCGCCATGCCCGTGGCGTAGATGATCGTGCGCTCGAACCCGAGCCCGAAGCCCGCGTGCGGCACCGTGCCGTATCGGCGCAGGTCCCGGTACCACCAGTAGTCCGGCGCATGCAGCCCCATCTCCGCGATGCGCGCATCGAGCACGTCGAGCCGTTCCTCGCGCTGCGATCCGCCGATGATCTCGCCGATGCCCGGCGCGAGCACATCCATGGCGGCAACCGTCCTTCCGTCGTCGTTGAGGCGCATGTAGAACGCCTTGATCTGCTTCGGGTAGTCCATGACCACCACGGGTCGGCCGACGAGCTCCTCGGTCAGGCAGCGCTCGTGCTCGCTCTGCATGTCCATGCCCCAGCTCACGGGAAACTCGAAGCGCCTGCCCTTGCCCTGGGCCTGCTCGAGCCGCCGGATCGCCTCCGTGTACGTCATGCGCTCGAACGCGCTCGAGACGAAGCGCTCGAGCCGTTCGATGCACCCCTTGTCGATGCGCTCCGCGAAGAAGCGCATGTCGTCGCCTCGCTCCTCGAGCAGCGTCCGGAAGAGGTGCTTGAGGAAGTCCTCGGCGAGGTCGGCGTCGGCGGCCAGGTCGGCGAAGGCGACCTCCGGCTCGATCATCCAGAACTCCGCGAGATGGCGCGACGTGTTGCTGTTCTCCGCGCGGAACGTCGGACCGAAGGTGTACACCTTGCCGAGGGCCATGCAGTATGTCTCGACGTTGAGCTGGCCCGAGACCGTCAAGTGCGCCTCCCTGCCGAAGAAGTCCTGGGCGAAATCGACCTTCCCCTCCGGCGTCCGCGGCGGGTTCGAGAGGTCGAGCGTCGAGACGCGGAACATCTCGCCCGCGCCCTCGCAGTCGCTCGCGGTGATGATCGGCGTGTGAACGTAGAAGAAGCCGTGCGCGTCGAAGTAGCGGTGCACGGCCATGGCCAGGCAGTGGCGCACCCGCGCGACCGCGCCGAACGTGTTGGTGCGCGAACGCAGGTGCCCCACCTGCCGCAGGTACTCGAACGAATGCTGCTTGGGTTGGATGGGGTAGCTGTCGGGATCGTCGACCCAGCCGACCACGTTGACCGACTCCGCCTGCATCTCGAGCGACTGCCCCTTCCCCTGGCTCTGGACGAGTGGTCCGGTGCATTCGACGGCGCAACCGGCGGTCAGCTTCGTCACCTCGCTCGCGTAGTTGGCGAGCGAGCTTGGCGCGACGACCTGGATCGCGTCGAAGCACGATCCGTCGCTGACGGCGAGGAACGACACGCCGGCCTTCGAATCACGGCGGGTGCGAATCCAACCCTGCACGGTCGCGCCGCGCCCGATGTGTGCGGCGGCGTTCTTCAGGGCGTCTGCGACACGAATGGCGGTCATGGGCTCTGGATTCCTGTGCAAAGCGTGGAGTATTCGGGCGCGGCCCGTTGCGGACAAGCGTTGAGGGTACGCCCCGGGTGTTCGGTTGCCGTCCGGCTTGGCGGCTTTGAGGCACCATCCCAGCGCGTCCCAGCGTGGTCATACACGTTGCCTCGCGTCCCAGCGTGGCCACGCAAGTTCCCCCGCGCGGAGAGCGCCCAGACGGGCAGAGCGGACTTCTCGCTCGCCGAGCCCGCTCCAGTCGTCGATCCGGAAGCGCCCGGTCGCCTGGCGGCAACGTTCCCGCTCCCGCGCCGACCTCCGATGCTTCCGCCAACTTGGCAGCTTCCCGCGTCCGGACGGCGTCGCGACGGTGCTTCGTCGACACCACGACGCCCGCCCGCGCAGCGATCCCGTCGCCTGCCGCAGCTTGGCAACGACCGACGGGCTTCCGACGGATTCCAGTAGACCTCCATGCGTTCGACCCCAGAGCCCACGGCGGCGTCTCACGGCAGAATTGGGTTGGGTGGGGCGCGAGAATCGACTGGGACGCCTGTCAGGCCCGTGTGGACCCGGCACGGGAATTGCTCTTCGTGCTCCGTCCGACGGTTCTCCTGCAATCCATGCGCTGTCTCTTCCATCATCCCGACACGAGCGACTCGTGCGGCCCGGCGGCCTCGGCGTCCGGTTGCGGCGCGACGCGACCGCGGCTCACGCTCCTGCTGTCGCATGCCGCCGTCGGCGGTGGCGACTGGCAACGGCAGCCCCTGACGGATCAGCTTCCCCGACTCCTGGAGCCGATGGGAATCCGCTGCGTGGCCGCCAGTTGTGGCGACGAGGCGCAGGAGATCATCAAGTCGGTCACGATCCACATCGCGGTGGTCGACCTGGCCATCCCGCTCCGCGCACCGCAACGAACACCCGCCGCGCCGCAGCCGCCGCTTGTCCAGGGTCGCGTGAGCACCGCGGGCCGAAGCGCCGACGGCACAGCGCCCGGCGTCGGGTCGCCTGCCGATCCGTCGCATGACGATCGATCACCGGCCGTTCCATCGCGGACCGATCCATCTCAGGCCCATCCATCTCAGGCCCATCCATCTCAGGCCGATCCACCACCGGCGGATCCGGCGCGGCGGCAGGCCGGTACGCCGTCGATGGGGATCAACGGCGCCTCGTCGCGCGTCGGAGCGCCTGCGGCCAGCGATCCGCGCCGCTCGACCGGCGCAGCGACGAACGGTGCGACACCGACCACCGCCCGCCCGCCGATCGCCGCGCCCACCGCCGAGGCCGGCGCACGGATCCTTCAGCTTCTCCGACGGCTCGAGTCGCGCCCGCCGGTCATCGTGATCCGCCCGCCGCAGCCGTCGCTGCGCGAGAGCGGGCGCACGCTCACCGAGGCGCTCGACGCCGGCGCGTTCGCCGTGCTCGATCGACCGATCCACCTCGAGGCGATGCTCGACGCGCTGCGGCGCATCGTTCGGCGGCATTACGCCAATCACTGGCCGGGGTGAGCGCTGGTTACTGGTTGCTGGTTATTGGTTATTGGTTATTGGTTACTGGTTGTTTGTTGCTGGTCGCTCATCACTGTTTCCACTTCCCCCTTTCCCTGCTCAGGAGCAATACGCAATGAAGGTTCGTCCCCTCGGCGACAAGATCCTCGTGAAGCGCGATGAAGCGGCCACGAAGACGGAGTCGGGCATCTATCTCCCCGAATCGGCCAAGGACAAGCCGAAGCAGGGCAAGGTCGTCGCCGTCGGCAACGGCATCCTCAACAAGGAGACGGGCGCCTACATGCCCTTCAGCGTGAAGAAGGGCGACAGCGTCATCTTCTCCAGCTATGCCGGCAGCGAGGTCAAGATCGACAACGACACCTTCCTGATCATGACCGAGGAGGACATCCTCGCGGTCGTCGAGGGATGAACGTCCACGACGGCGCGCGGCGACCGTGGAAGCGCTGCGAGGTTGGTCCGGCCGCACGATCGCCCTTCATCAAGGCGGCGTCGCTGGACGAAGGAGCCGCGCCGCCGCGTCACCCGCGTCATGCCCCTGAACCCCGATCAACTCCGCCTCGGCCTTCGCGAACTGAACGGCCAGCGCGACCTCCGGATTGAATTCGAGCACGGCGCCCGCTGCATCGTGAAAGGCGCCATGCTCATCCCGACCGAGTCCGACGGCATCGTCAAGGTGACCGACGGCATGCGTGTCTTCCTGATCGACGCCGAGCGCGTCGTCTGGATCGAGATCGGCTGACCACGCACCGGCTCCCGCTCCGATCTCCGCCCCTTCGCCCTCCGCCACCCCCCTTCGCACCCAACGGAACTCCCCCCAATGCCCGCCAAGCAAATCGCATACGACAACGACGCCCGCGAACGAATCCTCCGCGGCGTCCAGAAGCTCGCCAAGGCCGTGAAGGTGACGCTCGGTCCGTCCGGCCGTGTCGTCATCCTCGAGAAGTCCTTCGGCGCCCCGACCGTCACCAAGGACGGCGTCACGGTCGCCAAGGAGATCGAGCTCGACGACCCATACGAGAACATGGGCGCGCAGATGGTCAAGGAGGTCGCCAGCAAGTCGAGCAAGGACGCCGGCGACGGCACGACGACCGCCACGATCTACGCCGAGGCGATCTTCCAGGAAGGTCTCAAGAACATCACGGCCGGCGCCAACGCCAACGCGGTCAAGCGCGGCATCGACGCGGCGGTCAAGACCGTCGCCGACGAGCTCGCCCGCATGAGCAAGCCGATCAAGAACTCGACCGAGATCGCCCAGGTCGGCGCGTGCTCCGCCAATCAGGACGAGAAGATCGGCAAGATCATCGCCGAGGCGATGGACAAGGTCGGCAAGGATGGCGTCATCACGGTGGAGGAAGGCAAGTCCCTCGAGACCGAGGTCGAGCTGCTCGAAGGCATGCAGTTCGACAAGGGCTACCTGTCGCCGCACTTCGTCACCAATCCCGCCGCGATGGAATGCGTGCTCGAGGACTGCTATGTCCTCGTCCACGAGAAGAAGCTCTCGTCGGCGAAGGACCTCCTGCCCGTCCTCGGGAAGATCGCCGAGGCGGGCAAGACGCTCCTGATCATCGCCGAGGACATCGACGGCGAGGCGCTGGCCACGCTCGTGGTGAACAAGCTGCGCGGCGTGCTCAAGGTGTGCGCCGTCAAGGCCCCGGGCTTCGGCGATCGCCGCAAGGAGATGCTCTCCGACATCGCCATCCTCACGGGTGGCACGGCGATCATGGAGGAGCTGGGGATCCAGCTCGAGTCCGTCACGCTCAAGGAGCTCGGCCGCGCCAAGAAGATCACCGTGGCCAAGGACACCTGCACGATCGTCGAGGGCGCCGGCACCGACAAGGAGATCAAGGGCCGCATCGAACAGATCAAGGCCCAGATCGACGCGACCACCAGCGACTACGACCGCGAGAAGCTCCAGGAGCGCCTCGCGAAGCTCGCCGGCGGCGTCGCCCAGATCAACGTCGGCGCCGCGACCGAGGTCGAGATGAAGGAGAAGAAGGCCCGCGTCGAGGACGCCCTGCACGCGTGCCGCGCGGCCGTCGAGGAGGGAATCCTGCCCGGCGGCGGCGTCGCCGTGCTCCGGTCGCGCAAGGCGCTCGAGTCGCTGCGCAAGTCGCTGAAGGGCGACGAGCAGGTCGGTGTCGACATCATCGGCCGCGCGCTCGCCGCGCCGGTGAAGCAGATCGCGGCCAACTGCGGCCTCGACGGCTCGATCGTCGCCCAGCGCGTCGAGGAATCGAAGGACAACGCCTTCGGCTTCAACGCCCTGACGCACGAGTACACCGACCTGGTCAAGGCCGGCGTGATCGTCCCGACGAAGGTGGAGCGCGTGGCGCTTCAGAACGCGTCGAGCATCGCGAGCCTGTTGCTGACGACGGACTGCGCGATCACGGAGATCAAGGAGAAGAAGGCGAAGGCGCCGGCGGGGGCGGGCGCTGGGATGGATGACATGGACTACTGACGTCGACTCCGTCGACTCTTGCTGAGGTGGCGGGGGGGGAGCCGCGACGCTGGTTTCGCCCGGTTTCGTGTGCATGTCGCGTTGACGGTTGCGCCCGGAGAGGACGCAGGCGCACGCGACATGCACACGAAGCCGGGTTCGAGCCTTGGAAGCCCGCGCAAACATTGGAAGCAAGCGGAAGCACTGGAAGCAGGCGCGAACACTGGCACGCTCGCCTGCCCTCCCCTCTCCCGCCTGCGGGAGTGGGTGCCGAGCAACGGCCGGTGGGGGGACGCCGTGACGCCGATTTCTCGCCCGTCTTCTTGGGCACGTGAGTGTCGAGAAGTCGACATGCACAGGACACTGGGTACACGCCACGTCTTGCCGACGTGCGCAGAGCATCCAGAAGGCCCCGAGGTCTGTCAAACTCATGTCCCAGCGCGCCAAGGGAGATAGTCCGCAGGCCCGATCGCTTGCGGGCTTGTTCAAGCATGCCTTCGGAGCGGCGTGTGTTTTTGAACATGCATCGGACGTGGACTCCGCTGGGAGCAAGTTCACGTCT
Organism: Phycisphaerales bacterium; assembly: GCA_046350555.1. Taxonomy (GTDB): domain Bacteria; phylum Planctomycetota; class Phycisphaerae; order Phycisphaerales; family SM1A02; genus JAXMAF01. The sequence continues at coordinate 129,384 of JAXMAF010000015.1, forward strand.
CGATGCTCATCGATCGCATCAGAGCACGCTACGGCCACTCCCTGAGAGATGAACGTCCGCACGACTCGCATGACCTGACTTGGCCCGAGCGCGACCGCATTCGGGTGCCTTCGCTTGCAGCCGCCACGGCCTGGCGCCCGGCGATCCGTCACCTCGTGGTCCCCGGCAATCAACTCGTTGTTCCATGCTGACCCAACCCTACGATTCACCATGCCTTGGCAGAATCGAATCACCATCTCCCCCGACGTGCGCAGCGGGAAGCCGTGCATCAAAGGCACGCGCGTGACGGTGTACGACGTGCTCGAGTACCTTGCCGGCGGTATGACGAGTGACGAGATCGTCGCCGACTTCCCATACATCACCGTCGAGGACATCCGGGCGTGCCTGGCGTTCGCGGCGGATCGGGAACGTCGTCTGGCGACCTCGTCGGCGTCGTCGTGAAGCTGCTCTTTGACGAGAACCTCAGCCCGCGTCTCGTTCGGGCGATGGCGCCGGAATTCCCCGGCTCTGCACACGTGCGCGACATCGACCTTTCCGCGTGCGCCGACCGCGCCATCTGGGATCACGCCCGGCGACACGACTTCGCGATCGTCTCGAAGGACAACGACTTTCGACAGCTCAGCTTCATGAACGGCGCGCCGCCCAAGGTTGTGTGGCTCTCGGTGGGTAATGGCGCAACGCGAACGATCGAAGCCGTGCTGCGCCGACATGTGGAGCGGATCTTGGCATTTGGCATCGACGAGACCGCGTCGCTGCTTGTCATCACCGGAGATGACCTTGTCGCGTCATTGTGATCGAATCACCGTCCATCCTCGTGCGTGATGTACTCACACACGCACACCGGCCGAAGCACCTCGGGCGTGAGCTTGCGCCACGCCTTGGCGCCCGTGTCGACGCCGGGCGCCCGCAGCGCGACCCTCTCGCCGGTGACCGGCTCGACCGCGGTGTACAGGTGAGTCCACTCGCGCCTCTGGCCTGCATGCCCGACGAGACCGTCGCACCACACACTCGGCGAACGCGGGACGAGGTTCTGTCTCGGAACTCCGCCTTCGACCCGAGAGCGAGCGAAGCGGTGGCTGGCAAGGAGCCGCGACGATGGCGTATTCGCGGTGATACGTCGAGGAAGCGGCGACGCAGCCAACCGCCGCCGCAGCCGCCCGAAGTCAGGCGGAGTTCTGAGACGGAACCTAACCGGCGCCAGCAGTACGGCACGCTCCTGCGTTCCTCGTCACCGTCTCGGTGCCGCATTCCGGGCATCTCTGTCTCGACCGCGCGCCGAAGCCCAGGGCGATGCGCGTCCGCCAGCCGAGCGCCCGGACGAAGGTGAAGAGCCACATCGTCAACATCGCTGGCGCGAGCAGCGCGATCGTCCACACGACGATCGACGGCAGGAAGCCGCGCCAGAGCACCTCGGTTCGCCAGATCGGATTCGGGGTCTCGGCGAACTTCAGGTCCACCCAGCGGTTCCATCGCTCGACGACGCCGGCTTGGTGCACGCGCAGCGATCGCCACGGACGGCCGACGTCGATGGTGGCGACCGCAGCTCGCTCTCCGGGGCGACCGACGTAGAGCCAGCGCCGATCGGCGTTGACGTCGGCAGCGAGCTCCTCGATCACCACCACGTCGTCGAGCCCGGGGCCGCCTCGCCGGGCGATCTCCTCGAGCGCCGCGAGACGAGTCGCGCCGACCCACGGCAGCGCGGCGAGAGGCGCCTGCACGAAGTGCACCTTGCGACCGCTGGCGCCCGCGCTGGGCTCGTGCCACAGCACGACCATGGCGTTCCAGCCGGTCGAGATGGTCGCGCCGATGGCAAGCACGGCCGCGACCACGATCGTCCATCGGGAAATCCGCCGCCATGTCCAGCGCCGCGCGCTTCTGGCAGCGGCGAGGCGAGGCCCCAACAGCTCGTAGCCGCAGCGAGCGCAGGTCCCGCGAGCGGCACGTCGGACGCCGACGAGGGCCCGCGCGCCGGCCCAGAACGCCCAGGATGCCGCGCCGAGCATGGCGCCGTCGATCAGCAACGGCACCGCGCGCACTCCCGCGGGCACCAGCCGGACAATTGGCGGTGGCCCGACGCGGCTCGTCCATTCGAGGGTCGTGATCGACGAGGGCGCCCATCTCACGCCCGTCGTCGTCGAGGCGACGGCGATCCCCGCCCAGAACGAGCCGTGAAGGAAGCGCAGCGGCCAGCCCGAGGCAAGGCGCTTCAACTCGACCGGCTGCGCGAACTTCGGCGGGTACAAGCCAGCGAGCGAGGCGTTCCAAGGCGGCTCCGGCGGTGGATCGGTCCACCGAGGCGTCGACACCTCGCCAAACCAGCGTCGCTGGATCGCCGCGCCGGACCATCGCCATTGCCGGACGATCGCCTGCGCGTCCGGTGGCAGCGCGTCGCGCTCGGCGCCCGTCGGGCTGCCGGTGAGCTGCCACGACCCCTCCTCGATCGTGGCCGCCGGCCAGCCGCCCGGATCCACGGCCAGCCACGGCAGCACCGCCGCCGCGAAGGCAACGATCGCGCCGACCGTCAACCATCGAATCACCCCGATGAACGCGCGCCGGAGCCGCATCGACGATCATCGTAGAGCCGGCTCGATCCGCGCCGTGGCTGGCGCGCTTCGAGCGGCCCCGGAGCGACCGACCCGTCATCGCGGGCCGTGCGCGCGGACGCGACGCGCCGCGAAGACGCCCTGAGACGCCGCGGTGGGCAAGGGGTCGAATGCATGGAGGTCGACTGGAGTTCGCATCAACGGTGCAGCCGCACGGGTCCGAGCAGGGCGGCCTCGCCCTTCAGCACTAGCGCCTTGAACGGGGCAATGGCTGTATGACCAGCCGTTCGCGTCCGTCGAAGCGCCAGCGACCAAACCGAGGTGTCGACGAGGACCCTCACCGGCGCCGGCGCTCCCGCTTGTGGTCGTATGCCGGGTCGAAGTCGATCGTCCCGAAGAGCGAGACGATCCTCGCCTGCTTGCGGCGCTGGATGTACTCGCGCAGCGCCTCGGTCACGGTGGCCTTCTTCGTGGGCTGGCCGCCGATGCGAAGCGCCTGGTTGAGCAGCCGGTCGTCGATGGCAAGGTTCGTGGCCATGTGTGATAGCCTACACATGTCGACCCCACGGAATCGCCCATGTCGATGCCTTGCCTGCTTGCCGTCGCGCTCCATCTGCTCGGCGGTGTCGACGCCGCATCGGCGCGGACCTCGTCGCCGCCCGACGCCGCAAGACCCCTCCGCATCGCCACGTTCAACTGCGCCATGAACCGCGACAAGCCCGGCCAGCTTGCCGAGGAGCTCCGCACGCCCGAGAGCGCCCAGGCGAAGGCCGTCGCCGAGATCATCCAGCGGGTCGCGCCCGATGTGATCCTGCTCAACGAGTTCGACTACGACGAGCGCGGCGCGGCGATCGACGCGTTCCTCGGCAACTACCTCGCCAGACCGCAGAACGGCGCCGCCTCGATCGAGTACCCATTCGTCCTCGGGCCGCCGAGCAACACCGGCGTTCCATCCGGACGCGACCTCGACCACGACGGCCGCGTCGGCGGACCCGGCGACGCCATCGGGTTCGGAGCGTTCGAGGGGCAATATGCCTTCGTGGTCCTGTCGCGCGTGCCGATCGACTTCGACCACGTGCGCACGTTCCGCAACTTCCTCTGGAAGCAGATGCCGGGCGCCCTCCTCCCCGGCAGCCCGCCGCCCGACGGCGCGGCCTCCGACAACCCGCGGCGCGACAGCAAGCCGTCGGAACTTCCTCCGACGCCCGATCGCGGCGACTGGTACTCCTCCGACGATCTCGCCGTGCTGCGGCTCTCGTCGAAGAACCACTGCGATGTTCCGCTGCGCATTGGCGACAGTGTCGTCCACCTGCTTGTCAGCCATCCCACGCCGCCCGTCTTCGATGGCCCGGAGGACCGCAACGGACGACGCAACCATGACGAGATCCGCCTCTGGGCGGACTACATCGACCCGGCGCGCTGCGGCTACGTCGTCGACGACGCGAACGTGCGCGGTGGACTCGCCGTCGGCGAACCGTTCGTGATCCTGGGCGATCTCAACGCCGATCCACTCGATGGCGACAGCACCGCCGGCGCCGCGCGCCAGCTTCTCGAACACCCGCTCATCGACGCGTCGAGGCCGCCAACATCGCGCGGCGGACTTGCGGCGGCGCTCGCCCAGGGCGGCGCGAACCTCCCGCACAACGGCAACCCAGCGCGCGACACCGGCGACTTCGCCGACAGCGGCGACCATGCCCCGGGAAACCTGCGCATCGACTACGTGCTCCCATCGAAGTCGCTCGTTCCGCGCGGCGGCGGCATCTTCTGGCCCGAGCCGGCCGACGAGCTCTTCCGGCTGGTCGGCGACGGCAGGCGCATCGTGAGCAGCGACCATCGGCTGGTGTGGGTCGATGTCGAGCTGGCGCCACGCGATCCGGAGAAGCCCGCGCCGTAGGCTGGGTCGGCGCCGTGTGCGTGAGTCGATGACGCCCCGCGCACCTTCTACGGACTCCAGGAGACCTCCGTGCGAGCGACGATCATGCGATCGCCCTCAGACGGAGTCTCCCGTCGCACTGCGACGCCTTCGCCCGAACGTACCCTTCCACATGCTCCCCACCGCCACCGTCATCGCCGGAATCCCGACGGTGAACAACACGCTCTACCACCGGATTCGCTTCATCGTCGGCGATCCTGCGGCGCTGATCGAGTTTCATCCGCAGGACGGCGCTCCGGCGGGATCCATCCTGATCGTTCGCGACATCGAGATGGAGCGCGCGAAGCGGCAGGCCCGCGCCGATCGCGTCGCGTGTCCACGCGACTTCACACCCACGGGAGGCCTTTCCGGCGATCGCGAGACGGCCACGGCGCAGGCCGTCGCGGAGTGCCTGCATCGCAACCATGTGAAGTCGGTGCGCAGCGATCGCACGCTTGCCCTCTCGTTCGTCGAGGCGATCCGCGCCGCGGGAATCCGGCTGGTCTACGACGCCGACCTGGGCGTCCGCGATCGTCGCGCCAAGGACGCCCAGGAGATCCGCTGGCTGCAGGAGGCTCAGCACGCGACCGAGGCCGCGATCGCGATGGCGTGCGGCATGGTGGCCCGGGCGAAGGCGCGACGCGACGGCGTGCTCGAGCTCGATGGCGCCACGCTCACCAGCGAACGCGTCATGTCCGCCATCGATGTCTTCCTCCTCGAGCGCGGCTACACGACACCGGGCAGCATCGTCGCGGGCGGGCCGGTCGGCGCGGACTGCCACGATCACGGTCACGGCAGCCTGCGCACGGAGGAGCCCGTCATCGTCGACGTCTTCCCGCGAAGCCGCGCCACGCGCTACAACGGCGACTGCACCCGCACGGTCGTTCACGGCCGCGCGCCGGCCGAGCTGGTCCGGATGCACGCGACCGTCGTGGCGGCGAAGGCGGCGGCGATCGCCGCGATCCGTCCGGGCGCGACGGGCGACGCGGTGCATCGCACGACGGCGCGGGTCGTCCACGACCACGGCTACCACATGGGACTCCCGCCGCAGGAGGCGCCCGACTCATGGTGTGGCATGGTGCACGGCACGGGGCACGGCCTCGGCCTCGACGTGCACGAGCCCCCGTTGCTCGCCGAGGACGGCCCCGAGCTCATCGTCGGCGACGCGCTGACGGTGGAGCCGGGCCTCTATTGCCGGGCCATCGGCGGTGTGCGCATCGAGGACCTGGTGATCGTGACCGATCACGGCTGCGAGAACCTCAACCGGCTTCCAGAGGGTCTCGAATGGGGAGCGCCGAGGTAGCGGCGCCCGTCGATCGGTCGCGCGGCCGTGCTGCGCGCACGGCGCTACGCCCACGCTCCAAGCAGCAGGCCCAGGTCCGCGCCGTCCACGTCGCCGTCGTGGTCGAGATCCGCCTCGCAGGCGGCGCACGGACCCCACGCGCCGAGCAGCAGGCCGAGATCGGCACCGTCGACATGGCCGTCGTGGTTGAGATCGCCGAAGGGGAAGACCGGGCCTTCGCACTCGTCGGGCACGCCGTTGAGGTTGATGTCCGCGCTCCGGCCGCTGGCGATGTCGCACGCATCGGGCGTGAAGTTCATGTTGCAGTCCTGCGGTGAGGGCGGCAGCTCCACGAATCCCGTCGGCGAAGGAACGTCGGCGGAGAGCACGTAGAACGACCGGAGGAACTCGCCCGTCGCGACGTCGTACGAGTGGATCGCGGCGCTTCCGAGCCGGTTGCTGACGAGGACGCGCTTGCCATCGGCGCTGAGCCGCATCGCCCACGGCTGGCGCAATCCCCAGAAGCCGTTCGTCACGCCGCCGACATCCCATCGCCCGAGGAACGCGCCGGTGGTTCCGTTGAATCGCAGGATCGATCCGCCCGTGCCGCCGACGCCGTTGGCGCTGCTCGCGACGAGCAGCGAGCCGTCCGGCAGCAGGAGCAGTCCGCGCGGCGAACCGAGCCCGCCGCTGTTGAGCGGCACGAGCACCCCCAGTGGTGCGCCGGTCAGGATGTCGAACTTGACCACGCTCCCGCCGCTCGTCGTCACGAGCAGCTCGCCGTTGACGCCGATGGCCATTCCGAACGGTCCAGGCAGCGTGATCCCGCCGTTGACCAGCACGCGCAGGAACGCGCCGGTGGTCGCGTTGTATTCAATCACGCGGCCGTTGCCGCCACTGGCCACGAGCAGCGTGCCCGATGGCGAAAGCAGCATCGTTCCCGGCGATGAAAGGCCGCCAGCACCGACGGCGACGAACGTTCCCAGGGAAGCGCCGGTCGATCCGTCGACCGCCTTGATCGAGTTGCCCGTGCTGAGCGCCACCAGCACCCGCCCATCGGGCAGTCGGATCACGTCGCTCACGTCGCCGCCGCCGTAGCTTCCCGCGATCCCCGTCGGCGCGCCGCTTCGGCCGTGCGCCTGCACGAGCGCCGGCGTGCCGCCAGCGATCCAGAGGTTCATCGCGCCGCCAAGCTGGGCGAGATCGTTGACGCCGTTGCCGTCGCAGTCCTGGCACGCATCGAGCTGGGCGTTCCGATCGACGTCGAGGGTCATGTCGGCGTTGATCTGCGAGGCGTCCGCCACGCCGTTGGCGTCGCAGTCCTGCTCGCATTCGTCGGGCACGCCGTCGCCGTATTCGTCCACCGATGTGCCCAGCGCGATGTCGAGCACGTCGGGAACGCCGTTGCCGTTGCAATCGGGCTGACAGGCGTCGGGCACGCCGTTGGCGTCGAGGTCGACGGCGAGTCCCTCGGCGATCGCGACGGGATCGATCACGCCGTCGCCGTCGCAGTCCTGGCAGGCGTCGAGGATGCCGTCGCCGTTCGCGTCCGCGGCGCCAAGCGCGATGTCGGTGGCGTCGTCGACGCCGTTGCCGTCGCAATCGATGCTCACGCACCCGGCCGAGCCGAGGTAGTCCTTCACGATGCCGCGGATGAGCGTGTGGAAGGACATGTCGATGTTCGAGACGCCACCCGAGACCGTGTGGCAGTAGCTCATGATCCCGCTGCGCCGCACCTCGCCGCCGGCGCAGTTGTCGAGTCCGTAGTCGTGCGTGTGGTACGTCCCGCAGTTGTGCCCGAGCTCGTGCGCCGAGACGATCAGGTCCCAGTTGCCCGGATCGGGCGAATCGGTGCTCGCGAAGGAACCATTGAGGTAGCCCGCGACCGAGTAGGCGAACTCGCCGCAGAGCGCCGCGACGTATGCGACGCCGCCGTAGGGAAGGTTGCGCCGACCGGTCAGGAGCTGCGCGACGTCTCGCGGGACCGCGCCCTGGTTGGCGTTCCACTCGGATCGGAAGGGAGGGAGCGGGTCCGGCTCGTTGTAGAGGTCGTTCGGAGTGTCCCAGAGACGCACATAGGTGAGCATCACCGCGGTGTCGAACTCGCGCTGGTAGATCGCCGAGACGGCGCCGAGCAGCGCGATCACGTACGCGTTCGCCGCCGCCGTGTCGCCGAAGAGCGAGAAGAACTCGTAGTCGGTGTCGATGGCGACCTGCACGAGACGCTTCTGCGACGCCTCGAACGAGGCCACGCCGCCTGCGCCGCGACCCGCGTCGCCCGGCGCGCCGACGACGCCGCATGGATCGATCAGCCACGGTTCGCCGAAGCCGTTCGACTCGGCGACGACGAGGTCGTCGTTGGCCAGGCCGCGCCGCGCCGGATCGCGCGGGCCGAGGACGAAGCGCGGCAGCCCCGGTCCGCGATCGAACTGTCCGACGACGCCGAGGTCGCTGACGGCGAGGAACGCGCGGCTCTGCGGATCGCCATCGATGCGGCCGCTGAAGAGCGCCACGCGCGCCGGATCGAAGCCGGCGGTCCGTCCGTCGCGCCCGATCACGAACGTTGCGCCCGGCGCGATCGACTCGAATCGCTCGAGCTCGAGCCCGACCGTCGCCCCCGGCGTCAGCGGAACGCCGGCGACGCGCACGCGCCCCGGCGCCGCGCGCAGCGCCTCGCGCGCGGCCGCGTCGACACGCCACGCGCCCGCGTGCGCGTGGTCCTCCCGCAGGAGGGTCACACCGCGCGAGACGTCCGCATCGGCGAGAGCGAGGCGATCGACGACGAAGGCTGCGGCAAGGACGAGGGTCGTGAGCATGGCGGTGCGGACCTTGGACGAGGCGAACATTCAGGGTACCGGCGGACGGTGTCAAAGCGAAGATGCTGCCGTGGTCGAGGAGACCGCCGGAACCTGCTTCGCGCCCCGATGACGCGACCTCGCGCAACGCTTGATGGACGGCCCGGGAAGGGCGCCGCGCTCTCGGACCTGACCGCCGGGACGGTCGCCCCAATTGCCGTGTTCACCGGCATTTGCGCGCTGGAATCGACGCAAACCCATGCGTGGGGCCGGTCTCGCGCGGCTATTACTTCCATGTCGCCCGCCCTCGCCATGGACGTCTCACGCCACCAGCGACTCGCAGGGCTCTTCGCGGAGCTTCGGCGGCTTGATGCGGTCGAGCGCAGCCGGCGCGTCGACGAGCTGCGGGCGGAGGACGCGCCGCTCGCCGAGGAGCTCGAGTCGCTCTTGCGCCACGGTGAACGTGTTCCGGCCAGCTCCGCCGACGCCGGGTTGGGCCTCGGAGATCTCCTCGCCGGATTCGATCCGCAGCGCGCCGCGGGAGAGCGCGGCGCCGACGAGCCGCCGGATCCGGGCACCGTTCCTCCCGCGACCATCGGCCGGTACACCATCCTGCGCGAGCTCGGCGAAGGCGGCATGGGCGTCGTCTACCTCGCCGAGCAGGACAAGCCGAAGCGCGTCGTCGCGCTCAAGCTGATGCGGCAGGGATTCGGCCGCGACACGGCACGGATGCGCAAGCGCTTCGAGCTCGAGACGCAGGTGCTCGGGCGGCTCGAGCATCCCGGCATCGCCCGCATCTACGACGCGGGCACGGCTCCGATGCCCGCGACGGCCGCCGGCGGACCAGGCACCGTCGAGGTTCCCTACTTCGCGATGGAGTACGTCGACGGCCGCCCGCTCGTCGAGTACGCCGAACAGGAGCGGCTCGGCACGCGCGAACGCATGTCGCTCATGCGGCGCATCTGCGATGCGGTCTCGGCGGCCCATCGGCAGGGCGTCGTCCATCGCGACCTCAAGCCGGGGAACATCCTGGTCGATCGCGCGGGCAATCCGAAGGTGCTCGACTTCGGCGTGGCCCGCGCCACCGGAAGCGAGGTCGCCGTCACCACGATGCACACCGACATCGGACAGCTCATCGGCACGCTGCCGTACATGAGCCCGGAACAGATCGAAGGCGATCCGACGCGGCTCGACGCGCGATGCGACGTCTACGCGCTCGGCGCGGTGGCGTACGAGCTCCTGAGCGGACGGCTCCCGCTCGAGGTGCGCGGCATGTCCGTCGCGCAGGCCGCCCGGGTCATCCGCGACGACGACCCCACGCCGCTCAGCGCCGTCAACCGCGTCTTCCGAGGCGATCTCGAGACGATCGTCGGCAAGGCGCTCGAGAAGGACCGCACGCGGCGCTACGACTCGGCCGAGCAGCTGGGGGCCGACATCGACCGCTACCTGCGGGAGGAGCCCATCGACGCCCGACCGATGTCGCGCATCTACCAGCTCCGGAAGTTCGCGCGGCGCAACCGCGGCCTCGTCGCCGGCATCGTCGCGTCGTTCGTCGTGCTGGCGCTGGGGTTGGCGGGAACGACGTGGGGGCTGTTGCAGGCGAGCCATCAGCGCGACGCGGCGATCGCGGCGCAGGCTCGCGCCCAGAAGCGCTTCGACGAGGTGCGACGGCTGGCGAAGACGTTCATCTACGACGTGCACGACGGCATCGTCGACCTTCCCGGCTCGACCAAGGTGCGCAAGGCGATCGTCGAGACGGCGCTCTCGTATCTCGACACGCTCGCGGCCGAGAGCGGCGACGACCCGAAGCTCCAGGCGGATCTCGCCGAGGCGTATCTCAAGGTCGGTTCCGCCCAGGGCTACTACGCCCGCGGAAACCTCGGCGACCGCGAGGGGGCGATGGCGAGCTTCGACAAGGCGCTGCGCATCCGCGAGCAGCTCGCCCAGCGCTTTCCCGACGACAGCGACGCGCTCACGCAGCTCGTCAGCGCCCAGAACCAGATCGCCAACGGCCACTATTCGGCCGGACGGTTCGAGGACGCTCTCTCGCTCTTCCAGCGGGGCCTCGAGGTGCGCCAACGCCTGCTCGCCGGGACGGACCCCGCCACGCCGCAGCATCGCGCCATTGCGCGCGCCGTCGCGATCAGCGAGCAATGGGTCGGCAACTGCCTGGTCGAGCTCGGACGCACGGAGGAATCGCTCGCGGCGCACCGCCGGCAGTTCGACCTGATGAAGGCGCTCGTGGAGGACGACGGCCCCGCGGCGCCCGCGGACGGCGCGGATGCGCCGACCGCGGAGCAGCTCGCCGCGCAGGACGCCGCGCGCCGCTCGGCACAGCGCGACCTCGCGGTCGCCCACGAGAAGCTCGGCGACCGGCTCACGGCGCTCGACCGCGTCGACGATGCGCTCGCCGAGTACCGTGCGAGCTTCGCGATACGCGAGAAGCTGGCCGAGGCGATGCCGGAGAACGCCCAGGCCCGCACCGACCTCATGGTGTCGATCGGCAAGATCGGCAGCCGCCTGCTCAAGCTTGGGCGCACCGAGGAGGCCGGACCGGCGCTCACCTACAACCGCGAACTCTGCCTGGCGCTCGCCGCGGCGGACCCCGCCGACGTGCAGGCGCAGGCGAACGTCGTCGTCGCGAGCACGTGGATCGGCGAACTCTGCGCCGCCAAGGCCGAGGCGCCGGGTCTCGACGCGGCGTCGCGCGACGCGCTCCTGGCCGAGGCGATCGAATGGATGCGCGACGGCATCCGCCGACTCGACGACCTGAAGGCGGCCGGCAAGCTCGAGCCGCGCATCGAGGTCTGGTTCGAGCAGATCGGCGCGCAGATCCGGGAGCTCCAGGCGAAGCGCGACCTCGGCGCCGCGGCGCCCTGAGCGAATCGCGGATCGGCCGTCAACGACCGCCCGGCAGCGCCCGCTCGCGTCGCATCAACTCGAAGCGAATCACGCCGGGTTCGGAACCGTCGCCGATGAAGCGGAAGCCACAGCGGCGCAGGACGCCGATGGAGCCGACGAGCTCGGGCATCGTCTCCGCGATGACGCGCCGCACCTTCGGCTCGGCGAACGCGCGATCGAGCAGCCCGCCAACCGCCTCGCTCGCCAATCCGCGCCTGCGACGATCGGCGACGACGCCGTAGCCCACCTCGACCGTTCCGTCGTCGGTCGGCGGCCCCTTGTATCCGGCGCTGCCGACGAGTACGCGTCCGCCGGGCTCGTCCCGCAGCACCATGAAGTACATCCACCACTCGAGGTCGCCGGGCCGCTCGCGGACGCGATCCATCACGTACCGCAGCGCCGGCGGGTCGAGAAACTCCGGCGGCCACGTCGGTAACACCTGGGCGCCAAGGTGCGCGGCGAGGGGCTCCGGGCCATCGAGCGCCGCCGCCAGCGCGCCGACGGTCGCGGAGACGAGTTCGAGCCGTGGCGTGACGATCGTCATGTGCGTGTTCCGTCGCGCGACCTCTGCGGATTGCCTCGGACATCCATGCGTTCGACCCCTCGCCCACAGCGGTGTCTCACGGCGGAACTGGGTTGGGTGCGGCGCGAGAGTCACCTAGGACGCGTGTGATACGGATTCCAGTAGACCTCCATGCGTTCGACCCCTTGCCCACAGCGGCGTCTCACGGCGGAACTGGGTTGGGTGAGGCGCGAGAGTCAACTGGGGCGCATATCAGGTCGTGTACTCCGCGTTCACCCGCACGTACTCCTCGGTGAGATCGCAGGTGAAGAACTCGTCGGCGTGCGTTCCGGCGGCGAGATCGATCACGATGGCCACATCCGCCGACTTGAAGATGCGCGCCCGCTCGGCCGGCGTCGTGGCGCACGGCGCGCCGTGGGCGAAGAGCGGGATTCGGTCGGCGTGGACGGCGAGTCGGGCGAGCTCGAAGGACGCGCCGCTGCGGCCGAGCGCCGCCAGGATGCGTCCCCAGTTGGGATCGCCGCCGGCGACGGCGGTGCGCACCAGCATCGAGAGCGCCACGGTGCGCGCCGCTGCCAGCGCGTCGGCGGCCGACCTCGCGCCGGCCACGCGGACATGGATCAGCTTGGTCGCGCCCTCGCCGTCGCGGACGATCTGGAGCGCCAGGGAGCGCGACACGTCGGTCAGCGCCGCGTCGAGCGACGCGCCGTCGGCGCGCCCGGCGACTCCCGACGCCAGCGCGAAGACCGCATCGTTGGTCGAGGTGTCGCCATCGATGGAGATGCGGTGGAACGACCGGTCGCACGCGCGGGCGAGCGCCGCCGCCAGCGCCGACGGCTCGACCGCGGCGTCGACGAGGATCACGACGATCATCGTCGCGTGCGGCACGAGGGCGGGGTGGATCATCCCCGCGCCCTTCGCGATGCCGACAACACGAAACGGCTCGCCGGTCGCCGTGCGCCCCGTGGCCTCGGCGACCTTCATCCGCGTGTCGGTCGTCATGATCGCCTCGGCGGCGCGCACCAGGCCGTCCGCGGCGGCGCCGGCGACGAGCGCGTCCAGCGCACCGACGACCCGTTCCTCGGGAAGCTGAACGCCGATCACGCCGGTCGAGTTCACCAGGACCTGGCTCGAACGGCATCCGATTCGCTTCGCAAGCGCCTCGGTGCAGGCCACCGCCCGGCGCTCGCCTTCATCGCCGGTCGCGGCGTTGGCGCATCCGGCGTTGATGAGCACGGCGCGGACGTCCGACGCGGACGAGGAGAGGTTCCGCGCCGTCACGATCAGCGGCGCAGCGCGCACGGCATTGGACGTGAGCATCGCGGCGGCCGTCGCGCCGCCCGGCGCAAGCACGACGGCGAGGTCGGGCTTGCCCGATGGCTTGATTCCGGCGCGCAGGCCGTTGGCGACGAATCCCGCGGGACAGGTGAGCATCGGCAACCGTAGCGTGCGCGCCGAGGGGCCGACCGGTCGGCCGCGCGGGAAGCCACGACCCCCCAAGACGGATCCCGATTCCCTCGCGCCGCCCGCAGCCCGCGACTCACCCCACGCCCGCCATCCGCCGCAGCACCGTGTGCAGGATCCCGCCATTGCGGTAGTAGTCCACCTCCACCGGCGTGTCGACGCGCGCGATCGCCATGAACCTCCGCGTCGTGCCGTCGAGCCTGCTCGCGGTCACGGCGACCTCCTGCCGCGGCTGAAGATTCGCAGGAATGTCGAGATCGAACGTCTCGGTGCCATCGAGGCCGAGCGAGGCGGCGCTCTCGCCCGGCCTGTAGGTCAGCGGCAGCACACCCATGCCGACGAGGTTGCTGCGGTGGATGCGCTCGAAGCTCTCGGCGATGACGGCGCGCACCCCGAGGAGGAAGGTGCCCTTCGCCGCCCAGTCGCGCGACGAACCCATGCCGTAGTCCTTGCCGGCGAGCACGACCAGCGGAATGCCTTTCGCCTTGTAGTTGACGCTCGCGTCGTAGATCGACTTCACGGTGCCCTTCGGCCCGTCGGTGAAGTCGGTCGTCACGCCGCCCTCGGTTCCGGGCGCGATCTGGTTCCGGATGCGGATGTTCGCGAACGTGCCGCGCGTCATGACGCGGTCGTTGCCGCGGCGCGAACCGTAGCTGTTGAACATGCTCTTCGGGACGCCGTGCTCGAGCAGGTACGCGCCGGCGGGCGAGTCCTTCCGGATGTCGCCGGCGGGCGAGATGTGGTCGGTCGTGACTGAGTCGCCGACCTTCACGAGGACGCGGGCGCCCTTGACCGGCGAGATCGGGCCGGGCTTGGGGGGCATCTGCTCGAAGTACGGCGGGTTCTGGATGTACGTGCTTTTCGCGTTCCACGCGTACGAGCGACCCGTCGAGGTCTTGATCGCCTGCCATTCGGCCGAACCCTTGAAGACGTCGGCGTACTCGCGTCGGAATCCCTCGCTCGTCACGCAGCGCGCGATCGTCTCGTGCACCTCGCGCTCCGTCGGCCAGATGTCCCGCAGGAAGACCGGCGCACCGGCCGCGTCGTGGCCGAGCGGCTCCGTCGCGAAGTCGATGTCGACGGTCCCGGCGATCGCATAGGCGACCACCAGCGGAGGCGAGGCGAGGTAGTTCGCCTTCACGTCCGCGTGGATGCGCCCCTCGAAGTTGCGGTTGCCGCTGAGCACGCTCGCGACGACGAGGTCGTTCTCGTTCACGGCCTTGCTGATCGCGTCGGGAAGCGGTCCCGAGTTTCCGATGCACGTCGTGCATCCATAGCCGACGACCCAGAAGCCGAGCGCCTCGAGGTCGTCGATGAGGTTCGCCTTCGTGAGGTAGTCGGTGACCACCTTCGATCCGGGCGCGAGGGAGGTCTTGACCCACGGCTTGCGAGCGAGGCCCTTCGCGACCGCGTTGCGGGCCAGCAGGCCGGCGCCGACCATCACGCTGGGATTGCTCGTGTTGGTGCAGCTCGTGATCGCGGCGATGACCACGTCGCCGTGCCTGAGCAGGAACTCCTCGCCGTCGAGCACGACCGGCACGGCGCCGGAGGGCGCCTCCAGCGTCGCGGCCGCGACCCCCGCCAGCGCTCCGGCGGGTCGGCGCGCGGACTCGGCCGGGGCCGTCTTCTTGTAGAACCCGGCGAGTTCCTTCCGCCACGACGGCTTCATCGCGGCGAGGTTCACGCGATCCTGCGGCCGCCGTGGTCCGGCGAGCGCCGGCTCGACCGTCGAGAGGTCGAGCTCCAGGTTGGCGGAATACGCGACCCGGCGCGAATCGTCGCGCCACAGGCCCTGCGCCTTGCTGTACTGCTCGACGGTGCGCACCAGCGCCTCGTCCCGGCCCGTGAGCCGCAGGTAGTCGAGCGTGCGCTCGTCGACCGGAAAGAAGCCGATCGTGGCGCCGTATTCGGGGGCCATGTTGCCGATGGTGGCGCGGTTGGCCACGGGCATGTCGGCCAGTCCGGGACCGTGGAACTCGACGAACTTGTCGACCACGCCGAAGGCGCGGAGCAGCTCGGTGACGCGGAGCACGAGGTCGGTCGCGGTGACGCCCTCGCGCAGCCGGCCGGTGAACCGGAAGCCGACGACCTCGGGAATCCGCATGTAGATCGGCTGCCCGAGCATCACCGCCTCGGCCTCGATGCCACCCACGCCCCAACCGACGACGCCGAGGCCGTTGACCATCGTCGTGTGGCTGTCGGTGCCGACGAGCGAGTCGGGGAAGAGCACCACGCCGTCGCTCGTCTCGCGCTCCCAGACGACCTTCGCGAGGTACTCGATGTTGACCTGGTGCACGATGCCCGTCGCCGGCGGCACCACCCGGAAGTTCGAGAGCGCGGACTGGCCCCACTTGAGGAACTCGTAGCGCTCCATGTTGCGCTCGAACTCGAGCGAGCTGTTGATCGTGAGCGCCGTGCCGGAGTTGAAGGCGTCGACCTGCACCGAGTGGTCGATGACCAGGTCGCACGGCACGAGCGGGTTGACCTTCGCCGGGTCGCCGCCCATGCGGGCCATCGCATCGCGCATGGCCGCGAGGTCGACGACGCACGGGACGCCGGTGAAGTCCTGGAGCACGACGCGTCCGGGCATGAACGCGATCTCCTCGTCGCCCACGCGCGCCGCGTTGTACGTCGCGAGGCGCTTGACGTGCTCCTCCGTCACCACGCGGCCGTCGCAGTTGCGCAGGCACGCCTCGAGCAGGACCTTGATCGAGTATGGCAGGGCGTCGATGTTCCCGAGGGACTTGAGCGCGTCCAACCGGAAGATCGTCCGGCGCCCGAGCGCAGTGTCGAGCGGCGCGGAGGCGGAGACGGCGAGAGGATGGGTGGGCATGGAAGTGAAGCGTGCGCGGTGCGGAAGAGATGCCAGTCTAGTGTCCCGAGTCAGAAATTCGCGGCATGTGGGCGCGACATGATTTCGTCTGGCAAGGAGTCGAGACGAACGGCCTATCCGTAGCGATAGGCGGAGTCTCGACGACGCCGCCAGGCGAAATCAGGGCCGAACACATGACGCGAATTTCTGACTCGGGACACTCGGAGAAACGCAGCACGTGGATCGTCCAGCGCAGCCGGCGATCGGCAAGGTGGCCGCGAATGCCGATCGCGGCCTCCTTCATGCGGATTCCAGTGGACCTTCCTGCGTTCGACCCCTTGCCCACCGCGGCGTCTCGCGGCGGAATTGGGTTGGGCGGGGCGCGAGAATCAACCGAGACGCGTCTCAGATCGCGAACGACGCCGGCGGCATCTCGGGATTGTTCCGCAAGGTCTGCTCCGGACGCGCGCCGCGGACGACGTGGCCGGGCGGGACGCTGCTGGTCAGGAAGACGCCGCCGTTGATCTGGGAGCCGGCGCCGATCACGGTGGTGCCGCCGAGAATCGTCGCGTTCGCGAAGACGACAACATGGTCCTCGAGGGTCGGATGGCGCTTGGTGTCGCGCTTCATCTTGCCCTGCTCGTCGCGCTCGAAATACGCTGCGCCGAGCGTGACACCCTGGTAGATGCGGCAATGGTCGCCGATGATCGTCGTCTCGCCGATCACCACGCCCGTGCCATGATCGATGAAGAAGCCGCGGCCGATCCGGGCGCCGGGATGGATGTCGATGCCGGTGAGCGAATGGGAGTGCTCGCTCATCATGCGCGGCACGAGCGGCACGTTGTGGCGGTAGAGCGCGTGCGCGAGGCGGTGGGTGGTGAGCGCACGCATTCCCGGATAGCAGAAGATGATCTCGTCGGTGTGTCGCGCCGCCGGATCGCCATCGAAGGCGGCCTGCACATCCAGCGAGAGCATGCGGCGGATCTCGGGAATCCGCGCGAGGAACGTCGCGCAGACCTCGGCCGCCTTGGACTCGCACTCGGCGCAGCGCTGGTCGAAGCGCGATGCCCCGGGTTCGATGCGCCGCTCGTAGCGAAACGCCGCGTCGAGCTGGCGGAAGAGCCGTTCGGCGATCTCGGAGACGACGACGCCCACGTGCGCGCGCATGCCCTCGCGCGAGAGGTTGCGCGGACCGAAGAAACCGGGGAAGATCAGCCAACCGAGGCGATCGAGGATCCCGATCACCTCGTCGCGATCGGGAAGGAACGCCGTCGAGAGTCGATGCGTCCGGGGATCGGCGAGGATCGACTCGCTGAGGCGGCCGACGGCCTCGTCGACGCGCGACGGGTCCACGCCATGTGCGGCCGCGCCTTGCGGGCGAGACGAGGGCGCCGAATCGGGTCCGGCGCCCGGATGACGCGACGACGAGGGCATGACTTCTATCGTAGCGGCCGCATCCAGGCACGGAGACACGACCCATGATCCATGATCCAGTCCATGATCCAATCCATGATCCGATCCAGGCCCGCTTCACCGCTTCTTCGCTTCCGCGTCGAGTCGCCCTGGCGCTCGCCGCGCTTACCGCAACGAGCGTCGCCGCCGCGACGGTGACGGTCGACTTCACCGGCGGCGCCAACACCGGTGGCTGGACGTGGGGCATTCCCGTGACCTTTCCGGCCAGCGGCGGCAACCCTGGCGCGTACCTTCGCACCGACAACCTCGACACCTTCGCGCCGCAGCTTCGGACGCAAGGCGAATCGATCTTCACCGGCGACTTCCGGTCGGCCGGGGTGACCTCGATCGGCATCGACCTCAAGGTCTTCGACGTGGACTTCTCGGCGGACGGAAGGCCGCTGGCGCTGATGCTGGTCGACGACAACGGAACGCCGGGCAACACCGCCGACGACTGGGCCGTCTACACGCTCGGGCCGAACATCCCGTCGGAGGGCGCCCCGTGGAAGTCGTTCGACTTCGTCGTGCCGTCGCAGGCCACGTCGCTGCCGCCGAACTGGAAGACGATCAAGTTCGGCGCCGTCGGCACGCCAAGCTGGAACACCGTCATCGCCGACGTGGACCGCGTGATCTTCTTCTACGGCGACCCGGAGTTCTTCTTCATCTTCCAGATGTGGGACCTGGGCGCCGACAACGTCCGCATCAGCTTCGCCGATCCACCGGTTCCCGGCGACCTCGACGGCGACGGCGATGTCGACGGCGCCGATCTGGGAATCCTGCTGGCCGCCTGGGGCGCATCCGGCGGCGTCGCCGACCTTGACGGAAGCGGCGCCGTCGACGGTGGCGACCTTGGCGTGCTGCTGGCGAACTGGGAATGATCGACGGTGCGCGTGGCGGCGCTGCGCCGACGAGGCGCGTTTCCGGCCCGACATCGATCCCGTCGCGGCGCGCCGCCTCCGCGATCCGACCTCTTCCGCATCGGACGCAGCGCGGTAGCATCTGCCGCAAAGGGAAACTCGCATGCCACTTGGACACACGTTCGAATCGATCGTCGACACCACGTTCAACACGCCGATGGTGCGGCTGCGGCGCGTGATCCCCGCCGGTCACGCGACCGTCTTCGCCAAGTGCGAGTTCTTCAATCCGATGGCCAGCGTCAAGGATCGCATCGCCTCCGCGATGATCGAGGACGCCGAGCGCACCGGCGCGCTCAAGCCAGGCATGGAGATCATCGAGCCGACGTCCGGCAACACCGGCATCGCCCTTGCGTTCGTCGCAGCCGCGCGCAGCTACAAGCTCACGCTGTGCATGCCCGAGTCGATGAGCATGGAGCGCCGCGTCCTGCTCCGGGCGCTCGGCGCCAACCTGGTGCTGACGCCGGCCAGCGAAGGCATGAACGGCGCCATCAAGCGCGCCGAGGAGATGGCGCTGGGGACGAAGAACGCGTGGATGCCGCAGCAGTTCAGCAATCCGGCGAACCCGGCGATCCACGAGAAGACCACCGGTCCGGAGATCTGGCAGGACACCGGCGGCAGGATCGACTGCATCGTCGCGGGAGTCGGGACGGGCGGAACGATCACCGGCGTCACGCGCCACATCCGCCCGCTGAAGCCGGATTTCAAGGCGATCGCCGTCGAGCCGACCGCGTCGCCGGTCCTCTCCGGCGGCCGTCCGGCGCCGCACAAGATCCAGGGGATCGGCGCCGGCTTCGTCCCGAAGAACTGCGACACGACCCTCCTCGATGGCATCGAGACCGTGAGCAACGAAGAGGCCTACGAGTGGGCGCGCCGGCTCGCCAAGGAAGAAGGCATCTTCGCCGGAATCTCCTCCGGCGCAAACGCCTGCGCCGCGGCGCGCATCGCCGCCAAGCCCGAGTACAAGGGCAAGGCGATCGTCACGATCATGTGCTCGTTCGGCGAGCGTTACCTGAGCACACCGCTCTTCGAGGGACTGTCGGGCTGACGTCGGTCACCCGCGACAGGGCGGGTCGGGGCCACACGACACGTGCTTCGGCCGGCGCTGGCTCGACGGCGCGCGCCGCCGCGCATGATCAGCGTCCTCGCATCATCCGCGCGCCGTCACCGACGCGGCAACCATCATTCGTCACTCCGACTGGCGGTTTCGGCCGCCGCCGGGAGCTCCGCCAGCCCCGCCGCCGGGGCCGCCACCCTGGCCACCGGGCCCGCCGCCGCCGCCGAAGCGCTCGCGGAAGAGCCGCTGCGCGGCGTCCTGCTCCTCGGGATCGATCTGGCCGTTGCCGTTGGTGTCGACACGCTGCATGATCCGGTCGCGCATCTCCGGCGGAAGGTTGTCGAAGCCGCCGCCGAACGCGCGCCGCTCGCGCTTTGGCATGTTCGCAGCCTGCTCCGGCGTCAGCACCGTCGCGAGCCGCTCGATGTACTTCTCAGCCATGTCGCGACGGTCGCGGAACCCGTCGCGAACCGGATCGCCGGCGTCGTTGCCTCCGCCGCGACGCGGCTGGAAGTTCCCGCTGATGAAGCCTGCGAAGCGCTCGGCCTCCCGGATCTGCTCCTGGGGCTCTTCCTTCTTGGTGATCGACACGAGCTTCTCGTTCATCGTCTTGAGTTCCTGCCGGTACGCCTGCTCGATCGCGTCGATCTGCTGGACGATCTCGGAAGGAAGGTCGAGCGACCGCACGTACTCGAGCACCTCGTCGGCGCGGGTCGGACGGAAGACGCGCTCGAAGGAGTCGCGAAGCGCCTCCTCGTTGAACTTGGCGGCGACCTCCGCAGGAAGTGCCGCGGCGATGAGCGGTCGGTACTCCTCGTTCACGTCGCGCAGCCGGATGCGGTACTGCACCTGCTTCCGCGCAATGTCCAGCCCGGTCTTGACGTCGAGTTCCTGCACGGCGCGCATCAGTCGAGGCTCGCTCTGGGCGAAGTAGTCGTTCCTCGCCTTCAGCGCCTCGGCCAGACGGAGTTCGTAGTTGCCGAGGATCTCCTTCGCACCGGCGAGCGTGACATCGTCGAGCTCCAGGCGATCCACCACCTTGAGCAGATCGGTCGACTCGCCCGAGAGACGACCGCGAGTGAGCGTCTTCTCGCGATCAAGCTTGCGTTCGAAGGTCGGCCACCTTGTCGCCTGGTCGTCGCGAAGCTGGGCCTTGACGCCCGAGACGAGCTGCTCGCGGAGCTTGGCACGCTGGGCGCGCCACGCCTCGAGCTTCTCGATCATCTGACCCATCACCTGCTTGGTCTGCTGCTCCTCGCCGGAGGCCTGGCGTGCCTTGCGCACCTCCTCGATGACCTTCGTCATCCGTTCCTCGATCATCGCCTGCGTCGCCTCTGGAGTCGGTTCGGCCGCGCCGTTCTCGACCTGCTTGCGGATCTCCTCCTGCACGCCCTCGAATGCGCCGCGGAACTTCTCGCGCGTCTCGGGCGACATGAAGCTGCGCATGAGCTGCGGTCCGAGCTCCTGCATCGATTCGCTGACCGGCTCGAGTCCGAGTTCGAAGGCGGCGACATAGTCCTCAAGCAGCGACTCGACGATCGGCTTCTGGCTCTCGTCGAGCCCGATCCCCGAGACAAAGAGCGAGAGGTCGCGGCCCATGAACTCAGGCTGCAACGCGTCGTTCATGCCGAAGGCGCCGCGGAAGAAGCCTCCTCGCCGCTGCGTGGGCCGCTCGCCGTCGCGGTTGCCTCCTCCGCCCCCGCCACCCCCGAAGCCGCCCGGAGGGCCGCCCGGACCGCCGCCGGTCTGGCGCGGCGGATCGGCCGGCGGAGCCGCGCCCTGGGCCAGCGCTGGAAGCGGCGAGGCCAGAGCGACGGCGATGCCGACGATCAGGTGACGACGAGCACAGGTGAACAACATGGGTGTCTCCAGGAACTCAGGATGAACACGAACAGGCTACCGGTCCCCTTGTGACGGCAGGGTCGTCGAGGGACATGCGAACGGCCGAAGGCGGCTTCGACCCACTGTGGGCGCCGAAGGGGATTCGCGCTCAATCCACTGCACCGAAGCGACCGCTGGTCGCCAAGGAGCGCCCGAAGGCGCACCGTCTCGGACGCCGTCTCCGGGCACCGTCTCGGACACTAGGGCGTGCGGTGCGTGCCAGCCCACGCGGGCGCATCCCAATCATGTACCTGCCACAAGCCCTCCGGGACAGCGATCACCGCTTCCGCAGGCCATCCATTTGCGTCGAGTCCGATCGTGATCCGAACAAGCTGACGCCACGCTTCCCTCGGCACGCCCAGGTCCCACAACAGGGATGTCGTTCGACGCGGTCCGATCCAGATCGTTCCGACGTCGCACCCTGCGGGGAGAGCGGCGGCGACGGCCTGCTCGATTCGGTCGAACTCGGGGGTTGCAACTCGCTCCCGCACCGCGATGTCCACGTGGTTCCACGCCAAACGGCCCGCTCCGTAGGCCAGCTCGTCGGATCGAATGACCGTTGGGCGCTCGACACTGCGCCGAACGATCGTCTGCCGCGAACCAAGCAGTTGGACCAGGTCGGGAATCGACGGAAGCAAGTCGAGGATGAGCGTCGGCGATGGCGATTGCTGGCAATCCTCGACTGGGCGGTCCGTTGGCAGCGGCGCCGCCACGCGAGGCTGGCACCCCGAACGGTCGGGGCTAGGAGTCGGTTCATCGGGTATGGCCACGCAGCGCTGCCCGTCCTCGTCATCGACGAGAAGCCTCCAGGCCGATCCAGCTCGCTCGACCTCGACGCTGAACGCAGCGGCCGGATCCTCGTGGACGATCGTGGCGGACACGATGCCGCCGCCGCGGTCGTGCTGGGCGACGATCGTCGTGCGGCTGTACAGCGGCGACCACATCTCGCGCTGCGAGAAGCTCTCGAACGCCCCACCGCGCTGTCGAACCATGCACCGAAGTGCGCCTTGCGGCAGGCCGTCGAAGCGCAGCATGAAGGTACGGCGCCATGGGTCGATCCCATCCTGCGACCAATCCGGTGGCGGCTGCATGTGCTCGAACGCATGAGCGGCGCTTTGGTTGAGGGCCTCGCAACGATCGCGCGTCGATTCGATCTCGGCGCGAGTCACGTATTCCCCCCTGAGGACGATCGCGCGGATGGCCCGAAGCGATCCAATCTGCACACGAGGATCGGCTTCGAGCAGCACCAGATCGGCGCGGGTGCCGGGCGCGATCCGCCCGATGTCGCCGCGACGAAGCGCCAGCGCTGCATCGCGCGTCGCGGCACGAAGCAGGTTGGGCGCCGACTCTCCCGCCTTCGCTCGATCGAGCAAGTCCTCGACCAGGTCCGACGGCGCGATCCGGACATTGCCATCGGGCCCGGCCGCCCGTCCCGACGCTGGTCCCACGCCAACCGGGCGCTCCCGTGGCACCGGGGCGGCGCACAGGTCGGGCATGCGCGAGCCCGCACCCGAGACCAGCGGCCTCAGCCGCGTCAGCGCCGATTCGTCGACCATGCCGACGGTCGTGATTCCCTCAAGGGCCCGCAGCCGAAGCTCGGCCGGATCGCCGGTCGCGACGGCTGGATCGATCAAGCCCGGCATGAGCCAGAGGCCGGCGCCACGCACCAGCGTGTCGCCGGGAACAAAGCGGTACTCGTCCGGGCCGACGACCGCAACGATTCGATCGCCCTCGACGACCACGGTCCGGCAGGTGTCGGCGACGCCATCGATCATCGAGATCACGTTGACGTTGGCGATGGCCAGGCGTCGAATCGCATGTGCAGCTTCAGCCGCGCCAGCGACGGGCACGGTCGTCATCCACGCCCAGGCAGCCAACCAGGTCGGCGCGAGAAGCCTCAAGGCCGGCAGCTTGGTTGGCCGAAGCACGTGTCGCCTCCATGAGGAACTCGAGCACACATTGCGTGCGTGACGCCGCGCTCGGGAAGACACACGCACCGGCTCCGGCCAGCCCTGTCCCACGGCTGAAACAATCGGGCGCCGACGATCGCGGGCGTGCTGCGCAATGCTACCCTTCGCGCCATGACTGATTCGCCGCATTCGATCGACGCGACCGACGCCACCGAGGCGGCGCGAACGAGCGCCGACGGCTTGGCATCGAGCCCGGTGGAGCGGACTGACGCCGCCATGGCCGTGCCCTGCGCCGACGCGAGCCTCGCCCAACGGGTCGAGGTTGTGCTGTTCGCCGCCGATCGTCCGCTGGCCGACGCGCGACTGATCGAGGTTCTCGGCCTGACGCCTTCGGGTCCAACCACAAGGTCGATCGAGGCGGCAGTCGAGGAACTCAACCGGGGCTATGCGGAGAGCGGGCGCACGTTCCGAGTCGAGTCGGTTGCAGGTGGCCGTCGAGTGCTCACCACACCCCAGTTCAATCCGCTGCTGGAGCGACTGCGAGGTGAACGGCAACAGGCAAGACTCTCGCCTGCGGCACTCGAAACGTTGGCGATCATCGCCTACCGGCAACCAATCCTCCGCGCCGAGCTGGAGGCGATTCGCGGCGTTGCGTGTGGCGAGGTGCTCCGTGGGCTGATGGACCGAAGGCTTGTACGAATCGCCGGACGCGCGGAGCTGCTCGGCCGTCCGATGCTCTATGGCACCACGCGCGAATTCCTGCACGTCTTTGGCCTGGCCGGCCTTGACGACCTTCCCCGACTGCAAGAGCAGCCGCCAGCGAAGCGGTCGATGTGAGCAGCGCGCCGCCCGGCGGCCACCACGTCAATCGACGTCAAGGTAGGCG
>JAXMAF010000016.1:0-141917 GCA_046350555.1 Phycisphaerales bacterium
CATCGGCTCTGGTCGCGCACGCGCATCCTCGAGGCCGCATCGCGACTCACGCCCGCGCAACTGCGGGAGCCGTTCCCGATCGGGCCGGGCAGCGTCTTCGCCGCGCTGAACCACCTCCACGCCGCGGAATTCGCCTGGCTCGAGGCGCTCAAGGGCGCCCCGAAGGCCATCCTCCCTGAACACGATCCCGGCGGGGGGCTGGCGCCGCTCCTGCGCGACTGGGCCGATCTCGACGAGCGCTGGGGGGACTACCTCTCGAAGCTCGACGACCGCGAGCTCGACCGGCCCGTGACCCGCACGAACCGCGCGGGTGTGACAAGCACGACCGCGGCGCACGACGTGCTGGTCCACGTCTGCACGCACGGCTTCTACCACACGGCGCAGATCGTCAACATGCTCCGTCGACTCGGCGTCGCGGAGCTGCCGGAGACCAACTTCATCACGATGGCGAGGGAGGTCGGCTGATACGGATTCCAGTGGACCCCCATGCGTTCGACCCCTTGCCGAAGGTGGCATCTCACGGCGAAGTTGGGTTGGGTGGGGCGCGAGAGTCAACTGGGACGCGCATGAGGCGTTCCGTCGGGATCACGATCAGTTCCACGCGCTCAACAGGACGCCCAGATCCGCGCCGTCGACCACGCCGTTGCCGTCGAGATCGTTTCCTTCCACGCCCCAGCTTCCCAGGAGGAGACCGATGTCGGCGCCGTCGACGTGTCCGTCGAGGTTGAGGTCGGCGCCGAGCACGGTGCGCGGAGTGACGGTGATCTCGACCTGCGCTCCACCGCTCATCCCGTCGGAATCGGTTCCCGTCACGGTGATCACATGGGTTCCCGGCTGGAGTGAATCGACGAGGAGCATCCTTCCGACGCCGATCACGCCATCGAGGCTGGAGGTCCACACGATGTTGGCATCGTCGAGCATGAGATCCTCGAGATCCCACGCGGCGGCGTGGAGGATCACCTCGGCATGCTGCCTGAAGGTGTCGCCGTCGTTGGGCGTGACGAGGTAGACGTCCGGAGGATTGCCCATGCCCAGCGCCGCCGACATGAAGATCGGCGAGTCGGTGCTGTTGAACCCGTCGCTGGTGCGCACGACGAAGAGCCCGGTGCCGCCACGCGTCGCGGGAACATGCGCGGTGTCGAAATCGAACGAGGTCGCCGCAAGGTCCACGGCGATCGGAATCCATCGCTCGCCGCCGTCGGGGCTGTAGAGCACGTGCGACACGAGCGCGTCGCCATCGGGGTCCTCGGCGCTCCAGGTGATGCGCACGCTTCCCGTCAGCACCGCGCCCGCGCCGTCGGCGCCGCCGCGCCGCCGCTCCACGCGCCGGGGCCGACGGGCGACGCGACCGCGGCGGCCCGAGCGGCTCGACCGACAGGACCGCGACGCTAGCGCGTTCGCACTGCGGGTTCGGGGAGGCCATGACTTCGAGTCGACCAGATCGAAGAAGTCGACCGACGCGACGACGCTGCCTCCCACGCGCTCCGGAATGAGCGCATAGACCGACGAGGTCGCCGCGAGCCCGCCGCCGCCGGCGCACGACTCGCGCGAGCGCTGGGTGTCGAGGCGGACCACCCAGAGCGGCGCACCGGCGTCGTCGCACGCGACGACGGCCACGTCGCCCGTCGGGTCGTCGGGCGTCGCGCGCGCCAAAGGAACGCGGAAGACGGGATCGATCCACGCGGTTCGCCCCGCGTGTGTCACGCCGCCGCAGACGCGGAGCATGGGACCGACATCGCCACCGGCCAGATCACCGCCCCCCGGCGGGCCACCGGGGGGAAGGTCGCCGCCGTCGGCCGTGCACGAGACGCGCGGATCGTTGAGGAACGCGGCGAAGCTCGAGGCGTTCACGAACGCCGCGCTGGTGAGCTGGCCCGCGACCATGACGTCCTTCTTCGAGCCGGGAAAGACCTGCGGGATGTTCTCGGTGTTGGCCAGATGATGCTCCACGTCGATGCCGTTGGTGCCGATCGTGGCGTTGTTGTGGACGAGGCCGACCAGATGCCCGAGCTCGTGCGCGAACGTGCGCTGGTATCGCGGCAGGTCGGTGTTGCCGAACGCGGCGTCGCCGGGGATCGAGATCGACTTCCCATTGCCGAAGTAGGGATTCCCCGGAAGCCAGCCGAAGATGAAGTCGGGAGCGGGGTAGCCCGCCGCCGGGATCTGGTTCACGCGGATGTCCGAGAGGGCGTTGAGGAGCGCCGTGTCCGTGTCGTTCACGTCGTACGTCCACGTGAGCGGAGGCAGCGGTGAACGGTGGTAGTTGAGTTCGCCGGGCGCGTAGATGGCTCGGACGAAGTTGTCGCCGATGCCCGGCTGCATGTGGTAGCCCTCGGGCAGGCCGCCGCCGGCCGTGTAGTTGATCGGCACGTACGCGATCTCGACGGTGTCGCGGCAGACGAAGACGATGTTCGAGAGCTGGAGGATGTTGTTGTTCTCGTTGGTCTCGGCGACCAGCTTGCCCGGGTCGACCTCCACCTTGAAGTCGACGTCGGCGCTCTCCGGGACGATCACCCAGAAGTTGATCGTGTCGTCGAGGTTCACCAGATTGGGCGCCGTTGGCGCGCTCAGCGGCCCGTTGAGCGAGCATGCCGGCGAGCCCGCCTGCTCGACGCCGTCCACGTAGACGCGCAGGATCGCGTCGACGTTCGGGACCGGCGCGCTCGTCCCGGTCACGCCGATCTTCGCGCGGACCATCGTGGCGCGATTCCCCACCAGCGCGGTGCTGCCATACTGCACCGACTGGATGACCGTGATCGAGCTGACGGTCAGGTCGACCGCGCTCGCGACCGGCGCGACGAAGGCGAGCGACGCGGACGCGCAGAGCGCGCCTCGGACGGCGCGGACGGAATGACAGCGAGGCATGGGACGATCTCCTGCACACGGGGTCGGCGCCCGCGCCCGGACCGGTTCAAGCGGCCCCCAGGCGCACCACGGATCGAGACGCCGCACGGTGCCGGGAATTGTCGCCGCACGGGGAAGGATCCCCGGGAAGTGTGACCTTTTTGCGG
Source organism: Phycisphaerales bacterium (assembly GCA_046350555.1). GTDB lineage: Bacteria > Planctomycetota > Phycisphaerae > Phycisphaerales > SM1A02 > JAXMAF01. Next base: position 3,012 of record JAXMAF010000016.1, read on the forward strand.
GTGAATGACCTGTGGTGCCGGCGGGACGGCGGGGCGCACCGACGATTCACGGACGATGGCGCGGCCGCCGGTCGGTTGGCAGGCGCGGTCGGCGAGCCCCCCAGTTCGCCAAGCCACCGCATCCTGCCAGGCGCGTGTGGCTTCCGTCCGATCGCCCGTCGCCGTCGAAGCGACTGCGCTCCGGGCTGCCCGGGCCGACGGCGCGGACGATGTGCCCCGCGCCCCGTTCGTGCGTCGCGCGCCATCCAAGGCCGCTCTATGATCGTTCATGTCCGACGCGATCACCGTCGACTTCGGCAAGCCGATGCCGGTCTTCCCGCTGCCCGGCTTCGTGCTCCTGCCGCACGCGGTGCAGCCGCTGCACATCTTCGAACGGCGCTACAAGCAGATGCTGAGCCACTGCCTCGAGTTCGCCACGGAGGGCGGAGGACAGATCGCGATGGCGACGCTGATGCCCAGACACGGAAAGGTGGACGACGGCGACAAGTCCGACGCGGCGAGCTGGGCGCAACTTCGTCCGGCGGTCTGCATCGGACACATCATCCAGCACGAGGCGCTGGCCGGCGGCCGGTACAACATCCTGCTCCAGGGCGTCTGCCGCGCCCGCATCACGCAGGTGCTCGAGCCCGACGAGTCGCGTCTCTATCACGTCGCGCGGCTTGCGCCGATCGAGCGCGACCTCGACACGCCGCCGGCGCTTCCGGGACTGCGAGAGCAGCTTCGCGAGCTGGTCGGCGGACCGCAGCTTCGTCGCATGAGCACCGCCCAGCACGTGCTCGAGTGGATCGATCGCGAGGACGTGCCGACGCACGCCGTGCTCGAGATCGTCGGCTTCGCGCTCGTCCGCGACGAGGAACTGCGCTACCGGCTGCTCGAGGAGGCCTCGCCGCGCGGACGGGCGAAGATCAGCAGTCTCGAGCCGCGTCCGGCGGCCTGGTGGCGAAGGCCGACGAACAGGGCTGGGCGACTGGCCGAAGGGACTGAGCGGAACCAGTGTCCCGAGACCCGTGCTCCCCCTCGCGACGCTCCCGCCCAGTCGATCCGATCGCTCCACTGGGCGCCGCTCAGGACACGTTCCGGTCCAGCCGCACGACCACCTGCGCCCTCGCAGCGTCGTGCCGCGCAAGCGCCTTGATGATCGCCGCGGCGTGGTCGGCGCGCACCTCGACGAGGGAGAAGTGGTCGGCGATCTCGATGGCCCCGATCACCTCGCTGGTCAGCCCCGCCTCGTTGGTGATCGCCGACGAGGTCGCCGGCGCACACGCTCGAGGCGACCGCGCCGATGAACAGCCGCGTCGACTCGAAGCCGGCGCGCCGGTCGTCGCGCTGGCCGCCGCCGTTCGCACCGCCACCGGGCGCGCGCCCCCATCCTCGCGCGCCGCGTCGATGTCGGCGCCGTCCCGCCGTCGCGCGCCCACCGGTGACCTCCGAAGTCGGGACGCTCGTCGTGGTCGATTGGTTCCAGGCTTCGCGGGCTCCGCCCGGGTCGGCCGTTCCCGCGCGCCGGGCGTCCAGCGGAAGATCCTGCTCGTCGGCGTGCGCATCGGCCTCGGCGTGGCTCGCCTCGTGGGCAAGCTTGACCGCCGCCGCGGCGACGTCCATCGGGTCGAACTCGGCGGCAAGCTCGGCCACCACCGAGCGGAAGCGCTCGAGGTCGCCCGCGACCACCGCTTCGCGCAGCGACGCCCGGGTGAGCTCGAGGCGCCGATGGCGCAGGTCGGCGACGGTCGGCAGCGTCGAGACGTCGATCTTCTGCTTCGTGGCCTGTTGGATGTTGCGCAGCAGGCGCTGCTCGCGCGGCTCGACGAAGGTGATCGCCACCCCCTCGCGGCCGGCCCGCCCGGTGCGGCCGATGCGATGCACATACGCGTCGGGCTCGGTGGGCACGTCGAAGTTGACGACGTGGGTGAGGTGGTCGATGTCCAGTCCGCGGGCCGCGACATCGGTGGCGATCAGGAGGTCGCTCGCGTTGCTGCGGAAGCGGGCCATCACACGGTCGCGCTGCTCCTGCGCGTGGCCGCCATGGAGACTGTCGGCCCGATATCCGCGGGCGTTCATCGCCTCGGTCACTTCGTCGACCTCGAGTCGCGTCCGGCAGAAGACGAGCGCCGACGCGGGCGACTCCATGTCGAGCACGCGTCCAAGCGCTGCGTGCTTGTTCGCCCGCACGACGATGTACGCGGTCTGCCGCACGCGCGGGACCGTGCCGGCCTTGGTCCGCTCGGTCGCGATCGCGATGCGCATCGGATCGCGAAGGTGCCGCTCGGCGATCGACAGGATGCGCGGCGCCAGCGTCGCCGAGAAGAGGGCCGTCTGGCGCTCGGCGGGAAGCCGCCTGAGGATCGCGTCGAGATCCTCGGCGAAACCCATGTCGAGCATCTCGTCCGCCTCGTCGAGGACGACCATGCGCACGTCGTCGAGCGCCATCGTGCCGCGGTCGAGGTGATCGAGCGCCCGCCCCGGCGTCGCGACGACGACCTGCACGCCTCGATCGAGCACCCGAAGCTGCTGGCCGAACGACTGCCCGCCGTAGATGGGCAGCACGCTCGCGTGGCGCTCGCGACCATAGCGATGGATCGCCTGCGCCACCTGCATGGCGAGCTCGCGCGTCGGCACGAGGACGAGGGCCAGCGGGTTCCGCGGCCTGACCTGGACGCTCGTCGTGCGCTGCAAGAGGGGCAGCGCGAAGGCCGCCGTCTTTCCGGTGCCCGTGGCCGCCTGGCCGAGGAGGTCGCGCCCCGCGAGCAACGGCGGGATCGACGCGCGCTGGATCGGCGTCGGCTCCTCGTAGCCGAGCGCCGCCAGCCCCGAGAGCAGCATCGGATCGAGACCCAGCGCCGCGAAGCCGCCCGGGACGACGGGAACGACGGGCCCGACGGGAACGACAGGATCGATCGAGCTGGTGCCGGATTGGGTCGTCAATGGAGGGAGGACGCGGTTCGAGGCGAGCACGTGACGTGGCGACGCGGAGAATCGATCAGTGTCGCAGGTTTGGCCGTGGAAGGCGCGGAGCGCGACGCGCGGCCGTCAGGCCGTCGGACGAGCGGCATCGGCTGACCGGGCATCAGTCGATCCCTCCTCACGCGCCCGGCCCAACCCCCTCGCCGAGCCAGCGACGCGCCTCCGCGATCGCCTCGCGCACGCGCGCGGGCGCCGTGCCGCCGATCACGTCGCGCCGCGCGACCGCGGCTTCGGGCGAGAGCGCGGCGAAGACGTCGGGACCGATGCGGCCGTCGAAGCCGCGCAGCTCGTCGAGCGGCATCGCCTCGAGCGCCACGCCTCGTTCGATCGCGCGGCGGACGGCGCGACCGACGCTCTCGTGCGCATCGCGGAAGGGCACGCCGGCGCGGACGAGGTAGTCGGCGAGCTCCGTCGCGTTCGCGTGGCCGGCGGTCGAGGAGGCGCGGCAGCGCCCGCGATCGACGCGAAGTCCGTCGATGACCGGCGGCACGATGCGCAGGCACATCGAGAGGTGCGCGAACGCCTCGAAGACCGGCTCCTTGTCCTCCTGGAGGTCCTTGTTGTAGGCCATCGGAAGGCCCTTGAGGACGACGAGCAGCGTGGTCAGCGCGCCGACGATGCGTCCGGTCTTGCCGCGCACCAGCTCCATCGCGTCGGGGTTCTTCTTCTGCGGCATGAGCGACGAACCGCTCGTCACGGCGTCGGACATCTCGACGAAGCGATGCTCCTGGGCGCTCCACACGATCAGGTCCTCGGCCAGGCGCGACAGATGCGTCGCGCAGAGCGCCGCGCTCGCCAGGGCTTCCACCACGAAGTCGCGGTCGCTCACCGCGTCGAGGCTGTTGCGCGTCGCGCGTGCGAAGCCGAGGTCGCGCGCGAGCGCCTCGCGGTCGATCGGATACGCGGTTCCAGCCAACGCGCCGGAGCCAAGCGGACAGGCATCGAGCCGCGCGGCGCCGTCGGCGAAGCGACTCTCGTCGCGCCGCAGCATCTCGACGTACGCCAGCGCCCAGTGCGAAAGGAGCACCGGCTGGCCGTGCTGAAGGTGCGTCATGCCCGGGACGATCGTCCCGATCTCGCGCTCGGCGAGCGCCACGAGCGATGCGATGGCTGCGCGAAGCTCGCCGCGGCGCCGTCCGATCTCCGCGCGCACCCAGAGTCGAAGGTCGGTGGCGACCTGGTCGTTGCGGCTGCGCCCGGTGTGCAGCTTGCGCCCCAGCGGGCCAAGCCGCTCGACCAGCTTCGTCTCGACCCAGGAATGGACGTCTTCCGCGCCGCTGGCGACGACGGCCGCCGGATCGGACTCACCCTCGGCGGCGACCTCGGCGAGCGCCGCGGCGAGCGCGTCGGCCTCCGCGCGGGTCAGCACGCCGGCGCGGGCGAGCGCGTGCGCCCACGCGACGGAACCTTCCACATCCTCGGCCAGGAGCGCCACGTCGAACGGAAGCGAATCGTTGAACCGCCGGAAAAGCGGATCGCTCGCGCCTTCGAAGCGTCCACCCCAGAGGGCTTGTTTCGGCGTCGGCGTCTGTGCAGGTGTGTGGGACATCGGTTGCCCTTGGACGGCGTCGGCGCTGTCTCGGCCTTGGATGGCAGGGACTCCACCACGGCTCGGCCGCGCCGAGATCGAGCACGCGCTGCCGCGAACGCGTCACGCATCGCGCCGCGCGGCGTCCATCCGCTTCATCGCCGCGATGCGGCTCGGGAGCGAGAAGAGTCGGATGAACCCCTCCGCGTGCCTCTGGTCGTACACCTCGTCGCGGCCGAACGTGGCAAACTTCTCCGCATAGAGCGAATTTGGCGAACGGCGCCCGACCGTCCACGCCTTGCCCTTGTGCAACCGGACGCGCACCTCGCCGTCCATGCGCTCCGCGATCTGCTCGATCGCCGCGCCGATCGTCTCTCGCAGCGGCGTGAACCACTGGCCGTTGTAGACGAGCTCGGCGAAGCGCAGCCCGACCTGCTCGCGCCAGTGGAGCGTCTCGCGGTCGAGCACGAGCTCCTCGAGTCCGCGCAGCGCCTCCACGAGGACCGTTCCACCCGGCGTTTCATAGCATCCGCGGCTCTTCATGCCGACGAGCCGGTTCTCCACCAGATCGACGCGCCCGACGCCATGCACGCCGGCGATCTCGTTGAGTCGCGCCAACAGGTCCTCGGGGGCCATCGGCGCGCCGTCGAGCGAGCGGGCCCGGCCGCCCTCGAAGCCGATCGCGACCTCGACCGCCTTGTCGGGCGCATCCTTCACGTGGCGCGTGAGCATCCAGACGTCGTCCGGCGGCGCGTTCCACGGATCCTCGAGTGCGCCGCCCTCGTGCGAGATGTGCCAGAGGTTGCGGTCGCGCGAGTAGATCTTCTCGCGGCTGGCGGTCGTGGGAATGCGGTGCTTGGCGAGGTAGTCGAGCATCTCCTCGCGCGACCGAAGGTTCCATTGCGGGTGACGCCACGGAGCGATCACCTGGAGGTCCGGCGCGAGCGCCGCGAACGCGCTCTCGAAGCGGACCTGGTCGTTGCCCTTGCCCGTGCAGCCGTGGGCGAGGGCGTCGCCACCGACCTGGCGAGCCAGCTCGACCTGTCCGCGCGCGAGCACCGGTCGCGCAATCGAGGTTCCGAGCAGGTAGCGGCCTTCGTAGACGCCCCCGGAGAGGATCGTCGGATAGACGAACTCCTCCACGAACTCGCGGCGCTGGTCGACGATGTGGCACGCGGCCGCGCCGGAGCGGATCGCCTTCTCCTCGACGCCGGCGAGCTCGTCGGCACCCTGGCCGACGTCGCCCACGAAGCAGACGACTTCGCAGTCGTAGTGCTCCCTGAGCCACGGAACGATGACGGAGGTGTCGAGACCGCCGGAGTACGCAAGGACGATTCGCATGGGTGTGATCGAAGGTTGGTGGAGTGACACGAGGTGTGAGGAGGGACGGGAGTGACGGTGGGCGGGAGTTAGGAGTTGGGAGTTGGGAGTTGGGAGTTAGGAGTTAGGAGTTAGGAATTAGGAGTCGGGGACGCCTTTTGGACTGCGGGGCGGTGTGCAAGATATCGGTGCTGGTGTCGGTGTCTCACGTCAGCGCCCATCGCGCTCATCGGCCTGCAGGTCCGCAGACGCAGCGGACGCTTCCTGATTCCCCGCGCGCCGAGCGCCTCGGCACGCCGCACGTGCACGCAACGGCCGCCGGCGCCGATGTCCCACGTGGCACTCCGTCGTGCGCCCAATGGCCCACAAGTCCGCGGCCGCAGCGGACGCTTCCTGATTCCCCGCGCGCTGCCGCCTCGGGCGCGTCGCACACGCACGCAAGAGCTGCCGGCGCCGATGTCCCACCGTAGGCGCCCATCGTGCGCCCAACGGCCCACGTCCGCGGCCGCGGAGCGAATGCTTCCTGATTCCCTGCAAGGCCGAGCGCCTCGGCACGCCGCACATGCACCCAAGAGCCGCGCTGATGTCCACCTCAGCGCCTATCGTGCGTCTACTGGCCTGCGTTCCGCGGCCGCGCAGCGGACGCTTCCTGATTCCCCGGGTGCCAGCGCCGCCTCGAGCGCGTCGCACACGCACGCAGCCGCGCTGCTGCCGATGTCCCACGGCACCTGTCGTTGCCCAATGGCCCGCAAGTCCGCGGCCGCAGCAGCGGACGCTTCCTGATTCCCCGTGCACCAGCGTCGGCAGCACGTTGCACATGCACGCAACGGCCGCGCCGTCGCCACGCTACCGTCCGCTCCCCGGAACCAGATGCACCATCAACGCGTTCTGCGCGTGCAGGCGGTTCTCCGCCTGGTCGTAGACGGCGGAGTTGGGCGAGTCGATCACGTCGTCGGTGACCTCCTCGCCGCGATGCGCGGGAAGGCAGTGCATGAAGATCGCGTCGGGACCGGCCTTGGCCATCAGCGCACGGTTCACCTGGTACGGCGCGAAGAGCTCGAGCCGCGCTGCGCGCGATTCGGCGGCGGTCGGTTCGTAGCCCATCGAGAACCATGTGTCGGTGTAGACGGCGTGATGTCCGGCGACCGCGCCGGGATCGTCGGTGAGGCGGATCGTCGCGCCGGTGCGCGACGCGATCTGCTGCGCCTCGCGGAGGATCGCGACGGAACTGGGTGAATTACCGCAGCCCGGCGGCGCGACGAGGGTCAGCGTCGCGCCAGCCAGGGCCGCGGCATGCAGAAGGGAATGGGCGACGTTGTTGACGTCGCCGATGTAGGCGAGCTTGATCCGGCGAAGGTCGGCGTCGCCCGATGCGCCGGGCGAACCGTCGTGCGCACCGCTGCGCGCGCCGCGCTTGCCGGCGACGACGAACCGCTCGCGCAGCGTGAGGAAGTCGGCGAGCGCCTGGCACGGATGGTGCTGGTCGCAGAGCGCGTTCACGACCGGAACGGACGAGTGCTTCGCGAGCCCGACGATCGTCGAGTGGGAATAGACCCGCGCCACGATCGCCGCGAAGAAGCGGTCGAGGTTCCTGGCGTAGTCGGCGATCGACTCGCGCTCGCCGATGCGGCTCTTCGAGTGATCCATGTACATCGCATGGCCACCGAGCCGATTGACGCCGACCTCGAACGAGCACCGCGTGCGCAGCGAGTCCTTCTCGAAGAGCAGGATCACGCTCCGGCCATCGAGCTCGCGCCGATACGGCGCGGGGTCGCCCTTGATCAGCGCCGCGGTCGTCAGGAGCCGCGCGAACTCGTCGGGCGCGACATCCGAGAGCGCGGTGAGGTGCCGCGTGCGAAGGGGGGCGAGGGGGGTAGGCGCGAGTGCGACGGGCATGGGGGCGGACGGGGGGGCGGGGGGAGGGGTTGCTGGTTACTGGTTACTGGTTACTGGTTACTGGTTTGCGGGTACGGGTCTGGGGTGGCGGTCGTTTTGGCCGACGCGCCGGTTGGGGTGGCTCAGCGGCCGCTTGTCCCCGTGAGGGCTTGCGCGCACGAGGCGAGCGCGGGAAGCTCCGGCTCGTCCAACAGGGCGCCCGACGTCGAGGCCGGGGGAAGCACGCGCGTCCCGGCGCGCTCGCCGCGGCCGATGCGAAGCAGGTCGTCGGGGTTGTTCCACGAGGCGATCGTCGCGGCGATGCCCGCGGTGCGCGCCGCGTCGAGCGCGCCGCGCACCTTCGGGATCATGCCTCCGGTGATGACCCCCTCGGCGATCAGCCGTTCGATCGACGCGGCGTCGAGCGACTCGATCACGCGGCCATCGGCGCCGCGCACACCGGGAACATCGGTGAGCAGAAGGAGGCCGCTGGCGCCGATCAGCCCGGCGATGCCCGCGGCGGCCTCGTCGGCGTTGACGTTGAGCGGCTCGCCATCGTCGTCGAGGCCGATCGAGCAGAGCACGGGAAGGAAGTCAGCGCCGAGCAGCGCGTCGACGACCTTCGCGTCCCCGCCGACGATCTCGCCGACGCAGCCCGGATCGAACGAGAATCGCTTCGTCCGGCGCACGCGACAAAGTCCGCCGTCGCCGAGGCAGAGCCCCACCGCCGGCGCGCCGACGCTGCGGAGCCAACCGACCAGGGCCGTGTTCACGGTGCCTGCGAGCACCGAGACGATGTCGTCGATCTGATCCGGCGGCGTGACGCGGATGCCGTCCCGCCGCTGCGTGACGTGGCCGAGACGCGCAAGCTGCCGATCGACCATCGCCGCGCCGCCATGCACCAGGACCAGCCCCGCGGGATGCGCCTCGTGCATCGCACACAGCGCATCCCAGAGCTCCGGTGACTTCGCGGGATCGTCGACCGCCGCGCCACCGAGCTTCACGACCAATGGACCAGCCGCGCCACTGCCGCCGCCCGCGCCATGAGTCATCGGGCTGATCGGGCTGGTCGGTGTGATCGGTGTGATCGGTGTGATCGGTGTGATCGGGCTGATCGTCGTGCTCGGCGCGTTCGAGACGTTCGGCGCGCTCGAGGCCCCGAGCGTGCCGGAAGCGCCGAGCCCGCCCGACGAGACGTCGTGGAAGCGTGCGACCGGGAATCGATTCGACATCTACAACCCCTCGCTTTCGCCGGCCCCGAGAAGACCCGAGGTCTCCTCGCAACCGAGGCGGATGTTCATGCACTGGATCGCCTGGCCCGCGGCGCCCTTGACGAGGTTGTCGATGGCGCTGACCAGGACCAGATGCCCGTCCACCGGATCGACCGCATACGAGATGTCGCAGCAGTTGGTTCCGCGCACCGCGTTCACCGATGGCCACATGGGCGCCGCGCGCCCGCTGGGGTCCGCGAGGAGCCGCACGAACGGCTCGCGCCCATACGCCCGCTCGAGGATCGCGCCGACCTGCGCCGCGTCCACGCCGTCGGCGAGCGTCGCGTGCATCGTCGCGAGGATGCCGCGGTCGTAGGGGCCGAGGTGAGGCGTGAAGATCGTCGCCGTGCCGGCGTGCAGGTCGATCTCCGGGGTGTGTCGGTGCTTCAGCACGCCGTACGGCTGCACGCTGACCTCGCAGAAGTGCGAGCGCAGGTCGGCGCTGCGGCCAGCGCCGCTCACGCCGCTGATGGCGTCGATGATCGGGCGCGGCGACGAACGGATCGCCTTCGCCTCGACGAGGGGGCGCAGGGCGAGGATCGCCGCGGTCGGATAGCAGCCGGGATTCGCAACGAGCTTCGCCGTTCGAAGCTGCGGCCGCGCGTGTTCCGCGAGCCCGTAGACGGCGCTCGCGAGCAGGTCCGGTCGCGCGTGCGCGAAGCCGTAGTGCTTCGGGTACGCAGAGGCGTCCCGCAGGCGGAACGCGCCCGAGAGATCGATGACCAGCGGCGCGCGTTCGCCCGACTCGTCCAGGAGCGCCGGCGCCAGCTCGTGGCTGACCTCGTTGGGCGTCGCGAGGAAGACGACGTCGGGCCGCGTGGCCAGCACCGCCTCGACGCTGGTCGGCAGGATGTCCAGATCGACGCGCTTGGCGAAGCGAGGGAAGATCGAAGCGAACGACGCGACCGCGCCCTCGCCGCCGCGCTTCGCCGAAGCGAAGACACCGACGATCTCGGCGCGCGAATGGCCGAGCAGCAGCCGGACGAGCTCCGCGCCGCTGTAGCCGCCGGCGCCGACGATGGCGCACCGCGCGACGGCGTTCGCGCCGGCGGGGGCGGGCACCGCCGCCGGATGGGTCGATGGACCGGTGCCGGGACTGGCCGCGGGGCCGTTCATGGACGCCGTCGCGGTCCGCGCCGTCGAGGTTGATCGAGCGGTGGTGGTCATGCGTGACCGACGAAGGGTCGGCGCGGAGCGTGCGAGGTGCGAGGAGCGAGGACGGCGCGCGGGCCGGCGAGATCGTCGTCGGAAGCCGGGGCGTCCCTCGCCGGGGGCTGGTTGCGTCGGGCGGGGATGCGCGACGTCGATGGCGCCGAGCGACGCTCGGGGAACTCGAAGGCGTCGTCGCCGACGTCAGCGCCGGACGCGATCTTCCGCAGGAGCGCGGCGAGGCGCGCCGCGAGCGCCGCGTCGCGCGTCGCCACGAAGATCGTGTCGTCGCCGGCGATCGTGCCGAGCACGCCGTCGATCCGGGCGTTGTCGAGCGCGAGGCCGACCGGCTGCGCGCGCCCGGGACCGGTCCGGATGACGGCGAGCGGACCCGTGGCATCCGCCGAGACGACGTACTGCCGCGCCAACTGACGAAGCTCCGCCCGCGCCGGGGCGGCGGCGACCGGCGCTTCGGGCAGCAGGTAGCCATCGGGCCCCTTCACGACCCCCAGCGCGTGCAGATCGCGCGAAAGCGTCGCCTGCTCGGCGCGCACGCCCTGCTGGCGCAGGCGACGCCGCAGCTCGTCCTGGCTGTGGACGCGATCGGCGCGGAGCAGTTCGCGGATCAGCCGGCGGCGATGTTCGGGGGAGACGGACACGATGCATGATTATTCACGACTGTGAATAAAAGTCAAGGGCCTTCGGACGCGATGGCGCTCAAGGCCGTCCGACGTCCGCGCGGCGGCGCCGCGGCCGCGGAAGGCGCGGAGGAGAGGGATGGGCCACGGACGGCCGCGGAATACGCGGGGATGAGCTGGGGATTGGGGATCGCGGATCAGGGATCTGAGATCGGGGATCTGAGATCTGAGATCTGAGATCTGAGATCTGAGATCTGGGATCTGGGATCTGAGATCTGGGATGCAGCCGCCGTTCCAGCCCAGTGGACGCGCAAGGCGGCGACACTCGAGCAGCGGGTGGAACCCGCGTCGCACCACGACGGGGCCTCACCCCGCCTCCGCCAGGACCTCGTTCATCGCCCGATTCACCGCCGTCTGCGCTTCCTTCGCCGATCCACCCCACATCGGCGGCGCGCCGTGCCAGCGCCACGTGTCGATGACGATCGTGCGCTGCCGGCGCTCGGCGTCGCCCCACGGCACGATGCGCACGACGATCGTCCGTGGCTCGTTCTCGCGGCTTCCCTCCGGCGGGTAGCGCAGGAACGTCAGCTCCAGCTCCTCCGGCTCGAGGTCCACGCGGGCGACCTTCGCCTCCTCGGTCGCGCCGGCACGCGTCATCGCCTCCCGGACGGCGTGCAAGGCCGCGTCCGACGTGCCCGTCGTCACGAAGTTGGTGCAGCCGCCCGCCGAAAGAAGCGCCGCCAGCGGAACGAGCCGGACGGAACGGGCGAGGCGAGCGTTGCGCATCGTGCGGGACTCATCGTGCGGAGACTTGTGCTCCGAGCGCCGGCCCATCGACCCATCACTCCACGATGGCGATCGTCGAGTTGGGCTCGGTCAGGAGTTCGTACACCAGCGAGATGTCGGCCGAAAGCATGCGCACACAGCCCATCGACGCCTGGTGGCCGACCGATGCGGGATCGATCGTGCCGTGGATGCCGTACGCCTCGATCGAGGCGTTCGCCTCGTCCGTGCCCATGATCCCGATCCAGTATTCGCCGAGCGGATTGGCGGGATCGTCGGGCTTGAAGTGCTCGCCCGTGCGCGGGTTCGTCCACGCGGGGTTCACCAGCTTGCTCTTCGGTCGCACCTTGAAGTGGCCCGTCGGGGTCGAGTTGTACTCGCCCAGGCCGACCGGGAAGCTCGCGACATAGACGCGCTGCGCGCCCTCGCCGAGGAAGAGATCCATGCGGAACTCGCTCTTGTCGACGACCGCGTGGAATGCGCCCGGAACGAGCTTGATCGTCTGACCCGAGCGCAGCTTGCGTTCATCGGCCACGCCGTTGATGCGCTTCAGGAAGCGCCAATCGGCCTCGAGACCCTGGCTCTTCGCGATCCGGTCGAGCGAATCGCCCTGCTGCACGACGTACGTTCGCGCGAACGGATCGCCTGGAACAACCGTCGACGAGAAGAGGATCGAACGGTTGATCGCCGCAGCCGCCTCGCGCGCCCGCGCATGCTCGGCGGGCGAGAGCCGCGGGTCGACGACGAGCGCCGTGAGCTGCCGCCGCGCTTCGAGCGGATCGCGCTGCGCCAGCGCCATCGCCTTCGCCAGTGGTTCCGGCGTGGCCACGACACGATCGCCATCGCCGGCAGGCGGCGTCGAGGGGCTCGTCGTGCCTGACGGCGCGGCGCCGGCGGGTGGCGCGGCGCCAGCGGACGGCGGCGCCGGAGCCGGCGAGCTTGGCGGCTGGGGATTCGACGGCGCGGAGCGCCCCGACGCTGAGCCCGCGGATGGTGAACCAGCGGACGGGGAACCGCTCGAAGTCGAGCCGCCCGAGGGCAGGTTGCCCGAAGGTGAACCGGACGAGGGCGGGCGTCGGCCATCGCCCAGGTTCAACACGCCATTTGGATCGTTCGTTCGCGGCGTTGCGGCGGCCGGTCTTCCGGTCTTCGACGGGTTCGCAGCCGCGGAACCCGCATCGCCAGACGCACGCCGCGCCTCGTCGCCGGCGTCCGCCGGCTTCTCCGAGGACTGCTCCGCCGCGCCGCCTGCATGGCCTGCGCCCCAGCCGCGCGCGAAGAACCACGTCGCGGCGCCGACCAGGGCGATGGCCGGCAGCACGTACAGCCACCGCCGGCGGCCGCGGCGCCGCTCGTTGGTCATGTACCGCCATCGATTGGCGGGGCGGGGCATTTGACTGATCAGCACCATCCGTGGTCCTCCATGACGACGGTCGGGCGGTTGCGGGGACGCACGCCCGCGGCGTGCTCGACGTTGGACATCGCGGCGCGGCGTCGCCAACCGTGGCGTATCAGCCAGCCATGGGTTGCGAACGCGGTCCGCCTGCGGACTACTCCTGGCGCGGGTCCTTGGGCGAATCATCCTGCTGCGCCCTCGCCCGGCCGCGCGGCAGTGTATGTCAACCGGCGCTCGGTCACCACGACGTCCACGCGACGATCGTGCGGATCGGCGGGAACCTCGTCGATGAAGCGCCTCGAAGGCGACCCCCACGCTGAGGGTCGCCGGCGGAAGCGCAGCAGGAAGCGGTCGTGAAGCCGCCGCCGCGGCCGATTCGACGGCCGGCGGCGTCGAACGCCAGCCCCGGCACCAGGATGACGTCGACCTGGTCGGTCGACACCGGCCACCACCTCCGCGGGCGGAGCACCCCCATCGCGTCCACCTCGAACTCGTCGCGCTCCACCGACGAGACGCCCGCCGGTTCGATCGTGCGCGCCGCGCGATCGGTCCGCGGCACGACCAGGTGGCCGCCGGCGGCGAGAAAGCGCCGGGCGAACGGCAGGACATCCACCTCGGTCCGAAGCGGCATGTAGATCATCACCATGGCGGCGGCGACGATCCGGTCGAAGGCGGCGAGCCGCTCGCAGATCGCTCGCGACGAGGCTTCGCGAGCCTCCGGGGTCATCGCGGCGAGCGACGCGCGCATGCGTGCGCGGAGCACCACCTTCGGATCGTGGGACGTCGACATGATCGCTCCCCGCTCACTCCCGTCGTCGCCGCAGGATCTCGGCGATGCGCGCCTCGGCGCCGCTCTCGGTCGGTTCGTAGTACGTCCGCTCGACCCCGAGGTAGTCGGTCGGCGCGTTGGCGCTGTCGTGGGGCGAGACGTACCGCTCGACCGGACCCTCGCGGGCGCCGGAGGCCGTCTCGCGCTCCAGCGCGCGGCGGTTGTTCTGGTCGCGGATGCGCATCGGCACGGGAATCGTCCGTCCCTCGCGCACCTCGTCCATCGCGCTCCAGATCGCCCGCGCGCATGCATTCGACTTCGGGGCCACGCACATGTAGACGACCGCCTCGGCGAGCGTGAGCTGGCACTCGGGCATGCCGACGCGCTCGGTGATCGTCCATGCCGCCGCGGCGATCTCGAGCGCCCGCGGATCGGCCAGCCCGATGTCCTCGCTGGCGAGGATCGCGACGCGCCGGGCGATGAAGCGCGGATCCTCGCCCGCCTCCAGCATGCGCGCCAGCCAGTGGACCGCGGCGTCCGGATCGCCGCCGCGCATGCTCTTGATGAGCGCGCTCGCGAGGTCGTAGTGGCCGTCGCCGGTCGGATCGTGGACGAGCGCCTTGCGCTGGATCGAATCCTCGGCGACCGCGAGCGTCACGTGGATCGGCGCATCGGCCGCGGCGCCGGCGCCGCCCGCGGTCTCCTCGGCGACGCGACTGAGCACGGCGACCTCGAGCGCCGTGAGCGCCCGCCGCGCGTCGCCGTCGCTGGTTCGCGCCCAGTGGGCGATGGCGTCGTCGTCGAGCCGCACGCGGCGCGCACCGAAGGCCCGCGGATCGGCGACGGCGCGGCGCAGCACCTCGGCGATCTCCTCCTCGTCGAGCGGCTCCAGCCGGAGGACGGTCGAGCGGCTCACGAGCGCGCTGTTCACGGCGAAGTACGGATTCTCCGTCGTCGCGCCGATCAGGACGACCAGCCCGCGCTCGACGTCGTTGAGCAGCACGTCCTGCTGGTTGCGGGCGAAGCGATGGATCTCGTCGAGGAAGAGGATCGTGCGCCGGCCGTCCTCCTCGAGCCGCCGCGCCGCTCCATCGAGGATCTCGCGGATCCTCGCGACGCCGATCATCGCCGCGTTGGCCCGCTCGAAGTGCGCCTTCGTGTGCGCGGCGATCACCTCGGCGAGCGTGGTCTTTCCCGTGCCCGGCGGCCCGTGCAGGATGATCGACGTGAGTCGATCGGCATCGAGCATGCGCCGAAGGAGTTTGCCCTCGCCGAGGATCCGCCGCTGCCCGACGATCTCGTCGAGGGTCCGCGGCCGCAGCCGGACGGCGAGCGGCTCGGCGGAACGTCGATGCGCGGCGCGCGTCTCGTCCCAGAGATCGATCGAGGGATCGGGCACGGACGAGGATAGAGGCGAGCGGGCGGCGCGCCGGTGCGGTCGCGCAGGCTCCGGTTCCGCGTCGCGGTGCGCCGCCGGTCTGTCAGATCCATCACATCTATCATCGCGTCCATCGCCCCCGACGGGTCGTTCCCGCGCGGATCCCGATGCGAACCCGAATGCGAACCACCATGCGAATCCCGGCACGAATGGCCGCCCCGGCGACGTTGGCGCTCTCGCTCCTGCCCGGCGCCTCCGCCGATGTCGTCTTCCTGAACCAGTCGGACAACGGCTTCTTCACCCCCTTCGACTCGTCGAACTCCGCGACGGTGAAGTACGGCGACAGCGGGTGGCTCACCGGATTCGGCGCCCCGCCCGTCTCCCTCACCAGCATCACGTTCGGCCTGTGCGTCTTCGACAGCCCGACCGCGGGCTCGACCGACATGCTCGTGACGATCAACGACGGCGATCCGTCGGGATTCGTCTTCGGCTCCGGCGCCGAGCTCTACAGCACGCGCGTCCACGCCCTGGAGCTTCCGGCCACCGAGCCGGGATCGCCCGTCTACTTCGCGGTCACGATCCCCATTCCGCTCGTCCAGACGCTCGGCAACTTCAACAACGTCGGATGGAGCGTCGCGCTCTCGAACTTCGACTACGCGGGATCCTTCGGATTCCAGGTCTCGACGGCGTCCGGACAGACGATCGGCTACTACACCAACAACGCGTCGTTCTTCGACGGTTCGTCGTGGTCGCTCTTCTCCTTCGGACCGGATCCGAACTTCGGGGTCGCCAACTACGTCGCGACGATCGAGGCCGCTCCGAACTGTCCGGCCGACCTCAACGGCGACGGCACGGTGGATGGCGCCGACCTCGGGCTCCTCCTCGGGCAATGGAGCGCGACGCGCCGCGACGGCGCCAACAGCGCGGATCTCAACGGCGACGGCGTGGTCGACGGCGCCGACCTGGGACTGCTGCTCGGGGCGTGGGGCGACCGCGCGTAGCTCCGCCGCGGAGACGATCGGACCGCGCCGACGAAGGACGATGGGCTCGCTTCAACACAGCCGCGCTCCGGCGACGCATCGTCCGGCTGATCGGAGCCGGGCTCGCGTCCCGGCGTCGTGACGCTGGTCGCCGCTCCTCGGCGGGACTTGGCGCGCCATGGCTTCTCGACGCGCGTCGGCGGCGTGGTTTCGCCTCCCTTCGATTCTGCTCAACCTCGCCGGACGTTCCTCAAGCGGAGGCGACGACCTGCCCGAGGCGCTCGACGAGAACCGCCGCCGCTTCCTCGCGGCGATGGCCGCCACGATCGACGCACCGAACGCCGGAGTCGCCCCCACCGTCGCGGCCATCCACCAGGTCCACGGCGCCGAGGTCGCCGTCGTCGACTCGGCGTGGGATGCGCGCACGCTCGGAGGCGCGCCTGCGGCCGATGCGGCGATCACGCGCGAACGCGGCCGTGCGCTCCTGGTGCGCGTGGCGGATTGCGTGCCGCTCCTGCTCGCGTGTCCTCGCACCGGCGCCGTGGCGGCGATCCACGCGGGTTGGCGCGGGATCGTCGCCGGCGTCATCGGCGCGACGATCCACGCGATGCGCCGCCACTTCGACGTGGATCCGGCGCACTGCGTCGCGGCCATCGGGCCGTGCATCGGCGTCGATGCCTTCGAGGTCGGCGAGGAGGTCGCGACATCGCTCGCCGAGATCGGCCTTGCCTCGACGATCCGTCGCGGCGCCGCGTGGCCCCGGCCGCACGTCGATCTCTTCGCCGCGGCGCGCCACCAGCTCGTCGCGGCTGGCGTGTCGCGCGCGCGGATCGACGGCGAACCGCTCTGCACATCCGCCAACCGCGATCTCTTCTTCAGCCACCGCCGCGACAACGGGCGCACCGGTCGCATGGCGGCGGCGATCATCGCGTAGCGTGCCCGGAGTCGGCGATCGGCGCCATGCGATGACATGCGGGGCCATGCGATGCCATGCGATGTCATGCAGTGCCCTGCCGCGGCTGGCACGAACCGCCCGCGACGCGTGATGACGCCAAAAACAGCCACGGACAGGCGCCCCTCCAGTGGTCCTGTCCGCAGGCCGTCGTCGGCTGGGCGTTGTCGCGAGGGATGTTCCGCCCAGGCGACGCGCGGGACAGGGGGGGGGAACATCGACCGGGGCGCCCTGTCCCCCGTTCCGGCCGCGCGGCACACTGTGGGGGACGCGTCCACCCGGCAGCCCGCTCATGCCATCCGACCGAACCGCGTTCGAGATCCTCATCCGCGAGCATGGCGACATGCTCATGGCGTACCTGCGCTCGCTTTGCGACGACGACGACCTGGTCGAGGAGGCGTTCCAGCAGACCGCCATCGACACGTGGAAGGCGCTCGATCAATTCGATCGTTCCCGCCCCTTCGCGCCCTGGCTGCGCGGAATCGGCCGGAACCGTCTGCTCGTCCTGCTTCGATCGCGCGGACGCCTTCGGCGGCGCCTCGAGCAGTTCGAGCAGCTCGTCTCGGCCCGCTTCTGCGAACTCGACCGACTCAGCGGCGACAGCTTCCCGGACCGCGTGGCGGCGCTGCGAGAGTGCCTTGCCGCGCTGCCCGCGGGACAGCGCGACGCCATCGAGCTCGTGTACGGTCGCGAGCAGGACACCCACACGGCGGCGACCAACCTCGGGCTCGACTGGGAGACGTTGCGCAAGCGCGTCCAACGCGCGCGCCAGTCGCTCGCCGACTGCCTGCGAAACAAGGGTGTGATGACGGAGGCGACGTCGTGAGCGATCAACTTCGTCCCGTTCCGGTCGACGCCATCCGTCCGGAGAACGCGCCGGCTCGGCGCGTGTTCGATGCTTCGGTCGGTCCCGACCTGTCGTTGCTCGATGCGCCCGATCTCGATGCGCGACCGGACGCCGCGGCGGTGCTCGGCCGACTGGTCGACGAGCGCGTCGTGCATGGACTTCTCCGTGCGCTGGCGCCTTCGGCCCAACCCACCGTCGATCGTTGCGTCGTCGAGGCGATGGATCGACTTCCACAGGATCGACCCGGTCGTGCGCGCGGCCGGAGCGGCCCGGCGCGGCCCGACGATCGGGGCCCGCACCGCCATTGGCGCCTCGGTTGGATGGGCTCGGTCGCCCGCGCCCTCCCGGCGGTGGCCCTTGTCGCCGTGACCTTGGCGCTGGCGCAGATCGCCAGCAGCACGACACCGAGCGCCGACGCGGCGTTCAACCGGGTCGTGAAGGCGACGACGACCGCCGGACCGCGCCGCTATGCGCTCACCGTCGAGCATGACGCCGACGCTCCGGGCCAGTCGACGCAACGAGCCATCGTGGACATCGCGCCGCGCGGTCGGTTCCTCGTGCGCTTCGGCCACGTCGGTCGGGATCCGAGCAACGCGTTCGGCTTCGATGGCACGTCGTTCTGGCTGGTCGGACCGAAGGGACCGGTGCGGATCAGCTCGAACGATCGGCTTCTCGCGCGGCGCGGGCAGCTCGGCGAGGTGACGGATCTGCTCGTCGTCGATCGCCTGCTCAACCGGCTTGGCGCCGGCTACCGCATCACGAGCGAACCACTCGATGGCGACGACGGCATGGTGCGCTTCACCGCCGTGCGCATCGTGGACGAGACACCGAAGCGGGCCGGATCGGGCTCGGAGGGCGAATCAAGCCGGGATCCCGGCCTGGTCGTCGGGCACGGTGTCGCTCGCGATCCCGGAACGGCTGGCCCGCCTGGTCGCGGCCGTGGCCACATGCAGGGATGGCGCGGACGCGGACCGGGTCCACAGGAAGTCGTCTTCGAGGCTCGTCGGGACGATCGCGTCGTCACGCGCCTGGACGCGACCTGGGCGCCGCCGCCGTCCGGCGCGAAGCCGTTGCCGATGCGGATCGCCAGGATGCGCTTCGAGCTCATGAGCGACCAGGTGCCACCGCCCGAAGCCGCCTGGTTCGGGCATCGCATGCACCATGCGGCGGACCGGGATGTGGTGGATGAGCAGGAGGGAAGGGATCCGGGGCCGGGGGTTCGGGACTAGTGTCCCGAGTCAGAAATTCGCGGCATATGTTCGGCCCTGATTTCGCCTGGCGGCGTCGTCGAGACTCCGCCTATCGCTGCGGATAGGCCGTTCGTCTCGACTCCTTGCCAGACAAAATCATGTCGCGCTCATATGCCGCGAATTTCTGACTCGGGACACTAGCGACCGGGAACGGGGTTGAGCTTGGGCGACGGCGCTGGCGCTTGCGATCGGGACATGGCGATCCCTCCGCCACCCGGCGGCGCGGTGCACCTTCTACGGCGCCACCACCCGCATATTGCCCACGCGCACCAACGGGGTGCCTTGGGCGCGGGTGGCCGGGCCGACGACGACGACGCCCATCCAGTGATGCGGCGGGCGGGCCGAGCGCTCGCCGCCGACGAGCCGCCAGCCATCGAAGCGGCGCACGACGCCGCGGTCGAGGGGCTCCGGCGCCGGCGGCGCGTCGTCGCCTTCCGCGGTGACGAGCAGGACCATCTCGAGCCCGTCGTCGACCACCTTCGCGTCGCCGATCACCCGGGCCGAGACCGTGCGCGTCCCCTGCGCCGAGACGCGGTGCATGAAGACCTGTCCGTTGTCGAAGGCGACCTGGACGATCGAACTCTTGCGCCCGGCCGCGCCCAGCGTCATCACCACCTCGATGTCCAGCTCTTCGCCCGGCGCCATCGACTTCGCCGATGGCGTCACCGCCGTGCAGCCGCACGTTCCTGCGGCGCCTTCGAGCCGCACATCGCCGCCTCCGTGATTCGCGAAGCGCAGCGTGGTGCGCAGGACCACGGGATTCTCGCCGACGGCGACGAGGCCGAAGTCGTGCTCGGGCGGATCGAGGTCCCGGACCGGCGGTCCGTTGTCGCGGGGAAAGGCATCGACGATCGCCGCGGCGCCCAGCGCCACGCATGCGGCGCCGACGATGCGCCACGACGTTCGCGGTGGCGTGCGCCGCCGTCTCGCATCGGTTCCGGTGGACGACGAGGCGTCCGACCCATCGCCCGCGGCGGCGGCGAGGCGCGGCACCGGATCGGATGGAGCGCTGGGGTCGACCGGGATGCGCCTCACGCGCGCCGCCAGATCACGAGCCCGAGGACGATGAAACCCGCCCCGAGGGCGAACTGGAGCCAGCGAATGCCGTCGTGCACGGCGCTCGATGGCGGCGCCGGCGCAGCGCCTTCGGCGTCGACCTCGCGCCAGCCGCCGTCCAGGCGCCGCGCCTTCGACAGGATCTCTGGGACCGTTCCACCGGGAATCTCCACCAGCGGCGACTCGGCCTCGTAGTGGACGCCTTCGAGGAGGAAGCGCCGTTCACCGACGCGATACTGGAGGCGAAGATCGGTCTCGAAGACGGTCTCGCCCGCGCGCGGCTGGGCGAACGCATCGATCGCCGCGTGCACCTCCTCCGGCGACGAGCGGCGCGCCTCGAGGATCCGAAACGAGACGCGATTCGACGCGACGTGGCCGCCCGGCTGCCTGTGTTCGACGCGATACTCGCACTCGACGGGCAGCGCGACGCCGTCGAAGCTCTCCCAGCGCAGCGCCCGCATGCCGCCGCGGCGAGTCTCCACCGGCGCCTCGCCCGGCTCGACGCTGAAGGATTGGTCGCCGAAGGCGACCATGCGGTCGCCTTGCGCCGCCGCCGCGTCCGCGACGCCACCCGTCGGCGGCGGCGCATGTTCCATCGCAATCTCGAAGCGGCCGCGCCGCGAAGCGGTTCCATCCGGCTGCGGGAACGTGTATGCGACGTGCAGGACGCCGTCGCGCACGCTGCGCTCAAGCTCGATCGCCCGTGCGAGATCCTCCGCCAGCCAACGGCGATCCGCGGCGAGGAAGCCCATGCCGCGCCCGCTCTGGTCGATGAACCCCAGATGCTGGAGATCGGGCGAGAGCGGCGCCAGCCGGCTGACGAGCAACCAACCCTCGGAGTGCTGCGCACGGGAAAACGACCGCTCGCCGTCGAAGGCGATCGTCTCGGCGGTGGTCGCGTTCCCTCGGGTCAGGTCGGTGGTGACCGACTCGATGATGAACGCATCCCCGGCGAAGCGGGCCGTGGCCACGACGGAGTGAAAGGGACGATCGCCCGGCCAGTTCGGAAGGCCCCCGCCGAACCGTTCGGTCTGCACGCGCAGGGCCAGATCGCGGCTCCGCGGATCGAGTCCGTCGAGCAGGTGGGCCAGCGCGGGCCAGGCGGGGTCGTCGGCTCCCGCCGCCACGTCCGCTGTCGTCGGGAGCGGTCCGTTCGCCGCGGCGGCCGCGCCAAGGGCGATCGCGCCCAACGCCACGCAGACGTTGGCCGCCGCCATCGACCATGCCAGCCGTGTGGACATTCGGCCCTTCATCCAGCCCGCCGCGCTCCGCGACGCCGCGTCACTGCTGCACGCAGAGCGTCCGGACACAGCGGTTGCCGTCCCAGATCGAATCGCACGTTCCGTTGAGCCGACACTGTCCGACCCAGTGCTTGCCGCAGTCGGGCCACGCATCGCCCACCTGAAGGCAGTTCTTCGTGAGATCGAACGTCACGCGACACTCCGAGACGACGGCGCTGGGGTAGTCGCAGAACTCGCATGGGCGCGGACCCGACGCTTCGCTGAAGCCGGGCGGACAGTTGAGAGTGTACAACTGGTCGCAGCGCCCGAGGGCCGTGCAGTCGTTGAGGAACCAGAAGTCCTGCCAGATGGGATTGAGGGGCGGCACCAGCGGCGGAGACCCCTGCTGGAGCGGAGGTGGAGTGAAACCCGCCGGGGCGGGAGCCTCGATTTCGGTCTGCGCCGAGACTGGAAGGAGCAACGTGGCCGTCACGCCAATGGGCAGGATCGCGGCGAACCATCGTCGACTTGGCTGCGAGGGCATGCCAGACCTCCGGGAAGACGGCGCGTCGCGCTGGTTCCGTTCCTGTTTCCGTTCTCGTTTCCGTCTTTGGATCGATTCCACGCAACCGGTTCAACGGCGCTGCGCCCATTCAACTCGCGTCGGTCGCCGTGGGCATCACGGCGGGACGAGCAACTCGAAGGAAAGATCGCGGCGAAGCTCCGCGAGATGTGATACGGCCGCGGAGCGGAGCGGTTCTGGGACGACCGCAAGCATTTCCATGCGACAGCGCCCCGCGGCCTCGGCGCGCTGATCGACGAGCTGCTGCCAGCGCTGGCCGAGTGTGGTCGATGGGTCGCGCGGCGGCCCGGCGCCTTCGCGGGCGGCGCCGGCGATGAGCAGATCGAGCATGTGTCCATGAATCGCGTCGCGCTGCCGGGCGTACTCGAGCTCCGCGGCCTCGACGGCGCGAAGGGAGTCGGGCGGCATCGGCTGGGAGGCGAGCAAGGCCCCGAGGCCATCGACGGTGTCGGGGCCGAAGAGGGCCGGATGGCTCGCCCGGCGAACGTCCTCGCGCCAATCCAGCGCCACGCGAGCCCCGCAGCGCTCGCCGACAATCGCGGCAAGCTCCGCCGCGGTCTCCTCGTTGATCCGCAGCGCCTCGCGCAGGGCCGCGGCGCGGTGCGCCCTCGCGGTGTTCCAGCCATCCGCGACGCCGCTGCGAACGGATCGCTGCGCCGCGGGACCCACGTTCGCCGCGAGCCGCTCGGCCTCGCGCAGGATCGGATCGAGGCGCGACGAGTAGCGCTCCGCCAGTCGGCGCAGCGTCTCCTTGGTCGCCGGATCGAGTGGGTCGTCGCCGACGGCATTCTCGGCGGCGGCGAGCCGGTAGCCGACGCCGCCGGTGCGGCCGCCGTCGGCGTCGGGTCATGCGTCCGTCGGCTCGCCCCGAGATGTGAACGAGGCGAGCAGCGCCGTGCACGGGAGGTTGGGCGCGGGCATTGGCTCGGCAGAAGGCGATCAGGTCGAGCCTGGGGCTGGGAATCGCCCCCGCGCGTGCGGTCGAGCGAGCACCCGCGCGTCGCAGCGCGCGGATCGACTCATCGGCTGCCGGACGCTGGTCGTCGCGCACCAGCTGCTCGAGCCGCCTCGTCGAGCCGGCCATGCAAGGCCGCGGACTCGGCGTCCATCGCGGTGGCGACCTCGGCGAACGCCTCGGCGAATGGCCAGATCGCGGCATCGACGGCCGTCGCAGGCGACGTGGCCAGCGACTCGGCCGGCGCCGGTTCGTTGGACCGGGCCACGACGCCGCCCGAGGCACCCGAGGGCGGCACGTTCGCCGTCGCGCCCGTCGCGCCGCCCAGGATCGCCTCCTCGAGCGCCGCGGCGTCGGGCCGGGCGAGCACTCGCTCGGCGAGCGACGCGTGCTCGGCGCGCAGCTCGGCGAGCGCTGCGGCGAGCGCAGCGCGCTGCGACGCGTCGAAGCGCAGGGCATTGCAGACCCGTTCGACGAGCGCGTCGTCGGGCAACGGAGCCGCGGTGCGCTCCAGGAGCGGCGCGATCGCGGATCCTGGGTGGATCGAGCCCGACCCGGCGCCATCGGTGCCGCCGACGGCTGCGTTCGCCGCGCCGACCACGAAGAGGTCCCCGATGGAAGGAATCGTCGTCGATGCCGGCGCGTGGGCGGCGCGGCCCGAACGATCGAGGACGTCCCGACCGCTGCGGTCGACGAGCAGCGCACCGCCAAGGGCGACGAGCGCAACCGCGGTCAGCCTTCGGACCCCGCGCCGCCGAGCCTCAGCCTCGCCGATGCTGCCAACGGTCCTCACCGCCTTGGATGTCGGTTCGCCGACGGCACGCACCCCCACGGCGCAACCGTCGTCATCGAGATGTGCGGCCGGCCGCATGACGACCTCCCGCGAAGGTGAACGCTCCCGCTCCGCGAGAAGCGTATGTCACGGAGCGCCAAGCGTGGAAGAGAATCCTGTGCGCGGATCCCGGGCGGCTGCGCCGCGGTCGGCCAGTGCGATGTGGGCGAGGGTGGACCACGATCGTCACCGCCCGACTTCGGCGCGCCCCGATGCGGTCGGTCCTCCCGGCCTCGCCACCGCAGCGGAGCATGCGAGTGCCGAGGCCGCGGCGATCGCGCACGCGACGGTCGCGCCGGCGCGGGTCGTCGGCGGCGGCGCGAGCAGGCGCACGGCCGCCACCGCGGCGACGCTTGCCGCGACCGGCAGCGCGACATCGTGGACGAGCCAGCGCCGGCGTTCGGCGCGGAGCAATCGCCGGAAGAACCACGTGGGCACCGAGACCAGGACGTACAGCGCGTTGAGCGACGTCCAGGCGAGCGCGGCGCCGGTCGCGCCGAATCGCGGAACGAGCACCACCATCGCCAGCGGCATGAAGGCGATCGCGATGATGTTCTGCGTCGCCGCGAAGCCGGTCCAACCCGCGGCGAAGGCGGTGTTGAACGCCGGCGCGGCGAGCCCGTTGAGCGTCCAGCCGATGGCCAGCGCCGCGAGGACGGGCGGCATGATCGGTGCCACGTGCTCGGGACCAAGCCAGACGGAGAGTGCGGCGCTGGGCAGGATGGCCATCGTCGCGCCGGCCGGAAGGACGACGACCGCGACCGCGCGGGCCCATCGATGGAGCGCCGCGCCCTGCTCCAGCCGAGCGGGCGCATCGTCGGTCGCGAACGCCCGGCTCAGGTCGGGGAACGACGCCATGTTGACGGCGCGGACGAGCAGGCCGATGCCGCTGGCGAGCGTCGCCGCGACCGCGTAGAGGCCGTAGTCGCCGAGGGTGAGCAAACGGCTCGCGACCAGCTTGTCCACCTGGGTCACCAGCCCGGCGGCGACGGCCACCAGCAGCATGCCGCGCACGAAGGGCCAGAGGCGCCGCCAGACGCGATCCTCGCCGACGTCGCTTGTTGGGCCACCGTCGATCGCGTGCGCCGACGAGCGCACGTCCTCGCGATCGTCGCGGCGCTCGACGCCTCGCCGGGCGAGCGTGTCGACCGGCGCCTCGATGGGACCATCCTGGGATTCGGCACGTGATCGCCTGGCGACACCGCGATCGCTGACGCTCACGCCGCGCCACGCCAGCAGCGCGGCAACGAGCGTTCCGACGGCCTGGATCGCGGCCTGCGCGGCGAGGAATCGCACCACCGTGCCATCGGCGTTCGACGGCGCGGTGAGTTCGATCGCCGCGAGTCCGCCAATGGTCACCGCGACGGCGGCGCCGAGGCTCGCCGCGTTCGCCTCGATCTGCCGGTTCATGCCGAAGAGCGCGCCCAGATACGCCGAACGCAGCAGCAGGACCGCGACGTAGAGGCCCACGAGACGGACCGACGCGACGCAGGTCGAGACCGCAAGCGTCTCCGGACGAAGCCAGCGCTCCGCGAGCCACGGCGCCCCGAACCACGACGCGACGACCGCGGCGCCGGCGAGGACGAGGAAGATCGCCTGGATCGCGCGCAGCGTGCGCCGGCGCGCTGGCGCGCCGGCGCCGAGCGCCGCGAGCCGGGCGAGCTCGCGGTTGATCGCGGTGGTGAGCGGAAACCCGACGACCATCAGGACGCCGTTGGCCAGCGGGATCAGCGACGTGAGCCCCCACGCCTCGCTTCCCAGGCGGCGCAGGAAGATGGGAACGAAGATGAACGCCAACAACCCCTCGCCGACCTGTCCGATGGTCGTCGCGGCGAGATTGCGCAGGCGGGCTGAGACAACCATGGAAGCGATTCGCTCTCCGCGAGGGGTGGCGACCTCGATGGGTCGCCGCGATTCAGGCCATCGCGGCGTACGCTACCATCGACGGCGGTCGTCACGGGCGCAGCTTGATCGATCGAGGTCACGAGGTCGATCACCGTTCGCGATGGATCGCGTCGCCTCGCCTTCATGTCCTTCGCCGCCACGCCGCATTCGAAGAGCTCCAACGACGAGCGGGTCGGTGCGCCGAACGACCCGCCGCACGAGCCGCAACACGGGCCGCCGGGCGATCATGGATCTCGAACCGAAGCGCAGGCGCCAACCGGCGTCGCCGCGTCGCCCGTCGGCGATCCGCGCGCGCTTGCCACCGAGAGCTTGGCGCCGGGCATTCGCGCGGGGCTCCTCGCCGCGGCGCTCTACCTCGTCGCGGCGCCGCTCTACTGGCTCGCGGCGTCGGCGATGTGGAGCCGTGGGCTGCAAGCCGGCGTCGTCGTCTCCGACGCCATCTCGTGGCATCGCAACTTCGCGCTGGTCACGCCGGAACGGCCGATGGTCATGGCGCGACCCGGGTTCATCTTCTTCGCGCTGTACAGGCTCTCGCCGCACGCGAATTCGGTGGCCAACCTGCTCATGCTCGCGTCGGCGATCGTGCTCACCGCGACCGCCGTCCATGCGGCGGTCCTGGCGCGGCGTCGCGACGATGGTTCGATCGACGCGGCGCCTTCGCCCGCGATCCCGCAGCGCGGCGCAGCCGACGCGGCGCGGCGCGCGGCGCTTCTCTGCGGCATGTTGCTGGCGCTGACGCCGTGGACGTGGGTGCTCACCCTCGGACCGACGAAGGAACCCTTCGCGCTGCTCGCCGCCGCGGGGACGACGCTCTTCTGCGTCCGACCGCGGATCGGCACGGCAGTGCTCGCGATCGCCACGCTCGCGGTGCTGGCGCTCGTTCGCGTCGAGCAGACCATCATGTTCCTCGCCGTCATGGTCATGACGCCGCTGCTGCGCCGCGTCGCCCAGCCACGGCTGCTGCTGGCGATCGTCGCATGCGTCGGAATCGCCGTCGGCGTGCATCTCTTCGCGGTGGGCGAAGGCTTGCTTGGCGACCGCTTCTTCAGCCTGAGCCCGCAGCTCTGGCCGGTGAAGGACACGCTCGTGGACGGCCCGGAAGCGACGGTCGGCGAGATTGGACGACGCCTGAGCGAACTTGGCTGGTACGACCCGGCGTGGAACGCCGTCGCCCTCGGCTACAGGTTGATCGCCAACCTCGCCGGGGCGTTGTTGCGCATGGGCGTGGTCACGGTCGACGGACTGCCATCGGTTCTCGGGATCGGCCAGGCGCTCGCCGGCTTCGTGACCGTCGCGGGCTTCGTGGCCGTCGCCGTGCGCCTGCGGAGACCGACCGATCGCGAGAACCTGGCCCTGGCCGCGCAGATGCTGGTGATCTGGATCGGTGCGTCGATGGTCGCGTTCGTGCAGCCGCGTTATGTCTTCGTCGAGGTGCCCGCGGCGCTCGCGGCGCTCTCCGCGGCGCCGTCGTTGGCGCGACGGCGGGTCCTCGTGAGCTGCCTTGCGGTGGCGCTGGCGTGTCGGGCCATCTTCGCGCTCGCGGGGCGCGGCATTCCGGTGGACCAGCACCGGCCCGGGCCTCATCCACCATTCCTCCTCCAGTTCCAGGACGGCGACGCGCCGCCGGACGACACCGCCCCGGCGGTCGGCGCCGCGAGGCCGACCATCGCGGCGGAGGCTTCGCCGGCAACCGTGCTTGCCGTCGACCGCGGCGCCGTCCCGCGCGCGAGCCGTCAACCCGCCGACCGGAACGGCTGATGCCCTTGCCTCTTCTCCTGCGCCGAATCGCCGCGACCGTCGTCGATCCTCATCGGATCCGGGGGCTCGCGACGTTGCCGCGATTCATCGCCGATTGGCGCGCGCTGCGCCGCGCCGGCACCTCGCTGCGCCTGCGAGACCTCTATCCGCAACTCGGCGACCGCCTTCCGCGCACGCCGTTCGATCCGCACTACGTGCTCCAGGCGGGCTGGCTGGCGCGGCGCATCGCCGAGCGTCGACCGGCGCTGCACGTCGACGTCGGCAGCGACGTGCGGCTGATCGCGACGCTGAGCGCGTTCGTGCCGGTCGAATTCATCGACCTTCGGCCGCCGGCGCTCTCGCTGCCGGGGCTGACGTGCCGTGCCGGCGATGCGCGCCACCTCGATGCGGCCGACGCATCGATCGCCTCGCTCTCGTGCCTGCACGTCATCGAACACGTGGGCCTCGGGCGCTACGGCGACCCGATCGATCCCGAAGGCCACGCGCACGCCGCGCGCGAGCTGGTCCGCGCGCTCGCCCCCGGTGGCCGCCTCTACGTGAGCACCCCCGTCGGACGGCCGCGCATCGAGTTCAACGCCCATCGCGTCTTCGACGCCGAGGCGTTCGCCGCCCTCTTCGCGCCCTTGCGCCTGGCGCACTTCGCGTTCGTGGACGATGGCGGCGAGCTTCGAACGACGGCCGCGCCGACCGACACGCGCACGTCGGAGTACGCGTGCGGCCTCTTCGAATTCACGGCGCCGGGCGGCGCCTCGCCGTGACGGCGGACGTCGTCAACCTCGCCACCGGTGGTCCGTCGGTCGCAAACGGCACCGGCGCGTCCGGCCCGGATTCGTCGGCCGCCAGCCGCGTCACGCACGGTCGGGTCGTCGTCCGGCTCCTGGGCGGACTCGGCAACCAACTCTTCCAATACGCCGCCGGCCGGGCCCTTGCCGAGGCGAGCGACCGCCGACTCGTCTTCGACCACGCGCTGCTCATGAAGGACTCGTTGCGTTCGCCGGCCCTTGGCCGCTGGGGCGTCGAGACGATCGCCGGCGAACCGACCTTCGCGGCGCAAATGGCCCTGCGGATGCCGGGAATCTGGCGGCTCCTGCGCGGAACGGGCGGTCGCCTGCGGATCGGCGACACGCTCCTTCTCTTCGACACGATGCGCGGCGAACCGATCGTCGACGATCCGTCGGCGCGCGACGTGGTGCTCACCGGCTATTGGCAGCGTCGGGCGTGCTTCGCGCCGATCGAGCCGGCGCTGCGGCGCACGCTCGCACTCGTCGAGGCACCGGGGCTGGTGCAGCGGACCGCCGACCTCGCCCTGGACGAGCGAACCATCGCGGTCCATGTGCGGCGCGGCGACTACACCACCGCCGCGATCGCGGCGATGACGCCGCCGCTTCCACCGACCTATCACGTCGCCGCGGTCGAGGCGCTGCGGCGGCGCCGCGCGTTCGACCGCGCGGTCGTCTTCACCGACGACATCGCCTGGACCGAGGCGAACCTGCGGCTGGAGATCCCGTGGCGCATCGGTTCCGCGACGACCCAGTCCGCCGACGCCGACCTCTGGCTCATGAGCCGCGCGGGGGGGATCGCGATCGCGAACAGCTCCTTCAGTTGGTGGGCGGCTTGGCTGGCGGAAGGCCACGGTGGTATCGTGGTCGCGCCGCAGCGGTGGTTCGGGCCCCGCGGCGACGGCTACGTGCACCCTGCACCGGATTCGTGGGAGCGCGTCGGCTGGTCGCCCTGAGCGCCGACGCGCCGATTCCCGTGTGGCGCCGCTGCGGCTCCCGGCGCAACGTCTGCGTGTTCCGGCCATGTCATCCGCCCGCGTCTCGATCATCCTGCCGTTCCGCGACGCCCAGCGCACCCTGGGCGCTGCGATCGCGTCGATCCTCTGGCAGACGTTCGATGACTTCACGCTCGTGCTGCTCGACGACGGATCCAGCGACGATTCGCTCGCCGTGGCGCGGGCGTTCGCCGATCCGCGCGTGGTCGTGCTCACCGACGGCTCGCATCGCGGGCTTCCGTCGCGCCTCAACCAGGGCATCGCGTGGGCCATCGCGGAAGCGACGCATCCGTCGCCGCTGATCGCCCGCATGGACGCCGACGACATCGCCCATCCCCGTCGGCTGGAGCGACAGGTGGCGATGCTCGACGCCGACCCGCGCATCGACCTTTGCGGCACCGGAAGCGTCGTCGTGGATGGGCTCGACCGGATCGTCGGCTGCCGTCGTCCGCCGGCCGATCACGAGACGATCTGCCGGACGCCCTACCGCCGCTTTCCGCTGGCGCATCCGACCTGGCTCGGCCGCGCCGCATGGTTCGCGCGCTGGCGCTACGACGAGCTCGCGACGCGCAGCCAGGACTACCAGCTCCTGCACGAGGCGTATGCGACGAGCGTCTTCGCCAACGTGCCCGACCTGCTCCTCGCCTACAGCGAGAGCGAACGACGGCTCGGCAAGGCGATCGGCGCCCGGCTGAGCTGCGCGCAGAGCCTCTGGCGGCGTGGCGTGCCGCGCGGCGAGCTGACGCAGGCGATCGCCGGCAGCGTCGGACTGCTCGCCGGCTCGCTCGCCGACGTCGCCATCGGCGTCACCGGGCGCGCCGATCTCGGCGGAATCCGGCTGCGCCCGACGTCGGCCCGCGAAGGCGAGGAGTGGCGCGAACTGCTCGTCCGCGTGCGCCACGCCGTCCCGCATCCGTCGGAAGTCGAGGTCGCGGACCACTCGGACGGATCGGGGACCGCGCGCAACGCCGCGCCCGACGAACTCGCCGCGCCGGCCGCGGCGACGCTGGCGACGCCGTGAACGCATGTCGACCTCTCGCGCCCATCACGAGATCGCGCACGGCCAGTGGCTCGCCGCGAACGACCCGGAGTCGGTCTGGGGCTGGGGCACGCCGGCCGGCCGACGCCGCGCGGAGCGGCGCGCGAAGCTCATCGCCGACGCCGCGGCGCTCGGTCCGGGCGTGAGAGCGCTCGAGATCGGCTGCGGCGGCGGGATGTTCACCGGGATGTTCGCGGCGACCGGCGCGTCGATCGTCGCGGTCGACATCTCGCCCGAGCTCATCGAGATCGCGAAGCGACGCAACCTTCCGCAGGATCGCGTGCGCTTCGCCACGACCCGGTTCGAGGAGATGGATCCGGCCGACCCGTTCGACGCCGTCGTCGGCTCCTCGGTGCTGCATCACCTCGAGGTCGAGCGCAGCCTCCAGCTCATGTACGCGCTGCTGAAGCCTGGCGGGCGGCTCGCCTTCGCGGAGCCCAACCTGCTCAATCCGCAGGTGTGGATGGAGCGCCGCTTCCGCCACTGGGATCGCTTCAAGTACGTTTCGCCCGACGAGACGGCGTTCGTCCGCGGGCCGCTGGCGCGCCTGCTCGAGGCCACTGGATTCGTCGACATCGCGATTGCGCCGCACGACTGGCTCCATCCGTCCACGCCGCGCCCGCTCATCCCGGCCATCGCCGGCGTGGGCCGCGCGCTGGAGTTCGTCCCGGGCGTGCGCGAGATCGCCGGCTCGCTCCTCATCGCGGCGCAACGGCCGGCGTCGCCCGATCGGCGCCGCCCCGGCGGGCCAGGTCGCGCCGAGGCGCGACCGAGCCCGGCGTCGAAGGGCGCCGCGTGACGACCCGGCGTGCAGCGGCGCTGATGCGCGAGCCGTTGCTCTACGTCTGCCTCGTGTCGCTCGGGGCGGCCTTGACCGTCGCGGCGGCATCGCGTCTCGCGCCGGTTCGCCACGTCGCGCTGCCGAGCAGCGCGATCTCGGCATCCGAGGCTCGTCGGTTCACGGTCGAGCTGGCACCGATCGCCGCCGCCGCCGCCTTTCCCTTCCCGTTCCGGCTCGCGCCGACCGACGACGTCGAGCGACCGAGGACGGCGCCCCACCGCCTCTTCGAGGACGATGTCCAGCTCGTTCCGGCGCACGCGCCCCTCGCGGAGATCGCCGGGACCGGTGGCGGCGCCCACTCGTTCTGGGGCACGACGCTCTTCTTCTCCAGTTCCGACGGTCGCGATCCGCGGTCGTCGGGACGGCGCTACGAGGTCGAGCTCGTCGGCCG
Source organism: Phycisphaerales bacterium (assembly GCA_046350555.1). Classification (GTDB taxonomy): domain Bacteria; phylum Planctomycetota; class Phycisphaerae; order Phycisphaerales; family SM1A02; genus JAXMAF01. The sequence goes on from JAXMAF010000016.1 coordinate 34,463, forward strand.
CGTGCCGCGCCGTGCGGTGCAGGCGGGTTGGATCGCGGCCGCCGCCGCCCTCGCCTCGGCGCTCGCGCTGGCGTGGAGGCGATGGCCGCTGAGCGCCGGCGCGCACATGCAGGATCGGGCCGCGCCGTCGGGGGCGGCGTCGAACGGGCCGGAGCTTGGCATCGCGGGAGTGCTCGCCCGCCGATCGACGCTGGCGCGACCGCGGCGCGGCGTGCGCCTGCGCGACCCGTGGCTCTGGATGGCGATCGTCTCGGGCGGCATCATCGTCGCCGGCTGGCTCCTTCTCCCGACGCCCGCGCCCGTGCGCACGACGATCGCGCCGAGCGCCTTCGTGCGACAGGACGCGAACCGCTTCGCGGTGGGGCTCGCGCCCTTCTTCGCGGCCGCCGATCTGCGCTTCCCGTTCGAGCCCGGCCCCACCGACGACTCCGCGCAACCGTCGATCGCTGCGCACCGGCTGTACGAGAACGACGTGCCCCTCGGACCGCCGCATGCGCTCCATGCCGAGATCGCGACGATCGGACGCGGTCGTCATTCCTTCTGGGGCGGCCACCTGCTCCTCTCGACGTCGGACAACAGCGATCCGGCGACCAATGGGCGGCGCTACGAGATCGTGGTGGCGCCGCGGCTGCACCGTTCCGTGGTGGCCGTCGCGGTCCTCCTCGCGCTCGTTCCGTTGGGCTACGCGTGCGCACGGGTGCGTGGGCGCCCGCTGGCGCGCCGCGGCGGCTGGCTCGCGGCCGCCGCGCTCGTCGCCACGCCATTCGTCGTCTGGTTCGTTCCCCGCGCCGCGATCGTCGCGGACGCCCTGCCGCCGATCCTGATCGTGCTCGCGTTGGCCGCCGCGACGGTGCGCTTCATCGTGCGGCGACTGCCCCCGAGCATCCCCGTGGCCGTCGCGGCGCGACTCGAACGGATCGCGCGCGTCGCCGGATGGCGTGCGACGCGCCGCGCCGGTTTGCCGATCGTCCTCGGGTTCGTCGTGACGTCGCTGCTGCGCTGCTGGGCGCCCCTTCCGCCGCCACCCCACGCCTGGCCGGGCGCCCGCACCTGTTCCATGATCCGCGGCCGGTTCCTCGTCTCGGACGCGATGGACTACTGGGCGTGCAGCCAGTGGATGCGCTGGAACGACGACTTCCCGACCTTCGCCCAGCGACGCCCGCTCAACAGCACGCTGCTCGCCGCCGAGAGCGTCTTCGGGGACGGACAGCCCCAGTTGGTCCTCCTCTGCGGCGCCCTGCTCGCGGCCGCCTCGATGTGGTGCCTTTCCGTCGCCGTCGGTCGATGGCTCGGCCTCTGGGCCGCGGTCGCCACGTTCGCCGTGGTGCTCGGCTACGTGCAGCACTTCGTCGGGCTGACGCTGAGCGAATCCCTGGGCGCGACGCTGGGCGCGTGCGGCGCTGCGCTGCTGCTCGAAGGCGCGCGGCGATCGGCGCTCTGGCCGATGTCGATCGGCGCCGCGGCGCTGACGCTGGCCCTCCTCGCGCGGGCAGGCGCCTTCTTCGCGCTGCCGGCGATCCTGCTGGCGATCGCCTTCACCGAGTGGAGCCGGGGCGGCGCCAGCGATGGACGTCCGGCGCGTTTTCGTCGCGCGGCCCGCGCAGCACTCTGCGTTGGCGTGGCCGTCGCGTGCGCGGTCGCCATCAACCACAGCCTGTTCACGCTCACCACGGACGGAACATCCTCGCCCAACGGCAACTTCGCCTATGTCCTCTTCGGGCTTGCCTCGGGCGGCGATTGGACGATCGCCCGCGACTGGCTCGTCGCGCACGTGCCGCCGACCGACGAGCGCACGCAATCGGCGGCGCTCTATGCCGAGGCGCTCGACCGGATCCGCGCGGCGCCGAGCGTCTTCGTCGGGTCGCTGCTGCGCTCGCTCGGCGGTTTCGCGACGAACTGGGGACCCGGGATCTCGGCCCACTTCGCCGATCACGGCTTGCTCGGCGCGGGGTTGATCCCGACGGTCGTCTGGGGCCTGCTCGGTCCGATCACGCTCCTTCGGCGCGCCCGGCGCGGCGACGCGGCGGCGGTGCTGACGCTCGCGGCGATCACCGGCATCCTGGCCTCGATGCTCGTCATCTGGACCGACGGCAGTTGGCGCGCGGTCGCGCCGACTCTTCCCCTCATGGCCGCGGCCTCGTGCGCATTCCTTGGCGATCCGATCCGCGGAGCGCCGTCGGGCGCAGCGCGCCTCGCGACCGGAAGCCGGCGACGGCGCCCAGCGCGGCTCGGCGCGCTCTGGCCATCCAGCCGGCTCGGGCGCGACGGCCACATGAGCCGCCTCGCCGCGCTGATCGCCCTCGGCGTTCCGCTCGCCGCCCTCGCCGCCGCGACAGCGCCGTGGCCCGGCATCCGGGTCCGCCGCCAGTCATCGACGGAACGATCGAGCCCGGCGCCGACCTCGTCGTTCCGCCGCGCGCATCAGGGCATGGCGATCGGTCCGACTGCCGAGTTCACATGGTTCGGCCCGACACGACTCGATGCCGAGTCGTTCAAGCGCGAGATCGACGCGTGGGGACAGCCGGCGGCGTTCGACGCGATCGTCCCGCGCGGGCGCCGGGCGAAGGTGCGATGGAGCCCGTCGCGCTCATCCGCTGCGTCCTCGTCGGACGCGCGCTCGGCTTCGGCTACGGTGTCCTCGTTGCGCCAGCGGAGTTCGCGGCGCTCGCCGGCGAGCCCTCGCATGCGACGTGGAACTGCTCGGCCACATCGACTACCTTGGGCCGGCCTACCGCCTCAGGACCGCGTGGACGATGGACGGCCACGTCGTATGGCCACCCGCTCGTCCCGACGCGGAAGCGGACGGCGGCGCTCGGGCGTCGCCGCCATCGTGACTCCGGACGACCCTTGCAGTGACGCGCACCACAGCCATCCCGTCGACGGCCATGCCCGACCTTCCGGCGCCTGCTCCGTCGTCGTCTTCGCCTCCGCGCGACGCGGCGCGCGACGCCTTCGTGCACACGCGCCGCTCGCTCTGGGACACGGTCGCGGTGCAGTGGGCCGACCGGCACGGCGCCGGCGGCGCCTACCAGCGCCGGCTGCACACGATCTACCGGCTGATCGTCGCGCCCGGAGAGCGCGTCCTCGAGCTCGGATGCGGCGCCGGCGACCTGCTCGCGGCGCTCGAACCGTCGCAGGGCGTTGGCGTGGATCTCTCGCCGCGCATGGTCGCGCTGGCGCGCGCCCGGCACGCCAACCGACCGGAGCTGACGTGGATCGAAGGCGACGCCGCGGAGGTATCGACGACAGCCCTCGCCAACGCGGCGCCGTTCGACGTGATCGTCCTCTCCGATCTGCTCAACGACGTCTGGGACGTCCAGGAGCTTCTCGCGTCGCTTCAATCCGTCTGCACGCCGGCCACGCGGCTGGTGATGAACTGCTTCAGCCGCCTCTGGCAATGGCCCCTCGGCGTCGCCCGGCGGCTCGGACTGGCGCGACCGCAGCTCGCCCAGAACTGGCTCACGGGCGCGGACATCGAGAACCTGCTGACGCTCTCGGGCTTCGAGCTGGTGCGGCATTGGTCGGAGGTCCTGCTGCCGCTGGACGTGCCGGTGCTGGCACCGCTGTGCAATCGTGCGCTCGCCAAGATCGACCCCTTCCGCTGGTTCGACCTGACCAACGTCTTCGTCGCGCGACCATCGCCCGCGTCGATCGCCGGCCGGCGCAGCGGACCGCCGCCGACCGTCAGCGTGGTGGTGCCGGCGCGGAACGAATCGGGGAACATCGGGCGGATCATCGACAGCGTCCCGCGATCGTTCGGCCCCTTCGCCGGCGCGACGGAGCTGATCTTCGTCGAGGGCAACTCGACCGACGACACGTGGGAGACGATCGGACGCGAGGTCGCCCGGCGCGGCCGCGACGACATCGTCGTGCGCAAGCAGCCGGGCAAGGGAAAGGGCGACGCCGTGCGCGAGGGGTTCCGCGCCGCCACCGGCGACATCCTGCTCATCCTCGACGCCGACCTCACCGTGCATCCGGACACGCTGCCGCTCTTCTGCGCCGCGATCGCCACCGGCAAGGGCGAGTTCATCAACGGCGTGCGGCTGGTCTACCCGATGGAAGACCGCGCGATGCGCCTGCTGAACCTGATCGCGAACCGCTTCTTCGGCTTCGCCTTCTCGTGGCTGCTCGGCCAGCGCATCCGCGACACGCTCTGCGGCACCAAGGTCATCTCGCGCCGCGACTACGAGCGGCTCGCCGCCAACCGCGCCTACTTCGGCGAGTTCGACCCCTTCGGCGACTTCGACCTGATCTTCGGCGCCGCGAAGCTCAACCTGCGCATCCTCGACCTCCCGGTCCGCTACCGCGAGCGCACCTACGGCGAGACGAACATCCACCGCTGGCGACACGGGATGCTCCTGTTCAGGATGCTCGGCGTGGCGATGAAGCGGTTGAAGTTCGTGTGACACGCGTCCCAGTCGATCCTCGCGCCCCACCCCGTGCTCTCCCGTCTCCTCGCCCATCCCGCGACCCGCGGCCTCGATCTCGATTCGCCACAGACCACGGCGATTCGACGCGAGATCGTGCGCGGCAAGCCGTTTCTGCGGAAGATCTACGAGGAGTGGTACAGGCTCATCGCCGAGCGCGTGCCGAAGCCCGTGACCGGCGGATCGGTCGACACGGCGACGACCGTCGCCGGGACCACCGCGGCGAGCGGCCGCGACGACGAAGACACGATGGCCGACGCGGCGCTCGAGCTCGGCAGCGGCGCGGGATTCCTCGACGAGTTCGTCCCGCGGCTGGTCACGTCGGACGTCTTTGCGGTGCCCGGCGTGGCGCGGGTGATCGACGCCCGCGAGCTCCCCTTTCGCGACGCGTCGCTGCGGGCCATCGCGATGACCAACGTGTTCCATCACATCCCGCAGGTCGAGCGCTTCCTCGACGAGGCGCAGCGCTGCCTGCGGCCCGGAGGCCGGCTGGTGATGATCGAGCCGTGGGTCACCTGGTGGTCGCGCGTCGTCTACACGCGGCTGCACCACGAGCCCTTCGATCCAGCGGCGCCCGACTGGTCGTTCCCCGCAACAGGACCACTCTCCGGCGCGAACGGTGCGCTCCCGTGGATCGTCTTCTCGCGCGACCGCGACCGCCTGTCGCGCGGGTTCCCGAGGTTGCGCGTCCTCGAAGCGCGCCCGATCATGCCGCTGCGCTACCTGGTCTCGGGCGGCATCTCGATGCGCGCCCTCCAGCCCGGATGGCTCCACGGCGCGTGGGCCGGACTCGAACGGCTCGGCGGCCCGCTCACGCGCGCCAGCGGCATGTTCGCCATCGTGGTGGTGGAGCGAGCGCCCGGGTGAGGCCGGAGCCGGTGCACGCGGAGCGCGGCGATCCTCCCTGCTCCGCAACCGCCTTGCCGTGCGCTCGCTGCGGCGCGAACGGCCGCGACGACCATCCAAGCGCTGCGTGCGAAGACGAGTTGTTCTATCCTGCGGACGTGCCCGCCCCAACGTTCCTCAACGCGATCATTCGAAGGCTCTCGGGACGGCGCGAGGCCCGACCGGCCGGAAGTCCGGCCGCCGTGCGCCCGGCGGCGCGCGGGAATGACGCGGACGTCGCGCCCGGCGCCGAGTGGCGCACCGGCAATCCCGCGGAGCGGAAGATCGACGAGGCGATCGACTTCACGATCCGCAACGTCCAGACGATCATCGGCTTCGTCGGCAACGATCCAGCGGCGTTGCGCGGCAAGACGTTCCTCGAGATCGGCCCGGGCATGGACCTCGGCATCTGCCTCTGCGTGGCGGGGCTCGGCGGCTCGGCGATCGCCCTCGATCGCTTCCTCTGTCCGTGGGACGCGACGCTGCATCCACCGATTTACTCAGGGCTCGAGCGCGCCGCGATGGCGACATGGGCAGGCTTCGATCCCGAGCCCATGCGCGAATGCGTGCGCCGCGGCGCGCATGCGGGTCCGCGCCTGCGAGCGCTCCCCGTCGGCCTCGAGGATGCGCACGAGATCGCCGACGGCACCGTCGATCTTTCCTATTCGAATGCGACCTTCGAGCATCTCGCCGACGCGGAGTCGTCGATCCGCTCGCTCGCCCGCATCTCGAGGGCCGGCTCGCGCGGCTTTCACCAGACCGACTTCCGCGACCACCGCAACATGGACCGGCCCCTGGAATTCCTCACCATTCCCGACGCCGAGTTCGCCGCCCTGCTCGCCGAATGCGAGCATTCCTGCGGCAACCGCGTCCGCCCGCGCGAGTTCCTCCGCTTCTTCGCCGAGCACGGCTTCGACGCGACCTTCAAGCCGAACATGCAGGCTGGCCCCGAGTACATCGCCGACGTGCGACCTCGGCTCCTGCCGCGCTACGCGGCGCTGCCCGACACCGAGCTCGCCGAGATCAGCGGCCGCTTCTTCACGACGCGCCGGGCCGACGACCGCGGACGATCGGGCGCCTGATCCTGATCCAAGCAGGCCGCCCTGCGTTCGACCCCCCGCCCACCGTGGCCTCGCGGGGCGGGATCCGGCTGTGGGCCCCGCGCGAGAATCAACCGGGACGCGAACGACCGATCGTTCGCCCAAGCGCACGCTCGTACACGCCCAGCGTCTCGTCGATCATGCGCTCCATGCCGAATCGGGCGGCGACGAACGCGGGACCGGCGCCGGCCATCGCGGCGCGGCGCGGCTCGTCGCGAAGCAGTCGCGCGCACGCGTCGGCGAGGCCGTCCAGATCGCCGATGGGCCGCACCACGCCGGTGACGCCGTCGAGGACCGCGTCGACCGCGCCGCCCGCCGCGGTGGTGACCGCCGGACACCCCAGGTGCTGCGCCTCGAGCAGCACGTTGGGCGTCCCCTCGACCCGCGACGTGAGCAGGAAGAGCGACGCCGCCGAGAGCACGGTCGGCACGTCGCGCCGCGCTCCGACGAGGTGGAAGCGATCGGCGTTCGGGCCGCGCCGCGCGAGCGCCCGCATCTGGCCCTCCATCGGTCCGGTTCCGGCGACGACGATGCGCAGATCGGCGAACTCGGCGAGGAGCCGCTCGGCGACCGCCGCGAAGATGTGCGGCTGCTTCTCGTCGCCGATCCGGAAGACGCTCACCAGCAGGCGATCGCCCGGACGCGCCGCGATCTCGTCGCGGAAGGCGGCGACGGCCCGCTCGTCGGCGCGGCGCATCGCCGAGAGATCGAGTCCGTTGAGGATCACCGTGAAGCGCTCCGGCGGGAGCCCGAGCCACGCGGCGTAGTCGGCCGCGCCGGGGCGGCTGTTGTTGATGAGGTGCACGTTCGGCAGCATGGCGAGCACGTGGTACCACTCGTCGAACCACGGCTGGTAGAGATGCGGGAAATGCCTGGGATTCAGGCTTCGCGTCGAGAGCACGATCGCCGGAACGCCGGCGAGCGCCGCGGCCACGCCGCCCCAGATGTTCGTGTGGTCGAGCCAGCAGTGGACGATGTGGGGCCGGGCCGCGACGAACTCGCCGAAGAGATCCGCGGCGCGCGGTCGCAGCGCCGCGGGAAGCCGGCTCGCGGCGTCGCGCAGCGGCGCGTCGTCGCGCAGCGCCGCCGCGACCCGCGCATCGAACGCGTCGCCTGCACGGCGCGCCACGACGCCCGCGGCATCGAGCATCGCCCGATAGTCGCCGCGCGGATCGCCCAGATCGTCGGTCACCACGATCTCGCAGCGCGCGAAGCCGCGCGCCTTGAGGCGCGACGCCGTGTAGACGACCTGCCGCTCGGCCCCACCCGGTGAAGGCTGCCGATCACGTGCGTGATTCGAAGGTCGGCGGCGCTGGCGACCGGGCTCGCGCCGGCGCCATCCGCGCCGGCGCCCGCCGGCGGCGCGCCCTTCGCGGCGGCCTCGGCGCCCGATTCCGGCGCTGCCCGGCGGCGCAGCAGGTCCGCCGCCGGCGACACCGCTGCCGCTGGCGCCGCCGCGCGGGCCGCGAGGGACGCCGCGATGCGCTGCTTGAGCGGCGCCAGTCGCTGCGCAACGCCGGGCGCCCGCTCGCGCACCACGCGCATCGCCTTGCGGACCGCCCGGCGCGCGATCGACCCCTGCGGGAAGATGAAGCGGTCGTAGGCGTGCAAGGCGATCGTCCCCGCTATTCGCGCACCGCCTCGGCGGTCATGATGAAGCCCAGTCCGACCCGATCGAGGGCGCGATCCAGCCACGGCGTCACGCGCTGATCGAGCCGATCGATCCGTTCCATGAACGAACTGCGCCGGCCGCGCAGCTCGCACGCGAACTCGAGCCATCGACCCGGCGCGCGGTTCTGGGCCACGATGTCGGCGTGCTTCTCGCCGGCGAGCAGCTTCGCCGCGTAGTTGAGCGTGCCGCGCACCGAACCGGAGTAGATCGTCTGCTCGCACGCCAACCGGCGCGTGCGAAGGCCGCATTCCCCGAGCAACCGGCGAAGCGTCTCCGGCGTGAACATGAGCACGTGACGCGGAACGTCGTCGTGCTGAAGGAATCGCGCCGGAAGACTGCGGAAGTTCGGGACGAGGACGAAGAGCCGCCCGCCCGGTCGCAGGCGCCGGGCGCATTCCCGGAGGACGCGCCGCGGATCGAAGACGTGCTCCAGCACCGCCCACACCGTGATCGCGTCGAAAGGGGCGTCGTCGCCGATGCCGAACGGGGCGTCCGCAAGTTCCCCGTGGTGGATCTCCAGCCCGAAGAGATTGGGCGGCGTCGCGCTGAACTCCACGCCGCGCACGTCCCAGCCGCGCCGCGCCATCCAGAGCATGAACTCGCCCTTGTAGCAGCCGACGTCGAGCAGTCGACCCGGGCGCAGGGCCGAGAGCCACGCGGCCATCGCGTCGAGCCGCTCGCGCTGGCGATCGAGCGCCGCCTCGGCCACGTCGCCGGCGCCGTAGAACTCCGGCGGATACCAGCGATGGATCGATCGCGCCGTCGGACGGGGATTGACGAAGACGAACCCGCAGTCGCGACAGCGCACCACGCGGAAGAGGGTGCCGTCGACGCGATGTCGATGATCGGGCCGCGTGTAGACGAGATCCGACTGCACACCCGAGCAGAGCGGACAGGCGGTCCACTCCAACGGCGGTTCATCGACGACCGTCGTCGCGCGGGGGCACTCGAGGCTCGCCAGCCGAGCCCTCGTTGGCGGCGCGGCGCATGCCGAGCCCGGCGGCACGGACGGCGCTGGGGCAGCCGCGCCGTCGAGGCGCGCCGCCGCATCGTCGGGTCCATCGATGGCCGAGCGCTCGTCGGGCGGCGCGGCGCTTGTTTCGGCGGTCGGCGCGGGAAGCTTCCCCATCGTGTGCAGGGTGAGCAGGTCGCGGTAGAGCACGCCGAGCGCACGGCTCTCGAAGGACGCCGCGTCGAAGACGCCCGGGCGCGCGGCGGAACGCGCGGCGGTTCCTGCGGGAAGGGCCACCAGCATGTGCAGCAGGTGCGAGTTGCCGCGGGTGGCGCCGGTCCAATACGGAAGCAGGAACGGCTCGAACGCCGTGGCGGTCGCGGAGCGGGGCGACGCCCGCGGCCGCGAGCAGCGCCGTGTTCTGCGGCAGCGTCCGGCTGAAGGGCCGTGCGACGCCGCGCTCGCCGGGTGGCGTGAATCCGAAGAGCACCGGACGCTCGCGGGCGGCGAGTTCGTGCAGCAGCGCCGCCGCCGCCGGCTGGTCGAGCTCGTCGAGCGCGCCAAGGCAGGCGACGATCTCGCCGGGAATCGGCGCCGGCAGCGCATCGAGCCATCGCCGCGCGGCGCCGTCTTGCGCCTCGACGATCACCGACTCGAACGATGCCGCCAACCCGCTTGCCTCGGCCCGCAACGTCGGCACATCCGCGGCGCGAAGCTCGATCATCCGCGTCGGCGACGAGTCGTTGAACGCCGCCGCGAGCAGCGCCGACCGGAAGGCCGCGTCATCCACGAGCCGCGGGCCCGGCGCCCGAAGGCGCCGCGCGCCACCGGCATCCGCGGGCGCCTCGGCGCGGCGCTGAAGGAGGCCGACGGAGAGGTAGATCTCGCGGTACGGCTCATGCCAGAAGACGAACTCGGGATGCCGCTCGAGGAAGCGATGCACGGCCCAGCGGACGTTGCCGCCCCACAGGCCGATCACGTCGTGCAGCACGATCGCGCCGCCGGGCGCGAGATGCTCGCCGACGAGGGCGAGGTCGGCGTGCACCGCGTCGGCGTAGTGAAGCCCGTCGACGAATGCGAGATCGAACGGTCCGTGGGCGCGGCAGACCTCGGCGCCGATGACGGGGCTCGCCGGACCCGATGGACCCGCCGCGGCGCCCGCCATCGCCCCGCGCCGCGACGCGAAGTCGGCACCGACGGCGAAGCCACCCCGGTGAAGGTGGACGCGGTCGGCCACACCGAGCCGCGCGGCCGCTTCCGCGGCGAGTTCCTGCGCTCCGCGCGCCGCCACCGCCTCGGTCTCGACGCCGGCCCCCGGCGTTCCGAGCTCCAACGGAAGGTCTGGATCGATCGAATGCACCTCGGCCTGCGGCGCATGCAAGGCCATGAGCATCGTCGAGACGCCGACGTACGTGCCGATCTCGAGGATCCGTCGATGGCGGCCGGGATCGATCGCCTCCATGAGCAGTCGCGCATCGCGCTGCGGAATGCACCACAGGCCCGCCTGACCGCGCGTCAGGCCGATCGCCTCGTAGGTCGCGAGCACTCGTTCGAAGATGTCCGGATCAAGGCGCATCGTCTGTCGTCAGCGCGGATGGCGCGGGCTTCCAGGAGGGCGAGGCCGGGCGGATGCGCGGCGCCGCGCCATCGGCCGCGACGCGCCCGCTCGCGGCGAGGTCCCCGACGGGGCGCGCCGACCTCGTCAATACCCGACCTCGATCGGCGGCGTGAACGGGCCGCCGCCGATGCGCGTGAACGCCCCGAAGTAGAGCAGATACGCGGGCAGCGTGCGATGCTCGAAGAGCTCCGTCGGCACCCACCGCTCGCTGCGGTTGTCGGGGTCCTCGAAGCGCGGTCCGAACATCAGCACGCCCTCGTGGCCGGGCACCCGCTTCCAGATCGCCTCGTGGTCGGTGGCGTAGCCGTTCGACGCCGCGAGCTCGCGGAAGAGCTTGACGCTGAAGTTCACGTAGCCGTGCTCCATCCACGTCATCGGGGCGATGTGGATGATCGTTCCGCCCAGGCGGGTCATGTCGTGGATGTTCTCGAACGCCTGTCGGACGTCGAAGACGTGCTCGACCGTGCCGGCGTTCAGCACCAGGTTGAAGGTGTTCCGCAGCGCCGCCGGAAGCGGCTTGTTGAGATCGAGGGCGATGTCGGCGAGGCCGTTGATGTCGGCGTCGCGGTAGTCGTCGAGCGCGTAGCGCAGCTTCAGCAGCATGCCCACGGCGCGGCGGCCGCGGGTGGCGACGAGCTCGGGATGGCCGAAATCCTCGAGCTTTCCGCTGAGGTCGAGCGTTCCCAGCCCAAGGCACGGGCCCTTCAGCCCGCGAAGCGCGTGCTGCCGGTCGAGGAACGGGAGAAAGGACGGACCGATGCCCATGGAGAGGTTCGCGACAGGTCACGGATCATCGACGCGCGGCGCCGCGCGTTCCACCGGGCGGCTCTCCGATGGCCCGCGATCGCCTCCGAGACGCTCGATCGCCAGCGCTCCGTCGAGATCGGCGCGACTCGCGTGGTAGACGCCCTGGCGGCGACCGACGACGAACTGCACCGCGTCGTAGCAGTAGTCCAGCTTCGTGCCGTCGAGGCGGGCGATCCCGAAGCTGAGGAAGTACTCGCCGGGACCGAGGTGGTTGAGGATGCGCATCGAGACGGCGAAGCGCTCGCCGGCGCGCACCGCGAAGCCGAGCTCCCGGTCGAGCCGCGTGTCGAGCCCGAAGATGGTCTGCCCGGAGCGGTCGCGCACGAGAAACCCCGCCGAGAGCGTGGATTGGTCGCTCCGGGCGACGGCCTCGAAGCGAAGGCGGTACGCGGCGCCGGGCTCGAGGCGGCGCACATCGCGGCCGTCCTCGTCGATGATCGCGATGCGCTCGATCTGCGCCTCGCGCGTTCCCATGCGCGTGCCCGAGTGCAGTTCAGCCTCGGTCCCGACGTCCCCTTCGACGCCCGGTCCCTGCGGCGCCTCGCGAGAGGGTTCGGGGGCGGCGGCGCCCTCCATCGGCGCGCGGGCACTGGTCACGGTCGTCTCGTCGAGCGGGTCGCCGATCGCCTCCGGCGCCGCGGGACGGCTCGCGGCATCCTCGCCCGGCGCCGGAAAGGCCGCCTGCGTGACCGTCGAATCGTCGGCGGCGACGGGCGGCGCGCCGGCGCCCGCGCTCGCCCGATCGGTCGGTGACGCGCCCGCGCCCGGCGCAGCGCCCACGGCCGGCGCCGCGGGCGCCGCCAACGCGAGTTCGCCGCCGCCGAAGAGCAGGCGGTGGTACTTGCGCGTGACCTCGTTCGCCGGTCCGTCCTCCAGGAGCGCGCCTCGCTCCAGGAGCAGCGCGCGGTCGCAGATCAGCGTGATCTGCTCGCTCGAGTGCGAGACGAGCAGGATCGTGCGCCCCTCGCGGCGGAACGCGCGGAACTTGTCGTAGCACTTGAGCTGGAACTTCGCGTCGCCGACCGAGAGGGCCTCGTCGATGATGAGCACCTGCGGGTCGACGGCGACGGCGGTGGCGAACGCCAGGCGGGTGTGCATGCCGGTCGAGTAGGTGCGGAGCGGCTGGTCGATGAACTCGCGCAGCTCGGCGAAGTCGACGATCTGCTCGAGCTTTCCGCGGGCCTCGCGCTCCGTCATGCCCAGGCACATCCCGCCGAGGATCACGTTCTCGCGACCCGTGTACTGGGGGTGGAAGCCGGTGCCCAGCTCGAGGATCGCCGCGACGCGGCCATCGACGCGCACGCTTCCGCGCGTCGGCTCGAGCGTTCCCGCGATGAGCTTCAACAGCGTGCTCTTCCCGGCGCCGTTGCGCCCCATCACGCCGACGACCTCGCCGCGGAGCACGTCGAAGCTCGCGTCGCGCAGCGCGTCGAAGGGGCTGTGGCGCGAACGTCCCGTCAGGAGCTCGACGAGCAGGTCGCGCGGAGTCCGGTAGACCGCGAACGTCTTCGAAAGGCCCTTGGCCGCGATGGCCACGCGATCGGCCATCAGAGGAGCTCTCCAAGCACATGGTGGCAGCGCCGATACGTCGCGGCGCCGAACCAGAGCGATGTCAGCGCGAAGAAGGTCAGCGCCGCCCACGACCAGGGATGGACGATCGCACCGTCCACCAGCAGGTCGCGATGGCAGTGCACCAGGTGCGTCACCGGATTGAGCGCCAGCAGCCAGCGCGCCCACGGCACGAGGCTCTCGACCCACTCGGGCATGTAGAGGATCGGCGCCAGGAAGAGGCCGGCGGAGGTGAGGAACGCGACGACCTCGCGCAGGTCGCGCACGAAGACCGTCAACGTCGCCAGCAGCACCGCGCAGCCGAGCATCGCGACGAACTGAAGCGCCAGCAGGACGGGCAGGCCGATCGCCGCCGCCGGGATGCCGCGGCCGAACGCCACCATGTACAGCAGGAGGAGCGCGGTCGTCACGAGCTGCGTGCACATCGCCGCGATCGCCGACTTCGCCGGCAGCGCCTCGACGGGAAAGACGACCTGTCGGACGAGGTTGGCGTTGTTCGCGATGGACCCGGTGGAGCGATTGAGCGAGTCCGCGAAGCCGAGCCACGGGATCAGCCCGGCGAGGATGAAGATCGTGTAGCTCGCGCCGGAGGAGGTCGCCCCGCCCCGATCCGGCATGCGCGCCGGGAAGACGTACGCGAAGAGGAAGACGTAGAGGCCGATGAGCAGCAGCGGGTTGCCGATCGTCCAGAGCCAACCCAGCGCCCGGCCGGCGTACTGCTCGAGCAGCTCGCGCCGCGCCATCGCCCATGTGAGCTCGCGGTGGCGATGCAGCGTCGCAAGCAGGCGCAGCGGTGAGGGCACGGAGATCGCAGGCATGCGGCGTGCGAGTATAGAGAGAGGATGCGTGGGGCGCTCGCGACCGCTCCGCGCTCACGCGTAGCACGCGAGCGTCGTCTCGACCATGCGGTCGAGCGCGAATCGCTCCCGCGCCAGCGCCGGCGCCGCCTCGGCCATCGCGCGGCGCAGCGGTTCGTCGCGAAGCAGCCGCAGCGTCGACTCCGCCAGCGCATCGACGTCGCCGACCGCGCAGAGCAGGCCGGTTCGCCCGTGCTCGAATGTCTCGGCCGCGCCGCCCGCGTCGGTCGAGACGACCGGGCAGCCAAGATGCTGCGCTTCGATCAGCACGTTCGGCGTGCCCTCGTGCGTCGAGCAGAGCAGCAGGACGTCCGCCGCGGCCATGATCGTCGGCACGTCGTGGCGCCGTCCAAGCAGGTGGATCCGATCGCGGTGCGGCGAGGCGTCGAGGTGCCGCCGCACGTCGTCCTCGCATGGTCCGCCGCCCGCATGGACGACGACCGCATCCGGACGTTCGGCCACGATGCGCTCCGCGACCGCAAGAAAGACATCGGGCGCCTTCTCGTCGGCGAGGCGGAAGACTCCCGCGACGACCCGCCGATCCGCGGCGATCGCCAGCTCGCTCCGCAGTTCCTCCGCGACCTTGTCGGCGCTTCAGGATGGGCGATCGCCTCGAGATCGAGGCCGTTCCTGACGACACGGATCCGCTCCGCCGGCACATCGAGCCGGGCGGCGTAGTCGCGGGCCCGCTTCGGAGTTGTTCACCATGACCACGCCGGATCCGTCAGCAGGAGCCGCGTAGAGGTCGTGGAAGAAGGGCCAGTAGAAGCGCGGAAGTGCTGTGGACCGACGTTGCGCGTCGAGAGCACGATGCGCTGGACCGGAAGCAGCGCCGCCGCGAGTCCCGCCGTCACGCACGTCCAGTCGAGCCAGGCGTGCACCACCGCGGGCCTCGCGCGCCGATGAACCTGAGCAGCGGCACCAAATCGGTGAGGATCGCGTGCGGGAGCGCTGTGGCGCCAGCCATATCCGTTCGACTGAAGCCAGCGGATCGCGGGGCCGAGGTCCATGGGCGTCGTTCCGTCGACCTCCGCGCTGCCGCTGCAGCCGGGAGATGGTGGGCGTCGGAGCCGTGCATCGCGCATGGTGAGGGCACGGAAGCGACGTCCCGTGCGCGCGCCACCTCCGTGGCGATCGTGACCATCTGGCGCTCCGCGCCGCCGGCCCCGAGCGTGCCGATGGCGTGCAGCACGCGAGCGGGGTCGCCGTCGAACGGCGCGAGGTTCGCCGCGAGCTCGCGGGCGCGCCGAAGGGCATCGTCGAGCTCCGCGCGCGCCTCCGCGGCGAGCCGGGCCCGGTCGGCTTCGGTCATCGCGCGAGCGGGTGCGGAGTCCGCCGCCATTCCCGCACTCGGGCCGGCGCCGGGACCAGCGCCCGGGCCGGCGCCAGGACCGGCGCCAAGACCCGCGCCCGGCTGCGCGACCGAGCCGGGGTCCACCGGATTCGCCCTTCGCCACTGCGAGAGCGGAATGCGCTCGTGACGGTTGACCCATCCGTAGTAGGCGCGGCTGATCAGGGGCTTCACCGGCGCGATGAACGTGAACGCCCAAGGCGCCGCGCGACGCGTCCATTCGATGGCGCCCTTCACGGCGCGCACGTGCGCTGGCGCGGGCACGAGCACCACGGACTCCGGCGCCGGAATCGGCGGCGACTCGGCCCCGGGCCCCGGCTTCTGAGCCGGCGACTCCTGCGTCGGCGCCCCGGGCGCGGGCGCACTCGGCGCCGACGAGTCGGCCGGGAGAGCGCTCGACGTGGCGGTTTCGGCGTCGGACATCGTCTGCGCAGGATCGAAGATCGACTGAGTGGAATCGACGACGGCGACGGGGTCGCATCCATCGCGCCGCGTCGATCGGCATCGCGGTGCGACCAGTTTCGATTATACTCGCGACCCCTTTGACGGCTCTGCCGCACGCTCCGGCGATCCGGTGGCGATCGTGCCCGCGAGTCCGTTCATCCAACGCGCATGTGCGGCATTTGCGGCATCGTCGACTTCGCCGGACGCATCGGCCGCGACGAGCTCGCCCGCATCGCGGTGCGCATGCGCGACGCGCTGCGCCACCGCGGTCCCGACGACGCCGGGCTGTGGACGAGCGACGATGCCGCGACGGCGACCGGTGGCGGATCCCGCCCCGGGGGCGGCGCCGGCGTGCGGGTCGCCCTGGGACATCGGCGGCTCTCGATCGTCGACCTGCGCCCCGAGGCTCGCCAGCCGATGGGCAACGAGGACGGCGGCGTGCAGGTCGTCTTCAACGGCGAGATCTACGGCTTCCAGCCGCTGAAGGACCGACTCGCGCGCGAGGGGCACGTCTTCGTGACGCGCACCGACACCGAGGTGCTGCCGCACCTCTTCGAGTCGTGCGATCCGCGCGAGGTCCCCGCCAAGTGCGGGTCGCTCGACGGCATGTTCGCGTTCGCGGCGTGGAACGTCGCCGAGCAGCGGCTCGTGCTCGCCCGCGATCCCTTCGGCAAGAAGCCGCTCTACTGGATGCTCGACCAGGGCGTGCTGGCCTTCGCCAGCGAGCTGCGCTGCTTCGCCTTCGTTCCCGGATTCCGGCCGGAGATCGATCGCGATGCGCTGGGCGAATACCTGCTGCTCCAGTACGTGCACGCACCGCGGACGATCCACCCCCAGGTCCGCAAGCTCGAGCCGGGAAGCTGCGCGACGATCGAGTTCTCCGGTGGATCGCCGCGGGTGCGCCTCGATCGCTACTGGCGCTTCGAGGCGACCGGTCCGGCGCGGCGACCGACGCTCTCGCTCGACGCCGCGGCCGACGCGCTGCGCGCGATCCTGCTCGAGGCGGTGCAGAAGCGGCTCATGAGCGACGTCCCGCTCGGCGCGTTCCTCTCCGGCGGCGTGGACAGCTCGCTGGTCGTCGCGCTCATGCGTCGCGAGCTGGGACGCGCCGTGGAGACCTTCTCGATCGGCTTCGCCGGCACCGACGAGAGCGAGCACGAGTTCGCGCGCGAGACGGCCCGGCACCTCGGCGCCACCCATCGCGACGAGATCCTCAGTCCCGACGTGATGTCGCTGGTGCACACGATCGCGGAGCGGCTCGACGAACCCAACGGCGATTCGAGCTGCCTTCCGACGTACCTGCTCTGCGAGCACGCCCGCAGGCACGTCACCGTCGCCATCTCAGGCGACGGCGGCGACGAGCTCTTCGGCGGATACGGACGCTATCGCGACACGCTCAACGAGCACGGCAGCGCGTGGCGGCGCCTCGCCGCGCGCCTGCGCGGTCGGGCGACCGCGCGCGCGAGCGACCTCTACCTCTCGCCGCGGCTGCTCATCTGGCAGCCCGAGGACGTCGGCGCGCTCCTCGGGGGCCTGCCGACCGGCGTCGACACGCTCCTCGCGACGTGGCGCGCCGCGCTCGACGACCCGTCGCTTCCGTTGCTCGACCGCCTCCGCACGCTCGACGCCGCCACGTACATGCCCGGCGCCGTGCTCGCGAAGGTCGATCGCATGAGCATGCTGCACTCGCTCGAGGTGCGCTGCCCGCTGCTGGACAAGGAGGTCGCCGCCTTCGCGATGCGGATCGACGTCGCCAACTGCTGGCGCGGGCCCGCCGAGACGAAGCGGGTGCTGAAGCACCTCGCCTCGCGCTACCTGCCGCCGGAGTGGATGAACCGCCGCAAGATGGGCTTCGGCCTGCCCGCGAACTCGTGGTCGCCGGAACCCATGCTCGCGCTCGCCCACGACACGCTGCTGGCCCCGGATGGCCGCATCGGCGCGCTCCTCGATCGCGCGGAGCTGCGACGCAGGATCGAGCACATGCGGCATCCCGGATGCTTCTCGATCTACCGGCTCTGGCCGCTCGTGGTGCTGGAGCTCTGGATGAGGCGGCGCTAGCGCGAGCCCGTCGCTACCATCCGCTCCCATGCGCGTGCTCGTTACCGGCGCAGCCGGATTCATCGGCGCTGCGACCTCGCACCGCCTGCTCGATCGCGGCGACGAGGTCGTCGGGTTCGACAACCTCAATGCCTACTACGACCCCGCTCTCAAGCAGGCGCGGCTGGATCGATTGGCGGCGAAGGCGGGATTCCGCTTCGTGCGGGCCGATCTCGCGGATCGCCGCGCGGTCGAGTCGCTCTTCGCCGAGGCGGGCTTCGAGAAGGTCGTGCACCTTGCGGCGCAGGCGGGCGTGCGGCACTCCTTCAAGGATCCGCACACCTACATCGACAGCAACGTGACGGGCACGCTCCACGTGCTCGAAGGATGCCGCCATCATCGGGTCCGGCATCTGGTCTACGCGTCGACGAGCTCGGTGTATGGCGGCAACACCCGCATGCCCTTCAGCGTGCACGATGGCGTCGATCATCCGCTCTCGCTCTACGCCGCGACCAAGCGGGCCAACGAGCTCATGGCGCACACCTACAGCCACCTCTTCGGCCTGCCCACGACGGGGCTTCGCTTCTTCACCGTCTACGGTCCGTGGGGGCGGCCCGACATGGCGCTCTTCGTCTTCGCGCGGAACATCCTCGAAGGGCGGCCGATCGAACTCTTCAACCACGGCAGGCACCGGCGCGACTTCACGTACGTGGACGACATCGTCGAGGGCATCGTCCGCGCGCTCGATCGCGACGCGACGCCCGCGCCGTCGTTCGATCCCGCGAATCCGGATCCGGCCACGAGCAGTGCGCCCTTTCGGCTCTACAACATCGGTCACGGCGGCCCCGTCGAGCTCGCGCGCTATGTCGAACTGCTCGAGGAATGCCTTGGAAGGAAGGCCGAGAAGGTGCTCCTGCCGCTCCAGCCGGGCGACGTGCCCGACACGATGGCCGACATCGACGATCTCGCCCGCGACCTCGGCTACCGGCCGCAGGTGCCGGTCGAAGTCGGCGTCCGCCGCTTCGTGGAATGGTTCCGCGAGTACTACCGCGCCTGAAGGAGGCGGTGCAGGGTGAAGCGGCGCCGCATCGTCCACGTCATCAACTGCCTCTCCGTCGGCGGCGCCGAGCGCATGCTGGTGCGCCTCGTCGCCGCGACCGATGGCACGCGGTTCGAGACGCACGTCGTCACGCTGCTGGACATGCCCGATCGGGCGACGCTGCGCCCCGAGCTGCTGGCGCTCGGCACCTCGGTGCGCACGTGCGGCTCGATGCCCGCCGCCCCGGACCGCGGGCCGTGATCCGGCTGCGACACCTCCTACGCGGCTCCATCCGGACGTGATCCAGTCGTGGCTCTGCCACGCCAACGCCGCCGCGGCGTTGGTCCGGCCGGCGCTCGGCTTCGGCCCGCGGCTCGTGTGGAACATCCGGCAGAGCGTCGCGGACCTCGCCTCGGAGCCGCGCGGCATCCGCACCGCGATCCGGCTGAACGCCCAGCTCTCGCTGTCCGCCGACGCGATCGTGAACAACTCGGCCCGCGGCGCGCGAGGATCATCGTCGGCTCGGCTTTCGGCCGCGGCGGCAGGAGATCGTGCCCAACGGCCTCGACGTTGCAGGGATCGCCACGGCGCTTGAAGCGATCCTCGGCGATCGCCTCGGGCTCGAGCCGCACGCGCGCTCGTGGTCGGCTCGGCCGGCCTTCCGCGATGAAGGATCACCTGGGCCTGCTCGAGTCGTTCGCACCGATTGCGCGGCGGCGCGGCGAGGACGCGGTGCTCGTGCTGGTCGGGCGCGGCGTGGACGACGACAACGCGATCCTGCCGCCGAGGCGATCGAGGTGCGCAGCCTCCCGGCCGCGTGCGATTGCTTGGCGAGCGACTCGACCTGCCGCGCTCTACGCCGCGATGGACTGCTTCGTCTCGAAGCCGGCGCGCGGCGAGGGGTTCCCCAACGTGGTCGCCGAGGCGATGGCCGCCGGCGTGCCGGTGGTGACACGGACGTGGGAGACACGGCCGAAGGCTCGTTGGCGATGCGGGCGCCCATCGCGCGCAATCGGATCGCTCACGCCCGTCGGCCATCGACGGCGTCCTCGCGCTTACCGGCCGATCGCCAGGCGGCCGACTACCGGAACGGGCGCCGCGCGGATCGTCGAGGACTACGGCATCTCGACCGTGGCGCGACGTCTACGAGGCGATCTGGACTCGTTCGTGGCGGATTCGCGCGCCCCGCGGCACGAACCAACCGTGCTCGGCCCGCGGCCGCCGCGGCGGAAGTCGATCGGGCTGCACGTTTCAGGCCCGTGACCGATGGCGACGGCATGCGACGATCCACCCCATGCGCCCTCGCCGAGGTCTCCGGGAAGAGCGCCGATCACGTCCTCGCTGCCGCGGCCAGTTCGTGGTCGCCGCACGCCCGCGCGAGCTGCTGGACACGGGTGCATGCGATCACCGGCCGCGGCGCGGGATCCGCGCGCGCGACCAGCTCCGCAACCCGGTCGCGCTTCCTGGAATTCCCCTCGACGGCGGCGGAACCAACCCGTGGCGCGACCTGCGCGCCCGGCGCGCGTGCGCGACGCCGCCATGCAGCTCGATGCGCCCGACGCCGCCTTCTGCTACAACCCGAAGTTCGTCGCGTATGGGCCGCCCGCCGCCCACGCGCCCCGCGGGCGTACCGCCGTCGCCGCGATGGTCACCGGGCTTGGCTATGCCTTCACCGAGCCGGTCGGTGCCCGCGCCCGGAACGAACGCCGCGCGGCACGGTCGCCTCAACCGGGTGGTGCGCAGCTTTCGTCGTCCGCCGCCTCTATCGCCGCGCCCGTGCGCCGCTGCGGCGATCGTCTTCTTCCAGAATCGCGACGACCTGGCCGAGTTCCGCAGCAGGCGCATCGTCGATGGCGCGGCCTGGACGTGCCTCGATGCCGGGATCCGGCGTCGATCTGGACCACTTCGCGCTTCGGCCGTCCCCGGCGGCGTCCATTTCCTGATCTCGCGGCTGCTGCGCGACAAGGCGTCGTCGAGTACGCCCCAGGCGTGCCTTGCAGGTAGCGCACGCATCCGCAGGCGATCTTCCTCCTCGGCGGATCCGACAACAACCCGACCGCCGTGCCGGAGGCGCGCTCGCCGCGTGGCGCCGCGCGGGCATGCCGACACTGATCGACCCGGTCGACGACGGCGCCGCGCGCTGCACGATCTTCGTGCCGTCCTACCGCGAGGAACGTCGAAGGTGATGCTCGAAGCCATGGCGACCGGACGCGCGATCGTCACGACCGACGCCATCGGCTGCCGCGAGCCGATCGAGCCGGAAGCGAACGGGCTGCTCGTCCCGGTCGCGAGCGTCGAGCCGCTCGCCGCGGCGATCGCGCCTTGCCGACGATCGAGCCCTCGTGGTCCGCATAGACGCCCCGCGAGCCGACGGATCGCCGAGGCCCGCTTCGACGCCCGCGGTGTCGACGCGACGATCCTCGCGGCGCTGGGCCTGTAGTGCCTTGGAATTGCTACCGCGCCCGACACCACGCCTTCCAGAGCGATCGCGCCGCGGACTCGAAGCGCGCGATCAGCCTCGTCGCGCGGCGAGGCCGCCACGCTGCGCAGCGTCGCGTGGTCGCGCGGCCTCGTGGTCGAGCCTTGGGGCGGTCGCACGGACGACGTGTCGATCGTCGCGGGCGACGAGATCCTCGCGGCCAAGCGCGCCAAGCAGCGACGCGCCGACGCGCGCGTGGTGGCCGGCGCCCTCGAGCGCGACGACCGGCGTGCCCATCCAGAGCGCCTCGAGCGTGGTCGTCGTGCCGTTGTAGGGGAAGGTGTCGAGGGCGATGTCCACGCCTCCGTAGAGCAGGTGCTCCTGGCTCGGGGCGTACGAGAGCAGTTCGACGCGCGACGCGTCGACGCCGCGGGCGGCGAGCCGTGCCAGCGTCTCGCGCCGCGCCCGCTCGTGCTTCAGCGCGAAGGACTTGATCCGAAGACGGGAGGTCGGGAGCGCCGCAAGCCACGCGCGCCATCGTCGAGCACCGGATCGCCGATCTTCGAGAGATCGTTGAAGCAGCCGAAGACGAGCGGACGACTGGCCCGCGGTTCGCCGGCGGAAGCAGCACGTCGACGCGCGCCCACGCCAGCAGACGAAGACAGGATCGATCCGGACGAGCTTCTCGACGCACATCGCCTCCGTGCCGGGTGGATCGGTGCGGGCGTCCACGAACCGCGGCGTCGCGGGCCCGGTCGTCGCGGGATAGCCGAGCCACGTCACTGGACCGGCGCGGCCGCGCGCGAACGCCTCGTGGCGGTTGCCCTGCGTGAGGCCCGCGACATCGATGGTCACGTCGATGCGATCCCTTCGCAGGCGATCGACGAAGCTCCGCGTCGTGGAGCGTGGCGACCTCGTGAAGGAGCGCGGCGGCACGAGAAGCAGCCGGTGAACGCGTCGTGCATCGGCGCGTCGAGTAGAGCATCGGCTGCACGCGATCCCGATCGAGCGCCTCGACGAGCGGGAGCAGGAACGAGGCGACGAGGTGATCCCGCATGTCCGGCGAGACGAACGCGATGCGCAGGACGCCGATCCCGGCCCCTCGGATTGCGGAACCGCCGGCGCCGAGACCGGCGCGGCGCGCTCGTCGCCGGCTGCCCGCACGCGCGGTCTTCGCCTTGCGATCTGCGCCGGCGTCGACGCCGCCGAGTAGAGCGAGAGGGCCTCGAGCTGCGCTGGAGCCGGGTCGTCGCCCATGCGCGCGGGACGACCGCAGCAGCGCGATCGCCTCGTCAGGGCGGCCCGTCTCCGTGCGGCAGCACGGCGAGGATCAGGATCGGCTTTGCCGGGCGGTCGGGCCGCAGGGCCGCGGCGGCAGCGACAGCGTTCCGATTCGTCAGCGCCGAGCAGCTTGTGCGCTTGGCCGGATCGACCCACGCGGTCGCGTTCCCCGGCTCGCGCGCCGTGGCGCGCTCGAGGCGCGTCCGCGCCTCCGCGGCGCGCCCGAGCTGGAGAAGCGCCCATCCGGCCATGACGTCGAGCGCCGCCGGCGCGGCAAGGCGTTCGCCGGGCGTGGCAAGGCGTTCGCCGCCGGCTCGCAAGACCGGCGTCGCATCGACGGCGCGATGGGCCGCGTCAGCGGTCGTGTCACTGGTCGGGCCAGTGGTCGCGGCAGTGGCCGCCCCGATCGTCGTGTCGGTCGTCGCCCCGGCCGGCGCCTCGTGCGCGGCACCGATCGCCTCGATCCGCGCCACATGCTGGAGCACGCCGGCCCAGTCGCCGAGCCGTTCGGCCACCGCGGCGCGAAGGTGGTGCAGTTCGAGATCGTCGGGGAATTGCCGGAGGGCGTCGTCGGCGAGACGGGCCGAGCCCCGGAAATCGCCGCGCGCCCCGAGGGCGCGCGCCGCCTGAAGCAGATCCCGGTACGACTGCGGCATGATCGGTGCCCGCGGCCTCGTGAGCGCCATGTCCGACACCGCGCGTCGCTACGTTCCCTCGATCGCCGCAAGACACGCCTTCGCGTCCACGTTGGCCGGGTACTGCTTGAGCAGCGCGTGGAGCTTGTTGGCCTCGTCGTCGTGCCCGGCGGATCGCAGCACCTTCATGATGTAGAGCGCCGCGTCGCCGGCGCGGTCGGAGGAGGGAAACTCCTTCAGGATGCGCAGCCAGTCGGCGTACGCCTGGTCGGCGCCGCGGACCGAGAGGTCGGCGTGTTCGAGCTGGCCCAGGAGGATCAGGGCGTCGTCGACGGATCCGGAGGTGTTTCCCGGATCGACCTGCACCAACTGCTCCAGGAGCGCCGTGCCGGCCGCGATGTCTCCCTTCATCAGCTTGGTCTTGGCCAGGGCAAGCAAGCGCGCCGGCGTGATACGCGTCCCAGTTGATTCTCGCGCCCCACCCAACCCACTTCCGCCGTCAGATGCCGCTGCGGGCAAGGGTTCCAACGCATGGAGGTCTATTGGAATCCGCGAGAGCTCGCCGCTCGCGGTCGCCTGCGAGGGATCGGCGATCTCCTCGGGCGTGAACTGAAGGATGCTCATGCTGTGCAGGAATCCCGGCGCCGGAAGCGCGCCGCTGTAGCGGTAGTAGACGCTCGTGCCGTCGTGCCCGACCGCGACGTAGCTCGGCGTCGCGCCCGTTCGAAACTGCCGAAGGAGCCGCGGGCCATCACCCTTCTCCTGGTTGACGCGCACCCAGACGACGCTCTCCGCCAGCGCCTTCGCTTCCGGAAGCACATAGACCTGCGACTCCATCCTCGCGCAGAACGGGCAGCCGGGCCGCATGAACTCGACCAGCAGCGGCTTGTTCTCGCGCTTCGCCCGGGCCAACCCGGCGGCGAAGTCGTCCTCGAAGGCGATGGCGGACGGCGCTGCCCGGGGGCGCGCCGCGCCCGGCGGCATCGCGCCGTGGGTCGTCACGTTCGGCGCCACGGGCGGCAGCCGCAGCGGCGCACCCATCTGCGCCGACGCGATCGAGCGCGACGAAAGGCCGCTGGACAACAGGCCGCACAGCACGACGCACAAGACGGGCCGGTGCTTGCTCATGGCGACGATCGTACACGCGTCCCAGTTGACTCTGGCGCCGCACCCAACCCAATTCCTCCGTGAGACGTCGCTGTGAGCAAGAGGGGTCGAACGAATGGAGGTCAACTGGAGTCCGTCGCAGCTTCGCGGACGTCGATCGACCGCCGCGCGTCACGATGGACCGAGCTTCTCCAGGATCGTGATGCCGAACTGCGGACAGGTGCGGATCACGAGATCGATGTGTTCCGGCGTCGGCGGGATGGCGGCCGCCGTCGGACCGGCGAGCGGCGTTCCGACCGCTTCGACGAGGCGCTCGAAGCCCGCGGGCGTGCACCAGAAGAGCATCCGCGCGTCGCGGTCGGTCTCGTTGCGGAAGACGTGAGGCACGCCGCGCGGCATGTGCAGGAAGGCGCCCGGCCCGGCCCGCACGGCGCCCGCGGCGGTCGCGAACGTGATCTCCCCGTCGAGCACGTAGAACGACTCGTCCTCGCGGGAGTGCACATGCGGTGGCGGGCCTCCTCCCGGCGAGACGCGCGCCTCGACGACACAGAGCGCCCCGCCGGTCTGCGCGCCGCTGGCTCGGATGACATAGACGTCGCCGACGAGCCCGAACGTCGGACCGGCGCTCGGCATCGAACGAAACGACTCGGGAACGGCCATGAAGGGATGATACTGGATGACACTGTCGCGACACGTCAGCGCGCGCCGCGAGACCGACGAGACACACCATGACCGCGAAGATCACCCTGACGACCGACGCGATGGGACGAGTGGCTGGAATCTGGCGATATCCCGTGAAGTCGATGCTCGGCGAGGCGCTCGAGGCGACCGACGTCACGCCGAACGGCCTGCTCGGCGATCGCGCGTTCGCGCTGATCGATGTCGAGACGGGCAAGGTGGTGAGCGCGAAGAACCCGCGGCGCTGGCCCAACGTCTTCGAGTTCCGGTCCGAGTTCGACACGGCGTCGCCTTCGATGAAGCCGGTCGCGGCCGCGCGCATCCGGCTGCCCGGCGGCGAGTGGCTTTCGACCGCCGATGCCGACGCCGAGCCGCGCCTCTCCGCGGCGCTCGGCCGTCCCGTCCGGCTTGGGCGCGCCGCGGCCGCGGCCGAGACGGCCGAGGGATATTGGCCCGATCACGAGTGGCTCGCGCATCGCGACGAGGTCTTCGACTTCCGGCTTCCGCCGGGCACCTACTTCGATGGCGCCTCGATCCATCTGATCACAACGGCCACGTTGGCGGCGCTCAGCGCCGCAGCGCCGACGAGCCGCTTTGCGCCGGCGAGATTCAGGCCCAATTTCGTGATTGAGTTGGATGAGCCGCGTGCCGGTGCATCGAGCGGTGGGCCGGGCGGAGCGTCCGAGAGAGAACCCGCCGAGGCGCCAAGAGAAGCGCTCGGAGAAGCGTTTGGTGGGGCAGTTGGTGGAGCACTTGGTGGGGCAGTTGGTGGAGCACTGGGTGGAGCATTTGGTGGGGCGCCCGGCGGGGCGCCTGACGCGGCACGGAACGCGGCATCCCCCCGCCCCCGCGCCGCAGCATCGGACCCATTCGTGGAAAACGGCTGGATCGGCCGCACGCTCGCCCTCGGCGACGTGCGCCTGCGCATCGACGGTCCATGCCCGCGCTGCGTGATGACGACGCTCGCGCAGGGATCGCTTCCGAAGGATCCGACGGTCCTTCGCACGATCGTCGGCGCGAACAAGGGACACGTCGGCGTCTACGCGACCGTGGTGCGCGGCGGGCGTGTTCGGCGCGGGGATCTCGTCCGCGCGGAACGTTGAACGCCGCGATGGCGCCGTGCGTCACCGCCGTGTTCGCTTGGCGGGGGTTGGTGATGACAGCAGGAGGTTCTTGATCTTCTCGAGCGCCTCTTCTTTGCCATCGTCCCAGCGGATGTTGAGGTTGATCAGGTTGCTGAGCTGCTTCCCGAAGGTCCACACGACCGCGGGCGCTTGAAGACGCAGCTCGCTCATGCTCCAGCCGAGCGCAGCCGGCACGTACCCCTTGTACTTCTGCCAGTCCTTCGCATACGCCTCCTGCGTCGTGCGATCCGTCACCCTGCTGTTCAGGTGCTCCACCGCGATCACGACATCCGCGAATCCCTTGCGGTTGTTTGTTTGCAGCTCCTCCAGGAGCATTGCGCACTCGAAGATGCAGCACGGCGACCGCCAGTACTTGTCGCTGTGGACGACGATCACGCGCGGAGACCTCGCCCCCTTGACCATGAAGTCGCGCAAGGTGTCGCCGCGCTTCACCTGGCTCTTGTCGCGCATGACAAGCACCCCGTGCGACCCAAGGAAGGACTCGATCGCATCGACCGGGACTTCGTACCCAGCCGGAATCCCGCTCTCGCCCTTCCGCTTCGGTGGATCCCACGTGTAGGAGATGAAGACCTCGCCCGGTTCGTCGCCGCGAGGGAGAACTGACGCGGCCGTTGCGCGCTCGCCATCGCTCGGCCTCCGGCCGGTGCCGGCGTCGCCCGCGGTGGCGCCGGCGTCGGGAAGGAACCCCCGCACCCAGGCCGCGATCGGTTCGATCCGTTCCGCGGCGCGCGGACCGATCATCCGAATCTCGATCGTGCCACGGAAGTTCGCATGATCGAGGTCGCACCGGATCAGGAGCTTCTCGCCTTCGATGTTCCGCACGTACAGCCCATCGAGCGCGTACGCCGCGTCCTTGCCGTAGTGACGGCCGGCATCGATCAGGAGCGCCTGCCAGTGCTGCGTGTGCATCCGCGGGGCGTTGATGGTGATCGCGCTCGTCGCGCGGGTTGTCTCGGCCGCAGGGTCGCGTTGGCTCGCATCCTGGCGTCGACCCTCGCCAGCGCTCTCGCCGAAGAGTCGCTCGAACCCCAACTCGCCTGCCGTCGGCAGGTGCTCGACGCTGATGTAGACACCTTCGCCGCCCCACGAATCGCGGGCGGATCGCAGCTTGAAGCAGAGGCCGCATCGCTCCATGAAGGAGAGCAGGAGCTTCTGTTCGTCGGGCGCGTACGCCGCGTTCCACGCCAGCGTTCCAAGCTCCGATCGCGTGAAACGTCCGTCGACGCGGGTGAGTGCACGGCGGATCGGGCTCTCCTTCCGCCCGTCGAGCACGGTGTAGATGCCGGTGAGCGCCCACTGCTGGCCGATGATCACGCGACCCTTGAAGAGCTTCCTGTCCCAGTATGCCCAGCCACTGTGCGTGAGGAAGGAGAGCGTGCGCTCGATACGCTCGTCGGTGAGCGCGAAGCGGCCGGCGCGAATGCTTGTCGCGAGCTTGGCGTAGCGATGCGCCGTCTCGGCGTTGGACCTTGGACTGGACTGTGGATCGACACTCGCCTTGGTCCGCGCTGTGGTCCGTGCCGTGCTCCCTGACCTGGCCGCGGAATGATCCTTCCGTGCACCCGCGGATCCGATCGCCGCGTCGATGGCTCCGTCGAGCGCATCGCGGAACGCCTTTCGCCCGATCGCGTTGTGCGACCTTGCAAACGCCGGGTCGGTCTCCATTCGTTTGACTCAACCCTCGACCATTCCCTGCGCGATCTCCCAATAGGTCGGCACCTCGGTGCCCTGGCTGACGATCACGCGCCCGACCTCGTTCCTGAGCCAGCGCTCGAGCGCTGGAAACTGCCCGGCCTTCTCCGGCGCCGACTTGCGAACGTACGAGTCGACGAAACAGCACTCGAACTTGCCGTCGTACTCGGGGCCCAGTTGTTCGCGCAGCCGCGCCCGGAGCGCCGCCGTCGACGTGCGGTGGTGCGAGCAGACGATCACGATCCGTGGCTTGTTCGGAGACGCCAGGTGAATCAGGTCGATCCAGTAGCGCAATGGTCGCCATTGGTCCTGGTATTCACACGCCTCGGGGGGCGGCTGCTTGCCGTCCTGCTCGGGCTTCCAAACGACCACGAAGAGCGCGCCGGTGCTCATGAAGAGCCGATGGGTGTTGTGGTAGATCTCCTGACCGCCGAAGTCCCAGACGTGCAGGCTGACCGGCGTTTCCTTGCCGTCGATCGAGGCCTTGAAGCCGCGCCAATCCCAGAATTGCACACCGTGCGTGCTGCCGTATTTCTTCTTAGCATCCTCCGGGTCCATCCCCAGCAGCGCCAACGAGAGGCACGTCTTCCCCGCGCCGCCATTGCCGAGGATCAAGACCTTGCAACGCTTCACCTCGCCCTTGCCGGTCAGGTCGACATCGCGGAAGTACGCCGCGGTCGTCTCGGCGACGTTGTCGTCCTTGTCCTCGCCTTGCTCGGAGACGGGCGGCACGCGGAGGCCGCCGCCGAAGAGGAAGAGTGTCGCCGGATTGCCACGACGCTCCGGTAGCGCCGCGAGCGACCGCGTGTGGGCGAGGTCGATGAAGTCGAGCCCATCGTGGAAGTCAGGCACACGCGTGACGGCCGTTGCCCCGCGAAGCCCGATGCGACGCAGTCGCGGTGGCCACGGCGGAAGCGCGCCAGCGAGGGCCGTGCAGCCGTCGAGACGGATCTCTTCCAGCCGCGAGTCATCGGGGCTCGCCGACCACGCCGGAATCGACGTGATCTGCGTGCAGTTCGACGCATCGAGCGTGCGCAGCATCGGCGCCGACTGGAGCACCGCGTGGAGCCATTCCTGATCGATGCCGATGCTGCGGCGCAGGCTCAGCTCGGTGAGCTCGGCGAAGTCGATCCGCTGATCCTCGGCGCGGATCGCCAACGCGGGACACTCTTCAAGGATCAATGTGTCGAGCGCCGCAGGCAGTCGCGGAAGCGACACGAGCTCGGGACAACGACGGATGTCGAGGCACCGCAGCCCCGGCGGCAGTGCAGGAAGTTCCGACAGACCGGCGATGTTCCACAGATGCACGTGGGTCAGGTTCGGGAACCACGTCGCAAGGTCGCGCGGCATGGGCGACGACAACCCGACCTTTGTGTTGCCTTCAAGGGTTCCGACGACAATCTTCGTGACCGCATCGGCGTTGGCCGAGACGCTGGACGAGCGCCACTCGAGCGCACCGTCGCGCGCGTAGATCACGGCCGAGGATCCATGCGCCGCCGTTGCCGCGGGCTTCTTCGTGGCGCTCACGGCGCCCTCCTGGCCTCGCGCCCCGACCGCGCGGGCGCTCCGCGTGCGCGCACGTTCGCTCCGGCTCCGCCCCCTGCGTCCGCCTCACTCCTCGTCCCTCGTCGCTCGGCTCCCGCAGTGGGCTCCGCCTGCGCGTGTCCGAACTTGTTGGCTTGCGCCACCGGACCGGGGAACAGACAACATCGGAAGCCCAGAGTCCAGTAGCGGTTGACGGGCCTCCACCAGTCGCGGATCGCCGAGCGGCAGAGCCCGGCCGTGTTGAACCACGACCCGCCGCGGATGACGCGAATGGGGTCTTGCTTGTTGCGGCTCGCCTCCTTCCAGAATTCCGCATCGTCGCCCGCATCTGCTCGCTCCCACGCCCGCGCGACCCACCCGTCCTCCCGCTTCCGGTACGCGTGCCCGTCCCAGACGTCACGGCACCACTCCCACACGTTGCCGTGCATGTCGTGAAGGCCCCAGGCGTTCGGGTCGCGCTCGCCCACGGGATGCGTCTTGCCGTCCGCGTTCCTGTTGAACCAGCCGGCCCTGGCGAGCCGCGCCGCACCGTTGCCTGCGTGGTACTCCGTCGTCGTGCCGGCGCGGCAGGCGTACTCCCAGTGGGCCTCGGTTGGAAGGCCGAACTCCTTGATCGGCACCGTCGAACCAGCGCGATCCACACAACGCAGCTCGCGCCAGCGCTCCTGCACGCAGGCACACCACGCCACGGCGTCATGCCAGCGCACCCGCTCGACTGGTCGCAGGTCACCCTTGAAGTGACTCGGATCGGGATCGAGCCTGCGGTCGGCCCAATGCACCGCGACGGCGCGGTACTGTTGCTGGGTCACCGGGAAGGTACCCATGAGGAACTCGGCCTCGATCAGGACGGTGTGGCGCGGTTCGGCGGACGAGTCAACGCGATACTCGCCCATCTGAAACCCGACCTCCGGCAACGCCGGCATGCGCCGGAAGTACATCGGCACGTTCCCCGGAAGCCAGAGTGTGACATCGGCGGCGCGTGCGGCCGCCTTGAGCGCGGAACGTGGTGGCTTCGTCGCCATGGTCGCCGGACGGCACGTACGTTAGCAAACGATCGCCGTGGCCACGAACCGTGGGAGCGGTCGCGCGGCGGCTCGTTTACACGCTTCGCGGGCCAAGGTAGTGGGCCAAGGTCTCAGGCCAAGCTCGCACATGAGGGATTGGTACAGTTCCAGCCCATGCCCGTCGGCCATCATCCGTCCCTCCCGCTTCCGTCGATCGACGACTTCACGCCGTCGCGCATGGTGCCGGTCTCGCGCGAGTGGCCGGCGCGAGCGGATGGTCGACCGCGCGAGCTCTGGATCGTCGAGGAGATCTTCGTCCACTACCGGATTCCCGTCTGGGACCGCATCGCGCAGCGGCTGGGCGACGGCTGGCGGCTGCGCGTCTTCGCCGATCCGGAACAGTCGGAGAAGTCGATCCGCACCGCCCGCACGTACTTCGAGCCGCAGCGGACGCCCTTCTCGCTCGGCGGGCGCGTCTATCGCTGGCCGGGATTGCTCGCCCGGATCCGCGCCGAGCGGCCCGCGGCCGTCTTCGCGTCGGCGACGCCGCGGTGCCTCACCGTGTGGCGCCTGCCGGGCGCGTGCCGCGCCGCGGGCGCGGCGCTCGTTGCGTGGACGAAGGGCCATCGCGAACTCGACACACCCGGCGGCGCGACCGACCGGGTGCGCATCGGCGTGCTGCGGCGCTTCGACGCGATCGTCTGCTATGGCCAGTCGGCGCGGAAGGATCTCCTGCGGCATGGATTGCCCGAGGATCGCCTCTTCGTCGCGCAGAACTCGATCGACACGGCGCGCATCTTCGAGCAGCGGGCGGCGCTGCTGGCCGAAGGCGAGCGGCTGCGGCGCGTGCCCCGCCTCGAAGGGCGGCGCGTGCTCCTCTACTGCTCGACGATGTTCCCGAAGAAGCGGCAGCTCGACCTCGTCGAGGCGTGGCCCTTCCTGCGCGATCGGTTCCCCGATCTCGTCCTCGTCTTCGTCGGTGGCGGCGAGATGCTCGACGCGGTGCGAGCGCGGGCCAGCCAGGTCGACGCGGCGCGCATCAAGGTGATGGGCCGCGTGCCTGAAGGCGCCGACTACCACTGGATCGCCGCGTGCGACATCGCCGTGCAATGCGGCGGGCTTGGGCTGGCGATCAACCAGTACCTCGCCTTCGGCAAGCCGACCCTTGTCGCCGACGAACCGGGCGTCGACGGCGAGTTCGTGCTCGACGGCGTGACCGGCTTTCGGTACGAGAAGGGCGACCCCCGGGCGCTCGCCGACGCGGTGGCGAGGATGCTGGAGGATCCGCCGCGGACCGCGCGGATCGCCGAGACCGGACGCGAGCTGGTGCGGACGTCGGGGAACATCGACCGGATGGTCGATGGCGTCTTCGAAGCGCTCGAGTTCTGTCGGGTGCGCCGCGGAGAACGCGGGGGGAGTTAGCCGCGGAGGGACGCGGAGAGAGTTGGCCGCGGAGGGCCGCGGAGAGAATTAGCCGCGGAGGGCCGCGGAGGGCCGCGGAGAGACGCGGAGAGAGTTAGCCGCGGAGGGCCGCGGAGGGACGCGGAGAAGGATCAGCCGCGGAGGGCCGCGGATGTACGCGGAGGGACACGGAATTGGAGTGGCGTCGGATGGCGCGGCGGGCAAGTGATGGTTCAGATCATGCTCGATTCGGGGAGATGCAAGGCAGAGGTGCGGTGCGACAGCACTCAACCCACTTCATTCTCTCGATCTGCACTGAGGCCATCAAAGGCTTCTCTCCCTACGTGCTTCCGCGAGCTCTTGCGGCCCATCACTTCTCCGCGTGAATCCGCGGCCCTCCGCGGCTGATCTCTCCTCCGCGTCCCTCCGCGGCCCTCCGCGGCTCATCCCTCCTCCGCGTCCCTCCGCGGCCCTCCGCGGCTGATCCCTCCTCCGCGTCCCTCCGCGGCTCATCCCTCCTCCGCGGCTCATCCCGCCTCCGCGGCGCCCGCGTGCTACCTTACGACCCCCTCGGCCGCGCCTCCGCGGCCACTCCCCACCCGCGCAAGGTGACTTCATGAGAATCGGCGTGTTCGGTCTTGGCTATGTCGGTGCGGTCGGCTGCGCGTGCATGTGCGACATCGGCCACGAGATCGTCGGCGTGGACGTCGTCAAGGAAAAGACCGACCGCATCAACCGCGGCGAGTCGCCGATCATCGAGACGGGGATCGACGACATGCTCGCGCGGGCGTCGGCGTCGGGGCGGCTGAGCGCGACGACCAGCGTCAAGGACGCGGTCGGCCGGACCGATCTCGGCATCGTCTGCGTCGGAACGCCGTCGACATCCACGGGCGGCGTCGACACGCGCTACCTCGACCGCGTCTGCACTGAGATCGGCGAGGCGGTCAAGGCCCATGGCAAGCCGTTCTACGCGGTGCTCAACCGCTCGACGAGCCTGCCGACGATCCACCGCGCCCTGATGCGCGTGCTCGAGGAGTCGTCGGGACGCACGCTCGGCGACGGCATCGGCTACGTCTGCCATCCCGAGTTCCTGCGCGAAGGCGCGGCGATCCACGACTTCTACAACCCGCCGAAGATCGTCTACGGCGCGAGCGACCCCAGGAGCGAGGCGCTCTGTCGGGACCTCTATCCGGGGATCGAGGCGGAGACCTTCTTCACGTCCGTCGACGTCGCGGCGATGGTGAAGTACGCGGACAACTGCTACCACGCGGTGAAGGTCACCTTCGGCAACGAGGTCGGCCTGATCTGCAAGAGTCTCGGCATCGACGCGCACGCGGTGATGGAGATCTTCTGCCGCGACCGCAAGCTCAACATCAGCGAGCGCTACCTCAGGCCCGGCAACCCCTTCGGCGGGTCGTGCCTGCCGAAGGACCTGCGGGGAATCCTCGACGCGTCGCGCTCGACGGCGACGCCCATGCCGATGCTCCAGAGCACGCTGGAGAGCAACCGGCTCCAGATCGAGCGCCTGGTCAAGCGGATCGTCGCGGCCAACGGCCGCGCGCCGATCGGCCTCGTCGGGCTCTCGTTCAAGGAAGGCACCGACGACGTGCGCGAGAGCGCGATGGTCCATCTCGTCGAACAGCTCCTGGGCAAGGGCATCCCGGTGCGGATCTACGACGAGCATCTCGCGATGAACCGGCTCGTCGGCGGAAACCGCAGCTTCGCGCTCGACAGCATTCCGCACCTCGCGGAGATGCTCTCGAACGATCTTCCGGCCGTCGTCGCGCAGAGCCGGACGCTCGTGGTGAACCATCGGCTCTCGCCCGAGCGCTGGGCGAAGGCGGGCCTCAAGGCGGATCAGCAGATCCTCGACCTGGTCGGCATTCCCGAGCTCAAGGGTCGCGCCGGCTACGACGGCCTCTATTGGTGAGCGCCGCGCCGATGAAGCGAACGCGAGGCGTCGCGACGCCCGACGGCCCTCGACGGAGTCCATGCGCGCGGCGCTCGGCCTCGAACGGCGATCCGCGTCAGCCCATCCACAATCCGAGAAGCAGGCCGAGATCCGCGCCGTCGACGGTGCCGTCGAGGTCGAGGTCGCCCGCGCACATCGGCGCTCCGGAGCATGGACCCCAGTTGCCCAGGAGCAGCCCGAGGTCGGCGCCGTTCACCTGGCCATCGCCGTTGAGATCTCCCACCTGCGGCGCGGCCGGCGCGAGGGCGACGGCGGCGGCGGCGTTCACGCGCCCGTCGCCGAGAAGGCCGGCGTAGGGCGGATTGAGCGCATCGATGGGAACAGCCGAGTCCAGGAGCGCCGACGAGACGAGCGCCGCCGTCGCGTGTGTCGGCGGTGCGCCGGGATGCTGCGCCCGCACCAGCGCGGCGGCGCCCGAGACGAACGCGGTTGCGAAGCTCGTGCCGCGCCAGACGCCATAGCCGCCGCCGGGCAGGGCGCTGATCACGCTCTTGGCCGGGTCGAAGACGCCCGGCGCACCGTCGACGGCCTGGCTCTCTCCCGGCGCGCACAGGGCGAGCTTGTGGTTGTAGTTGCTGAAGCTCGCCTTGAGGTCGCCCTTCGTGGTGGCGCCGATGCCCAGCGCGCCGCTGATCAGGGCGGGGAACTCCTCGGGCTCCTCGCGGTCGAAGTTGCCCGAGGCGCCGACCACGACGATTCCCTTGGAGTCGGCCTCGATCACGGCGTCGTGGACGGCCTCGCCCTTGTACGTCGAACCGAAGGAGCAGTTGATCACCTGCACGCCGCGATCGATCGCGTGATAGATCCCCTGGGCGATCGAGAAGGTGTCGCCGATCCCCTCGCTGTCGAGCACCTTCACGGGGACGAGCTTGGCCTGCGGCGCCACGAGCGCCACGAGCCCGGCGACGAAGGTGCCGTGGCCGACCATCTCGTCGACGAGTCCATCGCCGTCGTTGTCGAGGCCGTCGCCGACATCGTCGGTGCCTCCGCCATCCACGAAGTTCGCCCCGCCCGTGGCGATCCGTCCGGCGAGGGCCGGATGCGCCGCGTCGATGCCGGTGTCGAGCACCGCGACCAGCACGCCCTGACCCTGCGAACCCTGCTGCGCCGCGGCCAGCCCGAGCAGCGCCACGGCGTATTGGCCGGCGTACTGCGGCTGGTCGATGTTCAACTGCGAGACCCAGATGCTGTCGGTCTTGCCCTCGGCCGCCTGTCCCTGGTAGTTGAGCTCGCCCCAGACGAGCGCTCCCTGCGCGACCTGCTGGAGCAGTTGCGCCTCGACGGCGCCCATCGGAGCGCCGACGGGCAGCGCGAGCTTGTACGTCTTCCGTGACGCGATCTCGCCGATCACCGTCGTCCCGGGGAAGGCGGCGTTGAACGACGCGAGGAAGTCGCCGATCGCAACGCTGGGCGCCAGGCGCACGAGCGCCTGGTCGGGAACGAGCGGATCGACGCCGGGAGGCGGAGGCCCTCCGCCGGTGGCGGACGCGGCCCGCGCGAGCGCGAGCACGAGGGCGGCGATGCACGGGAGATGCCTGGTGTTGTTCATGATCTTCCCACCATGATGAAGGGCGCCCAGTGGACCGGATGCGGCCGACGCCGCAGCAGCGCGAGCTGCGCGGCGCGGAGCGCGGCGCCGGGACGATGCATCCCGCGCGCGGCGGCGCCGTCGATCGTCTCCGCGCGGCCGCACAGGTTCGCGTAGAAGAGTTCCATCAGCTCGGCGGTGCTCGTGTCGTTGACCGTCCAGAGGCTGACGACCATCGCGCTCGCGCCGGCGGCGAGGAATCCGCGAAGCAGTCCGAGCATCTCGTCGCCGCCGAAGATGAGGCTCCGGCCGGTGTCGCAGCCGCTGAGCGTGACCAGCGACGCCCGCAGGCGCAGCCGCTGGAGATCGCGCACCGTCAGCCAGCGGTCGGCGAGCCGAAGGCCGGAGTTGAGCGGCGCGAGCGCCGAGAAGCGGCCATGACAGGCGATGTGCACGACGTCGGCGCGCGGCAGCGCGGCGAGCGCCTTGCCGGCCGTGGCGGCGCCGTCCAGGAGAAGCTCGGCGCCGGGCAGCAGCGATGCCACCAGCCGCGCCTCGTCGGCGATGCGCGGCGCGAAGCCATCGCTCACGCCGACGACCAGCGCGGATGGCGCCGGGCCGCTCGACGCCACGTCGTCCGCGATCGAACTCCGTCCGCGCTGCGCATGGATCCAGACCCCGGCGGAGGGCGCCGCCGAGCACTCGAATCGCTCGATCAGATGGCTGGCGCCGTCGTGCAGGGCGCTGAACGGAATCGCGTGCAACGGCCCATGGGGAACGATCACGAGCCGGCCGACGCCGGCGAGATGCTCGACGAGCGCGAAGACGCTGGCTCGATGCGCCGCCTGCAACGTGGGCGCGGAGATCGCCCGCGAGGCGTTCGCCGCGCGGACTGTCGAGCCGCGCCTTGCCGCAGCGAGCGTCCGGGTTGAACTGACGCGCGCGACCAGGTCCGGACTGGGCGAGGCGTCGCCAGCCCGCGCACCATCCGCCGCCGGCGACCGCCGGGTCGGCCGTCGAACGCCTGCTGCGCAGGACCCACGCCACGGTTTCGTCGCTTGGCGAGGAAATACTCGGATCGTGCCGCTGCATCCTCGGCAAGCGCCTGCCGAACGACCGATGCGTCCACGGGCGTCGCCGATGCGCTGGCCGACCTCGGTCATGGCGAGCCGGGCGTCGAGCCGATCCAGCGTTGCCGCCGCGCAACAAAGCCGCCACGATTCGTCCGCAAGTCGGCGCTGATCGGCGGGCGTTTCCGTCCATCCGCGAATAGAGCGCGTTGAGCCCGATTGAGCCGCGCGATCTCCGCGGCGAGTCGCTGTTCGACGGAGCCCGCGGAGGAGCCGCCGGGATCGCCGACCGTCGGGCCCGCGTCGGAGGCGGGGCGCCGCACCGGCCATCCCGATCAAGCCGGCCGCGGCGAATTTCGACGGCGCCGCGGACCAAATCCAGCAGCCGCCCGGCCTGGGCCTGCTCGGCGACAAGGAAGCTCTCGGCGATCGCGTCGGCACCACCCTTGTCGAGGATGGCGCGAACGAGATCCTGATGGACGGCGATGCGGTTGCCGAGGAACGCCGCCCTGAAGCGGTCCGCCTGGAGCGTGCCGCGCACGCGCTCGACGGCCGCGACGGCCTCGCGGAGGTCCGGCATCGCCAGGCAGGTCGGCCATGCTGGCATGCACTTCGCCGGGCGCGCCTCGAAGCAGGTCGGCCAGAGCGCCGGAACATCGAGCTTGTCGCGCCGTCCTGATCGCGTGGTCGAGGAGCCGCCGCCGCCGCGGGACTGGTCGCCGCCGACGAGCCGCCAGCCGCGCCAGGTGATGTCGCGCCACCGCCGCGGCCAGTGGACGATCGCCCAGCGCTCGAGCCGCCCGCGCGAGCATCGGCGTGCTTGATCGCCTGCCCTGCAGCGATGAGCAGTTCGCCACGAAGCACGTCGACGCGCGCCTCGGCGACGTCATGGCCAAGCTCCGCGAAGCGCGCGGCCGCCGCGAGGTCGGCCTCGGCCTCGGCGTGCCGCTGAAGGCGGAGGAGCCGCACGACGCGCCTCGAGCGCCGCGGCCGACCTCGAAGGCGAGCCTCGGCGGCGATCAGCCGCGGCAAGCGCGTCGTCGAAACCCGCGACGGCCTCCTCGGGCAACCCGAGCGCTTCGAGCGCCTCGGCGTGCTCGACGATGAGCCGGGCGAGGTGCCCGGGGACCGACTCGGCCTCGAATCGACGCCGCGCCATCTCGAAGTGCACCAGCGCCTCCTCGGAGGGCGGTCTGCGCGTCGGCAAGGAGGTCAAGGTGTTGCCCTCGATCAGGGCGACGATGAGCTTCGCCGCTCGCGAGGTAGCCGCTGGGCGCGCGGCGAGGAAGGCCGCTCGGCTCCGCCGAAGTCGTCGCCCAGGAGCAGCGCCTCGCCGCGGCTGTTGTCGATGGCGCCGAGCATCGCCGGCTCGTCCTCGAACGCGGGCCGGGCGCGGGCCAGGTGCTCCATGGCGCGGGCCGGGTTGCCGAAGTGCTCTTGTGGACGTTGGCGAGGTTGATGTCGACCAGCGCGGCCGCCGCCGGCTCGCCCGCGTCGAGAAGGATCGCCCAGCGCCGCGTCGCCCGCGCGGAGCGCCTCCTCGTAGCGGCCAAGCTTGCACAACGGATGCAGCGCGGCCATGCGGGCCCGCGCCGATTCGATCCGTTCACCGTGCGACGACGCGAGCTGCGCAGCCTCCTCGCAGGCGATCAGCGACTCGTGCAGCCGGCCGCCATACGCGAGCGCCATGCCATGCGCCCGCCGCGAACGCGAGCGCTCGCGGGGACCGCCGATCCGGTCGGCGAGCTCGATCGCGATGCGCGACGAGTCGATCGCCGCATCGACCTTGGTCGTGGCGAGCCGCTCCGCCTCGTCGCCGAGCGCGAGCAGCCGCGCGCCGCCACCCGAATCGAGGAGCGTCCGCAGCCGATCCTCGGGACGCGCCGCGAGGAGGTCGCGAAGCAGCGTCGCCGGGTCGCGCTGGGGCGCTTGGTCCGGGCCTGGTTGATTGCCGGCGTTGGACATGCGCTCACCGGCACGCGTCACGGCACCTCGACGTCGCGAACGACCACGACGGCGTCGGACACGCCCGCCAGGAGGTCGTACCGACCGGGACGCACGGCGATGCTGAACATGCCGTGGGCGTCGACGCTCGCCTCCTCGACGACGTCGCGGGTGCCCGAGCGCGCGAACGCGACGCGCGGATCGGCGCTGGCGCGCGACGGCGACGTCGACACCTGCCCGATCACCTGGCGCAGCGCCTGTGGGCGGCGCTCGGTCTCGAGCAGCAGCGGTTCGATCTGGAGGTCGATCTCCACTCCGTCCGCCTCGAAGACCAGGCTCTGGGGTTCCGCGCCTCCACGGAACCCAGCCAGCGCCGGATCCTGTCGATTGTCATGGACGAGGCGCGCCACGACCTCGACGAGTCCTTCCCACCATCGGCCGGAGCGCGGCACGGCTCCGGCCGCCGAAGCCAGTCGGCGGATCGCCGCACCGACACGCCGCACGGCCTCCGGCGACGGCTCGAAGCCGTCGTCGCGCCGCATGGCGTCGATGATCGACCGCAGCTCGCGCACCTGCGACGCCGCCGCCGCATCGGCGTCGACGGCCCGCTGCGCGGCGGCCGCCTCGTCCGGGGCGAGCTCGCCGGCGGCGAGCGACGCCAGCCGCTCGAACTCGCCATCGGAGAAGTTGGGGCGCATCGAGGCCATCTCAGGTGAGTCGAGCGGACGGTGGCGCCGCTGATACGCCGAGTTGCCGATTTCGTCCGACCGGATCGCCGGTCGTTTCCGGGGCGGCGTCATCGGTCCGAAGCAGCTCGGCGAGCTTCTTCAGGCAGCGACCGCGGGTTGGACCGATGCTGCCGATGGGAATGCCCAGTTCCTCCGCGATCGCCTCGTAGCGGGTCTCGGCGCGCCGAAAATAGATCGCCCGAAGAAGCTCCTCGCAGCGCCCACCCTGCCTGCCGAGGGCGATCAGCGCGTGGTTGACGCGATCCTGGGTCTCCCATCGCTCGGCCAGCGCCTCCGGCGGAGCGCTCAGGTCCTCGAATGCCCGCTCGATTCCCTCGCCGCCCTCGTGTCGGGCCAGCGAACCCGTCGGACCGATCGCTCCGCGGGCGCGGCCGACCCGCCAGCTCTCCCGGTGCGCGCTGGTGATGAGCCACGCCGAGAGCTTGGTCGGATCCTTGAGCTGGGCCATCGACTGGAAGGCGGCGACGAAGACCGACTGCATGACGTCCTCCGCGTCGTCGGCCGCGAGGCCGTAGCGGCGCGGCACGGAGTAGACGAGCCTCGCGTACCGCTCGACGAGCGCATCCCAGGCGCCGGCGTCGCCGGCGCGGCACCGAAGGACGAGCTCGGTTGAATCGGCGGCGGCCATGCACGGGACGATAGTGGCGATCCGGCGAACCCTGGGCGCGATGGGTCGGTCTCCGGCGACCGCGCGCCAAGCGGGGCGACGGCCAGAGGCGCGTAACCAGCGGGCATCGCCTGCATCTCAAGGCCACGCTTCGCGGCGGATCGGGGGCGTTGGTCCCTCTGCCGCTCGCTCGGGGCGCTCGCCCCATGCAGCGACCCGTCCAGCACACACACCATCGAACGAAAGGGAATCGATCCATGAACAAGCGAACCGCCATCATCGCCGTCGCCGGACTTGCCATCGCCGCCGCCGGCTGGGCCGCCTTCCGCCCCGAGCTGCTCTTCGTCGACAAGCGGGTGAACGAGCCGTTCCCCGTCGCGTCGGCCGCTGCGACAAGGAGCACAGGCATGACCATGCAGGCGGGCGCGGCCTCCGGCATGGGCATGAGCTCCGGCATGGGCGCGGCCTCCGGCATGGGCGCGGGCTCGTCCATGGCACCGCCGCCGATCTCGCCCATGGTCGCCCCGCCAAACGCCGCGACGGCCATCGCCACGGGCATGTTCCACAGTGGCGCACACGAGACCAGGGGCACCGCGACCATCCACCGGCTCGCCGATGGCACGCGCGTCCTGCGCTTCACCGACTTCGAGACGAGCAACGGACCCGACGTGCGCGTGCTGCTCATCGCCGCGAACGACGCGACCGACAACGACACCGTGAAGGCCAGCGCGCCGCTCGAGCTGGCGCCGCTCAAGGGCAATGTCGGCGACCAGAACTACGACATTCCCACAAGCGTCGATCTCGGCAGGTACCGCGCCGTCACCATCTGGTGCAACCGATTCAACGTGAACTTCGGAACGGCGCCGCTGACGAGCGCGACGCAGCCCGGCACGTGATACGCATTCCAGTAGACCTCCATGCGTTCGACCGCTTGCCCACAGCGGCGCCTTGCGGCGGAACTGGGTTGGGTGGGGCGCGAGAGCCAACTGGGACGCGTCGGAGCGCCACACCGCGGCCGAGTGGCGGCCGGGCCCATGCGGCGCGTCTCCGCGCATCCGATACGATCCGGGAATGTCCTCCCCAACGCTTCGCTGCGGCGTCGTCGGTGTCGGCCGCATGGGTCGGCACCATGCGCGGCTCTACGCCAGGACCGATGGCTGCGAGCTGGTCGGCGTCGTCGACAGCGATCCGCAGCGGCGAAGCATGATCGTCGAGGAATACGGCGGAACGCCATGCGCGGACGTGGACCAGCTCCTGTCGCTCGGCGTCGACGCCGTGACCGTCGCCGTGCCGACGGTGCATCACCGCGCCGCCGCCGAGCCGCTCCTGCGACGGGGCGTGGCGTGCCTCATCGAGAAGCCGCTCGCGCCGGACGTGCGCGACGCCCGGGCCATCGCCGACGCCGCGGCCGCCAGCGGCGCCATCCTTCAGGTCGGGCACGTCGTCCGCTACGACCCGGTGATGGTCGCGGTGCGCGCCCTTGCGGACCTCGCGCCGCGCTTCGTCGAGATCGACCGCGTCAGCCCGATGACCTTCCGGAGCAT
This sequence comes from Phycisphaerales bacterium, assembly GCA_046350555.1. Lineage (GTDB taxonomy): Bacteria > Planctomycetota > Phycisphaerae > Phycisphaerales > SM1A02 > JAXMAF01. The sequence continues at coordinate 75,542 of JAXMAF010000016.1, forward strand.
CGACGTCGGCGTCGTGCTCGACATGATGATCCACGACATCGACGTGCTGCTCATGCTCGTCGGCCGCGAGCCCGACGAGGTGCACGCCAGCGCCGTGGGCGTGCTTGGCGACGCCGAGGACGTGTGCAACGCGCGACTCGTCTTCCACGCCCGCGGCGACGCGCCCGCGTGCGTCGCGAACGTGACCGCCAGCCGGCTGGCGCTCAAGACCGAGCGCAAGATCCGCATCATCGGCGAGTCGCTCTACGTCTCCGCCGACTTCGTGGCCCGCAGCGGCACGGTGGTGCGCAAGAACGCCAACGCCGCGAAGCTCGACGAGCTGCGCCGCAGGATCGGGCAAGGCGACGATCTCTCGGGGCTCAACTTCCTCGAGCTGGTCACGATCGACCCGCTCGTGGTCGGCGACGGCGAGCCGCTGCGCCTCCAGCTCGACGACTTCCTCAAGGCGGTCCGCACGGGCCAGCGGCCGCAGGTCGACGCCGAGGCCGGCTTCGCCGCCGTGCGCACCGCCGAGCGCATCGTCGCCGAGGCGCGGCGCGCGGGATCGAAGCGCGTCTGATGCGCGTCCCGGTTGATTCTCGCGCCCCACCCACAACCCAATTCCGCCGTGAGATACCGCCGTGGGCACGGGGTCCAGCGCATGGAGGTCTGCTGGAATCCGCATGAGTTCCGTCGCGTTCGGCCGGAGTCGACGCGACGACGCGAATGCGGATCACCTCGCCCGCCTGGCGGTCCGCGCACCCGGCGCGCCCGGCGCGCCCTTCGCGGTCGGCGCCCCGTCGTCGAGCGCCCGCACCATCGCCGCGGACTCGCGCTCGCGCTCGGCGAATCGCTCGGCGCGGCGCTCGAGCCCGTCGATCGCGTCGCTGGCGTGATGGACGCAGGTGGATCGACGACATCGCGAGCAGCAGGAGCCCGTAGGCGAAGCCGTAGAAGGCGGTGCACGCGGCAATCGGGACGAGCACGAAGAGCAGGAGCGTCGCGAGGTTCTGGCCGAGGCCCAGGACCAGCACCGGCAGCAGCGGCGCAAAGAGGGCGCACGATCCCGATGCACCGAGGTAGCGGTCGGCGCGATCGTCGCGCATCCACCACGCGAGGCTGCGCAGGTGGAAGCTCGCCGGGGCCAGCGCCAGGAGCCCGAATCCGACCGACACGAGCAGCAGCGCCGTCGTCGTCCGGCTCGCGGTGCCCTTGATCGCCATCGGCGCCGCGAAGATCGGTGTCGCCAGCCAGACGACCGCACCGAAGCGGGCCAGCCGCCGCATGCGATCGTGCGGGCGCGAAGCCGTTGGCCTGCGCCGCCGGTTCCTCCAGCGTCGGCGTCACCAGCCACGTCGCGACGGCGAGGCCGATGGCGTAGATGGCGGCGCCGATCGCCGCGATCGACGAGCCCGGGACGAGCGGCGCCGCCAGGAATCCAAGAGTGGCGCCGATGCAGCCGGTGGTCGTGACGAACCCCGAGGAACCGATCGACGCCGAGGTTGGCCGCATGGCCACGACGACCGGCGACCACGAGCGCCGCGGCCAGGGCGAGCCGGGTGCGCATCAGCCGCACGAACGGAACGGGCATGGCCGACATCGGCGCATCCCCGCGCTGCCGTCGCGAGATCGGCGCGCCGCATTCCGGACAGCGCCGTCCGGCGAGCCCGCGCAGGTCGTAGCCGCAGCGCGCACACGTCGGCGTCCGCTCGGGCTCCTTCGGGTTCGCCGCGGACGACGGGCGCTCGGGACCGGGCGGTGGCGGCATGCCGAGGCCGCACGAACGGCACGCACCGTGGTCCACGGCGAGCATGGGCTCGCCGCAGCGCGGACAGGGCGTCGGGTCGCTGCTGAGCCAGTGCAGTGCCTTTTGCCATCCGGGCTCGGCGCGGGTGGCGCCGGCGGTGGATGCGCCGCACTCCGGACATCGGTCCGAGGCGATGCCGCGCAGGCTGTACCCGCACGCGCCGCACACCTTCGTCTGCACGTCGGCGGGGCCTTCGAGATGGACCGAGGCGCTCACCGGCAATCCGCACGTCGGACAGTGCGCCTTGACCGAGAGCGCGCGGAGGTTGGTTCCACAGCGGACGCAGGGCAGCCGGAATCCGCCCGATTCGCTGAGCGGGCGTGGATGGTTCGTTCGCCCCGACGACACGCGTGACGTTATGCGCGTCCCAGTTGACTCTCGCGCCCCACCCAACCCAATTCGGCCGTGAGACGCCGCTGTGGACAGGGGGTCGAGCGCATGGCGGTCTCCTGGAATCCGTCTGACGCGCCGACGCGAGCGACGCGGAGGTTCACCGCGCGGAAGCCGTCGCCGTGCGCGACGCGACGGCGTGGCGCACGGCGTTGCGGAACATCGCAAGCCCGATCGGCTCGCCGGCCGTCTCGTCGTCGGGCAGGCGCGTCCAGAAGGGATGCTGCGTCCATTGCGTGTACCGCTCCGGATGCGGCATGAGGCCGAAGACGAGGCCCGAGGCATCGCAGATTCCCGCGATGTCGGCCACGGATCCGTTGGGGTTGTCGTCGGCCGCGTAGCGGATCGCGACCTGGCCGCGGCGCTCCAGCTCGTGGCGCAGCGCGTCGTCGCAGACGAACCGCCCTTCGCCGTGGGCGATAGGCAGCATCCGCGTCGATCCGGACGAACGCAGGCCGCGTGTCCAGATGCAGCGCGCCTCCTCGGGGATCTCGACGCGGACCCAGCGATCGCTGAAGCGCGCCGAGGCGTTGTCCATCAGCGCGATGGTGGGCGTCGCGGCCTGCGCGGGCCACGGCACGCCGGCGTCTGGACCCGGCAGCAGTCCGGCCTGCACGGCGATCTGGAACCCGTTGCACGGCGCGATGAGCGGCACCCCGCGCTCGATCGCGGCGACGAGCGCCGGGTAGATGCTCCGGCGGATCAGTTGCGCCATGATGCGGCCCGCGGCGACGTCGTCGCCGTACGAGAAGCCGCCCGGCAGGCCGATGAGCTCGAACCGCGCGAGCAGCGCCGGCTCGGCGACGAGGCGCTTGAGGAGGATCGACTCCACCTCGGCGCCGGCAAGCCGGAACGCCTCGACCAGCTCGCCGTCGCAGTTGATCCCCGGAGCCGTGATGACGAGCGCTGCGGGCGCGGGAGGCGCGGTGGGCACGTTTGGCATGGTGGTGGTCGCGGGGTCGGGTCGAACGTGAGCGTACTCGCGTTGGGCCGCGGAGGGACGCTGAGGAGAGATCAGCCGCGGAGGGCCGCGGAGGGACGCGGAGGAGGGATGAGCCGCGGAGGGACGCGGAGAGACGCGGAGGAGGGATTGGCCGCGGAGGGCCGCGGAGAGACGCGGAGGAGGGATGAGCCGCGGAGGGACGCGGAGAGGCGCGGAGGAGGGATCAGCCGCGGAGGTCGCGGCGTCGAGGGCATGTGGTGCGGGAACGCGGTTGAACACAGTCGGAGCGCGCCGCGCAGCACGTGGGTCCCATCCGAATTCCTCTTGACCATCGATCCAAGGCCCTCTTGCGCGTCCCTCTTGACTCCAGCGCCCCTCCCCGAAGACCCAATCCCACACCGAGATGCCACTGCGGACAAGGGGTCGAACGACATGGAGTTCTGGCGGAATCCGAATCCCAGTTCACTCCGCTCCGTGACAGTCCCATGCCATCAAAGACGATTCCTCTCCGCGTCCCTCCGCGGCCCTCCGCGGCTAATTCCTCTCCGCGTCTCTCCGCGGCCCTCCGCGGCTGATCTCTGCTCAGCGTCTCTCCGCGGCTAATCTCTCCTCGGCGTCCTCCGCGGCCACCCGCCGCGCCTCACCAGTCGAGCGGCTCGCGCCACGCGCGGCGAAGCTCGTCGACGGGCGCGCGGAAGCCGCCGGCGAGGACGAGATCGGGCGTCGAGACGGTTCGACCGATCGTCTCGTGCGGCAGGTCGCCGAGCCTGGCGCGAAGCTCCGTCAGATCGCCCGGGGCCACCTCGAGCACGTAGCGCGACGGCGTTTCGCCGAAGAGCGCCGCGAACCGCTCCGTCTCGGCGGCCTCGCGAAGCTCGAGCTCTGCGCCGACTCCACCGCCGATGCACATCTCCGCGACGGCCACGAGCAGTCCGCCCTCGCTCGCGTCGTGGGCGCTGCGGACCAGTCCGGCGGCGATCGCGGCCGCGACGGCGCGGGCGATCGCTGGACCGGCGACCCGATCGACCGCGGGCAGGTCGCCGAAGTCGCATCCAAAGATCCGTCCAACCTGGCTTCCTCGCAGCGTCATGCTGCGCGGACCGACCAGGACGAGGATGCTCCCGGCACCCTTGAGGTCGCTCGTGACGCAGCGGCGCACGTCGTCGACGATCGCCATGCCCGAGACGAGCAGCGTGGGCGGGATGGCGATGACCTCGCCCTCCTCGGTCACGAACTGGTTGTTGAGCGAGTCCTTTCCGGAGACGAAGGGCGTCCGGTACGCCTTGGCGCCGTCGTAGCAGCCCTCGGCGGCGCGGACGAGTGCTCCCAGGTTGCGCGGATCCTTGCAGCTTGGCCAGGAGAAGTTGTCGAGGATCGCGATGCGCGACGGATCCGCGCCCACGCAGACGAGGTTGCGCACGCACTCGTCGATCGCCGCCAGGGCCATCAGGTACGGATCGTCGCGAAGGCCCGTGCACAGGCCATTCGCGATCGCGAGTCCGCGCGTCGAGCCGTGCACGGGGCGGACGACCGCGGCGTCGCCGGGGCCTTCCTGGCTCGGGCCGACGAGGGCCTTCACGACGCTGCCGCCCTGCACCTCGTGGTCGTACTGGCGCACGATCCAGTGCTTGCTCGCGATGTTGGGATGGCCGAGGAGCTTCGTCAGGGTGTCGCGCAGCGGCGGCGGAGACCAGGTCGCGGGACGCGGTCGGGGCATGGCGTGCTCGAAGACGGCTTCGCGCACGGGAGTCGGAAGGGCCTCGTCGAGAAACGCGGTCGAGAGCCGGCCCGCCTCGACGCCGCGCCACCGCAGCACGAGATCGCGCGTGGGTGTCCCGAACTGCCCGAGATCCACGAAACTCGACACCGTGCTCCGCGCAGATGCGGCGCACCTCGTCGAGGCGGGCCGGCGCTACCGCCAGCACCATCCGTTCCTGCGCCTCGCTGATCCAGACCTCCGTCGGCGAGAGCCCGGCGTACTTGAGCGGCGCGCGGTCGAGGTGCACGTCGGCGCCGAGCACGCGGCCCATCTCCCCCACCGCGCTCGAGAAGCCTCCGGCTCCGCAGTCGGTGATGGCGTTGAACTGGCATCCGGCCGGATGGTCGCGCAGCGCGAGGATCGCGTCGAGCGTCTTCTTCTGGGTGATCGCGTTGCCGATCTGCACCGCATGGCTGAACTCGTCGGCATGCGTGTCGGTCAGCTCGGCCGACGAGAACGTCGCGCCGTGGATGCCGTCGCGACCGGTGCGCCCGCCGAGCGCCACGATCCGGTCCCCGGCGCGCACCTCGCCGCGGATCTTGTCGCGCGGCATCACGCCGATGCACCCGCAGTAGACGAGCGGGTTGCCGATGTAGTCGTCGTCGAACCAGACCGCGCCGTTGAGCGTGGGGATGCCCATGCGATTGCCGTAGTCGCGCACGCCAGCGACGACCTGACGCAGGATCCGCTGTGGATCCAGGCAACCCGCGGGCACCCGCGGACGCGCCCCCGGCCGCGCCGGATCGCGCCGGGGGAAGGCGACGCAGAAGACGTCGGTCGATGCGATCGGCTTCGCGGCCAGGCCCGTTCCCATGATGTCGCGGATGCAGCCGCCGATGCCAGTCGCGGCGCCGCCGTAGGGCTCGATCGCCGACGGATGGTTGTGCGTCTCGCACTTGAAGCAGACGGCGTGCCGATCGTCGAAGGCGATGACGCCGGCGTTGTCCACGAAGACCGAGAGGCACCAATCGATCCCGCCGTCGGGGCCGCCGCCCATGAGCTCGTGCGTGGCCGCGGCCACCGTGGACCTGAGCAGGTTGCGGATGACGATCGATCCGTCGCCAGCCGCCTCGTGTCCGGGACGTCCATCCGCGGCGAGGACGGGGCCGGCGCCACCCCGCGCGGCCGAAGCCGCGCCGCCTCGCTCCACGTAGCGGATCGTCGACTTGAGCGTCTTGTGGACGCAGTGCTCCGACCACGTCTGCGCGATCGTCTCGAGCTCGATCTCGCGCGGTTCGCGGCCGGCCGCGCGATAGTGGTCGCGGATCGCCCGCATCTCGTCGAGGGCGAGGAAGAGATGCGCCTCGCGCGAGAGCTTCTCGAGCGCCGCGTCGTCGAGTTCCCGCAGCGCGATCTCCCGCACCGTCGCGTCGTGGGGCTGCGGTCGCGGGAAGGACTCCGGCGCGAACGGCCCGCGATGGATCGCGTGGATGACCGGATTGGCGAGGAAGCGCGCCACGAGCTCCGCCGCGCCGTCGAGGTCGATGCCGTGCAGGTCCCAGCGACTGCCGGTGCGGACGCTCACCCGCGCGCCGATCATCGCCTCGATCGCGACCTCGACGCTTTCCGCCGCGGGATCGGCGACGCCGGGAAGCGGGTGGACCTCGACGGTCGCGATGTCGGCGGCGGTCGCGGCGGCGACCGCATCCGATGCGCCGGCCCGCTGCCCGGCGGCGCGGCGGCGCGGCGGGCCGTACGCCGCCCGCTGCGTGACGGGGTCGGCGAGGAGCTCCTCGGCGACCTGCCGCAGCGCCGCGTCGTCAAGGTCGCCCTCGATCAGGTAGACCGACGCGTGGTCGATCCGAGAGGGAAGCGTGATCACGCCCAGGGAGCGCCTCGCGCAGGCGGCGTCGCCGCGCGCGTCTGGCATCCCGGCGCGCGGGCGGACCTCGATGCGATGCACCGCGGTCGAGGCGGCGGATGGAACGGACGAGACGGCGGAGTCGTGCGGGACGGATGGTTCGCGCATGAGAGGCGTTGGAAGCGGCGATCGTAGCGGCGATCGGCCCGCGGTCGCCTCGCTCGCGCGCGGCGCGCGCCGTCAGAAGAGCAGTTGGAACTGCGTGCGGACGACGAGCTGCCCGGTCGTCGCGGATGGACGCCAGCCGGCGAGGTCCGAGGCCCAGAACTGCGAGACGTCGTCGAGGCCGACGCCGACGTCCAGCGAAAGCTTCGCGTCCTGGCCGTCGATGTACCAGTTCACGCCGGCGGTGATGACCGAGAGGTCCGGCGGCGAGATCAGGTTGTTGTTCGAGTCGATCTGGCCCAACTCCCAGCGGGCGTAGAGCTCCAGCTTCGGCGCCACGTAGACGCCGCCCTGCACGACAAGACCCCAGATGTTCCAGATACCGAAGTTGCCGTCGCTGTACGACCATGTGAACGACGAGAAGAGGTTGGCGCCACCGAACGCGACCGAGATGTCGGCGGTCGAGTTGAGCCAGGAGACGTTCGCCTGCGAGCTGCCGAACTCGTTCTCCTGGTAGTGCATCGCGGCGCCGACCAGCACGCCGAAGGGATCGCCCGGCGGGCTCGTGAGCTGCTGGAACTGCTTCCAGTCTCCGGCGAGGAGGAACTGGAGGCGCGACGTGAACGAGTACTCGACATTCTCGATCGACCAGGGCGAGTTCGCGGGGAACGTGTTGACGAGCTGGCCGATTCCGCCGAGCAGGTTGTCCGTGCCTCCGTCGCTGTACGCCAGGTCCCAGCTCATCCAGTCGCCCTGGTACTCGAGCTCGACGCCCTGGCTGCGGCCGATGTTGAGCGACTCGTTGATCAGCGACCGTTCGATGGCGAGCTGGTAGCCGCTGTAGACGAGCTCCTCGCGGTTGAAGGGCAGCTTGAACTGGCCCGCGCGCAACGACCACTCGTCCACGAATTGCCACCGCACCCACGCGTCGTAGAGCTGGAAGTTGCCGCCCTTGACCTCGCCGGTCTGCGGATTGCTGTCGGGCGCGTCGCCGCCGGCGCGGCTGAAGCCACCTTGGATCAGGTACTGGAGCGACTTGTCGAAGACGTGTCCTCGGAAGGTGAGACGGGTTCGCGTGTTCTCGAAGCCGTGCTTGTACTGGTCGGTGAAGTCGACGATGTTTTCCTGCTGGCGGTAGTTGAAGATGTACCGGAACTGGATCTCACCCTCGATCTCCAGTCGGAACCGCCCATCGGGACTGCTCAGGAAGAACCCGTTGTCCCAGCCCGCCGTCATGCCGCTGGACTGGAGCGACGCACGCGCGTCGGCGTCCGCGAGCACGTCCTGCACGAGCGACCGGATCTCGGTCGCGCGCTGCTCCGTGAGCCAGTTCTCGCCCTGCTCGGCGCGCAGGTCGCCGACCTCGTTGCGCAGCGCCTTGTTGTCCTTCTCGAGCGACTCGATGCGCTCGGCCATCTCGCGCATGCGACGCTCGAGATCCGACTCCGACTGGCGGGCCAGGGCGGGAACGGCGATCGCGGAGACGGACGCGACGGCGACAACGATGGCGGAATGGCGCATGGGAGCTCCTCGCGCTGGGGATGATACCGGAAGCGTCGACGCGCAACGACGAGCCGCGTGGCGAACGCCCGTGCGGGCGCCCGCCGCCGCGGAGCGCTTGAGACCGCGCAGAACGAAAAACCGGCCGACTCCTGGGAGTCGGCCGGTCGAGTCGTCGAGGTCCCGTGGCTTGCGTGCGATTCGAGAATCGCCGGGACGTTCGTCGGGTGGATGACGGAATGGTCATCCAACTGCGCTTCCTGGAACTGACTTAGAAGAGCAGCTGGAACTGGGCGCGAAGCACGTACTCCTGCTTCGAGCCGTAGTTGTTGAGCCAGCCAGCGCTGGAGTTCGCGAACGAGTTGTCGAAGCCGTCGAACGTGAAGCCGAGGTCGACGGTGATCTTCGAGGCGTGCTTGGCGAAGTACCAGTTCACGCCGCCCGTGAGGACCGAGAGGTTCTCCGGGGTGGCGTTGTCGGTGTCGGCCCATTCGTAGCGAGCGAAGAGCTCGCACTTGTCCGGGATGACGAAGACGCCGCCCTGCACGAGGAAGCCGAACTGGTTCGCGGTGCCGTTGTTGGTCTCGCTGTCGACGTCCGAGTTCGCCCAGAGGAACGCACCGTAGAGGTTGGCTCCACCGAACTCGGCCGAGATGTCAGCCGTCGCGGCGAGCTGCTGTCCGACCGACTGGGGAATCACTGCGGGCAGACCGTACTCGGCGCGCTGCCAGTTGATGGCGGCGCCGACCATGAGGCCGAACGGCTCGCCGTTCCAGCTCGTGAAGTCGTCGAACTGCTTCCACTCGCCGGCGATCATGTACTCGGCGCGAGCGGTGGCCGCCCACTCCGTGGTCGGAACCTGCCAGGCGGTGTTCTGGCTGCCGGGGCCCCAGAAGCTGTTCGCGCCCTTGCCGATGCCGTCGCCGTACATCGCCTCGGCACGGAACTGATCGGACTGGTAGCCGAGCGAGATGCCCTGCGTGTACGTCTGGCCGTACTTCTGGTCGAGGAGCGAACGCTCCACGGCGAGCTGACGGCTGCTCGACACGAGCTCTTCACGCATCCACGGCGCCTTGTACTGGCCGAAGCGCGTGTAGATGCCGTTGTCGAAGTCCTTCTGGATCCACGCATCCTCGAGCGTGAACGTGCCGCTGCTGTTGTCGACCGACGTGCCGCCGACCGAGGTGCCGCGGCTGAAGTTGCCCTGAACCTTGTAGGTCCAGGTCTTGTCGATCACGTTGCCCGTGAAGATCAGCTTCGTGCGGCGGTTCTCGAAGCCATCGCGCCAGTGGTCGGTGTCGGCGCCCGGAGGAGCGTTGTTCTCGTCCGGATTGCGGTCGTTCATCACGTACCGGAACTGAATCTGGCCGTTGATCCGCAGCTTGAAGTTGCCGTCGGGGCTGGCGAGGAAGAAGCCCTTGTCCCAGCCGGCGGTCATGCCCGAGGACTGCAACGACGCGCGGCTGTCGGCGTCGGAAAGCACATCCTGGACGAGGCTGCGAATCTCCGAAGCGCGCTGCTCGGTCAGCCAGTTGTTGCCCTGCTGAGCCTTGATCTGGTCCAGCTCAGCCTTGAGCGCGGCGATTTCCTTCATCGCGGCGTCGTTGGTCGTCGCGGGGGTCTCAGCGAAGCTCGCGCCCGAAAGCGCGAGGGTCGTAGCACCCGCGAGGAGCCCAACTCGATTGGTCAGACTCATGCCTGAATCTCCTATCTGTCGGACGGCCCCAAGACTCGCAGGAGCCCGCCCTGAACTCATCCACCCGTCCGCCAGGTGCACGCGCCACATTGGCGCGGCCGGACGTGCTTTGGTCTATCGGCCCGCGAAGGGCCTTCGGTTGAAAAGGCGGAATATAGCAGGCGGCCGCGAAAGGTAAAGCCGAAGCCCACCTCGCAGGCCGTTTCCCCGCGGAATCGCTCGTGGGCCACGGCTCTTGCACTTCCACAAGCGATTTGTCCTCAATCACTTACAGTCATGTGAGGGCGTGGCAAGAACATGCTGCGATCGCACAAAGATCAGTCGCTCCCGCGCGGCCGATCCGCCACATTTCCATCATCCCGCTTCGTCGATCGCTCCGGCCGATCCCGATCTGTTTGGTATCCAATCGGGCTTCCGCCACGCGAGGTGTGGCGAGCGGCGCCCGGCGAAGCACTCCGTGCCGTCGGCTCGGCGAGCCAGGCGAGGGCTTCGCCGACCGTGCGCACGGGCACCACGGCATCGTCACCAGGAACAGGCCGATCGCGCGGCGCGCCCGCTTCGCGCGGTGCGGCCGCGTCGGGCGGCGCCAGCACATGGCGGAAGCCGCGACGCACGGCTTCGCGGATGCGCTGGTCGAGCGAGGGCACCGGACGCACGCGCCCGGTGAGATCGACCTCGCCGACCACGGCCGTGCTTGCGGCGAGCCGTCGACCATAGTGCACGCCGGCGATGGCGAGCGCCACCGCAAGGTCGCCCGCCGGCTCGACCACGCGCACGCCGCCAGCGACGGAGACGAAGACGTCCTGGTCCGCGAGGCGAAGACCGCCATGCTTCTCGAGGATCGCGATGATGAGCGCGAGACGATTCGCGTCGACTCCCGACGCCTTGCGTCGCGCGGCGCCGAGGATGCCCGTCGCGGTCAGCGCCTGGACTTCCGCGAGCAGGCAACGCGAACCGAGCATCGTCGGACAGACGGCGGTCCCGGGTGCCGGCGGCACGCCTGGATCGGGACGCAGCGCGCCTTCGGCGACCTCGCGCAACCCCGATTCGGTCATCTCGAAGAGGCCGATCTCCTGGGTGCTTCCGAAGCGGTTCTTGACCGGACGCACGACGCGATGGGCGTGATGGCGGTCGCCTTCGAAGCTGAGCACGACGTCGACCAGGTGCTCAAGGAGCTTCGGGCCCGCGAGCTGGCCATCCTTGGTCACGTGGCCGACGACGATGACCGCCATGCCGGAGCGCTTCGCGAGGTAGACCAGATCGGTGCAGCAGCGGCGCAGTTGGGCCACCGAACCCGGCGCGGCCTCGAGATCGCCGCGGTACACCATCTGGATCGAGTCGATGGCGCAGGCGACGGGGCGGATCCTGCGCGCCTGTTCACCGATCCTGGCCAGGTTCGTCTCGGCCAGCACGAAGAGCCGCGACGCACCGTCGGCATCGAGCGGCGCCGGTGTGGCGAGCGATTCGCCGGGAGCGACCGGCGCGACCGACTCGACGTCGCGTGGCTGGGAGCCCCGGGGCCCAGTATCGCTGAGTTGAGTATCGCTGAATTGAGTGTCGCTGACTTGGCTGCCACCGAATCGGGTGCCGCCGATTCCGGGGCCGTCGACGTTGAGCAACCGTTCGGCACGGAGCCGGACCTGGCGCGCCGACTCCTCGCTGCTTACATAAAGGATGCGGCGGCGCGGATCGCTCGCGGCGAGGCCCGCCAGCGCCTGGAGCAGGAGCGTGCTTTTGCCGATGCCCGGATCGCCTCCAAGCAGCACGACGCTTCCGGGAACAAGTCCGCCGCCCAGGACGCGGTCGAACTCGCGGATGCCGGTTGGGATGCGGGGAACGTCGTCGAGCGCAATCTCGCGCAGCGGCCGGGCGACGGGGCTCGCGGCGGGCGCTCCGGCGGCCGACGGCCCGGCACCTGCGACGGTCCGGTCGACGATTCCCTCGCCTTCCCCAGCCGATCCGGCGCCGTCCGCACCCGGGCCGCGCTCCGCCCCCGGCCCGAGCCCGAGGTCCAGCCCGAGGCCCAACCCCGCACCGCCATGACGATCCGCTCCGTCGTCCCGCGGTTCGATGAACTTCTCGAGCGAGTCCCATGCGCCGCAATCGGGACACTTGCCCATCCACTTCGCCTGCACGCCGCCGCAGGCGCGACAGAGGAAATGAACGCGGGCGCGGGCCATGAGCGCCGCAGTCTACTCGGACGCCATTCGCGCCCCGCGTTGTCGGGTGTTTTCCGCTGCTACGTTTCCGGTGTGACACCGGTCGCGATCGCCGTCGCGCTGCTCGTCGCGTGGCTCGCCTTCATCTTCGTCGTGCGCTTCGTCGCGATGCCGTGGCTGGCGCTCCGCTGCGGCGGCGACCCGATGCGCGGCTTCGCGGCCACGGGCCTGCGGCTCTACTGCCGCCTGTTCCACCGGGCGCGCTACACCGGTCTCGACGAGCTGCGCGCCGAGATCGCGCCCGGGCCGCTCATCGTCGTCGCCAACCACGGCGCCGGGCTCGATCCCGTGCTGATCCAGTGCGGATGCCGCTTCCACCTCCGCTGGATGATGTCGCGCGACATGATGGTCCCGGCGCTCGACTGGTTCTGGAAGTGCGAGCGCATCATCGCCGTCGACTTCGACTCCGGCGACTCGGCTTCGGTGCGCGAGGCGATGCGCCATGTGCGCGAGGGCGGCGTGCTCGGCGTCTTTCCCGAGGGGGGCATTGCGCGGCCGCCCGGGCGAATCCAGCGGTTTCTCCCGGGGATCGGCCTGATCGTCGCCCGCACCGAGGCGCCCGTGCTGCTCTGCTGGATCGGCGGGACGCCACAGGCCGAGACGGCCTACGGCTCGTTCATCGCGCGAAGCCGCAGCCGCGTCGAGTTCGTCGACCTGATCCGGTATCCGAAGGGAACGCGGCCATCCTTCATCGTCGACGACCTTCGCCGGCGCCTGCACGAAGCCAGCGGCTGGCCGCTCGCGGACGAGACGGAGGAGCGCCGGACAACACCCGCGATGGAGCCGCGCCCGGCCCCGCCGCCGAAGCCGCGCGAGCAGACCGCGGTTGACGTCGTTCCGCTGGCCGCCCGTGGCGAAAGTCATCCGCGCGGCTAGCCGTGACAGAGAGCGCCTCATACCCTTTCCCCCAATGCCCCGACGCGACGACCTTCGCACGATCCTGATCCTCGGTTCGGGACCGATCGTCATCGGACAGGGCTGCGAATTCGACTATTCCGGCACGCAGGCGTGCAAGTCGCTGCTCGAGGAGGGGTACCGCGTGGTGCTGGTCAACAGCAACCCCGCGACGATCATGACCGATCCGGCCTTCTCGGATCGCACCTACATCGAGCCGATCACGCCCGAGTCGGTCCGCAAGGTCATCGAGCGCGAGGCGTCGCTCGGCCACCGCGTCGACGCGCTGCTGCCGACGCTCGGGGGACAGACGGCGCTCAACTGCGCGTGCCGGCTGTGGGACCAGGGCATCCTCCAGCAGCACGGCATCGAGATGATCGGCGCCGATCGCGAGGTCATCCAGCGCGCCGAGGACCGCGAGGCGTTCCGGCGCATCGTCGAGCGGCTCGGACTCCGACAGCCTCCGTCGCGCACCGTGACGACGCTGGACGAGGCGCGGGCGTTCCTCCAGGTCATCGGGCTGCCGGCGATCATCCGCCCCGCGTTCACCCTCGGCGGCACCGGCGGCGGCATCGCCTACAACCGCGACGAGTTCGACGAGATCATCCGCCGCGGACTCGCGGCCTCGATGATCGGGCAGGTGCTCATCGACCAGAGCGTCCTCGGCTGGAAGGAATACGAGCTCGAGGTCGTGCGCGACGGCAACGACAACTGCGTGATCGTCTGCGGCATCGAGAACATCGATCCGATGGGCGTGCACACGGGCGACTCGATCACCGTGGCGCCGATCATGACGCTGACCGACAAGGAGTACCAGCGCATGCGCGACGCGGCGATCGCGATCATGCGCGCCGTCGGCGTGCGCTGCGGCGGAAGCAACGTGCAGTTCGCCGTCAATCCCGCCGACGGCGAGATGGTCGTGGTCGAGATGAACCCGCGCGTCTCGCGCTCGTCGGCGCTGGCGAGCAAGGCGACGGGATTCCCGATCGCCAAGATCGCCGCCAAGCTCGCGGTCGGCTACACGCTCGACGAGCTGCGCAACGACATCACCGGCACGACCAGCGCCTGCTTCGAGCCGAGCATCGACTACGTCGTCGTGAAGATGCCGCGCTGGACGTTCGAGAAGTTCCCCGAGGCCGACGAGACGCTGACGACGCAGATGAAGTCCGTCGGCGAGGGCATGTCGATCGGGCGCACGTTCCGCGAGGGCGCTCCAGAAGGCGATCCGCTCGATGGAGGTCAAGCCGCTTCGGCCTCGGGCTCGACAAGAACGACAAGTGGCTCGCGGCCAAGCGCGCCGTCGAGAGCGGCGGAATCCGCTTCACCGGCGTCGCCACGCTCGAGGTGCCGCACGGGCTCGTCGCGGCCGACGGCTCGCCGATCGTCTGGCCGATCCCCGACGAGACGCTCTTCCGCAAGCTGAGCGTGCCCAGCCAGGGACGCATCTACTACGTCCGCTACGCCTTCAAGATGGGCTGGACGCTCGCGAAGGTGCACGAGCTCACGAGGATCGATCCGTGGTTCCTCGACCAGATCCGGCAGCTCTGCCAGTTCGAGGACGTGCTCTGCCGCCACGACCGGCTCGAGGACGTGCCGCCCGAGCTCCTCTTGGAGGCGAAGCAGCTCGGCTACTCCGATCCGCAGTTGGCGAACCTCTATCTCGGCGACATCTCGACCAAGACGATCCTCGCCGTGCGCGCCCATCGCAAGAAGCTCGGCATCGAGCCCGTCTACAAGCTGGTGGACACGTGCGCCGCGGAGTTCGAGGCGGCGACGCCGTACTACTACAGCACCTACGAGCGGCCGTTCGAGGCGCCGCCGGACCGCGCCGCGGGCGACTCGCCCGACGCCGCGCACGCCCGTCCGCGGCCCGCCCACCAGCGTCCCGACGACGAGGCGCGCGTCACCGACCGCGAGAAGATCGTCATCCTCGGCGGCGGCCCGAACCGGATCGGGCAGGGCATCGAGTTCGACTACTGCTGCTGCCAGGCGGCCTTCGCCTGCGAGGAGATGGGCTTCGAGTCGGTGATGATCAACTCGAATCCCGAGACGGTCAGCACCGACTACGACACGAGCGACCTGCTCTTCTTCGAGCCGCTCACGCTCGAGGACGTGCTCAACGTGGTCGAGCGGCTCAACGGCGGCGGCATCGACGTGCCGGATCGCTCGGGCAAGGTCGTCGGCTGCATCGTGCAGTTCGGCGGACAGACGCCGCTGAACCTCGCGCACGGCCTCGTCGCCGCGGGCGTGCCGCTCATCGGCACCGGCCTGGACTCGATCGACCTCGCCGAGGACCGCGACCGCTTCCGCGCGATGCTCGACGAGCTCGGGCTGCGCCAGCCGGAGTCGGGCATCGCCCGCTCGCTCGACCAGGCGATCGAGATCGCGGAGCGCATCGGCTATCCCGTCCTCGTCCGTCCCAGCTACGTGCTCGGCGGGCGCGGCATGGAGACGTGCTTCGACGAGAAGGCGCTGCGCAAGTACATGACGCAGGCGGTGAAGATCTCCGAGCTCGCCGCGGCGCCCGTGCTGATCGACCGCTTCCTGAGCGAGGCGACCGAGCTCGACGTCGACGTCGTCGCCGACTTCACGCCGCACGAGGGGACCGCGGCGAAGCAGATCACGCTCGCTCCGGCGCGCCCCCGGGCGGTGGTCTGCGGCGTGATGGAGCACATCGAGGAGGCGGGCATCCACTCGGGCGACTCGACCGCGATCGTGCCGCCGCACTCGCTCTCGAAGGTCATCGTCGAGCAGGCCCGCAAGGCCGCGCGGCGCCTCGCCGAGCGGCTCAAGGTGCGCGGGCTCATGAACGTGCAGATGGCCGTCAAGGACAAACAGCTCTACGTGCTCGAGGTGAATCCCCGCGCGTCGCGCACCGCGCCGTTCATCTCCAAGGCGAAGGGCGTGGCGTGGGCCCGCGTCGCCGCGAGGGTCATGATGGGCGCGTCGCTCGAGGAGCTGGGCACGAAGGAGATCGCCGACACCGGCTTCTTCGCCGTGAAGGAGTCGGTCTTCCCCTTCGCGAAGTTCCCCGGCGTCGATGTCGTGCTCGGTCCGGAGATGCGTTCGACGGGCGAGGTCATGGGCGCGGACCGCTCCCTTCCGATCGCCTTCGCGAAGGCGCAGATGGCCGCCGGCGTCGAGCTGCCCACCGGCGGCGAGGTCTTCCTCTCGGTGCGCGAGAGCGACAAGCCGCACGTGATCGACATCGCCCGTTCGCTCGTCTCGATGGGCTTCGTGGTGCACACCACCAGCGGCACCAACGAGCTGCTGCGCAGCTACAGCGTCGAGACGCGCGTGATCCCGAAGATCAGCGAGGGCGCGCGGCCGAACATCCTCGACAAGATCGCCAACGGCGAGATCGCGCTCATCATCAACACGCCGACCCGCAAGGGCGGCGACACCGACGAGGGACGCATCCGCGCCACCGCGGTGCGCGCCGGCGTGCCGATGGTCACGACGATCTCGGGCGCCCGCGCGAGCATGCTGGCGATCGCCGCGCTGCGCGCCGGCTCGTGGACGGTCACCGCGGTGCAGGACTACTTCCCGCAGCTTGCGCGCCATCGCAACGGGGCGCCGCGCCCGGTCGCCGTCCCGTCCTCGTGACCCGCGCTGAATCGGCCGGACCTCCAGGCGTTCGACGCCGCTCCCCACCCCGGGTGGCCCGCCGTGGCCGCTCGGGGCGGGACCGGGCCGCGCGTCGGGCGCGGGGGTCGACCTTGGCGCGCCTCACGTTCCCGCGCGGCGGGGCAGCTCGTAGCGCAGCACGACGGTCGACGGCATCGGCGGATACGGGACGACCAGGCGGCGCACCACGAAGTCCTCGGCGTTCCAGCCGGCGCGGGCGAAGGCGGTCGCGACGAGCTGCTCGTAGCGCGGCAGCAGCGGCGTCGCCACGCGCGGCGGACGGCCACCGACCTCGATCATCCGTTCGCCCATG
Source organism: Phycisphaerales bacterium (assembly GCA_046350555.1). GTDB lineage: Bacteria > Planctomycetota > Phycisphaerae > Phycisphaerales > SM1A02 > JAXMAF01. The sequence goes on from JAXMAF010000016.1 coordinate 92,635, forward strand.
GGCAGCATGTGCCGATCGCGATCGACCGGCTCGAAGGCGAGCGCGCCGGACGGACGCCCCACGATGCTCGCCTGCGGCGAGTGGGCCTCAGGCAGGTCGCGATGGACGAAGAGATCGAAGAGCAGCGTCTCGATCGGAAGCGTGATGACCGAGGAGACCTCGCCGACGTGGTTCTCGGCGTCGCCGTGGCGCGGCACGGCGTTTCGCTCGATGAAGCCGAAGACGCACGAGGTGTCGCCGGTGCGGCCGATCGCGCCGTCGCCGAGCTCGAAGACGACCTCGCCGTCGCGCTCGATCGCGACGAGCGCCGGCTCTTGCGGCGAGCACCACGAGCGCATGAGCCACGACGCCGCTGCGGTGCCGGTGTGCTCGGCCGATGCCGTCGCGCCGCCGGGCGCGGGGCGCTCGATCGGCTCCATGCGCCACGGTCGCGTCTCGGGCGAGGCGTCGTCGCGATAGCGCATGAACCGGAAGAGCGGCCAGGGCGGCAGCGGACGGAGCCGGCGCAGGTCGAAGAGCCCCGCGACGAGGGCGATGTCGAGGCGCGATGGATCCTCGGCGCAAGGCGCGAGGAAGTGCGCGGTGAGACGAAGCCGCGCCTGGAGTCCCCAGACGCCGCTGTTGCCGCGGTAGGCCAGCTTGCGCGAGACCTCGAGGCTCTTCGCCCCCGTGGTGGCGTCCAGCAGCAGCTCGAGCGTGGCGCGGTCGCCGGCGTGCGCCTCGACCATCCGCTGGAACTCGGCGGCGGCCGAGCGCGCCTTGTTGACGACCTCGGCCGGCGCGCCGGCGGCGCGCATCGCCTCGAGCACGATCCGGAGTCCGTTGGCGCCGGGAATGAGCGGCGCCGCGTCGAACGCATCGTCGCTCTGGAGCAGCCGCGCGATCTTCCAGGTCAGGTTCTTGTTGAGCTTGAATCGCCGCGAGACCTCCTGCGGGCGCGCCGGGTCGGCGCCCGCCGCGTGGTAGAGCTCCAGCAGCGCGCTGCGCAGTCCCAGCGCCGCGTCTCGACAGTGGCCGGCGAACGCGACCGGGTCGGCGTGGCCGGACGATTCGTTCCCGGAAGGCGGATCAGGCTGATGACCGGACTGGCGCACGGATGGCAGAGCGTACACCAGTCCCCTGGGGAAAACGCCACAGATGGACAAACGGCGCGGGTGCCTCCCGTTGCGGCTTGCACTACCATTCCCGCCTATGCCGTCCTTCCTCACCGCACAGCTCGTCACGTCGGTCATCGTGATCCTGGTGATGGTGCACCTGATCCTCGTCGGGTGCGCGTACTGCATCTGGCTGGAGCGCAAGCTCAGCGCGTGGATGCAGGACCGGTGCGGGCCGAACCGCGTCGGGCCGTTCGGCCTCCTGCAACCGATCGCCGACGGACTCAAGTTCCTGCTGAAGGAGGACTACACGCCGCCGAACGTCGACCACGGCATGTTCACGCTCGCCCCGATGGTGATGGTGATCCCGGCGCTGATCGGATTCGCCGTGATTCCGTGGGCGGGCTCGCTGGACCTCTCGTCGCTCCCGGCGGGCATGGTGAGCGCGCTCGGGCTCGCGGGCGAATCGGTCGACATCGTCGGCGCGAAGGTCAACATCGGCATCGTCTACCTGTTCGCGGTGGGGTCGCTGGGTGTCTATGGCGTGGCGCTGGGCGGCTGGGCGAGCAACAACAAGTACTCCTTCTTCGGCGGCCTTCGGGCGAGCGCCCAGATGGTCACCTACGAGATCCCGCTGGGGCTCGCGCTGCTCGCGGTGATCCTCTACGCCGGCACGATCCAGCCGTACACGCTCATCCAGAACCAGATGGACGGCTCGTGGTACCTGCTCCAGATGCCGCTCGCCGCCGTCCTCTACTACATCTGCCGACTCGCCGAGAGCAACCGTGCGCCGTTCGACCTGGCCGAGTGCGAGCAGGAGCTCGTCGGCGGATACCACACCGAGTACTCGTCGATGCGCTTCGCGCTCTTCTTCCTCGCCGAGTACGCGCACATGATCACCGGCGCGGCGCTCTTCACGATCCTCTTCCTCGGCGGCTGGTCCCTCAACCCGCTTCCCATCGGCCCCGATCTTCCGGCGCCGTCGGCCGGCGGCCTCGGCATCGGCATGATCCTGGTGCAGGTGCTCGTCGTCCTCTTCAAGATCTTCCTCGTGATCTGCGCCGACATGGCGATCCGCTGGACGATCCCGCGACTCCGCTACGACCAGATCATGAAGCTCTCGTGGACGGGCATGATCCCCATCGCGCTGCTGCTGCTCATCGCGACGTCGATGGTCGTCTACCTCGGCGCGCAGCCGTGGATGTGGGCCGTCTCGCTGGCGTGCGTCGCGGCGGTCTACTTTGGCCAGTCGCTGATGCCGAGGCAGCCCGATCCGAACAACCGCATTCCGCTCGTGGGCAGCCGGTTCAGCCCGGCCCGCGACGCCGACGTGATGACCGCGCCGACCGACCCGCTGGCGCTCGCCGACGCGCCGCTGCATGGCCGGTGATCGGACGCGCGCCTGGCTGATCCGTTCGACGAATCCGCGAACCGCCGCGGGCTCGCCGTGCGCCGCGAGGCGCCGGGCGCTCGCGCGTCGTGTTCATGCGCGGCGTCCTCGTGCAGCGTGTTCTCGCGGCATGTTCTCGCGGCATGTTCTCGCAGCGACTTCGCGCAACGCTTGAGGGCGATCCGCGCACACGGGCAGCTCGGCGCGCACCGACGCGGCCTCGCAAAAAGCCACAGACGCCAATCCAGTCGGAGGTTGGATCGGCGTCCGGGAGTGCGCGCTGGCCGCAGGAAGCGGTGCGCGATCGCATGAATGTACGCGAGGTGGTGCGACGGAAACAAGCGCTTCATGCACAAGAAGCGCTCGCGGCGCCGAGCGCTCGTCGACGCGCGCCGCGGTCGGCGCGGCGCCGTCAACGCAGGCGCTTCATCCGATGGACCCAGCGCGCGTAGTCGAGGATCGCGGCGCGGCGCTCGCGCGGCGCGGGCATGCGCGCCGGGTCGCGGCCGAACGCCGTCTCGTGGCGCCAGCGCCAGTACTTGCCGCGCATGCGGAAGCGAGTCTGGCAGCCGAGCACCGCGAGCTCCCAGAGCGCGCTGGCGACGTGAAGTGGGTTGCGCACGCGGCCATCGTACATCGCGCGGCGCAGGCGAAGCACGCTTGTGGCGCAGGTCTCCGGCCTGCCCGTTCACTGGCGCGCCGAGGAATCCCTCGCCGACCGATGCCATGCGCGGCCGCAACGGCAGGCCAGAGGCCTGCACCACAACGCGCGGCGCACGCCAGCGAGTGTCGCCTCGGACGACCGAACGGCGCGCTCAGGAAACCCCTCATACGGAGTCCAGTCGACCTCCATGCGTTCGACCCCTCGCCCACAGCGGCGTCTCACGGTGGAACTGGGTTGGGTGGAGCACGAGAATCAACTGGGACGCGTATCACCCCACCGACGCGATCTCCGCCACGGCCCGCACGAAGGCATCGACGTCGCCGGCGATCGTCGTCGCGCCGACGCTCATCCGCACCGTGCCGTGCGGAAACGTGCCGGCCGCGCGATGGGCGCCCGGCGCGCAATGGAGCCCCGGCCGCACCGCGATGTCGAAGCTGCTGTCGAGGATCGCACCAGCATCGAGCGGATCGAGCCCCTCGATCGTGATCGAGACCGCGCCGGCCCGTCGCGCCGCGTCGCGCGGACCGACGATGCCCACGCCGCGGATCTCGCCGAGACCGTCGATGGCGCGCTGCACCAAGGCCATCTCATGGGCCCGGATCGCCTCGACGCCGCGCTCGGCGACCCACGCCGCGCCGGCGCCGAGCCCGGCGATGCCGACCACGTTGGGCGTGCCGCCTTCGAGTCGATGCGGAAGCTCCGGCGGCATCGTCTCGAGCCGCGAGTCGCCTCCCGTTCCGCCGCTTCGGAAGACGCCCAGCCGCGAACCCGCGCCGTCGATCGACGGCATCGCCCGCGGTCCGACGTAGAGGATGCCCGTGCCCATCGGACCCAGGAGCGCCTTGTGGCCGGGACAGGCGACGAGATCGGCGCCCAGCGCTGCAAGATCGACCGGCACCGCGCCGAGCACCTGCGCCGCATCGACGAGCACGAGCGGACCGAGGTCCGTTCCATCCGCGCGAGTGATCGACGAGCCTCCCATCGCGCGCGCAGCCGAAGACGTGTCCCTCGCGCCAGCGCGGCGAGCGGCGCCGGCGATCCGCGCGACACCCGCCACACCCGCGACGCCAGCCGCACCCGTCACGCCCGCCACGCCCGCCACGCCCGCCACGCCCGTCACGCCCGTCACGCCCGTCACACCCTCCACACCCTTCACGATCGCCTCAACCGGCTGAAGCGTCCCCAGCGCGTTGCTCGCCATCGTCACCGCGACGAGCGCCGTCTCCGGACGAATTGCGGCGATCACGTCGGCGGGATCGACGAATCCCTCGGCCGACGCCCTCACGCGCGTCACGTCGATGCGTCCAGCGGCGCGCAGCGTCTCGAGCGGCCGCGTGATCGAGTTGTGTTCAAGGACCGTCGTCACCACATGCGGCCGCGCCGACGCCGCCGGCAGCGCGCCGAGCACCGCATGGATGGCGATGTTGAGCGCGTCCGTGCCGTTGAGCGTGAAGACGATCCGACGCGGATCCTGCACACCGAGCAACCGCGCCACGCGAAGCCGCGCCTGATCGATCACCCGCTCCGCGCTGGTCGCATACCGATGACCGCCGCGCGACGGATTCCCAGCCTCCGACAGCGCCGCCACCATCGCCGCCACCACCTCGGGCGGCTTGGGCAGGCTCGTCGCGGCATGATCGAGATACGGCACGCAACCAGCGTAGCGGAGCGCGCACCGCCGCCGGATCAACCCCCACCACTCCCTCCTCCTCCGCGTCCTTCCGCGGCCTTCACCAGCTCGCTCTCTCCGCGTCCTCCGCGGCCTTCCGCGGCTCATTCTCTCCGCGGCCCTCCGCGGCTCAATCCCCTCCGCGGCTCTCCAACGACACGCTACGCTGCGCTCGGTGATCTCCTCCCTCTCCGGCCTGCTCAGCGCCTTCGTCGACGGTCGTGCGCACGTGCGCGTCGGCGACCTCACGTACGAGCTCCTCGTGCCCGCCTCGGACGCCATGCGCCTGGCCACGGTCGTCGGCGAGCGGGTCACGTTCCACACCCTGCACTACCTCGAATCGCAGGGCCAGGGCGCGTCGTACCTTCCGCGGCTCATCGGCTTCGCGTCGCGCGAGGACCGCGCCTTCTTCGAGCTCTTCACATCTGTGAAGGGCATCGGCAACCGCAAGGCGCTGCGCGCGATGCAGCTTCCCACCGCGACGATCGCCCGGGCCATCGCCGAGCGCGACGTCGACCTGCTCAAGTCGCTCCCCGAGATCGGCAAGAAGACGGCCGACACGATCGTCCTCGATCTGCGCGAGAAGGTCGGCGCGTTCGCCGCGCCCTCGACGACCACCAGCGCCGTGGACAGCGCCCAGGCGCGGCTCGTCGCCGATGCCGTCGCGGTGCTCGTTCAGCTCGGCGAATCGCGCTTCGTGGCCCAGCAGCTCGCGGAACGCGCGCTGACGGCCGACCGCACGATCGACCGCGGCGAGGCGCTCGTGACGGCGGCGCTGCGGTTGCGCGACGCGTGAGCACGTGAATGCACGCACGCATGAGCGCGCATCCGCGCCCTCACCGGCCCGCTCCGCGGGCACCGCGCGGCGCCTGCTCCGCAGGCGATTCCCGAGCGGGCTCCGCCCGGCTGGGCTGGGGCTCGACGGACCTCAGGCAGAAACGGAAGCCCAGGAGGTCGAAGGCGTGGCCCGGGTCGTCCGCGTGGCGGATGGCCGAGCGCGCCCCCCTGGCGTTGTCGATCCAGGAGCCGCCGCGGACGACGCGGGACACGTCCGTGTCCCCGCCCTCCGGGCCACGCCGATCCTCGACGGGGTCTGCCGCGTACCTGCGCTTCCCGTCCGCGCACCACTCCCACACGTTCCCGTGCATCTCGTACAGGCCCCACCGGTTCGCGGGGAAGCTCTTCACTGGCACCGTCTCCTTCCTGTACAGCCCCTTCGCACCGCCCGCGTACGGGAAGTTCCCGTCGTAGTTCACCTGCTCCGGCGTGATCGTCTCGCCGAACGAGAACGGCGTCTCCGTCCCCGCTCGACACGCGTACTCCCATTCCGCCTCAGTAGGAAGGTCCGTCTCGCACTCCGGTAGGAGTGCCGAGAGTTGGTCAAGAAACGCCCGCACGTCGTGCCAACTGACTTGTTCAACCGGTCGATCGTCCCCCTTGAACCGGCTCGGGTTCTTCCCCGTCACCGCCGACCACATCGCCTGTGTGCACGCCGTATCCGCGAGCCAGAAGCCCCGCGTCAACGTCACGCGGTGGCGCGGACCTTCACCTCCAGAGCGCTCCGCCTCCGTCTCCGGCGAGCCCATCCAGAACTCCCCCGGCTCGATCCAGCGAAGACGCTGGACGACCGGTATCCCGCCGCTCACCGGCTCGATCGCAATCTCACACCAGACGCCGAATTCGTCATCGCCGAAGCTGCTTGCGCAGGCTGGAAGGAGGTCGAAGATCGAAGGATCAGCGGTCGCAGGCACGGCGGCGATTCCAACTTGGTGACTGCCCCATCATCAGCCGCCGCGCACAGCGCTCAACACAACTCGCCTGTACCGGCTGTGAAAGGTCGGCCCTCCGGGGGGCGTTCGGCACTCGACCATCTCGGTCGGGCCTACCAGCGCCCCGGGGGCCTTGCGGTTTGGCACGGAACATGATCGCTCCGTGCACCGGACGTCGGTCTGGTCCGTGGTTCGCCGCGCATCCGCACGGCGTGCTCCATCGAGCTCAGGCAGAAACGGAAGCCCAGGTTGTCGTTGGCGTTGCCCGGGTCGTTCGCGTTGCGGTTGGCCGAGCGCGCCCTCCTGGCGTTGTTGATCCAGGAGCCGCCGCGGACGACGCGGCGCGCGCAGCACTCGTTCGACCGACATCACGAAGAACATCGTAACGTGGCACCGAGCAACCGTCTTCGGAACCCGATCGACTGGCAGCCCGTCAGCGCCGCGCTTGCAACGTCGTAGGCACGCTGTGCCGACGCCTCGGTCACCTCGCCAGTCCCGAGCGTCGCCTCGATTCTCAGCAGGGCCGCCCGATACCCCGTCATCTTGCGAGAGCTCGGCAACACCACACCCGGTCGGACGCGGAAACCGCAATACGCGATCCCCCGCCGGCTGAGCCCGAGATGGAACGACGGCTTCAGCGCGAGCTTGCGCTCACGATCGAGATACGCGCGCAGCCCTTCGAGCGTCTCCGTCGCGGCGGCGCGACTTGGGCACCACCAAACCAGATCGTCCATGTAGCGAACATGAGCGCCGACGCCGGGATGCCGCAACAGGAACCGATCCGCGCCGTCGAGGTACGCGTTCGCGAAGTGCTGAGAGGTGAGCGACCCGATTGGCAACCCTTGTCCCGGCGTCGCAACGCCGCCGGCCGCGATGATCCGACCGAGGAGTGCGAGGAATGGTCGGCCCTTGAAGCGCTGCGCGAGCAGCGACTCAAGGATCGCGTGGTCGATCGACGCGAAGTAGTTCTCGACATCGACCTGCACCACCCACGGCAACGCGTCGCTCCTTCGGACATGCCGCTGAACCGCCAAGACCGCGCAATGAACGCCCTTGCCTGGCCGACACGCATAACTGCTCTCGACGAGCATCCGCTCGAACCGCGACTCGGCGAGGTTGAGGATCGCGTGGTGCAGGACCCGGTCGGCGAAGCACGCCGCGGTGATGGTCCGACGCTTGGGGTCGCGGATCGTGAAGGAGCGTGCTCGACCGCGCGGCGATCGTTCGGAGAGAATCTCCTCGGCAAGCGTTGCGAGGTTGCGCCCCAGATTGTCGAGAAACCGCGCCACCGCCGCACGATGTCGCTTGCCGCGTGCGGCCTTCCATGTCGCCAGCAGCAGGTTGTCGTGACGAGCGACGTCTTCGAGGCCAATGCGGTCGCGCTGCATGGATGGTCACGGGTCTCGTCAGCGCGGGGTGGCGTGCGAACCGCTCGCATGCAGATGGTCGAGGAGCCGCCGACCGTACCGCTCCACGCGAGCCGCACCCACACCGTCGATTGCGGCGAGCTCGGACAGGTCGGCCACGCGACGTGTCACGATCGCGGCCAACTGCTCGTTGGTGAAGACCGCGTAGACCGGAACACCTTCGCTCTCGGCCACACCCTTGCGCCACAAGCGCAGCTCAGCGAAGCGCTTGAAGTCGTCCTCGTTCAGGATCTCTCGATAGTCGATCCGTGCCGGCTTGTCCGACTCGACGCCGCGCTCCGCCTTCAGCGATCGCGGCAGCGGTCCCGGCCCCGCCGCGACCGTCACCCGTGCGCCCCATGCCGAATCGGTGCCCGCGTCGATCCACTGCCACTCGACCGAGACGACACGATGCGTCGCAAGAAACGCGTTCAGCTCCTGTTGCGCGGCTTGCGGATCGAGTGCCGGGATGGCGAAGAAGCAGAACTGCATGGCGAGCGAGAAGTCTACTTCCTTGGATCCGTACGCCAGATTGGCTTCTTGGGAACCCCAAGCTTCTCGCGCAATCTCTCCGCAAAGCCCTTCGGCTGCGCCGACTCCGTCGGCACCGCCGGTTGGTCGCCTCGCCCTCCGGGCTTCGGCGACGGCCGCCCTCCGGGCGGGCGAGCGGGCTCCGCCCGACTCGGCTTGGGCTCGACGGACCTCAGGCAGAAACGGAAGCCCAGGCTGCCGTAGGCGCCGCCCGGGACGCCCGCGTAGCGGCCGGCCGAGCGCGCCCTCCTGGCGTAGCTGATCCAGGAGCCGCCGCGGACGACGCGGGACACGTCCTTGTCCCCGCCCTCCGGGCCACGCGGGTCCTCGACGGGCTCGGTCGAGTACGCGCGCATTCCGTCCGCACACCATTCCCACACGTTCCCGTGCATCTCGTACAGGCCCCACGGGTTCGCGGGCAGGCTCTTCACGGGCACGGTCTCTCGCCTGTACAGCCCCTTCGCGCCACCCGCGTACGGGACGTTCCCGTCGTGGTTCACCTGCTCCGGCGTGATCGTCTCGCCGAAGCTGAACGGTGTCTCCGTCCCCGCACGGCATGCGTACTCCCATTCCGCCTCCGTGGGAAGATCCGTCTCGCACTCCGGCAACAGCGCCGAGAGCCGGGCAAGGAACGCTCGCACATCGCGCCAACTGACGTTCTCGACCGGTCGATCGTCCCCCTTGAACTGGCTCGGGTTCTTCCCCGTCACCGCCGACCACATCGCCTGTGTGCACGCCGTGTCCGCGAGCCAGAACCCTCGCGTCAACGTCACGCGGTGGCGTGGACCTTCATCTGCGAAGCGCTCCGCCTCCGTCTCCGGCGAACCCATCCAGAACTCTCCCGGCTCGATCCAGCGGAAGCGCTGGGTCGCCGTGCCGTATTGCGCTGTGACGGTGAGGTCGGCGTAGAGACCGAAGGGCGCGTCGATGCCGAAGGTAGCCGCGGCGCGGGTGGAACTCCGCTGAGCGCGGTTGAGAGGAGCTTCGACGAGCACGCGCCCGGCGCTGGCGCCACGCGTGTCATGGACGAAGCGCAACTGATCGCCACTCCATCGACAGGTGCCACCCATGAGTGATGGCGTCTCGACGAAGATCGTTCCATGGCTGCGGCGGGGCTCCGCGCCGGCACTCGTGCGATCGCCCGCGCCGACCTCCAGGCCCCAGCGCTGCGCGCCGCGCGGCCGGGCGACTGCTTCGACACGCACGAATTCCGTCGCGGTTTCGATCTCGATCGACGTGGTCGTGTCGTCGAGTGGCGCGATCGCGTGACCATCAGAGGACATAGCCGAAGACCGAGCGGAGGACCGAGTGGACGACATCGCGGACGACATCGCCAGCCACGCACCCTTGCCTCGCCCCCGCCCGCCGACTCGAACCCAGACGCCGCCGCCATCGACCGCCATCGGCTCGCTCAGCGCGATGCGCCCCGGCCCGGGCGGCCCCGGCACCAGCAACAACTGTCGCGATCTCAGGTCGTGGACGAGCCGCATCAGGTGGCGCTCGCCACGGCCACCCGCGTGCGCCACGGCCGCGGGATCGATCGTGCCAGTCACGTTCAGCGATCGCCCGCTCTGCGCCGCGCGCTCCCGCACCTTGTTCAAGAGCGGGTAGAAGAGTCCCGGCTGACGTTGACGCATCGTGTCGTCGGCGTGTTCGACGACCTCCTCGGCGAAACGCCACCATGCCGGGTCCGTTGACTCCGCGCCTTCGACCGTCAACGTCGCGGCGAGGTCGCGGAAGAACGCCTGCACATCCTCGTCGATTGGCTCGCCGGTGAGCGACTGCCGACGCCAGGTGTCGAAGTGGACGAGCTCGATTGGCAGGTGGGCGTGGTGCTCACGACGCTGCTGATCGGCGGCGTCGCGCAGCGTCGCGGCGATTCCCTTGAACCGCGCCCGATGCGCTTCACCCGCCTCTTCCTTGACGATCGCCGAGGAACCGACCTCGATGTCGGGATGCTCCCAGAGCGCCCCTTCGAGTCCCGCATTGTGCGGCGACTGCGGGTTGAGCCGGCGCAGCGCCCGCAGCAGCGGCGGATCGACGCGGCTCATCATGGCGACCATCGCGACAAGATCGGCGAGCCCCGGAAGGTCGTTGCCGACGACGGCGGCGCCGTGGCTGCGCTCGGGCCGCAGGCGCGCATCGGGACTCCAGCGCAGGATCGTCGTGCCGGGAAAGAGCCGCGTGTCGACCTGCTCGGCACCAAGAGGGACTAGGGCGACCGGACGATGGCGCGACTTCGCCAAGGCGTGCGCGAAGTCGGCCCACATGCGGCACTCGTCGGAATCGACGCCGCGCAGCAGGCCGAGATCGGTGACGAGGACAATGCGTGCGCCAGGCGATGGCGGCGACCACGGCCGCTCCCTCGGCGGGTCGGGAGACATCGACCAATGGTCGAGCAGGTCGGTCCACGGCCCGTGAGGATCTCCGTACACCATCCGAAGCGACAATCCGCCCCGACCACATTGGCCGAGAAGCATGCGGGCGAGCTCCTGCATGTCGTGCCGGTATGGCCGCAGCCTGGGCGAGCCATCGAGCAGCACCACGATCTCGGGATTCCATCGGGTGGTCGTGGCGCGCGGAACCCGCCGAAGCGGCTTGCGCGCGGCGAGGTGATTGGCAAGCCGGGCGGTGTCGAGCGGCCCTTGGCGCGTCGCCGAGAGAAATCGACGAAGGCCCGGCACCAGCCGCGAGCGCGGGACAAGCTCGTCGAAGCCGATGAGTCGTTTGTCCGATTTCGGCCTGATCTGCTCGTCGCGAAGGGGTGCCGCCTTCGCGAGATCGACGCGCGTCGCGTCCGCCGTGTCGAACTCGCGCGCCCGACGCTCGGTGACCGCAAAGAGAAACGGCACCTTCCTTGGCAGGCGACGACCGGATGGCGGCGGGGCCGGCGTCTCGACGGACGGGGCCGTTGGGAGCTCCAGCGTCAGCGTGGCCGCGTGCGCGGGCGTCTCGTCCTCGCGCCGGTATCCGACGGTCGTCTCCGATTCATCCAAGGCGATCCAGCTCGGATCCTCACGCCGTCCCGCGCGATCGCGCTCGACGAGCAGGCGAAGAAGATCGGCGCGACAGAGCGCGCCGTGTGGCGCGGAATGGGCGAGCGATTTCGGAAGCGCGGGTCGGGTCACGGCGTGTGTGTCGCCTTGGGATGGACGCGTCAGGCCATCATGCGCGGATGCGGTTGCGCGGATGCGCGCCGATTCACGATGCGTGCCAACTCACGACGGGCCGCGGTCATCGTCGGACGAAGGCGCCGCGACCGGCGAGCGCCGCTGATCCTGATCGGGCTGCTTCACGAGTGCGTAGCGACTGAGCCGGTCGAGCATCGCGTGCTGCGCCGCTTCCCTCGCCTTCGCCGCGTCCCCGCCGCGACGGCCGCTCGCTGGACCGTCTGGCACGAGCTCGTGCAACGCATGCAGCAGGTCGATGTACTCCGCAAGCCCCACCGGCGGATACTTCACGCGGTCGCAATCGCCGCGATCCTGCGCGACCTGCTGCGCCGCCCGCTCGCGGACGGTCTCCTCGACCGAAAGATGCTTGTGTACCCGGCCGCGATCGACAAGCCACGTGCGGAACTCCGCGCCGTCCTTCGGCGGGTTGAGGTTGAGCACGGCGCAGCGGCGGACGAACGCCGGTGGCAGCTCGCGCTCCTCGTTGGTGGTGATGACGACGAGCGGCATGCGACCCGCGGGGGCCGAGATCGTCGTCTTTGCAAGCTGCGGCACGTCGAAGCTGCGGTTGCCGAGGACGTCGAGAAGCGCGTTGGGCACATCGCTGTCGGCCTTGTCGATCTCGTCGATAAGGAGCACGGGAAGGTGTTCGTCCTCCTTCATCGCCTCGATCGCCTGCCAAAGCCGGCCCCGCTTCACGTACCTGGCGTTGGTGCGATCGAGCTCCCTCAACTCGGCATCGGCAAGCCGTTCGACGACGTCGTAGCGGTACAGCAGGTCGAGCGCCTCGTAGCGCGGATGGATGACCTCGTAGAGGAGCTTGCCCTTCGTGACGCTCGCGGCGGCGCGGGCGATCTGGCTCTTGCCACATCCCGCCTCGCCGCGCACGAGCAGCGGCCGGCGCGAGGCGACGGCGAACGTGAGCGCGTCGATCTCGTTCTGGCTCCATTGGTGGTACGCGAGGCCGAACTTGTCGTCGGCGGCGAGCTCCTGGACGCCCGCAGCGAGGTCGCGGAAGGGATTGGTGGAGGGGGTGGACATGACGTGGCGGAGGGCAACCTACACGATGAACGGCAGGAGAAACGCAACGATTCTGCCACAGATTCCGACGATCTTCTCGCCGCTCTCGAATATGTGGGCGACGCGCGGCGAGGACTGCCTGTCAGCTGAACAGGTGGCCGCAGAACTCCGTGAAGTACTTGTCTAGAAGCCCTGGCGAAACGTGGAAGAGCGCCTTTGCAGCTCCGTCGTTTCCGCCGACGCCAAAGAAGACCGGCACAGTCGTCTTCGTCGAGAGCAGCGCGGCCTCACCGGCGTCGCTCTCGCTCGGAACGACGATGGCAAAGCACTCACCCAGCGCACCTCGGCGCATCGCAATGCGCGCGTTCAGCACGTCCCACTCATCCTCGCTGAGCGGTGTCGCGTCAAGTGTCCCGGTGGTCGTACCCGGAGCGTGAGGGAACTCCGCTGCATAGACCTCGCGAGCGAGCGCATTGAACGTCAGGCGCCCTGCCTTCGGCGGCCGAATCAGGTGTATGTTCTTGGGCATGATGGCCTTCGAGCCCGACAATCGCTCGACGACGATCTTGCCGCCGAACAGCTCGGCGGCGACGACCGCACAGAGCATCGGAGCGTCAAGCGGAACGCGTGGTGAGGGACCGGACGTTCCGGCGGCCTTCGCGTCGGCCTCTGCTCGATTCACCAAGTGCAGCGCCCTCAACAGGAACAGGGCAACTGCGGCTTCCTCGATCGCCGCGCGCTGAGCGGGCAAGACGTTCGTCCTGTCGATCGCCGCAACGGCCCGCGTCACGAGGTAGAGGTGGGACAGGCCCGGCGTCGGCTCCGGTGGCTTGGAGAGTCGATCAACCACAACATTCGCCAGCGCGATCGGCGCCTGATTGGGCGGGATCTGGAGCTGACCCACCAATTCGTCGAGAAGCATGCGTGCGTCCTGCTTGGCCAGGTAGTCGCGCGTCGCTCTTGCTTGATCGCTTCGGACGGCGGCCATCGTCGGAAGTGGCCCGGATCCGGAGGAGGTCGTGTCGCTCCCTTCCTCGGTGGTGAAGGTTGATGCGACCGCAGATTCCGGTGCAGCATCGCCAGAGGACGCACGTCGCAAGGATGCGGCGCGCTTCGCGCCATCCAGGAGCTTCTCGATGCGCTCGTTCTGCGACGGGAACCTGTGGTTGTTGTCCCAGTCTTGCAGATCAATCGGCACGTCCCCTGGATGACCGCCGTCCGGCACAATGGGATAGAACTTCGTGTTCCTGTCAAGGCTCTCGTACAGCAGCCGCGTGACGATCGCTCCTTCGTATCGGGCCCCTCTTCCCTCGTCGGGCGGCGATTCCTTCTGGTAGCGCTCCTTCAGCTTCGCCGTACAGACGACAAGCACGCAGTCGGCGGACATGATGCCACTGCGCATCCAAGCAGACCAGCCTTTGGGGGGCGGCGTGTCGATGAACGGCCTGTCGTAGACGACCGTCCAACCGCGCCCACCGAGCCACTCGGCGAGATCCCACACCCGCTTGACGTGGACGTCGCTCTCGTGCGCGTAGCTGATGAAGACGGTTCCGCGCGTGGTCGTCATACCCCGAGCACCTCCAATGCGCAGAGCATAACGGACGGGCGATCGACACGAACGGCCACAGGAGCACGAGAGCGAAGCCCCGCGCATCCCGCTCGACATGCAACCACGCCCGCAACGGCGCACGTGCTAACCTCCTTCCCCCATGCGCTACTCCGTCATCATCGCCGGTGGCTCGGGCACGCGGCTGTGGCCGATGAGCCGCGGCGCCAAGCCGAAGCAACTGCTGCCGTTCGTCCGCCACCAAGGGCGCGACGTCTCGCTTCTGCGGCTCTCGGCGGCGCGCATCGAAGGTGTCGTTCCGGCGGCGTGCCGCTACATCTGCGCGTCGGAGCAGTACCGCGACGCGATCGTCGCGGAGGTGCCGGAGCTGACCATCGATCGCTACCTGAGCGAGCCGATGGGGCGCGACACGCTCAACGCCGTCGGCTACGCCGCGGCGGTGCTCGCGAAGCGCGACGCCGACGCCGTCTTCGCGGTGCTCACCGCGGACCACCTGATCGAGCCGGTGGACGAGTTCGTGCGGCGCATGGATGTCGCCTTCCGGCTGGTCGAGCAGGATCCGCGCCGGCTCGTCACCTTCGGCATCGTGCCGACCTTCCCGGCGACGGGTTACGGCTATGTCGAGCGCGGCGATGCGATTCCCGGCTTCGACCGCGCCTATCGCGCCAAGCAGTTCGTCGAGAAGCCGCCGCTCGAGACGGCCAAGGCGTACCTCGCCGCGGGAACGTTCGCGTGGAACAGCGGCATGTTCGTCTTCAACGCGCGGAAGGTGATGGAGGCGCTCGCGTGGTACCGACCCGAGACGCACGCCGGGCTTGCGCGCATCGCCGATGCGTGGAACTCGACGCGGCGCGACGCGGTCATCCGCGAGGTCTATCCGACGCTCTTCAAGGTCAGCGTGGACGTCGGCCTCATGGAGCCCGCCGCGAAGGACGCGCGGCTCGCGGTCTGCACCGTGCCGATGGACCTGAGCTGGAAGGACGTAGGAAGCTGGCCGACGTACGGCGACACGCTGCCCGCCGATGCCAACGGCAACCGCGCCAACGGCCCGGTGGTCCACCTCGACAGCCGCAACGTGCTCGCCGTCACCGACGATCCGTCGCACACGATCACGACGATCGGTGTCAGCGACCTCATCATCGTGCGCACCGCCGATGCGACGCTCGTCTGCCGCGCCGCCGACGCGGAGAAGGTGAAGCAGATGGCGGGCATGGTCGGCAAGCCGCTGCAATAGGTCGCCGTGCAACGCGCGCGGGGCGCACGGCCGCGCCTGCGCGGCCCCGGCGATCCTCGTGAACGCTCCATCTCGCGCGACGCCGCGCGCCACGCGGCATCCTTCACATGCGATTCCTCGCCATCGATCTCGGCGCCAAGCGCACCGGCCTCGCGGTGGGCGACGATCGCACGCGGCTGGTGACGCCGCTCGCGGTGCTCGAGGTTCCGCGCGGTCCCGCGCTGATCCAGGCCATCGCGCGGGCGATCGACGCCCAGGGGCCCGACGCCCTCGTCATCGGCCTTCCCCTCAACATGGATGGCACCGAAGGCAGGCCCGCGAAGGAGACGCGCACCTTCGGCGAGGCGCTTCACGCGGCCGTGCAGCTTCCCGTCGAATACCACGACGAACGACTCACCAGCTTCGCCGCCGACGACGCGATGGCCCGCAGCGGCCGCACGCACGCGCAGAAGCGCGCCGTGCGCGACGCCCTCGCGGCGAAGGAGGTGCTGGAGGATTTCCTGCGGGCGCGCGGCGGGTGACGTGGAACGCGGACGCGGCTGCGCTGCTGGACACCGCACCCTGCGCGCTCATCCCATGAAGCTGAAGTGCATCTCCGCGTGATGGCGATGCAGGTTCACCCAGTCCTCGCGGCTCATCGTGCCGAGAAACGGGCTGTTGCTCAACGCGCCCGCCTTCTCGAAGCGGTCGATGGCGCGACGGAGATGATCCATCGCGCGACCCCACGAGACGTCCGGGCTCGGAAGGAACGCCTGCATCTTCCGAGGGAGCGTGAAGCCCGGCTTCATCCGGTTCCTCACGAAGCTCTTCTTCATGAGCCGGCCGAGGAGCCTCAGGGGAAGCCCCGGACGCATCTCGGGCGGAAAGCCGTCGACCGAGAAATCGATCGTGATGGCGACGTGTTCGACGATCTGCGCCGCGGTCCAGTTGCCGAGCGTGCGCGACGGTCCCTTCGCGCCGAAGGACTCGGCGTCGCGCAGCGCAGCGCGCAAGGTGTCGAAGGAGAGCTCGCGACGGCCGGTGACGGCCTTGGTCTGGATCATGGGAGGAAGGACCGGGGTGGAGGATCGAAGCGAAGCCGATCGCTCGAGACGACGCCGACACGCGGGCGTCTCGGCGCGCCTACCCGCCGACCGCCTCCGCGTCGAGGTACCAGCGCAGCGCGCCACCAACGGGATGGATCGCCTTGACCGGAAGCTCGTCGAGCGGCTCGCGGCCTGCCACGAGGCGTCGGACCGCGTCGGCGCACCCCGCGCCGCAGGCGTACACGGCGATGCAGCGCGCCGCGTTGATGAGGGTCGGGGTCATCGAGATGCGATCGGTCGCGGAGGCGCCCGTTCCCCGCCCGCGGGCATCGCGCCCGACGAGGTGCCGGTCGCGAAGCAGCGGCGAGCCCGGAAGAAGCCCGGCGGTCGATCCGTCCGGCGCGAGCGCCAGCATCACGAAATCGAGCCGGTCCTGCCCCTTCTCGCGCCACGCGAGCGTTTCGCGCAACGTGGCCTCGTACGCGGCGGCGGGATCGTCGCCCATCGCGAAGATCGGGTGGACCTGCTCCGGAGGAATGTCCGAGTGGTCGACGATCGTCTCGCGGACGAGCCGGAAGCTGCTCTCGGCGTCGTCGAAGGGCACGCAGCGCTCGTCGACGATCCAGAGATGCGTCTTGACCCACGGCAGGCCGCGGCAGTTGGGGTCGTACATGAGCCGCTCGTACAGCGGCGCGAGCGCCGGATCGCCGGAGAGCGCGATGTGGAAGTCGCCGAAGGCGCGCACGCATCCGCCGGCCTGCACGACCAGGTCGGCCGTCGCCGCGTCGATCGCCTGATCGGCGCCGAGCACGGCATGGACCTCGCCGGGCAGCGGCGGCCTCGGGACGAACGGCGTGTCGACGGCGTATGCCTCGGCGCCGTCCGGGCGCTCCACGCGATGCAGCTTGCCGCGCTCGTGCAGCTTCGCGAAGTCGTCCTCGTCGTCGGGTTTCGCGGCGGGCATTCGGGCCATGGGTTCGACGGCGATTGTACGAATGCACGGGCACATTCGCCGCGGGACCGTCGCGCCTTCAGGCCATCGCGCCGATGGCGAGGCGGGCGAGCAACCGTCGGACGTTCACGGTGCGTTCTCCTGCTCGTATCCGGCCGATCGCAGCACGCGGGCGGCGGCGGCCGCGTGCGCGGAGCGCACCAGCACGTGGTCCGTGTCGAACGTCGAGACCACGAAGATCGGGATCGCCGCGTCTGCGAGCGGCGCGGCGAGCCGGGCGATCACGCCGACGAGCCCGAAGTCGAGCGTTCCCGCGACGCGGAAGGCCCTGAAGCCGCGCTCGGCGCGAGTGCCATCGGGAACAAGTCGATCGGCACAGACCACCGACACTTCATCGTCGGTGCGCACCACGCTGAGGAGCGAGGAACAGGACGGCCGCGCCGCCGACGTTGTCGCGGACGCCGCGACACATCGCGAGTCCAGCGCGCCGCGCACCGACTCCGGAAGCGCCTCGCCCGCATCGAAGCGGCAGATGGCGAACTCGCCGGGCAGCCAGAGAAGCCGGAGCGCGGGCGTCGTGTGCACGATTGAAACCCTCGTGTCCCGAGTCACATCCCAGGTCGGTGCGCGGAGAGCGGTGCCATCACGGTCTCCCCGATGCGGCACGCCGGCGTTGTCCTTCGGCCATTGGGACGCCAGCAGCGCCGCGCCAAGGTTGCCGCGACGTTCGACGGCGATACAATCGACCCGCTCGTGGCGTCGGTTCCGATCAGGTCCGCCTTGTCGCTCGTACCTCGGTCATCAGCATGCGCGGCGATGCCAAGAACGCCGGTCTGTTTGGAGCATGTTTGGGGAATAGTGTAACGGTAGCACAACTGACTCTGACTCAGTTTGTCTAGGTTCGAATCCTAGTTCCCCAGTTTCCTGGAGTTTCGTGCCTGCGCAGTGCGCCGCAGTTGGCGAGCATCGAGCCGAACGTCGATGCGGATGCACGGCGCAGCGGTCTGGGATTGCGCACCGCGCCCCAGTCCGCGAGCATCGCGCCGGGGTCGGCGCCATCGACCGCGTGACGAAGTCCTTCGAATGGCCATGGGCTGGTTGCCCAAGCACGTTCCGCGCGACACCGGATCAGCGCCAGCGCAGTCGCCACGTCGCGGTGAACGACCCGCCCGGCGCGACCGTTCGAGACGCGCCGTCGTCAAGGGCGACGATCGGGGCTGTCATGGGCTCGACACAGGCGAAGTCGGCGTGCATCGGCGCATAGAGCTGCATGTGGTCGTATCCGCGCGCGAACTCGACGATGAGATGGCTCGCGCCGTCGGTGATCTCGACCGATGCGCCGTCGGCGATCGATGCGAAGAGGGCGTCGAGAGCGCGCACGCCGAGCGGTTCGTCGCCCGCAGGCGACGGCTTCGCGCTGTCCGCCGGGATCGGCAGCCGGCTCTCGTCCAGGGCGATCGCCGCGCGATCGGGAAGATGCACGCGTCGCGCGCTCGTCGGGCCCCGCAGCGCGAGATAGGGATGCCAGCCGAAGCTCACGGGGACGGCGTCGTCAAGGGCATGGATGGTGGTCGAGATCGTGAGCGCGCTGGCCGTGAGATCGAATCGCACCGCGAGCCGATGCGCAAACGGATACGCGCGCATCAGCTCGTCGTGCGTCCACCAGTCCAGCGAGGCCTGGATCGACGCACCCGGCGCGGCCTCGCGCGAAGCCCCCGCCACGACCGTTTCGATCGCCTCGGAAGCGAGAGCGCCCGGCCTGGATGCCGCGGCGTTCCGTTCACCCGCCCCCTCGGCGTCGACGGCATCGATCGACCACTCCGGCCAGCGCAGGAGCAGCCCGTGAATCGGCCGTCCATGCTCGTCGCGGTGGCACCACGGCGAGTCGCGCAGGCCGAGGCGCCGTCCACGCACGGTGAGGTCGTCGCCGCGCAGGCGGTTCGCCCAGGGATAGAGCAGCGGAATCCCGCCCGTCCGCGTCGTCGCGAGGAACTCCGCGAGCGGTGCGGGCAGCGCCAGCAACTCGCGGCCGCCAGCCACGAGCGACACCACGCAGAGGCCGGCGCGCGGCGCAATCGTCGCCACGGCGTCGCCGCTCGCGACCGTGATCAGCTCGTCGGACGCCGCACGGGCGCGGTCGCCGCCGGAGCCTGAAGAGCCGACACTGGAGGAAAAGCGAGCCATCTCACGGCCCCGTCGGCTTCGCCGCCGGAACGTCGGCGTCGGACGCCTGGGCCGCGGGATCCAAGATGGCGACGCCGGGGACCGGCGCGGGGGCGCCGCGCGGCGGGCGCGCCGAGACCGCCGCCGACTCCATGCCGAGTTGGACCGTTCGCACGCCACTTCCACGGATCGGCGGACCGCCGTCAGCGGGATAGAACGCCGCGGTGAGGTCGGCGGCCGTGAATGGCAGCACGTCGCCGCTGGTCTCGAGCAGGCTCAGCGAGAAGCGGTAGCAAGGACCGACGAGCAGGAACGCCCGCCCGGCATCGGCCTTGGCACCACCGATGCGCCACGTCGAGACGGGCTTGGCCCCGGGCACCGCGGCCCCGCCGAGCGGGTACATCTCGAAGACGAACTCGCCCGGGGCGAAGACCGGCGTCGGGTGGGGCTCCGCGAAGAGATACGCCTCGACGGGAATGAGATCGGCGCGTCCGTTTCCGTTCGTGTCCAGCGCCTTCGGGCCGACCAGCGTGAAGACGATCGCGTTCACCTTCGCATCGGCCGGCAGCGGCGGCGGCGCAATCGGCGCGGGCGGCATCGGTCGCGCGTTCGATCCAGCCTCGATCGTCGTCGTGCACGCCGCGGACGAGATGACGGCGAGAACCACCATCGCCGCGGCGCGACATCCGCTCGCCGCGGCCCGCCGCCCGCCGCCCGCCGCGCTGCCATGGCCGATCCGATCGTTCACGGTGCATCCCCGAACTCGGTGTCGGGGCGCTTCGGACCGCGCAGGTCCTTGAACTCCGGGCTCTTCGGATCGGGACGGTCGAAGACGCCGCTCTCGATCGGCCGGCCCTGCGCGTCGTAGAGGCCGCTCAGGCCCTCGAGCTGGCCCTTGCGAAGCTGGCTCTTGAGCCATTCGGGCAGGGCGAGCCGCTCGATCTGCTCGGTGGTGAGCTCGCGCACACGCTGCACCTCGAGCTGCGACGGCGTCATGACCACGTGCGGCGTGAGGACGATCATGAGCTCGGTCTTCGCCACCGTCTCGATGTCGCTGCGGAAGAAGAAGCCCAGGAAGGGGATGTCGCCGATGATCGGCACCTTGTTCGTGCGCCGCTCGAAGCGATCCGAGACGAGGCCGCCGAGCACGATCGTCTCGCCGTCCTTCACCGTGACGGTCGTGTTCGCGCGGCGGCGCGTGATGACCGGCGACTGGAAGTTCTCCGAGATCTGCGTCGTCTGCTTGCTCAGCTCGGAGATCTCGGGATTGATCTTCATGCGGACGAATCCATCCGGATTGATCGACGGCGTCACCTTCAGGATGATGCCGATGTCCTCCGGCGTCACCGACGACTGCTGCTGGCCCGCGGCGATGGAGACGCTCTCCGGAAGGCGGACGGTCTCGCCGATCTGGATGTCGGCCGCCTCGTTGTTGGCGGCCATCACCGACGGGTTGCTCAGCACCTGGAGCCGCCCCTGGCTCTGGAGCGCCTTGATCAGCAGGTTGAAGTCGGGCCCCGCGACCGAGACGAACGGGATGTCGGAGAACGGCACCGCGGGCGTGCCGATGCTCGTCGCGAGGACGTTGGCGAGGCCGTAGCCGCCGCCGACCGTGTACGCGCCGATCTTCGCCGCGACGTTGAGGTTGACGCCGGTCTCCTGCGTCGCATCGAGGGCGATCTCGGCGAGAAGCACCTGGATGAGCACCTGCGGCGGATCGACGTCGAGCTCGCGGATGATGCTCTCGACCCGGCTCATGTAGCGCGGGCTGGCATTGATGAGGACCGTGTTGGTCTTCTCGTCGCCGACGATCGTGACCTCGCGCTCGAGCAGGCGCGCCGCGGAGGGAAGCTGGTCGGTGCCGAGGGTGTCGATGAGCTTGCGCTGATCCTCCTCGACGAACTTGCTGACCACCTGCGCAACCTGCGCGGCGACGGCGTTCTTGAGCCGGTAGATGTTGGTCTCGCGCTCGTTCGCGACCTGCGCATCGAGCTCGAGCACCACCTTCTGCACCAGGTCGAGGTAGGTCGGCGTGGCCGAGACGAGCAGCGAGTTGGTGCGGCTGTCGATCGTGATCGAGAGCTGCTGGCGCTCGTCGGGCACGGCGCTGAGCTCGATGCCGGAGATGCCCTGGAGGCCCGCCGGTCCGGACTCCGCGGGCCCGGCGCCACCGTCGCCCGGCGCGCCCGCCCCGCCTGCGGGACCGCCCGCCGCACCCGCGCCGCCCTGCGGCTCGCGCGGCTTGAGCACGAGCAGGTTGCCGCGCTGCTCCAGGCGGAAGAGGGTCTTGAGGATGTCGGCCATCGCCTGGGCGTCGGCGTTGGTGAGGCGGAAGACGCGGATGTTCTGCGCACCGGTCGTGGACGAGTCGAGGTCGCGGATCATCCGCTCGATCATGGCCATCGAGTCGCGCGGCGCGGAGACGATGATCGTGTTGGTCCGCGCGTCGGGCGTGAGGTTGATGCTCTCGCGGATCGCGGTGCTGACCTGCGTCTCGACGCCGGCCTGGTCGCCTTCGATGTCGTTCGGACCCGCGGCGCCGGTCGCGGTCCGGAAGTACTTGAGCACGGTCGCGGCGCGGCTGCCTCGCCCCGCGATCGAACGTCCACCGAGGATGTTCTCCAGCAGGCCCACGGTCTCAAGCGCGTTGGCGCTGGCCAGCGCGATGTACTTGATCTCGACCACCGTCTCGGGCTTCGCGCCGTCGAGCCGTGCGACCAAGGCCCGCACCGCCTCGATGTCGCCTGGATCGCCGGTCACCAGCACGGCGTTGAGCCGCGGCTCCGCGGCGACGCGCACGCTGTTGGGTCCGCGCCGGCGGTTCTCCTCGGCGACGTACATCTCCTGCACGACCGGCACGAGATCGGCGGCGCGGCTCGACGTGAGCGCGAGGACCTCGACGCTCTGGCCGGCGCCCTCGACCTGGGCATCGCCGAGCACCTGCACGAGCTGCCTGATGACCTGGAGGTTCTCGTCGCTCGCCGCGACGATCAACGCGTTGGTGCCCGGATCGGCCTGGATGCTCACGAGGTCGCCCGGCGTGGCGGTCTGCCCGAGCGACTGCCGCCGCTGCTGCATGAGCGCCTCGAGCCGCGGCGCAAGCTGCTCCGCGCGACCCGACGGAAGCGCCACGACGTTGACCCCGACCGCCGGATTCACCGGCGCCTGCTCGAGCTTCCTGACGAGGTCGGAGATGAGCGCGAAGTCGTCGTTCGCCGCGGCGATCATGAGCGAGTTGCTGCGCTGGTCGACGAGCACGAGCGGCCGCTGGCTCTGGCGCACGCCCGGCGGAAGGTCCGCGTAGCGTCGATCGAGGATCGAGCGCACCGCCGCGGCGATGCGGTCGGCGTTGGCCTTCTCGAGATAGATCACCTGCACCAGCGACGAGTCGGCGGCCATCTCGGTGTCGAGGTCGGCCACGAGCCGCTGCACGACCTCGAAGCTGTCGTTGCCCGCGGCCACCACGAGGGCGTTGCTCCGCTGGTCGGGAAGCACCAGCACCTTCTCGAGATCGGCCGTCTCCGGCTGCACCTTCCGCAGCCGCTCGAGCCGCGCGTCCATGAGCGACTGGATCATCGTCGCCAGCCGCTGCGCCGACGCATGCTGCACCTCGATCGTGCGGATCTCCTTGAAGTCCGGCGCCACCGGGGCGTCGAGCGACTTGAGGAGCTGCTCCAGCACCGCGAAGCTCCGCGGGCTGGTGCTCACCACGAGGGCGTTGGTCCGCTCGTCGGCCTGCGCCGCGACCTTGTCCTCGGGACGGATCGCCTTCGCCGAGAGCTGCTGGTCGAAGATGCGCGTCACCAGCGCCGCGAGCTTCGCCGCCGAGGCGTGCTGCACCGGGTAGATGCGCACGCTCGCCGCGGGCGACGCGGCCTCGACGTCGAGCAGCTTGACCAGCTCGGAGACGACGTCGATGTTGGCCGGCGTCGCCACGACCAGGAGCGCGTTCATGTGCGGCTCGGCGCGGATGACCGTGCGCGTGAGGGGCTGGAAGTAGTCCGATTCGATCGGGGTGCCCGCGTCGGGAAGCTGTCCGCCGTTGCGGCGCATGAGGCGCAGCCGGGCCACCTGCTTCTGCAACGGCGATGCGCTCGCCGAGTTCGCCGGCGCGCCGCCGTTCTCGGCGAGGATTCCCTGGAGCGTGGCGGCCAGCTCCTCGGCGTCGGCGAAGCGCAGCGGCATCACGCGCGGCTCGACCCAGCCGGCGGCGACCTCGGTGTCGAGTCGCTTCACCAGCACCTCGACGAGCGCCACCGCGTCCTCCTTGCCCGCGACGATCACCGTGTTCGTGCGCTCGTCGATGCTGATGGCGACCGAATCGAGCAGCGCCTTGCCCACCGTCCCCGACGGAACGAGCTCGACCTTGCCCTGCGTGCGCGCGCCCGGGCGCGTCGCGAGCGCCTTGCCCTGGGCGAAGAGGTCCTTCACGATCCGCACGAGCTGCTCGGCGGCGATGTTCTCGAGCGGGAAGATCTGGACCGTCACCGCGTCCGTGACCGGAACGGCGTCGAAGGTCTGCGCGAGCTGCTCGAGCGCGGCGACGTTTGCCTCGGTGGAGGCGATGACCAGCGCGTTGAGCGAGGGATCGGGCACGATGCGGATGGGCTTGGTCAGGTCGAGGCCGAGGTCGGGTTCGTTCGCGCCGTCGCGGCGGACGTTGAGGCGGCGGACCTGCTCGGCCACCGCCTTGGCCAACGCCGTCGACGACTGCTGCGTCCCGGGCGTCAGGATCTGGCCGAGGACCGCCGCGAGCGCCGTGGCCTCGGCGTTCTTGAGCTTCACGATCCGCACCTGGCTCTCGGCGAGCGCCGGCTCGCTGTCGATGGCCTTGAGCAGCGCGACGATCGTCTCGCGGTCGCCGGGGCTGGCCACCACGACGATCGCCTGGCGGCCGGGCATCACCGAGACCTTGACCGGCTCGGTGACGATGCGCGAGATCGAGTTCTCCGGCTGCGGCTTGTCGAGGCCGATCGTCTCGATGACGTTCTTCGCCGCGTCGGGCGAGATGTTCTGGAGGTCGATCACGAAGATCGCCTGCCCGGCGGCGGGCGCGAGGCGGTCCATCTGCTCGACGGTGGCCCGGATCTCCTCGAAGATCGGGCCCGTGCTGGCGACGACGAGCGAGTTGCTCGCCGCGTCGACCGCGATCGAAAGCGGAAGGTTCTGCTGCTTCGCCTTCGCGGCGAAGGCGTCGCGCAGCGACGACGCCAGGCGCGCCGCGGGGGCGGACTTCAGCGGAATGATCTTCACCGAGAGTCCCTGCGCGTCGGCCTGCTGCTGAAGCGCCGAGGCGAGCGCCTCGACCTGCGCGAACTCCTCGTCGCTGGCGCGCACGAGCAGCGTGTTGGTGCTCACGTCGCCGGCGATGCGGAGGCCCCGGCTGCCCCGGCCGACGCCCGCGGCGCCGCCGCGATCGGAGGGATCCGGCGCGAACATCCGCACCAGCGTCTCGGCGAGCTGCGTCGGGTTGCCCGCGACGACGGGGATGAGCCGCGGCGGCGGAAGCTTCGCGTAGTCGGGCGTGTCGATGCGCTCGATGATCTGCTCGATCTTCCGCAGGTTCGTGCGGCTCGCGGCGACCACGACGGAGTTGGTCTGCGTCTCGGGCGCGGCGTTCACCCACTCGTTGCCCTCGACGAGGACGTCCGGCAGGCGCTGCTGTCGCGGATCCTCGTTCGGCCCGCCCGGCGCCTGTCCGCGGCGCGCGGCGTCGATGGCGCCGCGCCGTTCGAAGCGGCCCTGGAACGCCTCGTTGATGGCGCGGGCCACCGCGGTGGCGTCGGCGTGGAGCAGCGGGAAGACGCGAAGCTGCTGCGACGCGTCGTAGTCCTCGCTGTCGAGCTTCGAGACGAGCGCCCGGATGCCCTCCCATTCGCCCTCGTCCGCGGAGATCACCAGCGAGTTGGCCGCCGGGTCCGCGACGATCACCACGCTCTGCCGTCCGGGCGTGTCGGCGTCGATCGCCCGCGGGCCGTAGAAGTACTGGAGCGCCTCGCGGATGTTCTCGGCCTGCGCGAACTTGAGCGCGACGAAGTCGGTCTGGCGGCGACGGTCCGACGGCACGTCGATCTGGTCGAGGATCTGCTGGATCTGCTTGAACTGGTCCGCGGTCGCGCCGATCACGAGCTGGTTCTCGCCGGGATTCCAGTCGATGCGCGGCGCCGGCTCCTCGGCCGTGCCGCGAACGACCTGCCGGAGCGTGAAGGCCACCTCGTCGGCGATGGCGTGCTGGAGGCGGACGATCCGATATTCGACCGGGCTCCGCGCCGGGACGTCGTCGATCCTCGCGATCAGCGCCTCGATCACCGGGAACGACTCGGGCGTCGCGGTGACGACGATGGAGTTCGAGCGCCGGTCGGCGACGACGCGGGCGCGAACCTGCACGGGCGCCGCGCCGACCTCGTCGAGCTGCACGATCGCCCCCTCGGTCTCGCCGCGCGCATCGAGCTGGAGCGTCTGCGAGAGGAGCCGCGTGACCTCGTCGGCGCGCGCACCCTTGAGCGCGTAGGTCCGGATCACGGCGACGTCGCCGAGCGGCTTCGCGTCGAGCCGCTCGATGAGCGCCTTCACCTGTGGAAAGAGTCCCGCGGGCGCGTTCACCACGAGCGCGTTGGTGCGCACGTCGGGCGTGACGATCACGCCGAGCCCGCCACCGGCGCCGCCGCCCGCGCCCGAGCGGGGAAACTGCTGCTGGAGCATGCGGGCGAGCTCGTCCGCCTTTCCCTCGCGCAGGGCCACGATCTCGATGCGACGATCGCCGCCGGTTCCCGGCTGATCGAGCTGGGCGACGAGGTCCCGCATCGTCGAGACCTCGGCCTCGGGTCCCGCGAGCAGCAGGGCGTTGGCCGAATCGCTGGGCACGATCGTCGCGGTCGGCTCGCCGGCGCCGGCAGTCGCGGCGCGGTCCTTCATGAACTGGCGGAGGACGCCGGCCAGCTCGCTGGCGCGGGCGAACTCGATGCGCACGATCTGGTTCGCCTGCGGCGCGTCGCCCGCGGCGCGGTCGAGCGACGCGAGCAGCGTCGCGATCTCCTGTTGCTGCGCCTCGGTGCCGACCACGATCAGGTTGCGCGTGCGCTGGTCGAGCCGCACCCGCGGCGCGCTCGCGTCGGCCGGCTCCCACGAACGCCGCTCGCGCCCGCCCGAGGCGATGTCGCGGGCGATCTCGGCGACGACGTCGGTGCTCGCGTGGCGGATCGGGTACATGCGCACGATGCGCGACGCCTCCGCGGTGGGCGGCATCGAGGGCGTCCACGATCTGCTCGACGAAGCGGAACTTGTCGCCGGCGCCCGGTCACGAGCAGGGCGTTCAGCCGCGGCTCGGCGTGCACCGCGACGGTGTGCGGCGTGTCCTGGTCGTTCTGGCGGACTGAAGAAGAAGGGCGACTGCCCCCACGTCAGCTCGCTCACGAGGAACTGGATCGTGCGCTCGATCTCGGTGGCGCGGGCGTGCTTGAGCGGGAAGATGCATCTCCAGCGCGCTCGCCGCCTGGGGCGAGTCGAACTGCTCGACGATCGCGCTGGACCTGCGCGAGGAAGTCGTCGTCGTTGGCGGCGACCAGCAGCGTGTTGCTCGTCGGATCGCCGACGATCACCAGGCGCTTCCGATCTCGCTGGCCGCGCGGATTCGGCGTCATCTTCGCCCGCTCGTCGTAGAAGCGCTGGACGGCCTGGGCCACGCCGGTGGCCTGGGCGCGCTCGAGCGTGATCGTGCGCACCGGCGCGTCGCCGCCCACCGGCGCACGGCCGACGGCGGCGAGCATCTGCGAGACGACCTTGAAGTCGCTGTCGCTCGCGGCGACGACGATCGCGTTGAGCGCTGGATCGGAGAGCAGGGCGACGCGCTTGCCGAGCTCGCCGGGCTTGCCGCCGGGCGGCGAGATCTTCTCGAGCATCTCGCCCAGGAGCGTGCGCAGGCGCTCGGGATCGTTCGCCGCATCGAGGGTGATGACGTGCAGCGAGACGGGCGCCGTCGGCACCTGGTCCTGCGCCTGCTTCGCCAGCGCCGCGAGGCGCTCGACGGTGCGCGGCGATCCGACGATGACCAGCGAGTTGGTCCGCTCGTCGACGGCGATGGTCGCGTCGGCGGCGCCGACCTTGCTGGCGTCGGCGGGGCCGGGCCTGGTCGCCTTGGTCGGGTTCGTCGAGTCGGTCGCGTCGGCCGGGTCGGCCGCAAGGATCATGCAGGCGAGGAGCGAGGCGACCGATCTCCCCTCGTCCGCGTGGGGGAGCGAGGATGTCTTCTTCGGGGCCGCCGCGCCGGCCGCCGCGGGCGTCCGCGACTTCTCTCGCTCCAGCAACTCGTCGAGCGTGATGACCTCGACGGTCGGCGCTCCGCCGGCGGCCCCCCCGCTGTCGCCGCCGAGGAGGCGCTTCAACATCTCCGCGACGTCGCGCGCCGAGGCCTTGCCGGCATCGAGGGGAATCGTCCGCATCTGGCGGCTCGTCGCCATCGTCGCCTGGTCGATCTCGCCGACCACGCGCTCGATCGTGGCGAACTGCCCTTCGCTCGCGCGGACCAGCAGCGCGTTGCTCGCGGCGTTGACGCGGATCGTCGGCGGCTTCTCGCGGTCCTTGTCGTCGGCGAAGATCGGTTCGAGCGCCGTCGCCACCTCGGCGGCGTCGGCATTGCGCAGCGCCAGGAGCCGGACCGAGCGCCGCTCGGTGGGATCCTGCGCCGCGACGTCGAGCTGCGAGACCATCTGCTCCGCCGCGTCCAGCACCGCGCCGGGCGCGGCGACCACGACGGCGTTGAGCCGCTCATCCGCGCGCACGCGCACCTCGGGCTTCCCGCCGCGAAGCTGCGCCCGCACGCGGGCGTATTCCGCCTGCGCCCACGACGGCAGCGACTTCGGATCGACGAGCTCCTGCTCGGCGAGGAGCGACTCGACCAGCGGGGCGATCTGCGCGGCGCGTCCGTTCTTCAGGAAGATCGTGCGCACCTGCGCCTGGTCGCGCGGCGTTCCCGCGTCGAGCGTGCCCACGAGCTGCTCGATCTGCCCGAGCTGCTCCGGCGTCGCGGTGACCACCACGGCGTTGCTCGACGGCTCGGCCGCCACGAACGGCTTGGGCTCTCCCGGACGGCTCGCGGCGCGGGCCTCGAGCGCGGTGCGGATCGCCTCCGCGACCCCCTTCGCGTCGGCCGTGCCCAGCGAGAAGGTGCGCACGTCGAGCACGTCGCCCTGCGCCCGCGGACGATCGAGCTCGGCGACGAGCTTCTCCGCGAGCGGCATGAGCTCCGTCGGTCCGCTCACCAGAAGGCGGTTGCCCGCGCCATCGGCGGTCGCGGTTGGCTGCCCGATCGCGATGCCCGCCTTGGCGACCTGGCGCAGCCGCTCCGGCCAGCGCGTGCGATCCTGGAGCAGGCTGGCGACGGCCGGCGCGACGGTCCTGGCGTCGCCGTTGCGCAGCGCGAGGACGCGCAGGTCCATCGCCGGCGCGGCAAGCGACTGACCATCGATCTCCTTCATGACCGCGACGGCCTCGGCGATCTCGCTCTCCGCGCCGACCAGCAGCAGCGCTCCGCTCTGGGCCGCGGGAATGAGCTGCAACGTCGAGCGCTGCCCGGCGGGGCGGGTCGATTCGACGACCTGCCTCGCGGTGGCGGCGAGCGTCGCCGGATCGGCGTTGGCGGGCGTGAACGTGGCCATCGTCCGATCGCCCGCCGCGTCGGCCTGGTCGAGTTCGCCGATGAGCGTCTCGGCCAGCGCCACGGTGCGCTGCGGACCGGAGACGATCAGGCGATTCGTGCGCGCGTCGGCCTCGACGCGCACGCGCGGCGTGGTGTCGACCTGGCCGCGCGATCGGCGCAGCCGCTCGAGCACGATGCGAGGATCGGTCTCCTGCTGATCCGCGAGCAGGTTCTGCACGATCGGCGCGATCCGCGCCGCGTCGGCGAACCTGAGCACGAACGACCTGGCGTCGACCGCGTCGAGCGCCGGACGGGCGTCGAGCGGCTCGATCAGCGACTCGACCTCCTTCAGGTCGGCCTCGGGCCCGACCAGTATCAGCGCGTTGGCCGACGCGGAGGCCGTGATCCGCACGGCGAGCGGATCGCCGGTGACCTTGCTGGTCATCGACGGAAGCGCCTGCGAGAGCGACTGCGAGACGTCGCGGGCGTCGGCGAAGGTGAGCGGCCGCACGCGGATCACCGCGTCGCCGCCGGCGGACGCCGTCGAGTCGAGCTGCTTCACCAGCGCCTCGGCCGCGGGCATCACCGCCTCGGGCGCGGAGATGATCAGCACGTTGCTCTTCTTGTCGGCGGTCACCCGCAGCAGCGCCTGGAGCTCCGCCGGCGTGCCCGCGACCTCCTCGGCGATGCGTCCGGCGAGGATCTCGCGCAGCATCGGCGCGACGGTCTCCGCCCTGGCGACGTTGAGCTTGAAAAAGCGCAGCGCCGTCGCCGGCGCCGTGCGCTCGGCGTCGAGGCCCTTCAGGAAGTCGTCGACCCTGGGGAAGATCTCGCTCGGGCCGGCGACGACGAGCGTGCGCGTGCCCGGCTCGACCGTCACCGTGATGGCGGCGCGCCGGTTGGGCGCGAGCGTTCCGAGCGAGCCGGCCGCCGCGAGCTGGCGCAGCGTGTCGGCGGCGGCGGTGACGTCGGCGCGGCTCAGCCGCCACGTGCGGATCTCGTTGTCGGTGCCGATCTCCTGCTGGTCGAGCGACCGCACGAGCTCCTCGAATCCGGTCATGCGCTGCACCGGCGCGTCGACGATCAGGGCGTTCGTCTGCGGGTCGGCGCGGACGATCACCTCGCGCGGCTTCTGGAGCTCCGGGCGCGGCCGGCCGCGCGGATCGACCGGCACCGGCGGCGGCGGGAACATCTCGTCGATCGTCTTCGCCAGCTCGGCGGCGCGGGCGACCTTGAGCGGGAAGATGCGGATCGCGCGCCCCTCGGTCACCATGCGGTTGACGTCGTTGAGCTCCTCGACGATCCGCTCGATGTCCGGCAGCAGGTCGGGATGGGCCGCGACGAGCAGCGCGTTGGTCTGCGGGTCGGCGCTCACGCTCACCGGCCGCGCGCTGCGCTCCTCGCTGGTGCGCTTCGCATAGGTCTGCTGGAGGGTCGCCGCGAGGTTCGCGGCGTCGGCGGTGCGCAACTGGAAGATGCGCAGCGGCGGCAGGTTGGCCTGTTCGGGAACGTCGAGCGTGCGCACGAGCGTGGCGATCGCCTGGTGTTGCGCCGGCTGCGCTGCGACGAGCAGCGTGTTGGTGCGCTCGATCGCCTCGACGACCGGCCGGGGCGCGCCCGGCGCGGCGGCCTCCACGACCGCCCCGAGGGGACCCTCCGGCAGGTTGCCGAGGAGCGCCGCGACCTCCATCGCCTTGGCGTGCTCGAGGGGAATCAGTCGCACATCCGGCTGGGGACCCGCCGCCGCCGTGAGCTGCTCGAGCACGGTGGCGAACTTCGCGAGCGCCGCCGGCTCGCCCACCAGCACGGCGCTGCGCGTCGCGGGCTCGAACGTCGCCGAGACCTCGGTCTTCGGATCGGGTGCATCGCCGGGGCCTCCGGCGATCGCGGGAGCGATCTGCGCCGCGTAGAGCTGCCGGGCCCGCTCGAAGGTCGCGGCGGGCTCCGCGCCGGCGACGCGCACGACGCACGGCGGTCGCTCTTGCCGGGACGATCGAGCGCGCGACGATCGAGCGCCGCCTCGACCTGCGCCCGGCGGCCGAAACGACGACCGAGCGGCCGTCGGCGCCGGCGACGACCGCGACGAGCGCGGCGTCGCGGCCGAGCATCGCCTTGACGTTGCTCGCGATCGCCTCGGGCGACGCGTTGAGCACCGGCGCAACCGCGACGGCGATGTCGTTGTCGTCGTCGACGCCGGTCGAGCCGTCCGGCCGCTTCGCGCGGGTGCCGTCGAGCTCGCCGATGAGCGCCGCGGCCTCCGCGATGCCGCGGTCGTCGCCGACGACCAGCACGCGCCGTCCATCCGCCGCGGCGATGATGCTCGGGCGCTCCTTGGCCGGAAGCGTGGCGAAGAGCTGGGTGAGCTGCACCGCCACCTCCGGCGCGGCGAGCCGCCGAAGCGAGAACGCACGCACCGCGCGGCGCTCGCCGGAGCCGGCGACGTCGAGGAGGGCGATCGTCTCCTTCAACTGGTCGATCTTGGCCCGCGTGCCGCGGGCCACGATCGCGTTGGTGCGGGGATCCGCGGCGATGGTCATGCCGCCGAGGCGGTTCTCCTCGAGCTTGACCTTCTGGTTGGTCTGCGGGTTGATCACGTACTCGACGACGCGCTCGCCCATGAGCGCCGTCAGCGAGGCGACCATCTCGTTCGCCTTGCCGTAGCGGAGCGGGATGTACTCGACGATGTTCTCCGCGTCCTCCTTGTCGAGCGTCGAGACGATGTCGATGAGCCGGCGCACCTGCGCCGCGGTCTCCACGATCAGCAGCGCGTTCTGCTTCTCCATCGCCGAGACGGAGCCGTACGACGCGACCATCTTCGCGAGCTCCTCGGCCAGCGGCTTGGCGGCGGCGTTGCGCAGCGGCAGGACGAGGGTCACGATCTGGTCGGACGTGACGGTTTCGGGCAGCCTGCCCGTGTAGGTCGGGATGTTCTCCCGCTTCATGTCGTCGAGCTTCTGGAGATAGAGCTTGTCCTGCTCGACGCGCAGCATGACGCCGCGCGTCTGGAGCAGGATGTTGAGCGTCTGGAGCGCCTCGGGCAGCGGATACGACCTTGGCGAGAGGTAGTCGACCACGCCATCGGGCGCGGGAACCTCCTTGACGATCGGCAGGCCGGTCACCCGCGCGAAGAAGTCGAGCACCTGGTCCCACGTCGCGCCCTTGAAGTTGAACGCGATGTCCGCAGGCTTGGCCGGCGCCGATGCGCTGGCCGACGGCGGCTGCGCGGCCGGTGGCGCGGCGCTGGGCGCGACGACAGGCGGCGCCTGACCGGTCGCCGGCGCAGCGCCGGGCGCGACCGCGGAGGAGCCCGTCGAGTCGGCGTCCTGGGCGAACGCCGCGATGGCCGTCGACGCGTGGGCCGCCGCGACGAGAACGGCGGCGACAGCGACATGCCTGGCGCACGAGAACCGACAGTGCCGCATGTGTGGGCTCCTTTGATGGCAGTCTACCCGAAGCGGCCCACGCCGGGCGATCGGCGCGGGCGCGCCGGAGCTCACTGCACGGGCGTTCGCTCGCTCATCGCGGCGCCGACGGTCACGCTGACGCGCGCGCCGCCGAGCGTGAACTGCGCCGACTCGCCCGTCGCGTCGGCGAAGGTCATCTCGTGCAGCGCCTGTCCCGACGCGAGCACGCGCCGTTCGCCGCTGCGCCGATTGTGCAGCCACGCCTCGACGCCCGCGGGTCCGCGCGCCACGCCGGTCAGCGTCCATTCGTCGTACGGGAATGGCGGAGGCGTCGGCGCCGTCGGCGGTGGTGGTGGCGGAGGCGGCGCAGCGGCCACCTTGTCCGCCGGCTTCGGCAGCGAGAAGAGCGACGCCTCGGCGAGCGGCGCGAGGCGCTGCGCCTGCTCGATCGACCACGTCGAGGCGAGCTGCGCCTCGGGCTCGCGGCCCGGAAGGAAGATGGTTTCCAGGCGGATGTTCGCGCGCAGCCGCGCCGGATCGTTCGGCTTCGCGCCCCGTATCGCGTCGACGCGCACCGCGGCGATGCGCTTGATCCACGGCTCGGCGTCGATGCGCTGGAGAAGGCGAAGCACCTGCTCGGGCGTTCCGTCGCCGGTGATCCACCCCTCCACCTCGACGAAGTCGGTCTCGTCGCGCAGCGCTCGCTGCTCCGGGTCGCGGCCATAGCGCGCCTTGGCCGGCGAGTCGCGCAGCGTGTTCGCGCCGGTGCCGACCGCGAGGTCGCGGAGCCGCTCCGACTCGCCAAGCCGATTGAGCCGCGCCCGCAGCGCGCTGTCGACCGCGGGCAGCGATCCGCCGAGCGTGCGGTTGACGATCTCCGCGAGCTGCCGGTCCTGCTCCGGCTTGCGCTCGCGCCGCTCGCGAACGTCGACGAGGACGGCGCGGGCCGCGGACTCCCGCTTCAGCGCCGCGTCGTCGCCACCGAGGAGCCGACCCGCGCCCCAGCGCCACGCGAACCAGAACGCGACCAGCACCAGGGCCGCGTAGCCGGCGACCGCCAGCGCTCGCATCCGGGTCATGGTGCGCCCTCCGGCGCCGCGCCGGCGGTGCTCGCCGCGCCGGAGCCCGCCTTCGGCTCGGCGCCTGCGCCGGCTCCGCCCGCCGCGGCCGACCTCTCCGGCGCGCGGCCGCTCTCCGCGCCGTTGGCGATGGCCGACGGTCCGGCGCCGGCGCGGCGGTCGGAGCGCATGAGGTAGCCGAAGGGCGACGAGAGCCGGTTGCCGCCGCGGGTGTCGGAGCCGCTGGTCGTGACGACGAACTGCTTGTCCGCCACCAGCCGGTCGCGCAGCGCGTCGGCGATGGCCCGGGTCTTCGCCTCGCCTTCGAGCACGATGCGCACCTCGGCCGCCGACGACCAGCCCTTCTCCTTGTCCCAGCGGACGCCCTTGAAGTCCTCGGCGCCGGAGAAGGTGTCGATCACCACGTCGCCCGGCGCGGGCAGCATCGACTTCACGTGCAGCAGGTCGGCGATCCAGTCCTGCGGCGGCAGCGACCACTGCTGAAGATGGCGAAGCTTGTCCTCGTCGCGCCGCATGCGCCGGCCCTCCGGCGCGAATCGCTTCGCCTTGTCGTAGATGTCGGCGCGGCGCTCGGTCTCGCGCTGCGCCTCGCGGCGTCCCAGCGTGTAGCCGCCCAGCGCGGCGAGGACGAGAAGCCCCGTCGCGGCGAGGACGAGCTGGCGTCGACGCGCCGGAAGATCGGGCGCCTTGCGCGGATGGACAAGATCGATCGTCGCCTCGCGCGCCAGCGCGGTGCGCAGCGCCTCGGCGAGCGGAAGCGACGAACCCAGCGGCGTCGTCGACTGGAGGTTCGCGGGCGCCTCGACAAGGCGCACGGCGACGCCGAGCAGCTCGCGCAGCGCCGGAAGCGCTCGCTTCGCCACCTCGGCATCGGCGACCAGGGCCGCGTCGGCGATCGCTCCGCGCTCGCTCGCGCCGCCGGCGCCCGCGGCGCTGGCAGGTCCGCTGCCGGATCCACTGCCGGGTCCGCCACCGAACGCACCGCCGGCGCGCCCGTCGAGGCCGGCCCGATAGCTCAGCCACGTGCGCTTCGCCTCGCCGACCGCCGCGTCGGCGAGCGCCTCCGGGGTCTCGGCATCGAGGCGAAGGGCGGCGCCGCGCGAGAAGACGATCTGTCCGCGCTCGACCACCGCGAACTCGACGCTCTCGCCGCTCACGTCGATCACCAGCATGGGCGGCGCCGACGTCGACGATGGCGTCGCGACGGCCGGCGCAGGACGCGCCGCGGCCACCTCCGCATGCGAGTCAACCGTCGCCGACGAGCCGCCCGGCGCCGGTCCATCCGAAACGCCGTCGGCGGCGCGCGACGCCACGGCGACGGCCGCAAGCGTGCGCAGACTCGCCGCGCCCACCCGGCGACCCGCCGCCTCAAGCGCGTCGCACGCCGGTCCGAGCGCAGCGCGCGGCGCCGCGACGGCGAAGACGACCGGCGTCCCCTCGGCGGGCGGCACCTCGATGAAGTCGACCACCGCGGCGCCTTCCGTCGGCAATTCCCGCAGCATCGCCAGCCGCACCATTCCGGGGAGTTCGTGGACCGCGGCGCCGGGAAGCTCGAGTCGCCGACCTGCGACGGCCTCGCGTGGCAGCACCAGCACCACCGGACCGCGCGGCGCGTGCAGCTCGGCGAGGCGCTCCGCGACGAAGGCCCCGACCGCCGAGGCGTCGTCGCGCTCGATGGCCGCGGGCAGCGTGGCCCGGATCTCCCGCTCGACGACCAGCGCACCGCCGCGCAGGCGTCCGGAGAGCGCGACGAAGCGCCGTCGACCCAGCTCGACGGCCATCACGGGATGCGCTCGGGCCGCCATGGGCATGCTCGTCGATGTTACGTTCGCCAGCGTCCCACCGGACGCGTGGCCGGCCGCGCGTTGGGGTGGCTCGCGCCTCGCGGCGCGGGCTTCGACTCGTCGCCCCGATCGAGCGAACCGCGCGGCGCGTGCGGGTTCACGGCGCTCGGCGCCTCGGCGTCCGGTGTCGCTTCGTCCGGCGGCGCCTCGGCCGCAGGCGTGGGATCGCTGGACGGTCCTTCGGCGCTCGGCGTCCCGTCCGTCGCGAGCGTTCCGTCGGTGGAAGCCCGCGCGCCGCCGACCGCGCCGTCCGGCGCCGCGCCGGAGCCGGGCGCGCTGGACGACGATCGATCGTCCGATGCCGCGCGCGACGTCTCGTCGGCGGACGCCTCGCCCGTGGCCGACGCGATGGCGACCGCCACCGGAAGCAGCGTGGCATCGCGCAGGTACGCCACGCGCCATGTCGGCGTCGAGAGGTCGATGACCGCCTCCCAGACCAGCGGCGCTTCGATCGGCGGCTCGACGGAGGCCTCGCTCGAGGCGTTGGCGTCCGCGCCCGCGGTCTCCCCCGCGACGAGGCGCACGCGCCAGAGCCAGGATCGCACCGTCGTGCGCGCCGAGAGCCGTTCGAACTGCTCGGCGTCGACGATGCCGCGCAGCAGCGGCCACGCCGCCGAGGCGCGATCCTCCGGCGAGAGCCCTTCGCGCTGCCGCACGAGCTCCGCGGCCTGCGGCGGCGAGATGCCCGGCAGCGAAAGGAGCGCCTCGTACGGCGCGAGGTTGAGATCGAGGCGACCGCCGTGGTAGTCGCCCGCCTCGGTCGTGAACGCATCGAGATACGGCAGCCAGTCGCGCGGCTCGACCTTGCGCTCGCGCAGCACCGCCACGATCGCCTCGTCGCCGCTCAGCGTGCCACCGTCCACCAGCGCCTTGCAGGAGGCGGCGACATCGGAGTCGAACTGCTGCACGATGGCGCGCTCCAGCTCGGTCGACCAGCCATCTCCCAGCCGAAGCTGCGGCGTGCCGTCGCGCTGGAGCATGGGCTCGATGCCATGCACCGTGACGACATCGAGCAGTCCTCGGGCGCCCGTGCGCACACCCTCGACGGCGATGCCGCGTTCGTCCTTTTCGCCACCCAGCGCGGTGGTCGTCGCGGCGGCGAGGGACGGCGCCAATCGATCGAGCGAGCCGAAGAGCAGCTCGGGCGTGACGCCATCGACCTCGAAGAGATCGAGCTCGGACGCGAAGCGCCCGCCGCGCGCGGCGCGTGCGGCGACGATCCTGCCGGCCAGGTCGGCGTCGACCATGCCCGTCGCGGCCAGCGCCGCCGCGTCGGCGTGGTTGAGGTCGACGAGCGCCGCCTCGCCGCGCAGCAGCTCGCCGTTGTCGAAGGGAACGAGCCGGACGACGCCTCGCGAGCCGGACGAGCCGTTCGTCTCGTACACGACGATCTCCCGATCGATGTGCGGCGGGTCGCCGGCCAGGATGCGGTCGCGCTGTCGATCGAGCGTGGCGCCGATCGCCTGCACCCCCGACCAGGCGAGCGCCCGCGACTGCGCCACCCGCTCGTGCGTCGCCGCCGCAGCGGTCTCGGCGCGCACCAGCATGAGCGACGCGAGCATCACCATCATCGCGACGCCGACGATCACCAGCACCGCGAGCAGCACGAAGCCGCGACGGTGCGCCCGCGACGACGGTGGCGCCGCGACGCCTACGCGAATCCGCTCGATCGGCCTGATCGGCTTGATGGGCCTGATGGGCTTCGTCATGGCGCGTCCTCCGCGGCGCCGGGCGGCTCCGACGAATCCGACGCAGCGCCCTTGGCGCCTCGAAGGATCGCCCGCGCATCGGGAACGGCGATCACCCGACGACGGTCGGGCGGCCGCGCCGGCGGCTCGGGGGCGCGCCCGGCCGACGAATCGTCGCCGACAGCGCGCGCCGCGGACGAGCCCGAGCCGCCATCGCTGGCGCCGGTCGTCCGGTTCGATCCATCCACGCCGGTCGCGTCGATCGTCTCGTCGACGCCGCTCGTCTCGTCCCCGCCCGAGGGGGACGGGAACCAGATCGACACTTCGACCGCCATCGGCAGTCCGCCGTCGGCGGCGCTGTCGAAGGCGTCGCGCCACGATTCACCGTCGAAATAGCGGAATCGGAGGTCGAGCAGCTCGTCGTCGAAGGTGAACCACTCCCCCGCGCCGTCGCTCCCCAGCGCGCTCTGTCGGGCGGCGACGCGGCGAGCCGCACGATCGAAGCGATACTCGTGGCGCTGGAGATCGCGCAATCCCGCGGCCCGCGCCGTGGGAACCGCAAGCACGCCGCGGGTGAGGATCGCCACCGCGCCGGCGTCGCCCTTCACGCCCGCGCCGCGCGCCGGATCGGCGGCGATGGCCATCGCGAGGTCCGCGTCGAGTCGATCGAAGAGCGCCGCGATGCTCGCCTGG
Organism: Phycisphaerales bacterium; assembly: GCA_046350555.1. Lineage (GTDB taxonomy): Bacteria > Planctomycetota > Phycisphaerae > Phycisphaerales > SM1A02 > JAXMAF01. The sequence goes on from JAXMAF010000016.1 coordinate 130,631, forward strand.
CGCGAGCCGGCGGCGCGGATGCGGTCCCGCGTGGCGAGCAGGTCGCCGAGGAACGCGAAGACCGACGTCAGCAGCGCCGCCGCGAGGGCGATGGCCACCAGCAGCTCGAGCAGCGTCGAGCCACGGCTGCTCCGCGGCGTCGCGGGGATTCGGCCGTTTCGACGCGTGCGGCGGATCGCGCTCATGGTCGAACCTCCGCGGCGTCGTCGCCGTCGCCCGGGCGCTCGGCGCCACCCGAGCGCAACCGAGGTCCGGGCTGCCTCGCCGTCTCGCCCTCCGGCGTCGCGGACGAGTCGTCGACGCGACGTCCCAGGCGCACAAGCTGCCGCAACGTGCAGAGCGGCGCGTCGTCGGCCGCCGCGTCGGCGCTGCGCACGCGAAGCTCGACGAGCACCAAGCCAGCGAAGGACGATCGTTCCGTGCGAACGTCGATCCGGAAGCGCCCCGCCGGCGCGGATGTCGGCGGATCGGCGTCGGCGCCGGCGCCGTCATCGCGCCGCGACTCGAAGCGCCCGGCGCGAAGGTCCTCGATGTTGATCTCGCCTGTGGCCAGCCGCGACAGCGCGTCGCGCGCGAGATCGACGGCCAGCTCGCGGCGCTCGGCGCGCCCCATCGCATCGAGCGATTCGCGGGCGATGCCGAGGAGCATCGTCGCCGCGGCGACGAAGACCGCGACCGCCACGAGCACCTCGAAGAGCACGCCGCCGCGCCGCGCGCCCGACCCCGGTGGTTGGCGGTCCCGACGCCGGCTCGATCGATGGTGCGCTCGGCTCATCGCGCGGTTCCTGGCGATGCCGCCGGGGAGGGGCCCGGCGTCGATCGCCCCGCATCGCCGCTCGGCCGACCCTCGCTCGGCGCGGCGGCTCGCTCGGCATCGTCGTCGGGTGGCGCGAGTGCATCTTCGTCGTCGGAACGCGCCGCCGCCGTCGCGGCGCCTGCCAGCGACGCGAGACCGGTCCACGGATTCACCACGATCGCGGCGCGGCGGCCGTTGGCATCGCGGACGACCAGGCGCGTCGCGAAGGGAGCGCCACCATCGGCGACGAAGAGGGTCAGGCGCCGGCGCACGCCGATGTCGATCTCGTCCTTCGACTTCGGCGCGGGCGCCGAGGCGTCGGCGCCCGCGTCGGCGGCTCCGGGTGTGGAGGCCGACCGGCTCGAATCGTGCGCCGGGTCGTCGGTCGGCGCTTCGGGCCCGATCTCGATGACCAGCTCGTAGGTGGCATCGGCCCACGATGCGTCGATCGCGGCGCTGCCGCGTTCGCTCCCGGCCGACCGATCCGGCGCGCCGCGGGATCTTGCTCCGGACCCCGCTCCGTCGTGGCCAACGGCGCCTCGGCCGTCGGCGACGCCCGGCGCATCCGGCTCGTTCTCTCCACCAAGCGCCATCGCCCGGAGGTCGACCGTCTCGACGACGACGCGCGTCGTCTCGTCGTGTGCGCGCTCCATCAGGACCTCGACCGCCGAAGCCGTCGTCCGGGCGTGGGTGCGGGCGAGGCGAAGCTGCCCGATGAGCGCGTCGACATCGCTCTCGAAGCGCCGTCGCGACAGGGTCTCGAGGGTCGTCGGCAGCGCCAACGCGCCGATCGCCGCGAGGAGTGCGAGGACAATGAGCAGCTCGATCAGCGTCACCGCGCGGTCGCGTCGCCGCGCCGACGGATGGTCGCCGGCGCGACGCGCGGGGCACCGTCGGCGCGCGAGCCGTGCGGCGCCGGTCGTCGCGGGTCTGGAAAGCCCGTGTTGGACCGGCGAGTCGGCAGCGGAAGCCCTTCGGTTCGATGGCCTTGCGCGGACTGCTTCGCGCCGGTCGCTCGTCGCGGTCATCGACGACGCGGCGCGCTCGCGGCCGGTTCACTTGCCGGTGGTCGACGAGCCGCTTCCGCTGTTGAAGTCGCTGAACTCGTCGCCGGCGCCGCCTTCGCCGGTCGCCTTGCCCGTGTGGTTGGTGATGTCGTCCTCGGTGCCTTCCTGCTTGTCCGGACCCGCCGAGACGATGTCATATGGCTTGCCGGGCCGGAGCTGGCTCGGCGCGCGGTAGATCCAGTCGTTCCCCCACGTGTCCTTGAGCTTCGCTTCCTTGAGGTACGGCCCCTGCCACTTCGCGCGGTCCTCCTCGTTCTCGATCTTCTCCTTGCTCCAGAGCACCGCGAGCCCCTCGTCCTCCGATGGCAGCCGCTTCATGTCGAGCTTGAACGCCTCGATGGCGCGGTCGAAGCCCTGGATCTGCACCTGGGCGAGCTTGATGTCGGCCTTCTCCGAGGCGCCGAGCACGTTGTAGAGCACGAGCCCGCCGATGGCGAGAAGGATGCCGATGACGATCAGCAGCTCGAGGATCGTGAAGGCGCGACGACGGGTGCGACGGCGTGTGCGTGTGGGCATGTCGAGGATCCTGGGGGGCGCGTCCGGCGCGGACGGAAGGCCGGATTGTACGAGCCGCTGGCGTCGATGCCGTCGCCCAGGCGCGTCCCGGTCGACATCCGCGCCTTGCCAAGGCCCGATCCCGCCCCGAGATCCCGCGGTGGGCAAGGGGTCGAGCTCGGGGACTGCCGGAGTCCAAGTCACAGCGCCGCGCTCATCCGCATCATCGGCACGACCAGCGCGACGAAGATGAACATGACCACGCCGGCGAGGAAGAGCAGCAGCAGCGGTTCCATGAGCCGAAGGGCGATCCCGAGCAGGCGGTCGACGCGGCGCTCGATCGTCTCCGCGACCGTCACGAGCACGACGTCGAGGTTGTTGGCGCTCTCGCCGACGGCGATCATCTCGCAGACGTCCTCGTCGAAGAAGCCGCTGTCGGCGAGGGGCTTCGCCAGCGGCTCGCCGGCGCGCACCGCGTCGGTCGCGGCGTCGATCGCCTCCTGCATGAGCACGTGCCCCGCGGCGTCCCGGCTGATCCGCATCGCCTGGAGCATCGGAATGCCATTGGCCAGCATGGTGCCGAGGATGCGGCAGAAGCGGGCCACCGCAAGTCCGCGCAGGAGCGGCCCGACCTGCGGCACGCGAAGCTGCCACGCGGCGATGCGGCGTCTCGCCGCGGGTCGGCGCACGATCCAGATCGTGCCGGCCGCAACCACCGACGCGACGAGCAGGACGGCGACGCCGTGGCTGGTGAGCAGGTCCGAGGCGCCCATCAGCAGGCGCGTCGGGAGCGGCAGCGGCATGTTCTTGTAGAAGTCCTTGAAGCGCGGCACGAAGAAGACGAGCGCGCCGAGGACGATCCCCGCGCCGACGACCAGGAGCACGATCGGGTAGATCAGGTTTCCCAGCACCTTGGCGCGCAGGTCGGCCTGGTGGTTCAGGAACGCCGCCAGTCGCGCGAGGACCTGGTCGAGGAACCCGCCGCGCTCGCCGGCGCGGACCATCGCCACCTGCACGCCCGGGAACGTCTCGGGATGGCGCGCCATCGCGTCGGCGAGGCGCTGGCCGTCGGCGACCTCGTCCGCGACCTCGGCCATCACCGCCGCGAGGCGCGGGCTGGCCTTGTTCCGTGCGAGCAGCCGAAGGGCGCGAAGCAGCGGCACGCCGGCGCGGAGCAGGTCCGAGACCTGCTGGTACGCCGTCGCGAGCGTGCGCATCGGCACGCGGCGGCGCCGGCGGCGCGGAGCCGCGGCCTCGGCGATCCTCACGGGCGCCAGCCCGCGCCCCGCGAGGTCGTTGAGCAGCGACTGCTCGTTGGCGCTCTCGAGCGTTCCGGTCACGCGCTGACCGGCGGCGTCGCGGGCGATGTAGGTGAAGCTGGGCACGGCGGCGGATTCCGCGCTGGCGCGGCCGAGGTGTTCGAGCGTAGGTCGCACGGCGGGTCGCACCCGGCTATGCCGCCGCCACGGGAAAGCCGGGCGGGATCAGCTCGTCCCGGCCGTTGATCCACCCGACGAGCCACCGGAACGCCTCGACCAGCCTTGGTCCGGGCCGGTTGAACATCTGGTTGCCATCCACCAGCACGACGCGCCCCTCGGCCACGGCCGGCAGCGCGTTCCACCAGCGCGACGCGCGCACGCGCTCCAGCTCGCGCCGCGTGGTGGCGAGGTCGAGGCCGCACGGACAGACGATGACGCGATCGGGCTGGCTCGCGACCAGCTCGTCCGGCGCGACCTGCCGCGACGCGGCGCCGGCGGCGTTGAGCGAATGGCGTCCTCCGGCCGCGACGATCATCTGCGGCGTCCAGTGGCCGCCGACGAAGATCGGATCGATCCATTCGAGGAAGGCGACCTCGGGACCATCGGTGTACGGCGTCACGTAGTCGATCGCGGACCAGTAGTCGTCGCGCAGGCGCACCATCGCCGTCTCGGCCGCGGCGCCGAGGCCGACGGCCTCGCCGACCCGCAGGAGATCGTCGAAGAGATCCTCGACGGTCGCCGGATTCAACGAGACGACGCGCGGCGGCGGCGCCATCGTGGCGGCCACGCGCTCGACAGTCCGCAGGTCGATGGAGCAGACCGCGCACAGATCCTGCGTCAGGATCACGTCCGGACGAAGCTGCCGCAGCATCGCCTCGTCGAGCTCGTAGAGCGAACCGCCGGCGGCGAGCGCGGCGCGCACCTCGGCGTCGACGGCGGCGCCGTCGACCGCGGGAGATTGGTCGTCCAGCGTGCGCATCGCCGACGTCCGCGCCCGCGTGAGCGCGGGGCGATCGCCGATCGCCGCCGGGAAGTCGCATTCGTGGGAGCGCCCGACGAGCAGCTCGGCGCCGCCCGCCGCGCAGAGCAGCTCCGTCGCGGAAGGCAGCAGCGAGACGACGCGGACGGGCTGGGCGGGCATGAACGAGCCGAGTCTGGATTGCGCGTGAACACCGGGACGCGCCGCCGTTATAACAGGGTTCATCCACCGCGAGCTCGACGAGCATCGCGGGGGCGCCTCCATCCGGTCCCCGCTGCGACCCTGCTCGGCGCGCTCGGGTGGTCGGTGCGGACTCCGATCCGCTTCTTCCACCGCGAGTCGCGTGCATGTCGCGTGCGAGCGGGATCCTTGTGGCGGCGAACGCCGCTCCGGGAGGTCAATCATGCGAAACTGTTCCCAACCGCTCTCGAGCGCAGCGGCGTCCGGCGCCGTCGCGATCAGGCCGTCGCTGGCGCTGGGCCTGACGTTCGCCATCATCGTCGGGGCCGCGACCGACATCGCGTCGGCCGCCGCCATCCCGCCCGACGATCTCTTCTTCGCGCCGTCCTCGCTCGTCGAGGCGGTCTATCCGCGCCATCCCTACTTCGGGGACGGCGCCACGGTGCCGTGGACGTTCTCGTGGACGATCGCCGACATCCTCGCCCGCGATCCGGGCCGGGTCGACATCACGCTCACCGGCGTGCAGATCCTGCCGATCCTGGTGCCGAATCCAGGCCCGTTCGACGAGGAGGGCGAGTACACCGACCTCGACCTCGCCGCGATCACCGTCGCGAACTATCCCGGCTACTACGCCTTCACGCCCGGCCCGTCGATCTTCGCGCCGGGCACGCAGTACAGCGCCGACCTCTCGGGCAACGTGATCGTCGTGCAGGTCGTCGCGCACGGTCCGTGGACGTTCCGGGTCCTCACGACGAGCCGGCCGTTCCCGGGCGGACCGATCGAAGCGGTGAGCTACGTCTACAGCGTCCTGCTCGGCGACGAATACGCGGTCCTTGCCAACCACGCGCCGATTCCGGCGCACGTCCATCGACAGATGCCCGTCGACGACATCGCCGACGGCGTGGCGGGGCCGCCCGGCACCGTGCACGTCGTGAGCGACGGCGATCCCGACGACAACGGCTTCCTCAAGGACGCCTGCGAGACGCTCATGGACATGAACAAGGATCCGAAGAAGGCGACCAGCATCGCCGATCTGGTCCAGAAGGTCTGCGACGCGGCGACGGCCAACGGCGGCCCGGTGCAGTTGAACCTCTTCGCGCACGGGAACGGACCGACGGGCGACACCGCGAACGGCATCGTCAAGGTCGGCACGGAGTACATCTGCTGCGGCGACGGCTGCACGAAGAAGCCGCGCAAGCTCGGCGAATGCCTCAAGGGCAAGGTCTCGCAGATCGTCCTGTACAGTTGCTACGTCGGCTCCGACGACGACTTCATGCAGGGGCTGGCCAACGGCGCCGGCGTTCCGACCGCCGGATGGCGGCTCCCGGTCACGTGCGCGAAGAAGTCGACCTTCCTCGGCTTCACGATCACCGACGGCTACTTCGACGTCGGCGCCAAGGACAAGAAGAAGAAGAAGGAGAAGCAAGGCTGCACGGAGTCGCCGTGCCTGGGCGATCTCGACGTCAGCGACGCCGTCAACGGCGCCGATCTCGGCCTGATGCTCGGCAACTGGGGAGGCACCGGCTGCGGCGACCTCAACGGCGACCAGGTCGTCGACGGAAGCGATCTCGGCATTCTCCTGGGCGCGTGGGGGCCATGCCCCGACAACCACATCCCGACGTGCGGTCCGGGCGCCGGATCGTGCTGCGCAGCGCACGGCGGCGCGGGCTGCGCCGACGCGGGCTGCTGCGCCTCGGTCTGCTCGCTCGATCCCTCGTGCTGCGACAACCAGTGGGACGCGGCGTGCGCCGCGGAGGCCGCGAACCAGCCGAACTGCGGCTGCTTCTCGAAGCCCGTCTGCGGAGGAAGCGCCAACGACTGCTGCTCGGCCGGCGAGAGCCCCGGCTGTTCCGTTGCGGCGTGCTGCGAGGGCGTCTGCACCGTGGACAACTACTGCTGCCAGGCGCAATGGGACGACGTCTGCGCAGGCGAGGCCGCGGGCCTGTGCGGTTCGCTCTGCAACACGACGTGCCCCGGCGGCGCACCGGAAGGCGAGCCCTGCGGCGCCGACCTCAACGGCGGCTGCAACAGCGCCCCCCCGGCGTTCACTCCGGCGTTCCTCGGCCAGGCCATCTGCGGATCGTTCTGGGCGCACGGCGGCGAGCGCGACACCGACTGGTACCTGATCAACCTGCCGCAGCCGACGCTGGTGCAGGTTGCGCTCGTCTCGGCGTTCCCCTCGGCGCTCTTCATCCTCGACACGAACTGCGCGGACCCGCAGATCCTCGGCCAGGGCAGCGGAGGCAATCCCAACACGGCCTTCGCGTGCCTGCCGCCGGGACCGTACCTGATCTTCGTGTCGACGCAGAGCTTCGACGGCCTGCCGTGCGGCGCGAGCAACAACTACGTGTTGTCGATCACGGGACAGCCGCAGGGTTGCGGCGGCGAGCCGTAGCCGGCGAGCCGCAAGCGCGGATCGTCGCGTTCCCCGCCCGTCGGGAGGTGGCGGGCGGGGAGCGCACTCGACGCGACGGCTGGAATCGTCGCGCCGGTCACGCCCGGCGCACGAGCGCGTCGCGCGGGATCGCCAGTTCCGAGATCAGCCCTTCCATCTCGCCGAGCCACCGCCGGCCATCCTGGACGTATCCGGCGGTTGGGCGCACGCCGGGGCGTCGCGCCGCGAACCAGCGGTTGAACCGGATCATCCAGAGTTCGCGAACGTACTTCGCGACCATGGAGGCGAGCGCCGCGGGCAGGTGGGCCGCTTCGGACTCGGCCTCGAAGCTGAGCGTGATCGCGGCGCCGCCGCGCTCGAGCCGGTAGCGGCTGATGCGCTCGGTCTCGGCGACGATCGCGACCGTCGCGTCGGGAAAGCAGAGCGCCAGCGGCTCGCGGTAGCCGATCCGACCGCCCTGGCGATCGATCACGACGCGCGGGTGCGCCTCGGGAAAGCGCCGCCAGAGACGATCGACGTGGCGCACCACCGCGTCGAAGTTGACGCTCGCCTTGTTGCGCGCGATCGCCAGCCGCTCGTTGTAGGCCCCGACATCGATCGCCTCGCACGCCATGTGCACGCAACGCGCGCCGCCACCCTCCGCGGCGCGGCGGAGCTGCGCCGCCGCGATCTCCAGTTGCTCCGGCTCGTGCACCAGCGGGAGCAGGGTGGCGCCATCGCACCACGGTGCGCTCGCCGTCGATGGCATCGCGACGTCGAGCGCCGCGAACATCGCCGCATCGATGCGCGGCAGCTCGCCGCGACTCGCGAGGAACGCCAGCACGCCGCGCTCGAGATGGCGCAGCGGATGAGCCGCCGCGTCGTTGGCCCCCTTGAGCTTCTTCGAGTCGTCGACCGCCACGCGCCGCCGGCGGTCCCCCGGCCTTCGGCAGACGGCTTGGGAGAGGCGCGACCAGAGATCGGGCGCACCGGATGCCGGATCGTGGTCCATCACCTCGAACGCCGTCGCCGCGACGCAGAGCGGACCGAGCATCGGCCCGTATCCGGCCTCGTCGATGCCGCAGTAGACGAGCATTCCGCGATGGTAACGCCGCGGACGACCCTTTGCGGGCCGGCCCCTGCGCGTACCGTCCCGGCGTGCCCACCCGCACGAAAGTGCTCTTGGCCCGCACGAAAGTGCTCCTGGCCATGTCCGGCGGCGTCGACTCCTCGGTCGCCGCGGCGCTCCTGCTGCGCGCGGGATACGACGTCGTCGGCTGCTTCATGCGTCTCGGCTCGCCGGGCGAGGCGCTCGAGGAGCTCGTCGAGCATGACGCGTGCGCCGCCACCGGGCCCGCGACCTCGTCGCTGCGCATCGGCCACCAGGGATGCTGCTCGATCAACGACGCGGCCGACGCGCGGCTGGTCGCGTCGAGGCTCGGCATCCCCTTCTACGTCTGCAACTTCAAGAAGGACTTCGGCCGGATCATCGACTACTTCGTCGCCGAGTACGACTCGGGGCGCACGCCGAACCCCTGCGTGCGCTGCAACGACTGGCTCAAGTTCGGGAAGCTGCACGACTACGCCCGGCAGATCGACGCCGACTTCGTCGCGACCGGCCACTATGCGCAGGTCGTGCACGACGCCTCCGATGGCTGGACGCTGCGCCGCGGGCTCGATCGCGCCAAGGACCAGAGCTACGTGCTCTTCGGAGTTCCGCGGGCCCGCCTCGCGCACATGCTCCTGCCCATCGGCGCGATGCGCAAGCCCGACGTGCGGGCGCTGGCCCGCGAGCTCGACCTGCCGGTCGGCGACAAGCCGGATTCGCAGGAGATCTGCTTCGTTCCCGACAACGACTACGCCGGGCTGGTGCGCTCGCGCACGCATGCGGGCGTCGCGGCCGGCGCGATCATCGACGCCTCGGGCCGCACCATCGGCGAGCATCCGGGACACCAGCACTTCACGATCGGCCAGCGCCGCGGCGTCGGCGTCGCCTTTGGACGGCCCATCTATGTCGTGGACAAGGACCCGGTGGCCAACACGATTACGGTCGGCGAGCGCGACGACCTGCTTTCGACCGGGTGCACCGCCCGCGAGGCGAACTGGCTGATCGAGCCGCCGCCGGTCGATGCGTGGCGACCCTGCGCCGCGAAGATCCGCAGTCACGGCGACCCGACGCCGGCCCGGGTTCGGCGGCTCGACGAGACGAGCTTCGAGCTCCGCTTCGACCGACCGCAGTTCGCGATCGCGCCCGGCCAGGCGGCCGTGCTGTACGACGGCGAGATCGTGATGGGTGGCGGCTGGATCGCGGACGCCGGCGGACGCGGCGCGTAGCGGGCTACGCCCGCGCAGCCTGCCACCGCACCGACGCGATCATCGCCAGGCATTCGCGCACGCCGTCGTGGCGGACGGCATCGAGGGCGTCCTCGACGCTCATCCAGCGGCGCTCTCGCTTGAACGCCTCCGGCCACAACGGAAGCGCCAGCGTCACCTGCATCGGGAAGAGCGTCACATCGCGCCACAGGCCATCCTTGCGATACGAGTAGCTGCCGATGGCGTCGCCGATGCGCCCAAGCAGGCCGGCCTCCTCGAACGCCTCGCGCGACGCGGCGGTCTTGGGCGAGATCCCAAGTGGAACGTTGCCCTTCGGAAAGGTCCAGCGCCGGCCGCGCGTCGTCGTCACCAGCAGGACCTCGACGCCGCCGTCGAAGGTCGGCCACCAGGGGATCACGCCCGCCTGGGACGCGAGGCGACCTGGGGGCGAGCTTGCGATTCGACGCGCCATGCCGGGTTTGATCGGCAGATCGCGCGTCCGTTCAGGAGTTTCGGCCCGATCGCCACGATCGGCGCGCAGCGGCGCTTCCTCCACGGCGCGCGGCGATTCGTCCCGCGCGGTGCGCGGCTCTCCAATACTCCGTGCATGGACCCCTTCCTCTGGACCCATCCCTATCCGTCGCAGCGAGAACCGGTGCTGGGCCGCGCCGCGGTCGCGACCTCGCAGCCCCTCGCGGCGCAGGCAGGACTGGAGATGCTCCGGCGCGGCGGCACCGCTGCGGACGCCGCGATCGCCACGGCCGCGGCGCTCACGGTGCTTGAACCGACCTCGAACGGAATCGGCGCCGATGCCTTTGCGCTCGTCTGGTTCAATGGCAAGGTCCACGGCCTCAACGCCAGCGGGCGCGCGCCGAAGGCGATGACGCGCGGGCGCGTCGCGGACTGGGCCGGAAGCCGGGCGAAGAGCCCGCGGATCGGATGGGACTGGGCCACGGTCCCCGGATGCGTCTCCGGCTGGCGGTCGCTGTCGCAGAAGTTCGGCCGGCTGCCCTTCGCCGACCTCCTCGAGCCGGCGGTCCGCCATGCCCGCGAGGGGTTCCTCGTCGCGCCCCAGACGGCGGCGGGCTGGAGCCGCGCGGTCGATCGCTTCCGCGACGCCGACGGCCTGCGCTTCGACGAGTTCCGGCGCGTCTTCCTTCCACAGGGGCGCGCCCCGCGGCCCGGCGAACGCACCACCCTGCCCGATCACGCGACCACCCTGGAGACGATCGGCCGCACCGGCGGCGAGGCCTTCTATCGCGGGGAGCTCGCGATGAGGATCGCGGGCGCGGCCCGCTCCGACGGCGCGCTCATGACCGAGGAGGACCTTGGCTCGCACAAGGCCGAGTGGGTCGAGCCGCTCTCGATCGACTACCGCGGAGTGACGCTCCACGAGATCCCGCCGAACGGGCAGGGCATCGCCGCGTGCGCAGCGCTGGGCATGCTCCGCCACCGCGACCTGACATCGCTTCAGCCCGACTGCCCGGACATGCTGCACGTGCAGATCGAGGCGATGAAGCTGGCCTTCGCCGACACCCACGCGCACGTCGCCGACCCCGCGGCGATGCGCGTGAGCGCGGCGTCGCTGCTCGACGCCGGCTACCTCGAGTCGCGCGCCGCGGCGATCGATCCCGCCCGCGCCAGCGATCCGGGACACGGCGCCCCCAGGCAGGGGGGAACCGTGCTGCTGGTCGCCGCCGACGCGCAGGGCATGATGGTGAGCTTCATCCAGAGCAACTACGAGGGCTTCGGCTCGGGCATCGTGATCCCGGGCACGGGGATCGCCCTTCACAACCGCGGCGCGTGCTTCTCGCTCGAGGCCGA
>JAXMAF010000017.1:0-115405 GCA_046350555.1 Phycisphaerales bacterium
GCCCTCGGTGACCGATCGCGCGATCTTCGCGACCGTCGGCGGCATGGTCATGCTGCCCGGTGGCGTCGTCCTCAACCAGCGCCTGCTCGTGAGCGGACCGCTCGCGCCGGACGCGACGCTCGACCTCGCGGGTGGCGTCTACCAGTTGCTCAACGGCGGAACGACCGGGCTCAACCGCGCCCTGGTGGTCGGCGGCGGTGCGGGCGAATCGGGCCTGCTGACCTTGCTCGGCGGGACGCTGCTCGGGGACGAAGCGGCGCTGGGTGTCGATGCGACCGCCAACGGAACGCTGACCGTCGACGGCACGATGTTCCTGGCGCTCAACGGCGCGCTCAAGGTCGGCGAGAACGGCGTCGGCGCGATGAACGTGCAGGGCCAGGCGCTCTCGGGCGCCTCGTCGATCGGCGACGGCCCCGGCGCGACCGGCACCGTCGGCATCGACGGACTCGGCGCGTTCTGGATCGTCCTCGACGAGTTGCGCGTGGCGAACGCGGGTGTCGGCGACCTGTCCGTGACCGGAGGCGCGCAGCTTGTCGCCACCGCGCGGCTGCTGACGGCCGCGATGGGCGGCTCCACGGCGACGATCGTCGTGAGCGGCGCAGGCAGCGCCGCGAACGTCGTCGACGGAACGTTCATCAGCGGCGACGAGGTGGCCGCGGGCGGAACGGCGTCGCTCTCGGTCGAGAACGGCGCGTTCCTCCGCGCGGGCACGACGCTCACCGTGCGCCCGGACGGGGACGCGACGATCGACGCCGCGCGGCTCGAGGCGGAGGCGCTGCTCGTCGATGGCGGAGCGGTCGTCGCGACGAACCAGGCCGCGCTCGTCGTGAGCGACGGCGACACGACGACCGATCCGGGCGTGCACGTCGGCGTCGGCGCCTCGACCGGCGTCGCGACCGTGCGCGCGGGCGGCTCGCTGGTCGCCGAGAACGGCTTCATCGGACGCGAGGTCGACAGCACCGGAACGCTGACGTTCGACGGCGCGTCGACCAGCGGACTCTTCTCTGGCGACCTGCTGGTCGGCAACGATCCACGCGAGCTGGCGCGCTACGGAAGCCCGGCGCGGCTGGAGCTGCTCGCGTCGTCGGCGCTCGACGTCGGCGGGCTTCTCGCGGTGCGCCAGCGCGGGCGGCTGCGCGTCGGCGACGGAACCGCGACGGTCGGCACGTTCGATCTCTCCGACTACGGCTCGGTCGAGCTCTCGCTGCCGCAGGCCCCCAGCCCCGGCGGCGCGGGGATCGTGGCGGACCAGCCGTCGTCGCTCGGTGGTGGCGTGATCATCGACTTCCCCGGCGCCCAGCCGAGCATCGGAACGGCGTTCGACCTCGTCCGCGCGCCATCGCTCGATGGCAGCCCGGCGGTCGTTGGCTGCCCGCTGCTTCCCGTCTTCAAGTTCATCTCCGTCGCAACCGTGCCGGCGGCGCCATCGGGCGAGGCGCTGCATGTCGAGGTGAAGCGGCTGCCGATCCTGCTCAACCTCGCGACGCCGACGCCGAGCGACATCGTGTCTCCGCCGAGCGCCGTCGCGCTGGCGAAGTTCGACGCCGACGCCGCTCCCGACGCGATCGTGACGCTTCCGGCCGGGGATCCGCGCATGCCGGGGAACGTGCAGCTCCTGCTCAACGACGTGCCGGCGCCGGGCGGCGTTCCGGGCTTCATGGACGGCGGGACGGTGCAGGTCGGCAAGGATCCCGTGGCCGTGGCGCAGGGCGATCTCGATGGCGATGGCAAGCCCGACGCGGTGGTGAGCAACCGGGGATCGGGAACGCTCACGCTGGTGCGCAACGTCACGACGTTCAAGGGCGCGGGCGGCCTGGTCGTCGCGGGCGAGCTGATCGTCGGCGGCACCCCCGGAGGACTCACGATCGCCGACCTCGACGGCGACAAGGCGAACGACATCGCCGTCGTGCAGAGCGAATCGAACCAGCTCGTCGTCTTCTTCAACGACGGCACCGGCGGCTTCGGTCCCGGTCAGTACATGGCCGCCGGACCCGATCCCCAATCGGTCTGCCCGCTGGACCTCGACGACGACAAGGACATCGACCTGCTCGTCGTCAATTTCGGTGCCAAGGAACCGACCGGACCGCTCGACACGCCAAGCGTGACGGTGCACATCAACCTTGGAAACGGCACCTTCGCGCCGGCCGTGGCGTACGAGGTCGGGCTCGGCGCGACGGCGCTCGCCGACGGCGATCTCAACGGCGACGGCATTCCCGAGGCGGTCACGGCGAACAAGATCGCCGGAACGATCTCGGTGCTCGTCGGACTCGCGGACGGCACCTTCCTTCCCGCCGTCGATCTCGACGCGGGCGGCTTCCCCACCGCGATCGCCGCCGGCGACTTCGACAACGACGCCGCCGCCGACATCGACATCGCCGTGCTCGTGGACGACGGCATGGGCGGGCAGAAGCTCAACCTCTTTCGCAACGATTCCACCGGCGGACAGCTCGTGCTGACGCTGGTGACCGATGCGCAGAACCTCTTCGGGCTTCCCTCGGCGCTCGCCAGCGGCAACGCCGATCTGGACGGCCCCGTCGATCTCGTGAGCGTCGGCGAGCAGACGGGCGGCGGCGGTGTCGCCGGCTCCGTGAACACGGGGTTCATCTCGGTCTTCGTCGCGCAGCCGATCGTCTGCCCCGGCGACGCCGACGGCGACGGCGACGTCAACGGCAACGACATCGGCCTGCTGTTGGCCTCGTGGAACCAGACGGGCGATCAGCCGGCGGACTTCAACGACGACGGCATCGTCGATGGCGCCGACCTGGCGATCCTGCTCTCCAACTGGGGCGGATGCGTGTGACGCGCGTCGCGGTTCGATCCGCGCGCCGTCAGCCTTCCTCGGCGCGGATCCGCGCCGCGGCCTCGCGCGCGGCGCGCAGGACGCGGCTCTTCGCCTGGTGCACGCTGTTGACCGAGATGCCCAGCCGCTCGGCGACCTCCTCCGCGGGGACGGTGCGCTCGGCGTAGAGCTCGAACGCCTCGTAGGTGCGGGCGTCGACGTGGCCGCGGGCCTCGTCGAGCGCGCGGCGCATCACCTGCGCGTCCCACTCCCGCTCCCAGCGCGAGTCGTCCTCGTCGCTGCCATCGTCGGCGGGGTCGATCTCCAGCGAATAGCTCGGGCCGTGGCGACGGCGACGACGGATCACGTTGAGGGTGGCGCGCTTGAGGTATCCGCGGAAGCGTCCCTTGTCGGGGTCGTACTGGAAGTGCGGGCTCACGCGGAAGAAGGCGAGCAGCACGTCCTGGAGCACATCCTCCGCCTCGTGGCCGGAGAGGCCGGCGTGGCGCGCGAAGCTCACGATCACCGGCGCGTAGCGGTCGCGGAACTCCGTCCACGAGAGCTCCCGCGCCGCAGGGTCCTGCTCGCGAAGCCGGAGGAAGATCGTCGGTCGCGTGGCGTACGTGCCGCGCGCCGGCGCCGAAGCCTCGGGACCCAGCGCCATCGGCGCATCGTCCGCGGCGTCGAGCCGCACGCGGAAGACCCATGGACCGATCCCGAGCGCCTGGCCGTGGCGGACCGCGGTCGCCTCGTTGGCCGCGATCCGCTCGCCATCGACGCGCGTGCCGTGCGTGCTGCCAAGGTCGGTCGCCCGGAATCCGCGCACCGCGAGCTCGAGAAGGCAATGGCGGCGCGAGACGCCCTCGTGCGCCAGCCGGAGATCGCACTCGTCGCCGCGACCGACGACGAGCCTCGCCCCGACGGCGATCTCGATCGCCGGCAGCGCCGGTCCCGCCACCGGTTCGAGCCATGCCGAGGCCTGGTGCGATTCGCCCGCGGAAGCCATGCCGCGCAGGATACCCAGTCCGCGCCCGCGATCGGGCCATCCACGGCGTTCCCTCGCGGCCCGCGCCGTTCACGCCATGTGGTGGTCGGGGATCGACCGGTGCCGCCGCAGGCGCTCGCGCAGTGCCAGGGTGGCCGGGAGCACGATGAGCACCGCGACGAGGCACGCCGTGTTGCCGAGGATCATGACCAATCCGAGGGAGCGCATGCCCAGGTGGTCCGCGAAGACGAGCGGCGCGAAGCCGATCGTGGTCGTGAGGTTGGTGAGGATCACGGCGCGGCGCGTCGAGCCGGGGTCGAGCCGGTCCGCGCCGCCCTCGTGGTAGCGGTGAAGCAGGTGGATCGAGCTGTCGACGCCAAGCCCGATGAGGATCGGCACCGCGAAGAAGTTCGCCAGGTTGAAGGAGACGTGGAAGATACCCATGAGCTCGAACGTCCAGAGCATCGCCAGCATGAGCGGCAGCATCGCCAGGAGCACGTCCATGGGCCGCTTGAAGTCCAGGAGGACCAGCAGGGCCACGAGGATCACCGAGAGCGTCGCCATGCGCAGGAACGCGCTTCGCATGTCGCGCAGCGACTCGTAGTGGGTGAACGGCGCGCCGGTCGCGTCCGGATCGACCGAGCGCATGTCGTCGATGAACGCCCGCATGTTCGCGACATCCCAGACGTCGGCGCGCGGATGCATCATCACCAGGAAGCGCCCGTCGGGCGACATCGCCGTGTTCCGCGCGGCGCCGGGAAGCGCGTCGCGCAGCGGCAGCGCGTTGCCGTCGAGGATCGCCCGCATCGAGGCGCTCGCGGCAGCGAACGTCGTCGCGATCCGGGCGGCCACGGCCGGCCCGTCGGGACCGCGCAGCGCGGCGACCGTGCGCTGCGCCGCCGAGACGATCGATCCGAGGCGCTTCGCATCCTCGGGCGACTGGAGGGCGGCGGCGCCGGCGACCAGCCGAAGCGCGGAGAGCGTCGCGCCGAGCTCGCGCCCGAGCGCGTCGGCGAGCGCCCGCGAGCCGGGCGTCGTTGACGGAGTGGCCGGATCGACCGATGGCTGCGCATCGGCCGGCGCGCGGGGATCGAGCACCGACTGCGCATCGCGGGCCGACGCGGCCGTCGTCGCCCGACCGCCATCGATCCGCTCCCGCATCGCCTCGCGCCCCGGCGTTGGTGGCTTCACGACGTCGAGCACGCTGCGGGCGATGCCGATCGAGGGGCGTGCCGCGGCCCTCGCGAGCACCGCGGGAACGTCCTCGATCCGATCGACGATCGCCGCGCCGAACCAACTGTTTCCCGACGACTCGTCGGCGAGCCGCTTCTCCCATTTCACCGAACCGAGCATCGGATTCTGGAGCTGGAGCAGGTTCTCCTCGAAGTGAAGTCGCGGCAGGCCCCACGAGAGGATCGCGGTCGCCGCGCCCAGCACGGCGAGCGTCGCGACCGGGCGCACCGAGGGGAATCCGAAGCGACCGGAACGGGCGATCGGCGCCACGCGCATCGGTCCCGGCCGCTCGACGAGCGTCATCAGCGCCGGCAGCACGAAGCCCATCGCCGCGACGCAGAGGAGCAGACCGCCCGTGGCGATGACGCCAAGCTCCTTGAGCCCCTGGAAATCCGTCGCCATCGCCGTCAAGAAGACGATGCACGAGGTCAGCGCCCCGGTGACGTTCCCGCGCAGCGACGTGACGGTGGCCGTGGCGATGACGCGATCGAGCCGCGCCGCCGGCTCGCGCCGCCGATCCTCGAGATACCGCGCCAGCACGTGGACGCCGTAGTCGAGCCCGGCCGCCACGAGCACGAGCATGAAGACGTTGCTCAGCAGGTTGATGCGGCCGACCGCGATCGTCGCGAAGCCGTACGTCCATCCGAAGGCGAAGATGAACGCCACCACCGCGAGCATCGGGCGCAGCACGCTGTGCATCGAGACCATCAGCAGCAGGGCGCAGAGGACCAGGCCGAGGGTGGCGCCGCGCACCATGTCGTTGTTGCTCGTCACCAGCTCGTCCGCCTGGAGGACCGGCTTGCCGGTGAGACCCATGTCGACGCCCGGTTCCTCGGCGCGCACCTGGTCCATCGCGGCGCGGATGCGCCGGAGCGGTTCGTTGATGACCTCGAGCGTGTCGAAGTCCTTGCGCGGGAGGATCTGCACGAAGAGGTAGCGGCCCGTGTCGGAACGCAGGTACTCGGCCTTCTGCTGCCCGGGCAGCAGCGGCCCGAGCTCCGCGGCCGTCGCCTGGTCGTGGCCGGCCAGCAGCGCCTTGAGCAGCAGCACGCCGGCGGCCGCCGCGGCGGCGCGTGGATTGTCCAGCCGCGCGTCGCCGGTCGGCGCGGCGTGCGCACCTTCCTCGCCGGCCGGCGGCGACGTCGGCGAGACGGCGCGGCGCAGCAGCTCGCCGGCGCGCGTCGCGGCGTCGACGGGGTCGACTCGACTCCGCGCCGAGGCCGGCATCGCGGCAGCCGGCGACGACGGCGCCCCGGTGGCGCCATCGGCGAGGAGACGCGCGCCTTCTGCGGCCAGGGCGAGCTCGGCGAGATCCTCGTCGGCCATCGCGCGGGTGGCGATGCGAAGCTGCTCCTCGGGCGGCACCTCGCCGTGGATCTCGCGCAGGTCGGGCGAATCGCCCTGCACGGTGTCGCCCAGCAGCTCGACGAGTCGGCGCGCGGACCGCTCGGCGCGCTGCGGGTCGCCGTGCGTGTCGATCACGATGTAGATGAACTCGAGGTCGCCGAACTCGCGCAGGAACTCGCGGTAGCGCACCATGAAGGGTCGGTTCGGCGCGATCAGGTCGTCGAGGTTCGCGTCCAGGCGCAGCGAGTTCCAGGCCAGGGCGCCGCCGGCGACCGCGAGCGTGGCGGCCACCACCAGCACGAGCCAGGGCCGTCGCGTGGCGAGCTCGCTGACGACGTCGAAGATGCGGGTGCGCACGCTGGGCGATCCTCTGTTCGCACGATCGCGTCAGCCGGCGGGAACGCTCGCGGGAAGCAGGACCGTCCCGTTCATGGCCGCGCCCTCGCGATCGCCGCGCATCGCGTTGCGTCCGAGCGTCCAGAGCAGGTCCCAGAGCGGACCGGGAAAGCGATGCAGCTTGTCCATCACCGACTCGAACGCGCCGAGGAACCAGCGCACGTCGGACTCGTCGATCACCAGCGGCGGAATGAGCTTCACGACCGGCAGGTGGTGTCCGGCGACCTGGGTGATGATGCGATGGTCCTGCATGAGCGGGATCACGACGGCCTGCGCGAAGAGGTCCTTGTTCATCGCGTTCACCGCGGACCACGCCGCACGGTAGCGCAGCGACGTCGGCGCCCCGAGCTCGATGCCGATCATGAGGCCGCGCTGCCGGACGCACTTGAGGAACTCGTAGCGCGGCGCCATGCGCTCGATCCCCTCGCGCAGCAGCCCGCCGAGGCGCACGGCGCGCTCGCCGAGGCGGAGGTGATCGTGGACGTGCAGCGAGGCGAGCCCCGCCACCATCGCCAGCGAACCCTGGTGGAACGTCGAGGAATGCACGATGGCGCGGTCCATCGACGAGAAGACGCGCTGCCAGACCGCGCGGCGCACGATCACCGCGCCGACCGGCACGTATCCGCCGGAGAGCGCCTTGCTCATCACGATCATGTCCGGATCGACGTCGCCTTCCTGCTCGATGGCCAGGTACGTTCCCGTGCGGCCGACGCCCGTCTGCACCTCGTCCGCGACGAAGAGCGTGCCGTGCCGGCGACAAAGCCGCGCCGCCTCGGCGAGGTAGCCGGGCGAGGGAAGGTTCACCCCCTTGCCCTGGATCGGCTCGACGACGAACGCGGCGACGTCGCGCCGGGCGAGCGCCCGCTCGAGCGCCGGAAGGTCGTCGAAGGGGATGTTCGCGCAGTGCGGCAGAAGCGGCTCGAATCCTTCGCGAAAGCTCGAGTCGCCGTTGATCGAGAGCGAGCCGATCGAGAGACCGTGGAATCCGCGGACGCATCCGACGACGCCCGGGCGACCCGTCGCGCAGCGCGCGAACTTCATCGCCGCCTCGATGCCCTCGGTGCCCGAGTTCGTGAAGAAGACGTGCTCGAGCCCGTTCGGCGTCCGTCGGACCAGCTCCTCGGCAAGCAGGCCCGAGAGGAGCGGCGCCTCGAACTGGACCATCGTGGGATAGTCCATCGCCAGGAAGTCGGCCAGCGCCCGGCGCACCACGGGGTTGTTGCGTCCGACGTTGACGACGGCGTATCCGCCGAGGAAGTCGAGGTACTGGCGGCCCTCGGCGTCCCACAGGTGGGCCCCCGAGGCGCGGGCGTACACGCGGTCGAACCCGATCGTGCGCAGCACCTTCTCGAAGACCGGATTGACGTGCTCGCGGTGGAGCCGGTGATTGTCGCCCTGCCGGCGCCGGATCAGCCCGGCGACGTCGAACGCGGGGGTCGTCGGATCGCCCGTCGCGCTCGCGCCCGACCGGTCGCGCCCGTGTGCGGCGTCATCGGTCCGATTCGATCTGTCCGAGGGCGCGATCATCTCGACGCGATGATACGGGATCGCTCCCCCCCTCACCGCGCCCGTTTCAGCGACATTCCATCCCGCCACGTCGCAGAGAGGATGCGACCGTCCTCCGCGACCTCGACGCGATGCGGCGACTCCGCGGCGTTCTTCGCGCCCGGCGCGTCCTTTCGCGGCCGGTCGTCCTTGCCGTCGCGCCGCTTCGAACCGGCGCCATCCGCGGCGCCGGCTCGTCCGTTGGACTTTCCTCGGCCGGCGCCGCTTGTCGGCGAACCCTGGGTGTCGGTGCCCTTCTCGCTCCCCGCGGCGACGCCACCGCCGGCCGTGTCTCCGCTGGCGCCGCCATCCAGCTCGTACACGAAGACCTTCGTCGGCTTGCCGTCGACATCGCGCTGCTCCGCGCGCACGCAGCGGAGCGAGAGGGCCTTCGAGGTCGAGAGGTCCTCCGTGGCGAGCATCGTCATGACCAGCTCCGCACCGACCTCTCGCGGCATCGCGACGGCGATGAGCGGCAGGGCGACATCGACGGCCAACGGGGGCGGCGCCGGCTGGTCGATCGCCTTGCCCGACCAGCTTCCCTTCGCCCGTCCACCCGCAATGACGACAGCGCTCGCGGGCGCCTCGCTCGCGCCAGCCGCGGCCGTCGCCGGGCGGCGCTGCACGCTGGTCGGCGAGAGCGTGCGATCGAGCGCAAGCGTCACCACCGTCGCACCGCCCTCGGTGGCGCGACCCGCCGGCGGCTCGGTGACGACGAGCGTGAGCGTGGGTGCTGCGCGATCGGCTGGCGCGGCCGCGGGGGAAGCCTCGGACGACGCCGCGACGCTCACTTCGTACTGCACCTTCCCCATCGCATGTCCGTCGATCATCCGGACGAATTCCTCCCGCCGCGGCGCCTTCGCCAGCGCGGCGAGCCGCTCGTTCCAGAGGCGCTCCTCGCGAACCGAGCGGAGCTTGAGCAGGGTGATCTTGACCTGGCCGTTGGGAAGCATGCGCCCGGCGCGGATCTCGCCCTCCAGGGGCGCGAGCGCCGCCTCCCCGATGGCGACGAGCTTGTCCGAGGCGGCGCGGCGCACCGCCTGGTCCTCGTCCACGAGCAGCGCGATGAGTCCACGGACCTCGTCGTCGCGCGCGGGCGGATCGGCGAGCGCGGCGCCGCGCGCGACGGCAAGCACGGCGGCGAACATGAGCGCACGGAGCGCTGGGGCGGATGGCATGGCTCGGGGGTGGGCTTGGTGGTTGGCTTGGGATGGAGGTCCAACGGTCGGCCGAAGACCAACCCGTCGTTGTTCGATCACCGACGCTCCAGTATCGCCTGCGACCCGCGATCCGGCGCGGCGGATCGGCGCGAATCCGTCGATCCGCGACGGCCGCCTCGTCGTCGGCCGCCGCCTCTTTGGCGGCTGCGCGTGCTCCGTGCGGACGAGCAGCACGACCTTCCGGGGTGCGTCTGCGGGAACAACCTCGGCGGCAGCTTCCGCGGCGATCTCGACGGCGCCACCCACGGCGCGGACCTCGGCGCCATGCCGGCTGCGTGGCGAACGCGCACGCGACCATGATTGAGTGCAGCCAGCACCTGTGGTAGAGTCCACATCCATGGAAGCGATCGAACGTGCGCTCGGGAAGTCGCCCGGATTCATGATGAACCGCACGGTGCAGGCGCTTCGCAAGGCGTGGTCGGAGTGCATCGACGCCGAGAGGGTGGACCTGACCCCCGAGGAGTTCTTCGTCCTGGTGATGCTCGACGCGGTCGACGGCCTCAGCCAGACGGAGATGGCCGAGTCGCTCATGCGCGATCGCACGACGGTCACGCGCCTTCTCGACGGCATCGTGAAGAAGGGTCTCGCCCGGCGCGATCATCCAAGGGAGGATCGCCGCGTGGTGCGCACGTGGCTCACTCCGAAGGGCCGCGAGGTGTACGCCGCCGCGTCTCAGGCGACCGTGCGGCTCCGCAAGCGGTTCTTCGCCGGCATCGAGCCGCGCGAGATGGAGTCGCTGCTCCGGACGCTCGAGCGCGTGCGGGCCAACTGCGGGCCGGTCGGCGGTGCCGCGTCGGTCGACGCGGGCGGTGGCAAGGGCGGCGGCAACAG
Organism: Phycisphaerales bacterium; assembly: GCA_046350555.1. Classification (GTDB taxonomy): domain Bacteria; phylum Planctomycetota; class Phycisphaerae; order Phycisphaerales; family SM1A02; genus JAXMAF01. The sequence goes on from JAXMAF010000017.1 coordinate 10,337, forward strand.
CGGCCTGCCCGGAGACCAGACGGGCTCGCGCGCGGCCAGCGGTCCGGCGCCGGGGCGCCGACCCGCCACCGGGCGAACGTCGGCCGCGACCCGGTCGGCCACGGCACGTTCCGTCGCGGCGCCGCGGTAGCGGCAGCGCCCCCGTGCCCGCGGCGGGGCCACGTCTCGCGGGCCGCGGTCGCATCCCTTGATCCGCTCCTCGCGTTGGACTACTCTCCCTGCTCTCATCGCTGGACGAGACCCCAGTTCGAGGCCTGCGGGCGGGTACCCAAGTGGCCAACGGGGACAGACTGTAAATCTGTTGGCATATGCCTTCGGGGGTTCGAATCCCTCCCCGCCCATTCGGTTGTGACCAGAGACATTCAACCACCCAGGGGGCCGAACGCCAGGCCCAAGCGTGGGTGACGCAGAGACGCAGCAAGAGCACGCAGTGAACGCAGGTCCGGAGACCCGAACTCCGGACGACAGGAGAGGTCGGCGCAAGGAACGAACACGAGCCGCGAAGCACCGCCGTCGAGGCATGCACGACATGACGTGACGTGCTCCACGCGCGGGGCCAGCCGCTCGGGGTGTAGCTCAGCTTGGTAGAGCGCTTGGTTCGGGACCAAGAGGCCGTAGGTTCAAATCCTATCACCCCGATTCAGCGGACTCGATGGCCTCGGCAAGTTCCGGGGCCATCGGTGCTTCTGGACGAGTTCGAACTTGCCCTGTCATTCTGACTGTCTCAGGCCTGGTTTGAACTGCCTCCGAAGGGGTGACGCATGCGTCACACGCGGTCGTTGCCATGACAACAACCGACATCCTCAAGACGGTCCCGATCCCGGCTTGGCGATTCCAAGCTCTGCCATCCGTGATCGAAGCATGTTGGGATGCAGGTCAAGAATCAATGCCACGCCGCGTTCGCCTGCGATCTGCCATGCCCGCGACCGATACGTCTCCTGTTTCATCCACCACGCGCAGGCTGCCATCGACGGGTGTTCCGTGTGATGCAGATGTCGCAGAGTCCGAACGAAGGAGTTCTCCATGTCACGTCTTCCGATCCAGAACGTCGAATCCGCCACCGGCAGCAACAAGGACATCTTCGCGGCCCTGCAGAAGGGGCTGGGCATGGTGCCCAACATGGCCAAGGTGATGGCGAACTCGCCCGCTGTGCTGCAATCCTGGGTGCAGTTCAACGGCACACTCGGCACCGCCAAGCTCCCCGCTCGGATCCGCGAGCAGATCGCGCTCCTGACCGCCGAGAACAACGCCTGCACCTACTGCCTCTCCGCTCACTCGGCGCTGGGCAAGATGGTCGGGCTCAACCAGGCGCAGATCGACGGCGCTCGCCACCTGGAATCGTCGGATCCCCGCACCCTGGCCGCCCTCAAGTTCGCCCAGGCCGTGATCGATCGCCGCGGGGGGATCGGTGAAAGCGATGTCAAAGCGGTGCGCGACGCAGGGTTCAGCGACGCGGAGATTGCGGAGATCGTGGCGGCGGTCGCCCTGAACTTCTTCACCAACTTCTTCAACCGGGCGTTCGATGTCGATGTCGACTTCCCTCGCGTCGAGGCGCACAACCACGCCGCGGCGCGGTGATCACCCATGGACTCATGCGGATTCCAGTAGACCTCCATGCGTTCGACCCCTTGCCCACGGCGGCGTCTCACGGCGGAATTGGGTTGTGGGTGGGGCGCGAGAACCAACTGGGACGCGTATCAGCCGTTGAGTCCGCACACCTCACGAAGTTCTCCGGTCAAGGCGGTCGCACGAGCGTGGCGGGTGTGCCGCCCGCCACGAGACCGCCTCGCACTCAAGGACGGAAACAACAGTAATTACCGATACACGCTCCGCGCTCCCTGAAATGCCCGGAATGCTCCGGCAAGGCAAAATGACCGAACTCACCACATCTCACTCCCCAGTCAATGCACCTCCCTTCACACGAGAATCGGCGCTCCGAAAGGTCCGTGCGGCGGAGGACGCGTGGAACAGCCGCGACCCCGAGCGGGTGTCACTGGCGTACTCGCTTGACAGCCAATGGCGCAATCGCGCCGAGTTCGTCCATGGCCGGGAGCAAATCAGGGCGTTTCTTCGTGGCAAGTGGGAGCGAGAGCAGGACTATCGGCTCATCAAGGAACTCTGGGCGTTCACGGACAACCACATCGCCGTCCGGTTCCAGTACGAGTGGCACAACGATGCAGGTCAGTGGTTCCGCAGTTACGGCAACGAACTCTGGGAGTTCGACGATGCGGGGCTCATGCGTCGTCGCGAGGCCAGCATCAACGACCTGCCGATCGCCGAGGTGGAAAGAAAGTTCCGCTGGGATGCGCCGGGCCCGCGTCCCACCGCACACGTCGGACTTGAAGGCGTGAAGTAGCAGAAGTTCCACGTCCTCAAGGCAACCGTGACAACCCCCGGCGCGCTCGGGGTCTAACACTACAGCCCGTGGCGAAAGTCATGCTGCCTGCAACCGAGCCCACTCCCGCATGGCTGCGTCGCCATCGCTTGCGGTAGATCCCTTGGAATACAGCGGCGCGACGGCTCCTTGCCCTGCGGAAGCGGACTCGGTTTCGGCGACGCAGCAATTTCGCCACGGGCTGCTACTCTCGGCTTTCTACTCTCTCGACCGTCCACGGGCGAGAGAGAGACGAGCACGATCACCCGTCGCACGAGCCCCACGCTCCGATGCGACGCCCAACCTCGCCCGCTGCGACGCCGTGAGCTTCGCAGCGGACTCCCGAAGCACGGGGCGAGACATGGCGGCGCGATGCCGCTCGAGCAGCGCAAAGACCGCGGCCGGGTCGGACTTGCACGCCTCTCGGAGCGCCCAACCGACGGCCTTCTGAACGTTCCGGTCGTCGTCGGCGATCGCGCGTTCGCAGATGCGCAGCGCCGTCCGCGCGTCGCTGCGGCCCTTCTGATTGAGCACCGTCGTGGTCGCCACCGCGAACCGGCGTCGCCACGGATTCGGCGCGACCGCCCATTCCTCGAGATCACGCACCCACATCCCCCGCTGCGGATCGACGGCGCGGCCGATCATCTCTCCCGCCACGCCCATCGCGAGCTGATCGCACGTCTCCCAGTTGTCGATGCCATTGATCCAACGGTCCAGCTTCGGCCAGTGGGCGGGCTCGAGCTTGGCCCTGAACCTCGCCAGGAGGAACGTCGCGAAGAGCATCTCCTCCCGGCGCCCGGAGGCGAACGCGAGATCAGCCATGTCGGCCGCGTCCGAGACCGTCAGTCCCTTCGTGGCCGCGGCGAACTCCTTGACCATGGCGCGGATGACGGGCACGCGGACACCCAGGACCGTGCCCTTGGTCGGCGCGATGGTCGTGCAGCGCGCGACGGCGGCGGGATCGGCGGCGTCTCGCAGCGCCGCTCTGACCGCGTACCATGGGCCGTGGTGGGTCACCTTGCTTGCCATCAAGGCAGCGTAACAATCTCGATCAGGTCGGCGGCTTCGGGCCCCTCATCGAGTTGGAGACCGTTTATGTCCCCGCGCGCTCCGAGATGCGACCGAGCATGGCCGCCGAAGCGCCGGGGATGTTGGCGCGCCGGACAGGCAGCCGACATGATCGCGCTGGCACCGTTCGTCCTTGCCCTGCTCGTGTGCGCCCTCGGCGGCTGCGGTTCGACGCCCTCGACCAAGACCATCGGCAGCCCGGACGCAGGAGTGGATCACATGCAACTGGGCAACTTCTCGGTGAGTCTGGCGGTCAAGGATCTCGGCGCTTCCCGCGCGTTCTACGAGAAGCTCGGCTTTCAGGTGATCGGCGGCAATCCGGCACACTTCCTGATCATGCAGAACCAGACCAGCACGATCGGGCTCTTCCAGGGAATGTTCGACAAGAACATCCTGACGTTCAATCCCGGCTGGGACCGCAACGGCGGCACCCTCGCCGACTTCGAGGATGTACGCGAGATCCAGCGGACGCTTCGGAGTCGAGGCGTCGCCCTGACCACACAGGCCGACGAGTCGACCACGGGGCCCGCCAGCCTGACGCTGGTCGATCCTGACGGCAACATGATCCTCATCGATCAGCACGTTCCCAGCCCTGCGAGCGCCCCGAGGTAATCGCGAACCGCGGTTGCCGTCGGCGATCGGTCAATCCCGCGGGAGTGGAAGCACGTGTGAGTCCGGTTCGCCTGGCTGCGCCCCTGAAGCGATCCATCCTTTTGGGGACGTGCCGATGAAGAGACTCCTGCGCGAACCGCTGTTCCATTTCCTCCTGCTGGGGGCCGCGATCTTCGTCGCCTACGGCCTGGGCCCGCGGCGCAGCGGCGACCAACCGGTCACGATCGTGGTCACGCGTGGCCAGATCGAGGCCATCGCCGCGGGCTTCGCGCGCGTGCGGCAGCGCCCGCCTTCGGCCGACGAGCTGGCCGATCTCATCCGCGACCGGATCCGCGAGGAGGTGCTCTGCCGCGAGGCAACCGCGCTGGGACTCGGACAGGACGACACCGTCATCCGCCATCGTCTGCGACAGAAGATGGAGTTCGTCTCCGAGGAGATCGCCGGCCAGACCGAGCCCACCGACGCCGAACTCGACGCCTATCTCCGCGCTCACGCCGACGCGTTCCTTGTCTTCGTGGACGGCCGCACCGAGGGCCGCCTGCCGGAGCTCGCGGAGGTGCGAGATGCGGTTCGTCGCCAATGGGACGAATCCCGGCGGCTGGAGGCGAACGAGCGGTTCTACCAGGAGCTGCTCAAGCGCTACACGGTGATCGTCGAGCAGTCGCGGTCGACGACGGAGCAAGGAACTCCGGTGACGAGCCGATGAATCGCCTCCTCGCATCGGTCGTCCTCGTTGCCGCGCTCGCGCCCTGCGCGTTCGCGCACGACGTGCGTCCGGCCTATCTCGAGATCCGCCAGAGGGGACCGGAGATCTACGACGTGCTGTGGAAGGTCCCCGGTCGCGGCGGCGATCCTGGCCTCGGCCTCGACGTGCGGTTCCCGGCGGACTGCACCAACGTGACCGAGCCGAGAGCCGCGACGACCGACAGCGCCTTGACGGAACGCTGGACCATCCGGCGCCCGGCAGGGCTCGACGGAAGCACGATCCACGTCTCCTGGCTGGACGCGTCGGTGACCGACGTGCTCGTGCGCCTGGAACGTCTCGACGGCACCGCACAGGTGGCGCGGCTCGCCCCATCGGCGCCGGACTTCGTCGTGGAGGCGGCGCGCAGCTCGGTGGATGTCGTCCGCACCTACGGCGTGCTGGGCGTCGAGCACATCCTCTCGGGAGTCGATCATCTCCTGTTCGTCCTGGCGCTCCTGATCCTCACGCGCGGCGGTTGGAAGCTGGTGAAGACCGTCACCGCCTTCACCGTGGCGCACAGCATCACGCTCTCGGCGGCGGTGCTCGGCCTGGTCCATGTTCCGCAGCCGCCGGTCGAGGCGGTCATCGCGCTCAGCATCGTCTTCGTCGCTGCGGAGATCGTGCACGGGCGGCAGGGGCGCGCCGGTCTCGCCGCCCGCGCGCCCTGGATTGTCGCGTTCGCCTTCGGCTTGTTGCACGGGCTTGGCTTCGCCGGCGCGCTGAGCGAGATCGGGCTTCCCCGAGAGAGCATCCCGCTGGCGCTGCTCTTCTTCAACGTCGGCGTGGAAGTCGGTCAATTGCTCTTCATCGCGGCGATGCTCTCGCTGATCGGCGCGTTCCGTCTCGCCACCCGCCATCTGTCGCTCGCCACCCCGCATCCCTGGGCGCCGTTGGTGCCGCCCTACGCCATCGGCGGCGTGGCGATGTTCTGGGTCATCGAGCGGATTGCGAGCTTCTGAGCGACGGCGAGGGTCCCGTCGAACGGACGGGCGTCCAGCGATCACCGCTGGACGGCCGCCTTCGCCTTCTCCCAGCCAGACATGCCGCCGGCGAGGTTCGTGACCGAATAGCCGTGCTTCTGAAGGAGCGAGCACGCCCGCGCCGAACGGCCACCACCTTGACAGCTCACGAGGATCCGGCGGTTCCTTGGCACCTCGGACAATCGCGACATCAACCGCGTGTGGGCGATGTTGTGCGCGCCTGGGATGTGTCCTTCGCCGAACTCGGCCTTGCGGCGCGAATCGAGAACGAACGGACGGTCGGCGGCGTCGAGCATGCTGCGCGCCTCGTCGACCGTGGCCTCAGCCGTGGGAACGAGCTTCCCGCCCGCACGTCCATACGGGTCGATCTGGTTGGCATCGAACCATCCGCCGAGGTTGTCGAGCCCGACGCGAATGAGGCCGCGCACGGCGTCCTCGAGACGCGACGGTTCGACGATCAGATGGATCGTTTCCTGATCGCCGATCATCGATCCCGCGTCGGTGCTGAACGAATTGGAGAGCGGCAGCCAGAGCGCTCCCGGCACGTGTCCCGCGCGGAACGCGGGCCACGGACGTGTGTCCACGATCGCCACCTTGGCGCCGTCGAGGGCATCGAGGTCGCTTGCGGCCAGTTGCACGAGGTCGGGAAGGCCGCCAAGCACCTTTGGCCCCGTCTTGTTCTCGCGCTTCATCCGCGCGAAGTAGAGCGGTGGCTCCGGTTGACCATCCAGGATGAAGTCGACGAACGCATCCTCGCTGCTCGCCGCGCGGATCGACGGGTTGAACAGCTTCTCGTACCCGACCGTGCTCTGCGGCACCGCGCCCAACGCCTTGCCGCAGGCGCTCCCCGCGCCGTGGGCCGGCCAGACCTGGAGGTAGTCGGGCCAGTCCATGAACCGGCGAACGGTCCGGTACAGGCGATGGGCCGAGGGATCGGCCTTGCCCGCGAAACCGGCGGCGGATTCAAGGAGGTCGGGCCGCCCCACATCGCCAACGAAGACGAAGTCGCCGGTGGCCACGCCCATCGGCTTGTCGGCGCCGCCGCCGCGGTCGGTCAGCAGGAAGCAGATGTGCTCGGGAGTGTGGCCGGGCGTATGGATGACCTTGAACTCGATCATGCCCACGTGGAAGACGCTGCCATCCTCGAGCAACTGGTGGTCGTATGTGCCACCGCCGAGCTTCTTGTCGAGCCACCCGTACTTCCAGTCCGCATCGCCCTCGTCGGAGAGGTAGACCTTGGCGCCCTTCTCGGCCAGTTCGCGCGCTCCGGAGAGGAAGTCGGCATGGATGTGCGTCTCGGCGACGGCGACGATCCTGAGGCCATGCGCGGCCGCGATCCGTTCATAGCGGTCCACGTCGCGCTCCGGATCGATCACGATCGCCTCGCCCGTGCGTTGACATCCGATCACATACGCGGCCTGGGCCAGCCCGTCGTCGTACACCATGCGGAACAACATGCTCGTCTCTTCCTGTTCGATGATGCGGCTCGGTGCATCTCCGGAGTCGGGCCGGCGGGCGGAAGTCGCCCGAAGCGGGATCGGCATTCCGACCCCGGGGTCCTCGAATCAGACCCGGCGCAGCACAACATACGTGAAGTGCTGGGTCCTGCCCCACGGCGTGCGGTGGGTCTCGGCGGCTGACTCGACGCCGACGAACGACCCGTCGAACTCGCGCGCCAGCAGGGCCGCGTCGTAGCGGCATGCGGGCAGGCCGCTGCACTTCTCCGGCCCGGTGAGCGCGAAGGTGGCCACGATCGCGTGTCCGCCGGCGGGAATCGCCCGCGCCGCGGCGGCGACGTATCGCCGTCGATCCTCGGGATCCGTCAGGAAGTGGAAGACGGCGCGGTCGTGCCAGAGGTCGAACCGGCCCAGGTCCCGGAGCTCCAGCACGTCGCCGACGATCCAGCGGATGGCCTCGGCCGTTGCGCCCGGACGCGCGCGGCCCCGTTCGATGGCGGCGCTGGCGATGTCGACGACCGAGACGTGCTCGACGCCGCGAGCCACCAGCTCGCTGGCCAACGCCGACTGTCCGCCACCGACGTCGATCACGCGCCCCGGCCGCGGCCGCAGCGCGTCGATCAACGAGAGGGAGCGCGTCGGCGTCGACTGGAACCAGCTCAGCTCCGCGTCGCCCTTGCTCTCGTAGACGTGCTCCCAATGCGCGCGACGGTTCATCGGAGCGGGCGACTCGCCGTTCGTGTTCACGCCGCCTCCGTCGTCCGGTGTGCGACGCTCGCGCCCAGACGAAGCGCGCGGAGATCGCAATCGTGGACGCGCGCGCCGACGGCGACGAGCGCCTTCCGTCCGCCGGGATCGCCACGAGTCACGGCGATGGCGGCCGCTTGCCGGTCACCAGGCCGTAGACCAAACTGATCAGGAAGACCACGATGAAGATGAAGAAGAGGATGCGGGCGATCGCGGTCGCCTCTCCCGCGATCCCTCCGAATCCCAGCACACCGGCGATGATTGCGACGATCAGGAAGATGAGTGCCCAGCGGAGCATGTTCAGGCCTTTCGAGAATGCGTCACGTCGACGCGGTCGCCGAACAGGACAGGTCCAGTCGAGAGTCCCAGTGTCGCGGGTCGGGAATCCGCGTCCTCCCGCGACGGGTCGCGATCGAGGCTCGGTCGCGCGTCACTTTCCCGCGGCCGGGGGCGCGGCGGCGAGCGCCCGCTCGATCGCCTCGCGCAGTTCCTTGTCGTCGGGCGTGACCTTCGAGTCGAAGTAGGTCGCGGCGACCCCATCCCGCCCGACGAGGTACTTCCCGAAGTTCCACTTCGGCACCTGACCCGTCTTGGCGTGGAGCGCCCGGTAGACGATGCTCTGCTGGTCGCCGGGCTTCACGACGATCTTCTCGAAGAGCGGGAAGGTGACCTTGTACTTGCTCGAGCAGAACTCGCGGATCTCCTTCGAGGTGCCTGGCTCCTGGCCGCCGAAGTCATTCGAAGGGAAGCCGAGCACGACCAGCCCTCTGTCCTTGTACTGCTCGTAGAGCTTCTCGAGACCTTCGTACTGGGGCGTGTAGCCGCAGCGGCTTGCGACGTTGACGATCAGGACCACCTTGCCCCGGTACTGCTCGAGCTTCGCGGGTTCGCCTTCGAGTGTCCTGCTGTCGATCGAGAAGATGCTGCGGGTCTTCCACGACTCCTCGGGCTTGGCCACCGGCGCCGCTGGCTTTCCCGCCGCAGGCGCGGCGGGCGCCGACGGAACGGATGGCGGCGCGGACGCGGGCGGCGGCGTGGCGGGCGGCCGTGCCGCCGGCGACGAGGGCGTCGCGGGGCTCGACTGAAGCGCCAGGAGCGCGGAGAGCGTGAGGGCCAGTGCGGTCGTGCTGAAGGTGGTGTTCATGGGTCGGCTCTCGGAGGGAATCGGAGATCCAGGGACCGGCGATCCTGAAGATCGGACATCGGAGGTCGGAAATCGGACATCGGAATCGGCGGAATCGGACGTCGGGCACGGGCTCCTCGACTGACGACGACTGGCTGAGTGGGGAGCGATCCGACGTCGAAAGCCGCCAGCGGGATTCGAACCCGCGACCTCAAGATTACAAATCATGTGCTCTGCCAACTGAGCTACGGCGGCGAGGCGATCACGTTATGCGCGTCCCGGTGGATCCCCACGCTCCGTCAACCCGATCCCGGCCTGGCCTCCCATTGCGGTCGAGGCGCCCCGCACATGCAAGGCCCGCCGGGACCCGCACCACGCGGCTGCCGCGGCATCGTCAAGCGAGGAAGGCGGACCGGCTCCGCATCACTCCTCGCTTCCCGCCGGTGTGATCGGATCCTCCTCGCGGGCGATGCGGCGCCGCAGCCGCGACGGCAGCGCGTTGAGGAAACGCACGCGGTCGCCGTCGTCGAGACCGAAGAACCAGATCGCGACGGCCCCGACCGCGATGAAGACGGCGAGCACCAATCCGGCCCGCAGCAGCGACTCGTTCATGAGCAGGCGGATCGGCAGCGTCGCGGCCAGCTCGATCGCGACAACCCAGACATACGGCGGAACGACCTCCCGCATGAAGCGCCGCGGCGAGACGCCCGCCCTTGGACCAAGCAGGAGGACGATCACCGGCAGCGAGCACGTGGTCGCCACGAGCATCAGCGCCGCCAGCACCCACGGCGGCGCGCCCGGCTGCGTGGCGAAGATGATCGCGGCGAGCGTCAGCGGCACGATCGACGTGACGAGCGAGATGACGGCGACCGGTCGACCTCGATCCGCGGCGTACATCGCCATCCCGATTCCGCTCGCCAGCGGCGGAAGGATCATGCTCGAGGCGACGAGCACGGCGAACGTCGGCGCCTCCGCCGGCGGCGACCGGAGCCAGGCGCGAAGGAGCGTCGGCATCTCGAGCACGATCGGCACGAAGAACCACTGCGCGAGGAGCCCGTTCATCTTGCTGATCTTGACCGCGAGATCGGCCATGCGATCGACGCGCCCCGCGCCGTGCATCGCCGCCAGGGCCGGCATCGACGCGGCCCAGAGGATGCTCGCCCACTGGACCTGGTACGCCGCGACGTTCACGGCCACGCCATAGCCGGCGACGATGGCCGGCGCGAAGAAGACGCCGAGCAGGAACGAGGACGTCTGGAGGCGCAGCGCCCAGCTCATGCTGTCGACGAGGATCCATCCGGCGAACCCGCCGAGCGCCCGGATCTGCGCCCAGCTCACGCCGCGCCGGGAGAAGCGAACGTGCGGAAACGACCGCAGCGCATAGCTCATCACCGCCAGCATGTAGCCGACGTTCACGAGCGTGACCATGCCCCCGTACAGCATCAGGCGATCGCCGGCGGAATTGATGATGATGATCGCCGCGACCAGGTTGCCCACCGACGTGGCGATCTGGAAGAGGGTGATCCGCGCGAGGCGCTGGTGGGCCGCCGCCAGTGCCCCGAATGGCGCACCCAGCGCCGTCAGCGTGAGCGTCGACGTCATGCACAGGTAGACGACCGTCGCCGCCTGGTGCCGCTCCGGCGGGATCTTCTGGATCGCGAGGATCGCCGGAAGCAGCGCGAGCGAAACGATGCACAGCAGCGCCGCGACGCCCGCGAAGGCGATCACGCACGCGCTGAAGACGACGCGCAGCGCCTCCTGGTCGCCGCGGCCGATCTCGTGGGCCATGTGCCGCTGGGCGCTGTTGATGAAGGCCGGCTGGAGGAGCGCGATGAAGCCGATGCCGCCCGCGAGCACCGTGTAGATGCCGAAGTCGGTCGCCCCCAGCGCCGCCAGGATGAGCCTGGTCGTCGCCAGTCCCAGCCAGAACGTGAGCCCCATGCGCAGGAGGGTGGCCAGCGTGTTGTTGATGAGCAGGCGTGACTGGCTCACTGGGGGCTCGGGAGCATGTGTCTGCGGGAGGTGGACGGATCGATCGGCGCCGTCGCGTCGAATCCATCGATCGGCGCGCTCGACCGATCGACGGGAGCTCTTCAGTCCGATTCCGCGCGAAGTTCGCGCAGATAGGGATTGGTGCGGCGTTCGCGACCGATCGTGGTCGAAGGGCCGTGACCGGGATGGATCCGCGTCTCGTCGGGAAGCGATCGCAGCAGTTCGGCGAGCGTTCGTTCCATCCTCGCCGGATCTGAGGTGGGAAAGTCGATGCGACCAATGCTCCCCGCGAAGAGCGTGTCGCCGACGATGGCCTGCTTCGATTCGTCGTGGACCAGCGTGATGCCGCCGGGGCTGTGTCCGGGCGTGTGCATGACGCGCCAGGTCGATCCCGCGAGGTCGAGCGTCTCGCCACCGTGCAGCCAACGCGTCGGCTCCGCCGCCGTCACCGGCGCGCCGACGAACGCGGAGAGGTTCAACTGCGGTTCGCCGCAGAAACCCCGCTCGGCCTCGTGCGCCATGACCTCGATGGAGCCCAGGCGGCCGCGCGCAAGGTCGAGCCCGGCGATGTGGTCGCAGTGGCAATGCGTCAGCACGATCGCGACGGGCCTGAGGCCCGCCCGCTCGACGTGCTCGAGCATCCGCTGGGGGCGTTCGCCGACATCGACGATCCAGCATTCGTCGCGCCCCGGCACGCTCACCACGTAGCAGTTGGTCTGGAATTCGCCGAGAACGAAGGGCGCGATGGAGGGCACTGCGGACACAGGGCCGATGGTACGGGAGGAACGGTCCGCGCCGCGGCCGTTCCCGTCCACCGACATGCCCGCGCCCCGCCTTTCCGGGGGACGCCCGACCTTCTATCGTTCGCCGGCTCGCCCCGAGGCACCATGCTTGTCCGCACCGTCAACCCCGCCACCACCCAACCACTCGACCTGGATGGCACGCGCGGCGTGCGCATGCAGGTCATGGTCGGGCGCGCCGACGGCGCACCCAGCTTCGCGATGCGCCACTTCGCCGTCGAGCCGGGAGGGTTCACCCCCCGCCACCGGCACGACTACGAGCACGAGGTCGTCATCCTCGAGGGTGCCGCCCGCGTGGAGCACGACGGCGCCTTCCACGACGTCAAGGCGGGCGATGTGCTCCTCATCGAGCCCAACCGCCTGCATCAGTTCGTGAACTCCGGCGACGGAACGCTGCGCTTCCTGTGCATGGTTCCGACGACGTTCGACTGCGGAAAGCCCACACCGGGATCGTGAGGAGCGCGGACGCGGCGCACCCGCCACGGGTCCGCCGGCGCCGGAGCCTCCGTCCGATCCATGCCACCAGCGAAGGAAGCGGAATGCAGATCACGAACCGCCGTTCGATCCAGGGCGTGGTTTGGACCTACATCGCATTGGGCCTCGCGATGATGGCCGGCGCGGCGTGGGGGGCGACGCAGTCGGCCGGCTCGACCCGTGCGGCCGACGCGACGACCGCGGCGCCGGCGCTCGCCGCAGCGGTCTCGATCGCGTGCTCGGTCGGGTTCGGCGTCCTGCTGGCCAGCGTGCCGCTGGCGGTCGTGCTGCTCCGGCGGCCCACGACGGCCGCCGAGGAGGGCGCTCGGCGCACGCCACATCTGCTCGAGGATCAGAACCGCCTGCTGGCGCAGATCCACGAGCACACGATGCTCTCCGATGGCAGCAAGCGCCTCATCTACCGATCGAAGGAGATCCAGCTCCTGCGCTCGGCGATCGAGGACGACATGGCCCGGGGCGACTACGACGCGGCGCTCACGCTGTGCACGACGATGGCCGAGGAATTCGGCTATCGCGAGGAGGCGGAGCGCTTCCGCGGGACGATCGAGGCGGCCCGCCGCGAGCGCTACGAGGCCCACGTCCGCGACTGCGTGCAGATGCTCGACGAGGCGCTCGTCCGCCGCGACTGGGCGGCCGCGCACCAGGAGGCCGCCCGGATCCGCCGGCTCTTTCCCGACGCCGCGATCGTCGTGGAGCTCGACCAGCGCATCGCCGCGGCGCGGGACGAGCACAAGCGGCAGCTCGTCGAGCGCTTCCTCCACGCCGCGAACCACGGCGAGGTTGAGACCGCGATGGACCTGCTGCGGCAGCTCGATCGATACCTCACGAAGCAGGAGGCGGAGCAGCTCCAGGAGACCGCCCACGGCGTCGTCGCGCGCCATCGCGAGAACCTCTCCGTCCAGTTCAACCTCGCGGCGCGCGAGCGGAACTGGGCCGAGGCGGTGCGCATCGGAACCGAGATCATGCGCGAGTTCCCCAACTCCAAGATGGCCGAGGAAGTGAAGTCCATGCTCGACGTCCTGCGGACGCGGGCCACGCAGGCGGCCGTCCACGCCGCGGCCGGCGCCGGCGTGTGACAGGCGCGCCGGGCGGCGCACCGCCCGCGCCGAGATGGACAACGTTGGCATTCCTTATACTGCCGCCCGTGTCGTCGCGACCCGGATCCTCGCTGGCGCTGCGCATGGCGCACCGCGGACCATGCGCCCGCGGCGCGCCGCGCGCGTGGCTCGCCCTCCTCTTCGCGTCGCTCGCCGCGCTCTGCTCGTGCGACACGATCTCCTCGGACTTCAACGACTTCACGCAGTCGATCACGCCCCCCACTCCGGCGCAGGCCGCCGAATGGGCGCTCGATCCGTACGACGCCGAGAACCGCCGCCGAGGAACGACACTCCTCTCCAACGCACCGTGGGGCGGCAGCGAGATCTACCTCAAGATGTATCGCGACCGCGTCGCGAACGAGACCGACCCTCAGGTGCTGGCGGCATCGATCCGGGCGCTGGGCCGCCATGGCGATCCGAACGACGCCATCGCCATCGCCGCGCATCTCGACGACAAGAGCAAGGAGGTGCGCCTCGAGGCCGCCAAGGCTCTTCAGCGACTGCACAATCCCGAGGTCGTCGAGGCGCTCGCCGGGCGGCTCTCCAACGACGAGGAGAACGACTACGTCCGCACCGCGTGCGCGGTCGCGCTCGGCCAGTACCCCGAGGACCAGACATTCCAGGCGCTGGCCGCCGCGCTCGACGTGCGCGAGCTGAGCATCAACGAGGCCTCGGCGCACTCGCTGACCCTGCTCACCGGCGAGGATTTCGGGATCGACCGCGTCGCCTGGCTCACCTGGTACAACGCCCAGAAGAGTCCGTTCGCGGGCCAGAAGCCATACCTGTATCCGACCTTCTCGCGCAAGCTCACGTTCACGGACTACCTGACCTTCTGGGATATCCCGAAGTTCGAGCCGCCGGGGCCGCCCGCCGGCCTGCGCGACGACGGCGCGAAGAGCACGTACGGAACCGCCGACGCGGCGTCGAGCTCGACGGGTTCGACATCGACGCCCGAGGCGCCGGCCGCCCCGTCGTCGACTTCGCCGTCCAGTTCGACGTCCGGCCCGACTTCCAACTCGACTTCAAGCCCGACTCCCAATTCGACTTCCAGTTCGAGCGCTCCCGCGAAGAGCGCCAAGTAGCGATCGCGCGCCGCGCGGAGCGCGGGCCGGCGCCGCACGGTGCGTTCGCGGAGCGGCGCGCCGTACACTGCCCCCTTGCGCCGCGAGGACCCGTCCAATCCCGACGTCGTCGCCCCGCCGACGCATGATCCACGACCGATGGAGGAGATGGCGCCGATCAGTGCGTCCGATCCACCGGACGCCCTGGTCATGGTCGAGGAGGCCAGCGCGGCGGAGGATGCGCAGGGGTCGATCCGATCCGGCAAGCTGGCCGGCAAGAGCATGTGGGCGGCGATCTGGATCCTGGCCCTTCCGGTGCTCTTCCAGCAGGCGATGGCCGCGATGGTCGGCATGAACGACAAGCTGCTCGCCGGCAACCTGCCCGAGCGGATCGTCGTTCCAGCGCTCGACGCCATCGGCATCGGCACGTACATCGCGTGGTTCATCGGCATCGCGATGGCCGGGCTCGGTGTCGGCGGGCAGGCCATCATCGCCCGCGCGATCGGCCGCGGCGACACCGACGAGGCCCAGCGAGCGCTCGGCCAGTCCATCGGAATCAGCGTCGCATGGGGCGCGCTCGTCGGCGCGGCGATGTTCGCCTTCGTCGGACCGCTCGCGAGCTACTGCCGGCTCACGCCGGAGGCGACGACCTACTGCCGCCAGTTCGTCGGCATCCTCTCCCTCTCGATGCCCATGTGCGGCGTGATGATGGTCGGCTCGATGTGCCTGCACGGCGCCGGCGAGACGACGCGCCCCTCGCTCATCTCCATCGCCGTCAACGTGGTCAACCTCGTCGCCACCTGGGCGCTCTCGGGCGTCGACCTGCATGTGCGCGGCGCCGTCCTGCACAATCCGTTTCCGCACGATCCCCTCGTCTGGGGGGTGCGCGGCATCGCGATGGGCACTGCGATCAGCTACGTCTTCGGCGCCGTGGCGACGCTCTGGGTCCTGGTGCGCGGCGTGAAGGATCTTCGCCTCGCGACGCCGGCGCTGCGCCCGGAATCGTCGATGGCCTGGCGCGTCACGCGGCTGGGGCTGCCGAACTTCCTCGAAGGGCTGGCGATGTGGGGCGTCAACCTCTTCGTGATGCACTTCATCGGCGTCGCCGGCGCAGCCCGCGCCGGCGACGGGAACGGACAAGGCCTCGTCGGTGCGCACGTGATCGCCGTGCAATGGGAGTCGTTCAGCTTCCTGCCTGGATTCGCGATGGGCACCGCGGCCGGCGCGCTGGCCGGCCAGTACCTCGGCGCCCGGAATCCCGCGATGGCCCGGCGCACGATCACCACGTGCACGCTCATCGGCATGGCGATCATGGGCACGATGGGCACGTGCTTCATCTTCGCGGGCCCGCTGCTGACGCGCATCATCTCGGACAACCCGATCTACCTCGAGACCGTCCCTCGGCTGCTCAAGCTCTGCGGTTCGGTGCAGATCTTCTTCGCGCTGAGCATGGTGACGCGTCAAGGCCTGCGCGGCGTCGGCGACGTCAACTGGACGCTGCTCATCACGTTCGCGAGCAGCTACTTCGTCCGCCTTCCGCTGGCGTGGTTCCTCGGCGTCCACCTGGCGCTGGGACTTCCGGGCATCTGGATGGGGCTGTGCGGAGAGATCGCGGTGCGAGGGCTCTTGTTCGGCGCACGCTTCCTGTCGAGCGCGTGGGAGCGGTTGCGGGTGTGAGCGATTGCTTCGCGCCGGGCGGCGCGCGGCGCACCTTGCAAGTCAGCCCGCCGCACGGGCGCGCGGGACCGCGAACGCTACCGGGTCGGCCGGGGCCGCTTCGGTCGCCCCGACTCCGGACGACCACCGTCGCCACGGAGGAGCGCGGCGATCCGCTCGCCGGCGTCTTGCGCAGACGGCTCATCGAGGATCTTCAAGCGCCGGATCGGCGCGGGAATCTCCTCCAGCCGCAATCGTTCGGACGCGACCGGGACGATCCTCTTGCCTCCTGCAACGGCCGCCCCGAGCTCGAAGTTGAGCGATGCGCTGCCCTGGCTGGTCCTGTCCAACACGACGACCACGGCGTCGCTCTCCGCCAGGGCGCGGCGCAGCGAGCCCTCCCAACGGTCGCCCGAAGGCAACGCCTCGTCGGCCCATGGGGTCACTCCGGACTTCTTCAGCGACTTTCGCAGCGTGGCCACCCACTGGGCGTCCGGGGCGGCGTACGAGATGAAGACGTTCGGTTGGCGGGGTTCAGGCATCGGAGCCTCGGGCAAGGGTACGCTCGCGCAACTGCGCGAAATAGCGATCGACATCGTTCAGGGAGAGGAGATCCCTCTTCTTGGTGAAGACGGGGACCTTCGGGCTCGCGGCAAACTCCCCCTCGGACAGCCCATGAAGGAGGATCACGATCGGGATTCGGCGAATCCACGCTGCGCCGACCTCGGCCCACACGTACGCCCGGTCGAGCGACCATGGCGTGAAGAGCACGATCAATTCGTCGGCGTGATCAAGGACCTCGAGCAAGCGCTCCTCGAAGTCCAGTCCGATGTCGTTGTCGACCCGATCGAGGTATGGCTGGGCGCCGCACTGCGCGACGTGGGCGGCAAGTTGCCGCGCGATCCAGGTGTCTTCTCCCGCGTGGCTGATGAAGACGAGCCGCGCCCCCGTTCGCCGGAATCCCACGGCGGGGCGATGCTAGTCCAAGGGTTCTCCCGCACGTCCAGGTCCAGCCGAAGGCCACGAAGTGACACCGTGACCAGGCAATCGGACTCGCGCGTCACTTGTCTTCGCCGCCCAACTCGCTACCATCCTCCCCTCATCCCCGTCCGCACGAACTACCGGCGATCGCCACGGCGCCTTCGACGCCAGCCGGTAGGAGGATCACGAAATGGCCAAGAAGGTCGTCAAACAGTTCAAGATCATGGCCCCCGGCGGCAAGGCCACTCCGGCCCCGCCGATCGGTCCGGCGCTGGGCGCCAACGGCGTCAACCCGGGCCAGTTCATCCAGCAGTTCAACGCGAAGTCCGCCCAGTTCAATGGGCGGATCGTCGGCTGCCTGATCACCGTCTACGCCGACCGTACCTTCGAGTTCGAGATCAAGCAGTCCCCGGCCTCGGTGCTGGTGAAGGACGCGCTCAAGATCGAGAGCGGCTCGGCGACGCCGAACACGGCCAAGGTCGGGAAGATCACCCGCGCGCAGCTCCGCAAGATCGCGGAAGACAAGATGGACGACCTGAACGCCGGCAGCATCGACACCGCCATGCGGACGATCGCCGGAACCTGCCGCTCGATGGGCGTGACGGTGGAGGGCTGATCCCCATGGCGAAACTATCCAAGCGACACGAAGCGAACATGGCCGCCGCGCCCAAGGCGTCGCTGCCGGTTCCACAGGCGGTCTCCGCCCTCAAGAAGTTCAAGACGACCAAGTTCGACCAGACGGTCAACGTGGTCGTCAACCTCGGCATCGATCCGAAGCAGGCCGATCAGGCGCTGCGCGGCTCGATCTCGCTGCCGAAGGGCATCGGCAAGAGCGCTCGCGTGGTCTGCTTCTGCGGCGCCGACAAGGTCGCGGCGGCGAAGGCCGCGGGCGCCATCGAGGCCGGCGCGGAGGAACTCGTCCAGAAGATCGAAGGGGGTTGGCTCGAGTTCGACGTCGCCGTCGCCTCGCCCGACATGATGCGCATCGTCAGCCGCCTCGGAAAGGTGCTTGGTCCGAAGGGGCTCATGCCATCGCCCAAGGCGGGAACGGTGACGCCGGACGTGGCCAGCGCGGTCAAGGAGTACGGCGCCGGCAAGCAGGAGTATCGCAACGACGACGGCGGCAACGTGCACTGCGTCATCGGCAAGATGAGCTTCTCCGAGGCCGACCTCGTCGCGAACCTCGAGTCGTTCATCGCCACGATCAACAAGGTGAAGCCCGCGTCGTCGAAGGGCCAGTACATCAAGAAGTGCGTCATCAGCGCGACCATGAGCCCCGGTGTGACCGTGGCCGTTTGAGTTGCTTGAGCGCTCCGTTCGGCCCTCCGGGCCGACACTCGCTTTCGCGAATGGGGCGAGGTTGGATCCGTGACCCTCGGTCACCCAGCGCATCCCCGTTTCCTGATTTCCTAATTCCTGATTCCTGACACCCGTCCCCGCATCGGGTCCCCTGTCCTGACTCCCCCGCCCCCCACCTCTCGGCCCCCCCATGAGCAAGCCCGTCAAGGAAATGATCATCAAGCAGTACCGAGAGCGGTTCGACGGCGTCGAGGGCGCGGTGATCATCGATCTCCGCGGCTACAACGCGACGGAGAACAACCGCCTGCGCAACCACCTTCGCACGAAGAAGGTGCGCGTGACGATGGTCAAGAACACCTTGGCGCGCAAGGCCGTCGTCGGAACGCCGCTCGAGGTCATCGGCGGATCGCTCGTCGGTCCCGCCACGTTCGCGTACGGCGCCGACTCGGTCGTCGAGGTCGCTCGCGAGCTCGTGAGCTGGTCGAAGAAGGTGAAGGAGCTGGAGCTGAAGGGTGCCGTCCTCGACGGCGTCCTCTTCACCGGCGCCGCGGGCGTGAAGCGCCTCGCCGAGTTCCCGACGAAGGAAGAGGCGCAGGCCCGCGTGGTCACGCTCATTCTCGGGCCGGCACGCAAGGTCGTCGGCGCCGCGAAGGGTCCCGGCGCGAAGGTCCTGGGCATCGTGAAGACGATCCAGGAGAAGCTCGAGAAGGGCGAAGCGATCGCACGCGTGGCGTAGGCGACGGACGCCGCCATTCGTCGATTCCATCCGACTACGACTTCCGTCCCCGTCTCCCGATTCCCACCCCCGAATCCCCTTTACACCCACACCACGACATCCGCACTCAACTGGCCCCTCTGGGGTTAAAGCACGCGTGTGCGTGCCCTCTTGGCTCGGATGACACCCCCAACGGAGTTCGCACCCATGTCCGACACTGCCACCAAGACGTTCGACGCCAAGGTCAAGGACCTCGGCGACAAGATTGCCGGTCTCACGCTCAAGGAGGCGGTCGACCTGGCTGACTACATGAAGGAGACCTACGGCATCGAGCCCGCGGCGGGTGGCGCGGTGATGATGGCTGCCGGCGGTGGCGATGGCGGCGCTGCGGCGAAGGTCGAGGAGAAGACCGAGTTCGACGTCGTCCTCGAGAATGCCGGCGCGAACAAGATCAACGTCATCAAGGTCGTCCGCGAGGCCACCGGCCTCGGCCTGAAGGAGGCCAAGGACGTGGTCGATGGCGCTCCCAAGGCGGTCAAGGAGAAGGTGTCGAAGGAAGACGCCGAGAAGCTCAAGGCCGAGCTCGAGAAGGCTGGCGCCAAGGTCGTCGTCAAGTAACGCGGACTCCAGCGAACCTCCTCGCGTTCGATCCCTTGCCCACCGCGGCGCCTCACGACGGCATTGGGTGGGGTTGGGCGCGAGAATCGACTGGGACGCGTATCAGTCGCGGCGCACCGAGGCGATTGAAGGTGAATGACGAAGCACTCCACGCCGGGCCGCCGAAAGGCGGCCCGGTTTGTCTTGGTGGACGACTTCGCCGCGTTCGGGCCCATCCGCCGGGGAGCCGCGACAGATACCAAACATTCTCCAAACCGTTCGATTCGTTGACTCCGGGCACGCGCCTTGCTTGCGCAAGGGTGGTTTGCTACGATGCTCCACTTGCCGCCGCTCGTCCCCTGATCGCAATCAACCTGAACCGACCGACGTGACCGAATGCTGGTCGCCGTCGGCTGTCGCTGTTCATCGCACCTCAAGGTGTCCACGATGTCTACGACTTCTGTGCGCGACTTCTCCAAGCGTGGTGACGCGATTCCCGTCCCGAACCTCGTGCGCGTGCAAGAGACCGCGTACGACCGCTTCCTCCAGGGCGCGAAGGCGCACGACAAGCGCGACCCGTCGCTGGGGATCGAGTCCCTCCTGCGCGAGATCTTCCCGATCGAGAGCTACGACGGGAAGATGAAGCTCGAGTACCTCTACTACAAGCTCGACGAGCCGCGCTACACGCAGGACGAGTGCCGCGAGCTGCGGCTCACTTACGGGCTCCCGTTCCGCGTCGCGGTGCGCCTGCGCCGCGAGGGCGTGAACGAGGTTCCCGAGGAGGAGATCTACCTCGGCGAGATCCCGATCATGATGGGCGGCGGCGAGTTCATCGTGAACGGCGCCGAGCGCGTGATCGTCAGCCAGCTTCACCGCTCGCCGGGCGTCGACTTCTCCATCGTCTCGTCGGTCGGCGACCGCCCGCTGCACTCGGCCCGCATCATCCCCGAGCGCGGCTCGTGGATCGAGCTGGAGGTGACGAAGAAGGACGTGCTGGCGATGCGCATCGACCAGTCGACCAAGCTGGCCGCGACGACCTTCCTGCGGGCGCTCGACGAGAAGTACTCCTCGACCGACAAGCTCCTCGAGCTCTTCTACGAGGTCGAGGACATGAAGGTCGAGCGGGTGAAGCCCGAGCACTACTCGGCCGAGCTCATCGTCGACACCGACACCGGCGAGGAGATCTGCCGTCCCGGCGCGCAGATCGGCGACGCGGCGGAGTTCATCATCAAGAGCAGCCTCAGGACCGTGCGCGTGATTCCCAACGCCGCCGATCCGCTGATCCTCAACACGCTCGCCGAGGAGCGGCTCGACTTCCTCGCCGAGGTGAGCGAGCACGAGGCGGCGCTGCTGAAGATCTACGGCCGGCTTCGGCCCGGCAATCCGCCACAGGTGGACAAGGCGAAGGCGCTCTTCAAGGAGAAGTTCTTCGACGAGAACCGGTACCGCCTCGGTCGCGTCGGCCGCTTCCGCATCAACCGCAAGTTCGGGATGGATGTGCCCGAGAACATCATGCACATCCGCGCCGAGGACTTCCTCGCGGTCATCCGCTACATCATGAACCTCCGCGCCAAGAGCAAGGAGGCCTTCGTCGACGACATCGACCACCTCGGCAACCGCCGGCTCCGCACGCTCGACGAGCTCGCCGTCGAGGAGATGCGCAAGGGCTTCCTCAAGCTCAAGCGCACCGTCCAGGAGCGCATGAGCGTGAAGGATCCGGAGGAGCTCGACAAGATCGCCGACCTCGTCAATTCCAAGTCCATCTCGAGCGCCATCGAGTTCTTCTTCGGGCGCAGCGAGCTCTCGCAGGTCGTCGACCAGACGAACCCGCTCTCGATGCTCGTGCACGAGCGACGCCTCTCCGCCCTCGGTCCCGGAGGGCTCAACCGCAAGCGCGCCGGCTTCGAGGTGCGCGACGTCCACATCAGCCACTACGGGCGCATCTGTCCGATCGAGACGCCGGAAGGGACCAACATCGGCCTCATCGCCTCGCTCGGGATCTACGCCGAGGTGGACGACTACGGCTTCCTGCTCACGCCGTACCGCGAGCTGAAGAGCGGCAAGTGGACCGGCAAGGTCGTGCCGCTCCGCGCCGACGAGGAGCTCCAGACCGTGCTCGCGACGAGCGACGCGCTCGACCGCGACGGCAAGCTCCTCTCGGGCTCGGTGCTCGCCCGCGTGCAGGGCGAGCTCGCCCAGCTCCCGGCCGAGGAGGTCAGGTTCGCCGACATCTCCGCCAAGCAGATCGTCGGCGTCTCGGCGGCGCTCATCCCGTTCCTCGAGCACGACGACGCCAACCGGGCGCTCATGGGCTCGAACATGCAGCGGCAGGCGGTGCCGCTCATCAAGACCGATCCGCCGTGCGTCTGCACGGGCATGGAGAAGGTCGTCGGCACCCACTCCGGCATGATCGTCAAGGCCCGTCGCGGCGGCGTCGTCACGTACGTCGACGCGGAGCGCGTGATCGTGGACAACGCCGACGAGTACGAGCTCCGCAAGTTCGTCGGCCTGAACGAGCGCACCTGCCAGAACCAGCGGCCGGTCGTGCGCCTGGGCCAGAGGGTGAAGGCGGGCGAGATCCTCGCGGACGGCGCGAGCACGCGGCAGGGCGAGCTCTCCATCGGCAAGAACGTGCTCGTCGCGTTCAACACCTTCGACGGCTACAACTTCGAGGACGCCATCGTCATCAACGAGCGGCTGGTGAAGGACGACGTCTTCACGTCGATCCACATCGAGAGCTTCGACGTCGAGATCCGCGAGACCAAGCTCGGTCGCGAGGAGTTCACCCGCGACATCCCCAACGTCTCGGAGCGCATGCTGCGCAACCTCGACGAGATGGGCGTGATCCGCATCGGCGCCCGCGTCGGCCCCGGCGACATCCTCGTCGGCAAGGTCAGCCCCAAGAGCAAGAGCGAGCTCAGCCCGGAGGAGAAGCTCCTGCACGCGATCTTCGGCCGCGCCGGCGAGGACGTGAAGAACGACTCGCTCGAGGTTCCCGCGGGCACCGAGGGCATCGTCATCGGCGCGCGGCGGTTCAGCCGGCGCCTGCACCTCAACGAGGACCAGAAGAAGCAGCTCAAGAAGGAGCTCGCCGCCTTCGAGGAGATGATGGACCAGAAGGCCATCGCCCTCTTCCGCCAGATGGTCGGCGAGATCAACAAGGTGCTCGGCGCCGAGATGGTCGACCCCTCCACCCGCCAGAAGGTCGGCGCCAGCGAGCTGCCCGAGGTCATCCTCGAGCAGATCGAGAACTTCTCCGAGAAGTGGATGAAGGGCTCGAAGGAGGCCCGCGAGCACGCGCTTGTCGTCCACGGCCAGTTCTGGCCGCGCGTCCAGGCGGTGCGCAAGGAGAAGGAGCGCAAGGCGTCGCACATGAAGCGCGGCGACGAGCTTCCCTCGGGCGTGCTCGAGATGGTGAAGATCTACCTGGCGACGAAGCGCCAGCTCTCCGTCGGCGACAAGATGGCCGGACGCCACGGCAACAAGGGCGTGATCGCGCGCATCGTGCCCGAGGAGAACATGCCGTTCCTCGAGGACGGCACGCCGGTGGACGTGCTGCTCAACCCGCTCGGCGTGCCCAGCCGCATGAACGTCGGCCAGATCCTCGAGGTGCACCTCGGCTGGGCGGCGCGCGTGCTCGGCTTCCAGGCGCTCACGCCCGTCTTCGACGGCGGCGACGAGAAGCAGATCATGGAATCCCTCGACGAGGCGAACCGCTCCGTGGACAAGCGCGTCGAGGAGTTCGAGAAGACCGGGCGCAACCCCGGCACGCCGCGCGAGCTGCTTGCCCGCATGCCCTACGGCGGCAAGGTGCAGCTCTTCGATGGACGCACCGGCGAGCCGTTCCATCAGCGCACGACGGTCGGCTTCATGTACCTGCTGAAGCTGCACCACCTCGTCGACGACAAGATCCACGCCCGCTCCACCGGTCCATACTCGCTGATCACGCAGCAGCCCCTCGGCGGCAAGGCGCGCACCGGCGGCCAGCGCTTCGGCGAGATGGAGGTCTGGGCGCTCGAGGCGTACGGCGCCGCGTACGTGCTCCAGGAGCTGCTCACGGTCAAGAGCGACGACGTCGAGGGCCGCACCAAGATCTACGACTCCATGGTGAAGGGCACGAACACGCTCCAGGCGGGAATGCCCGTCGTCTTCGACGTCCTCTGCCACGAGATCAAGGGCCTCGGCATGAACATCACCCTCGAGAAGCAAGGCGAGGAAGCCTCGGACGACAAGGCCGTGCTGACGTGAGCCGGGGCCGCCCCGCCGCCCGACCGCGCACCCGACAACCCATCTCGATCACTCGCAAGTTGCCCGCCGCCATCCCTCTTCGGACGCACATCCCATGAACGAGTCCGTCTACGACCGCGTCAACGACTTCGGGTCGGTGAAGATCACCCTCGCCAGCCCGAACAACATCCGCAGCTGGAGCTACGGCGAGGTCAAGAAGCCCGAGACGATCAACTACCGCACCTACCGGCCCGAGCGGGACGGCCTCTTCTGCGAGCGCATCTTCGGACCCGAGCGCGACTACGAGTGCGCCTGCGGCAAGTACAAGGGCACCAAGTTCAAGGGCATCATCTGCGACCGCTGCGGCGTCAAGGTCACGCACTCGCGCGTGCGCCGCAAGCGCATGGGCCACATCAACCTCGCGGCGCCCGTGGTGCACATCTGGTTCTTCAAGGCGATGCCGAGCCGCCTCGGCAACCTGCTCGCCATGAAGACGAGCGACCTCGAGAAGATCGTCTACTTCCAGGACTACGTCGTGACCGATCCGGGCACGACCGACCTCCACTACAAGCAGGTCCTCACCGAGGACGAGTACCGCCTCGCGGTCGAGAAGTACGGCACGGCCTTCACGGGCATGATGGGCGCCGACGCGGTGCGCGAGCTGCTCAACCAGCTCGACCTGGCCAACCTCGCCGGCGAGCTCCGACAGGACATCGCCGACACGCGCAGCAAGCAGAAGCTCAAGGACCTCTCGAAGCGGCTCAAGCTCGTCGAGCAGATCCGCGGCAGCGAGAACGATCCGGCGTGGATGGTCCTCGACGTGATCCCGGTCATCCCGCCGGACCTGCGTCCGCTCGTCCTCCTGGAGAGCGGCAACTTCGCGACCAGCGACCTCAACGACCTGTACCGGCGCATCATCAACCGCAACAACCGGCTGAAGAAGCTGATGGACCTCAACGCGCCCGAGGTCATCATCCGCAACGAGAGCGCATGCTCCAGCAGGCCGTGGACGCTCTCGACAACGGCCGCTGCTGCCGCCCGGTGCTCGGCTCGAGCAACCGCCCGCTCAAGTCCATCACGGACATGATCAAGGGCAAGCAGGCCGCTTCCGCGAGAACCTGCTCGGCAAGCCGCGTCGACTATTCGGCGCTCGGTCATCGTGGTCGGTCCGGTTTCCAAGCTCCACCAGTGCGGCCTGCCCAAGAAGATCGCGCTGGGCTCTTCCAGCTGTTCATCATCCGCAAGCTCAAGGAGCACGGCCTCGCGGACACCATCAAGTCGGCGAAGCGCATGCTCGAGCGCCGCGATCCCGAGGTCTGGGACATCCTCGAGCAGGTGATCCACCTCCATCCGGTGCTGCTCAACCGCGCGCCGACCCTGCACCGCATGGGCATCCAGGCGTTCGAGCCGGTGCTCGTCGAGGGCAACGCGATCAAGATCCATCCGCTCGTCTGCACCGGCTACAACGCCGACTTCGACGGCGACCAGATGGCCGTCCACCTTCCCCTCTCGGTCGAGGCGCAGGCCGAGGCCCACGTGCTGATGCTCAGCACGCACAACATCTTCTCGCCGGCCAACGGCAACCCGATCGTCTCGCCCAGCCAGGACATCGTGATGGGCGTCTACTTCCTCACGGTGCTCCATCCGGAATATGCGGCGCTCGTCGAGACGATCCGGGCCGCGGCCGATCCGATCGTCAGCGCCCGCGAGGAGGGCGTGCGCTTCTTCAAGGATCCCTTCGAGGCGATGCTCGCGCACGACCTCAAGGAGATCGCGCTCCAGCAGCCGATCGTCGTGCGGCTCCCCCGCTTCTCGGAGATCGTGGAGAGCGAGAAGGGCAGCCCGTCGCCGATGCCGGCGCATCGCCGCATCGTGACCACGGTCGGACGGCTCATCTTCAGCGAGATCCTCGCGAACGGGATGCCCTTCTACAACTGCGCGCTGGGCAAGAAGGGCTGCGCCCGCGTCATCGACGACACCTACGAACGGCTCGGCCGTCCGCGCACGATCGACCTGCTCGACGACATGAAGGAGACGGGCTTCAAGGCGTCGACGACGTCGGGGCTCTCCTTCGGCATCACCGACCTGCGCGTGCCGGAGGAGAAGTTCAAGCTCATCGCCGAGACGCAGAAGAAGGTCGACCGCGTCGAGCGCGCCTTCGAGAACGGCGCCATCACCGAGCGCGAGCGGCACAACCAGCTCCTCGACCTCTGGGCGCAGTGCCGCGAGCAGGTCGTCAAGAAGCTCGTCGAGACGCTCAAGAACGATCGTCGTGATCCGGCCACCGGCAAGGAGCGGCCGATCGACTCGAAGGAGGGCGTCCGCTACCTCAACCCGGTCTTCCTCTTCTCCGACTCCGGCGCCCGCGGCAACATCAGCCAGATGCAGCAGCTCGCCGGCATGCGCGGCCTGATGGCCAAGCCCAGCGGCGAGATCATCGAGACGCCGATCAAGGCCAACTTCCGCGAGGGACTCAACGTCCTCGAGTACTTCTCGTCGACGCACGGCGCCCGGAAGGGCCTCGCCGACACGGCGCTCAAGACCGCGGACTCCGGCTACCTCACGCGCAAGCTGTGCGACGTCGCCCAGTCCGTCGTGGTGGTCGAGGAGGACTGCGGCACCAGCATGGGCATCTCCAAGCGCGCGATCTACCGCGGCGAGGAGGTCGACGTGCCGCTCCGCGACGCGATCGTCGGCCGCACGACGCGCGAGAACATCGTGAACCCGATCACCGACGAGGTCATCGTCGAGGAGAACGGCCTGATCACCGACGATGTCGCCCGCAAGATCGAGGCGCTCGGCATCCGCTCCGTCTCGGTGCGCAGCTCGCTCACGTGCAACACCGCGCGCGGGGTCTGCCAGAAGTGCTACGGCATGGACATGTCCACCGGCTCGTTCGTCGAGCTCGGCATGGCCGTCGGCATCATCGCCGCCCAGTCGATCGGCGAGCCGGGCACGCAGTTGACGATGCGCACGTTCCACACGGGCGGCATCGCGGCGCGAGGCCTGGCGGAGACGATGCACAAGGCGAGCAACGCCGGCATCGTGGCGCTGCGCGACTGCAACGAGGTCGTCGTGGACCACGACGGCGTGAAGCTCCTCACCGCGCTCCGCCGCAACGGAACGGTGGCGCTCGTCGACGAGAAGGGCCGCGAGCTCGAGAAGCATCCGGTCCCCTACGGCGCGACGATCACCGTGAAGCCGGGCGAGCACGTCAAGAAGGGCCAGCTCCTCGTCGAGTGGGACCCCCACCGGACGCCCATCCTCGCCGAGAAGAGCGGCGTCGTCCGCTTCAAGGACATCGTCGAGGACGAGACGGTGCGCCGCGAGGACGCGAAGGGCGGCGGAACCGAGCTCATCGTGATCGAGCACACGGGCGAGAAGCACCCGCAGATCACCATCGAGGACGACAACGGACAGATCCTCGACTTCCACCACCTGCCGGCGAAGGCCCGCATCGAGGTGAAGGAGGGACAGCGGATCAAGATCGGCCAGATGCTCGCGCGTCAGCCGAAGGAGACCGCGAAGTCGGCCGACATCGTCGGCGGTCTTCCTCGCGTCACCGAGATCTTCGAGGCCCGCGTGCCGCGCGATCCGGCGGTCATGGCCGAGATCTCGGGCCGCGTCGAGCTCCACTCGGACAAGCGCAAGGGCAAGATGACCGTCCGCGTCGTCTCCGAGGCCGGGCTGGAGCACGACCACCACGTGCCGCAGGGCACGCACCTGCTGGTGCACACCGGCGACCACGTCACCGCCGGCGATCCGCTCACGGAAGGGCCGATGATCCCGGCCGACATCCTGCGCATCAAGGGCGAGGACGCCCTCTACGTCTACATGCTCGACGAGGTGCAGAACGTCTACCGCGCCCAGGGCGTGCCCATCTCGGACAAGCACATCGAGGTGATCCTCCGCCAGATGCTGAGCAAGGTGCGCGTCCAGAGCCCCGGCGACACCGACCTCCTGCCCAACGACGTCATCGACAAGTTCGTCTTCCGGCAGATCAACGACGAGCTCGCCGACAAGCTCAAGATCGTGGAGAGCGGCGACACGGGGCTCGCGAAGGACTCGCTCGTCGCCAAGGACGAGGTCCGCGAGGCGAACGCGCGGGCCGAGGCCGACGGCAAGCAGCCGTGCAAGACCAAGAAGCCCCGTCCCGCATCCGTCAAGACGCTGCTGCTGGGCATCACCAAGGCATCGCTCCAGGCCGAGTCGTTCCTCTCCGGCGCGAGCTTCCAGGAGACGACCAAGGTGCTCACCGAGGCCGCGCTCAAGGGCGCCGTGGACAACCTCCTCGGACTCAAGGAGAACGTCCTCCTGGGCCACCTCATCCCGGCCGGCACCGGCTTCGATCCATACGCGAAGCTCAAGGTCCGGCGCCTCGCCGAGGCGCCGGCCGAGGCGGGCGAGAGCGATGCGTCGTCGATCGCCGAGGCGGCGCGCAAGGCCGAGTCGCTCGGTGCGGAACGGGGCTCGGAGAAGGTCGCCGAGAAGAGCGGCAAGAAGGCGATGGCGGGCGCGTAGGAGGTCGGCGGGCGCGGCGAAGGATCAGGCCGCGCGGCGAGGGACCAGGCGGCATGACGAAGGATCAAGTCCCGCTGCGCGCCGATGGATCCGGCGCGCGCCGGTGCGCGGCGAACGACCATGCGACGCCATGGCGCGCCGAGTGATCCGGCCCTCGCCTGCTGCGCTCGCGCCCCGAAGATCCTCCCCGATCCCTACTTCCCGATTCCCTCTCCGCCCCGCGCCTCCGTCCGCCGACCCGCGCGGACGAACTCGCCCAGCATCGCCCGCCACTCGGCGTAGCGATACTCGACTCCGATCTCGTCGTGCAGCGCACGCACGCGCGCGTGCATCCGCTCGTGAAGCTCCGTCTGCCACGCGCTCGAGCGCGGATCGCAGAAGAACGTGCGGCAGGCGAAGGGCCGGATCGCGTGAACGGAACAGAGCCCCTCGCGGAGGAACGGACACGTCCCCGCGGCGATGGCGGCGTCGAGGTCCTCGACCGTGAGCGTGCGCTGGAGATCGTGTTCGAGCCCCGCCAGGAACCACGCCGTCTCCAGTCCGGTCACGTAGAGGCGGTGCCCGAACCGCTCGAACCGGCAGCATTGTCCGCTCGCCACGCAGAGCGGTCGCGCCGCGAGCGTCGACTCCGCGACCTCGCGATGAATGGCGCGCAGCGCGGCGTCGACGCGCGGGTCGGCCGCGGCGCGGCTCCACGCGCTGGCTGGCGATGGGTCGGGCATGTCGGGCATGTCAGGCATGTCAGGCATGTCAGGCATGACGGGCATGTCGGGCATGTCGGGCATGTCGGGCATGTCGAACACGTCGGACTCGTCAGACATGCGCCGCCCGCCTCATGCCGGCGTCGCATCGCGCTGGATGCGGATCGCCTCGACGGGCACCAGCGCGCCGGTGTCCATGCCCGGACACGGCGCTCGCTTCTTCGCGGCCTGCCACGCCTTCCGCGACGTCAGGTTCTCCGGCCAGAAGGGCCAGGTGCGGCACTGCGCCGGCCGGTCCTCGTAGAGCCCGCAGACGGCCTTTCCGGGGATCGCCTCGCGGTCGAGGAAAACGCAGTCGTGGCGACCGTCGTCGAGCACGCGCTCGCGGAGCGACCAGCGCCCGCCGACGCGCCGCGCATGCAGGCGGTAGAAGTCGTCTTCCGCGAGCCCCTGCCGAAGGGCCATCGCGCGGCCCTCCTCGGCGCCGAACCAGACGACGCCCTCGGGCCCGGTGCAGCAGTTGCCGCACATCGTGCACGAGAAGCGCAGGCCGTCGCGGTACCACTCGATGTCGCCGCGCTCCGCACCGATCGACGAAGGCCCGCTCTCGCTCATCCGCGCGCCGCGCCCTTGCCCTTGCCGGGCTTTGGCGGTTCGCCCCACGCGTCGACCTCGATCAGGTGGACCTTGGGCTCCCGGGCGCGCGGCGGAAGGTCGGCGAGCTCGTCGGGCCGCTCGTCGTAGGCGACGCGGTCGACCGAGTAGATGCTGTTGACCTCCCACTCGCTCTGCTCGCGCATGGCGTCGTCGATCATCTGCTCGACGTCGGAGAGCGATCCCGCCGTGAGCCAGATCGAGAGGTATGCGCCGCGGTCGGGATCGCCGTCGGTGCTGTCCGCGACGACGACCGCGTGCCACAGGGTCAGTCCCAGGTTTCGGCCCGCCTCGTCGACGTTCGTCGCCGGATCGATGTTCAGCTCCAGTCCCCACGCCTCGCGGAGTTGCAGGAGCAGCTCGTCGATGTCGGGCGACTGGTCGTCCACC
The DNA here is from genome assembly GCA_046350555.1 of Phycisphaerales bacterium. Taxonomy (GTDB): domain Bacteria; phylum Planctomycetota; class Phycisphaerae; order Phycisphaerales; family SM1A02; genus JAXMAF01. The sequence continues at coordinate 40,629 of JAXMAF010000017.1, forward strand.
AGCTCCAGCACCTCGCGGACCGACGTTCCCGGCACCGGATCGTTGTCCGGGTCGCTCGGCCACGTCTCGGGAACCTCGTCGAGCCCGGCGGCATGGAGCATCGCCTCGACGCGTTCGCGCATCTCCAGCGGCACGTGGATGGCCAGCCCCTTCCACGAGTCGATGAAGACCTCCGCGAACGGCTCCTCGCTGTTGGCGCCGATCCCGATCGACGCGTCCTCGAGGATGATGTCGGCGTACGTCTTCCAGACCGTGATGAAGTCGCGGCGCGGGATCGGCTCCTCGGCGATGTAGATGTCCACGCTGCGGTACGCGTCGCGCGAGCCGATCTCGACGATCGGCGTGACTTCCTCCGGCAGCAGCGCCAGCGTTGTCGATCAGCGGGGCGAGCTTCTCGTGCGACACGACCACGTGGAACGCGTACGTGTCCGGCTCGTCCTCCTCGCCGGGCGTGTACGCGATCGTGTAGCCCTGGCTGGGAGGCTCGAGCTCCGTCGCCTCGATGCCAAGCGGCAGCGCATAGCCCTTGACGACGGAACGCTTCAGATCGCTGCGGAGACGGAAATCGCGCATGGGCGAGAGATGGTAGTCCGGGGTGGCTGCGTCCGGTCGCGGATGACGGGGTGTGTTCGAACGTCGGACACGTGGTGCGGTGCCGCACGCGAGCCAGGAACATGCCGCAATGCCGCGGCGCGCGAGCCGGAAGCATGCCGCGATGCCGCGGCGCGTCCGATCTTGGCCGGGCGGCGCCGCCGCCGCGGTGGGATTGGGTGGACGCCGCACGTCGGTGAGCGGCGGCTTGCCCGGCACGATCATGGGCTGGCGGCTTCGCCGCCGGGGCCAGAAGTGGACGGTGCGTGGGGGGAGGGCGTGCGTCTGATCGGGCGGATGCTTCGGTGCGGTCGATCGCTCGCCGTCGCACAGATCGATCACGGGGGACCGATCGGAGCGCCCACGACCTCGTTCCAACCCTTCAGCACCTGCGCTCGAAGCTCCGGACTCGCCGCGCTCGCGCTGACTCGCAGGCGGTCGAGCAGGCGGGCGCCCAGCGTATGACTGATCGCATCCTGGAAGGTCGATGGTCCGAGACGCTGCGCCGCTCTTGTCGCAAGGCCTTGTCCGAGCAGCAAGGCCGCTCGACGTTCAGCCTCCTCCGCCTCCTCGGGATCCGTGTCATCCATGACCGTCGAATCGACGTACGCCCGCCTGGCGCATTCCAAGAGCACGTCCGGATCCTCGATCGTCCGCGCGATCCGGTCGGTCAGGGTGTCGATCGAGGCCTTGTCTGGCGCGACTTCGAGATTCACTCCACCCGACCAACCCCGCAGGAAGTCGCAGAACTTGCTGAAATCTCTGGGAGTTGAGACGAGCGTCATCCAGTCGTGGTACTCGTGACGCTGATCTCGTTCCCGGATGATGGGATAGGCCTCGCCCGGCTTCGGATCGACACGCTGCGCGAGCTCTCCGTAATAGGCGCGCGCTCGTTCCCTCCAGTGCGTCTCAAGCAAGTCCATCGCCTGCTGACCCAAGCCGGCGGCGCTCGTGTCGTACACACGAGCACCGGGGAACGCCCCGAGGAGCAGCACGGTTCGGTTCCGCCCACCACCACTCGCGATCGCCGGAAGGCGCTGGTAGACCCACGCAAGCTCCTGCATGCACCACTCCGACGTCAGGTACTTGGCGCTCAGGATCGCCACGATCAGGTCCCGCGAGCTCACTCGCATCAGCGGCGTCGTCTTGTCGGAGGGTCGCTCCTTCTCCGGCCGTCCCTGTTCGGTGCGGTACTCGAGGACGGAGAAACCCACCGCTCGCAGTCGCGCCGCAAGAAGGCGCGGCCACTTCTCGATCGACGTGTCGGGAAGGGACTGTGGCGCCTGCGTTCCCTGTCCGTCGACCCCTGCGAACGAGATCGCAATCTCCACGCCAATGGCGCGATCGACGCTCGGCGCATGCGCGGAGATCGCGTCCCGCTCGCCACGCTCGAGCGACGCGTCGGACCCGGCCGTCGGTTCGCTTCGTCGATGGTCGGGCCGGGCCGTCCACGCAACGGCCTTGAGCTCGGGCACGGCGTCGACGTCGACACCCACGGGCTTGAGGACCTCGCGCACCTCGCCGAGCATCGCGTCGAGGAACGTGCTCTCCTTTCCATGCAGCGCCAGCGTGAGCGTGCCCGCGTAGCTGTCCTTGCGATGCGGCTGCCAGTCGAGCTCGACGAAGGTCCGTTCGCCCTTCCACATCGGCTCGCGGAACGACTCGAAACGGCCGCCCCAGAGCCACATCGTGCCCATGCGGCGCCATCGGCGACCGAGTCGCACGAGCAGTCGAAGCATCAGATCGCGGCTGATGACCTTGCCGAGTTGGGCGTCGTCGGGCCGACCGAGAGAGACGCTCTTGCTCGGCTGCGCCTGGTTTCCGGCGACGAACTCCATGCCGAGACCGGGGTACACCTCGTCCCGCCGGGGGAGCGCCGCCGGCGCGAGATGGATCGCCTCGCCACTCACCGTCTTGTCGGCGGGGATGAGCTCGAAGCAGATTCCCGAAGAGCGCATGAACTGCATGAAGTGCGCCTGGTGCTCATCCGAATATCCGAGCTCGCGCCAGCCCCAGTCGCGCAGGTCCGACGCCGAGAAGCGGCCACGCGCCGCATGAAGCCGCGGCCAGCATCGCTCGCGATCGAAGAGGGCGTAGACCGCTTCGAGCACCCATCGCTGGTCGAGAACGACGATGTCCGGGATCGTCGACGCATCGCCGTCGGATTGGCCCGGCTCGCTCTCCCACGGTCGCCGCAGCGCATAGACGAAACCGCTGAGGTGGAAGATCTTGAGCAGGAGCTCCGGACTCTCGGCGTAGAGGCCATCCGGGCAGTGCCGCCCAACCAATCCGTCGAACTCCTCCCGCGAGAGGTATGGATGCGGCGGCGTGAAGTGAGGCGTCGGGTCCTTCGAGCCGAGGTTCTTCACTCGCGCGGCGTGTGCCTTCTTGTGCCGCTCGAATTCCGCTTCGTTCGCTTCCTTTCGTTTCCGGATCTCCTCCTTCAGCGCCATCGGTCCCGGCCCGATCTCGCGTTCTCCCGCTCGACCCAGCACGACGGCGACCTCCTTCGCAAGTCGTCGGCGAAGGTCGTCCAGCCCGGTGGCGTCCTGCGCATCGAACTGAATGGCCTTCGGGATCGGCTTCACACCGGGGTCGGGCGGCCGCCCCACCTTCGTCTCGACGAGGATCGTCGGTGGAGCGGCATGCACACCCGACGGCGGGAGCAACGATGCAACCTGCTCCTGCCAGTACCCAAGGCCGGGTTCGAAGTCGGCACCGCGCGGCAGCTTGGCGATTGCCTTCCTCTCCCGTTCGTCGCCCTCGGGGTCGGCGCCCGGTCCGCGCGTCGTGTCGCAGAGGATGTAGACGGCCTTGGTCTGAAGGAACCGCCGATGCATGTTGTGGTAGAGGTCCTGGCCGGCGAAGTCCCACATGTTCAGGTGGGCGTGCGGCACCGCATCCTTCGATTCGTCGATGGCCCGGAACGGCAGGTCGGTCGTCCAGAGGCTGATCGGATGCGTCGTTGGCTCGTTCTTGTCGAAGCGGTCCTCGACCAGCCGTCGCGCGAGCGAGGTCTTGCCACATCGACCGTTTCCCAGCACGATCACCTTGACCTCGTGGTCGAACACGGCGAATCCGATGGCACCCGGGCGGCCTCGTTCCTCCAGGACCGCGCGAACATCCCGCGCCACGTTCGAATCATCGGAACTGCCAAGGACCTCGGGCGGAAGGTCGATCCCCGATCCGTAGATGAAGAGCGTGCGCGGCCACTTGCCCTGTGGCGTGGGATTCGCCAGCGGGAGTTTCTTGAGCGCCGGAGTGCGCGCCAGATCGACGTAGTCGACGCCTTCCGGAAGATCCATCGCGACCCCGCGCAGTGCCGTGGCGCCGCGCAGACCGATGCGTCGCAGCCCACGGGGCCACCGGGGCTCGATCGTCGTGAGCGTCGTGCAACCGTCGAACCGAAGGTCGACGAGGGCCGAGCCGTCCTTCCACATCGAAGCGGGAATCACCTCGATCTGAGGACAACTCGACGCATCGAGCTTGGCCAGCGCGGGTGCCGAAGAGACGACCTCCACGAGCCACTTCGGCTTGATTCGCTCGCATCCACGGATGCTCAGGTCCCGGAGGTGCATGCATCCTGGAACGCCATCCACCTCAAGCTTCGGACACTCCTCAAGCACCAGCGTGTCGAGCTCGGGCGGGAGATCGGCGATCCTCGCCAGCTCCGCACAACCACGAACGTCGAGACACTGCAAGCCAGCCGGAAGCGCTGGAATCGCGTCCAGCCAAGAGAGCTTCCAGAGGTACAGGTGCGTGAGATCGGGGAAGAGCTCGGCGAGGTTCTTCGGGATCTCGACCCGGCGCGCCGAGGCCTTCGGTTTCCTTCCCTTCGCGGATTTCGCTTCAGCGCTGCGTTCCTCGTCGGCATCCAGTCGCCCGACGATGATGCGCGTCACCCGTCCGGCGTCGAGCTTCCGGCTTTCGCCGATCCAATCAACCTCGCCGTCCGGCGCGTCGATTGTGCGGGAGAGCTCCGGAGTTGGACGGGTCGCCGTGGACATGTCGATCACGGAAGCACGAGGACCAAACGACGCGCGACGCCCGGGAGTGCCACACCACCCTCGTCGACGTCAAGAGCGTACCAGCCGCCCGTACGACGCGGCGTCCCCGATGTGCGCCATGGCGCGCGTCCGCTCCGGCTGCGCCCGCTGCGTTCGCCTCGCTCGCGCCGCATCCGCGGCTTGCCGCTCGGCTCACGCCGCGGGCTCCGCCTCCGCTCGTTGGCTCTTCTGGGCCTGCGCCACCGGACCGGGGAAGAGACAACACCGGAAGCCCTGATTCCTGCCGGGGATGACGGGCCATCGCCCGACGCGGATTGCCGAGAGGCAGGCCCTGGCGGAGTAGATCCACGAACCGCCGCGGATGACGCGATCGGGATTCCTCTCACCCGCATCTGCTGCTGTCGTCTCTGGGTCTGCGCTTCCATCCACTCGCCGCTCGCGCCGATACGCGTCGACAACCCATGCGTCGCGACACCACTCCGACACGTTCCCATGCATATCGTGGAGACCCCACGGGTTCGGAGCGCCCTTCTCGCCGACGACGTGCGTCTGGTTGCCGGAGTTGCCGTCGTACCAGCCCACCTCGGCCAGCGCTGCCTCGCCGTCGCCGGACCAGTACTCCGTCTCTGTGCCCGCACGACACGCATACTCCCACTGCGCCTCGCTCGGTAGTCCGGCGGTGAACCCGGTTGGAAGGTCGATGCCCGGCTGTCGCATCAGCCACTCGCAGTAGCCGACCGCCTCGTCCCACGTCATGCGCTCCGCCGGGTGGTTCGGACGGTACTCGAACTCATTCGTGTGCTCCTCCGACTGACCGCGCGCCGCGCGCCATGTGCGGTAGTCCGGCGATCCGGTCCACAGCGCGAATTGCTTCTGCGTGACGGGTGTCTCGGCCATCCAGAAGTCGCGCGTGATGCGCACGAGGTGGATGGGCTCCTCGTCGTGAGACTCCGCGCGCGAACCCATGCGGAACGTCCCCGCTGGGATGAGTCGGAAGGCCATGTCGGCCGCCCCGCGGCGCTCGGCGCGATTCCTCGACCACCTCAGAACATGTCTCGGTCGCTCACTCATGGCGGAACCGAGCATGCGCCCCGACGAACCCGTGCTCCGCCGGAGGCGCGAAACGCGCTCAGGTCCTTGAACTCCGGGGTTGTTGGCACGGAGTGTTGAACCACACGGAATGGCATGAACGTGTGCACGGCGGCTGCACGGCGAATGCGCAGCCGAGGTTGGGATCGGCCAACGGTGGACGCAGGATCGTCGCGAGCGGCGAGGGAATCAAGCGGTGGTCGGTGGGCTTGGGGGATCGTCGAGCTTGGGGATCGTCGGGCTTGGGGGATGGTCCGGGCGTCCCGCGCGTTCGCATGGCCGCGCCACTGCGCGGCGAGGCGATGGCACGCGAGGCCATGGCACGCGTCGGGGGCGACGCACCCCCGCTCCGGCTGCGCCCGCTGCGTTCGCCTCGCTCGCGCCGCATGCGCGGCTTCCCGCTCGGCTCACGCCGCGGGCTCCGCCTCCGCTCGGTGGCTCTTCTGCGCTTGCGCCACCGGACCGGGGAACAGACAACATCGGAAGCCCAGATCCCCGAAGCGGTTGTCGGGCCACCACCTGTTGCGGAACGCCGAGCGGCAGTACCTGGCCGAGCCGCTCCACGACCCGCCGCGGATGACGCGATCGGGGTTGCTCGTCCCAGCCCCGCTCCGCTGCCCATACTCCGTCGCGTCCTCGCCCGCGTCCGCAGCCGTCCAAGCCCGCGCCGCCCAACCTTCCACCCGCTTCCGATACGCCCGCGGGTGGAAGACGTCCTCGCACCACTCGTCGACGTTGCCGTGCATGTCGTGGAGCCCCCACGGGTTCGCGGCGTCCTTCTCGCCGACGGGGTGCGTGGACTTCCGGCCACCGGGCCGCGTGGAGTCCTCCGAGTTGCCCTGGTACCACCCCACCTCGGCGAGCGCCGCCTCGCCGTCACCGGACCAGTACTCTGTCTCCGTGCCCGCACGGCACGCGTATTCCCACTCGGCCTCGCTTGGTAGCGCGATCCGCTCGATCGTACCGAGCGACGGCGACCCCGGCTTCGTGGTCCAGCGCAGCGCGCCATCCACGCAACGCTCGTGCACGCCCGCGCACCAGCGAACCGCGTCGTCCCAGCTCACCTGTTCGACAGGATGGAAGTCGCCGCGCTCCTTGAGGTGACTTGGATCGCGATCGAGTCGGAGATCGGGCCAGCGCGCGGCGACGGCGCGATACTGATGTTGGGTGACCGGAAAGGTCCCCAGGTAGAACGCCCGGGCGATGCGAACCGTGTGTATGGGTTCGGCCTCGACCTGCTGCCCCCGCTCGCCCATGCGAAAGCCGTCGGGCGCCGCAGGAATGAGCCGGAAGAAGAGCGGCACATCGCCGGGAAGCCAGAGCGTGAGATCGGCCTCGCCTTTGGCGCGAAGCCAACCGGCCGTCGGCGGATCGCTCGCACGCGATGTGACGTTGATGGTCATCGAGACGAAGACAAGTATCGCATCACGCCAGCAAACACGCTCGCCGCGCGCGAGAACGACGCGCGGGCACGACGCCCCAACATCGGCACACCAGCATCGGCACACCAAAGCACCAACAGTGCCCCACCGGGCGCGCAACCCCATCGCGGCGCCGACACGTCTCATACGGAGTCCAGTTGAGCCCCGCGCGTTGTGGTGCAGGCCTCTGGCCTGCGCGGCAGCCGAGACGGCTGCACCACAATCGCGCGCGCCGCGCGAGGATCGACTGGAGTCCGTATCACTCGCCCAGGTACGCTTCCTTGACGCGGGGATCCTCCAGCAACCCCGCCGCCGGGCCGCTCAAGACCATCCGTCCCGTCTCGAGCACGTATCCGCGTTGAGCAAGCTTCAGCGCGGCGCGGGCGTTCTGTTCGACAAGCAGGATCGTCATGCCGTCTGCGTTGAGCTGGCGGATCGCCTCGAAGATCTTGAGGACGAGCAACGGTGCGATGCCCATCGAGGGCTCGTCCATCATCAGGAGCTTCGGCCGGCTCATGAGCGCACGACCGATCGCCAGCATCTGCTGTTCGCCGCCGGAGAGCGTGCCGCCTTGCTGCGGTCGGCGATCGCGCAACACTGGAAAGAGCGAGAAGACGCGGTCCAGGTCCGACGCGATGCCTGCGGCGTCGCGGCGCGTGAAGGCGCCCATCTGGAGGTTCTCGAAGACGGTGAGCCGCGGGAAGATCTTGCGGCCCTCGGGAACCTGAACGAGACCACGGCGGACGAGACGATCGGCAGGCGTGTTCTGGATCTCGGCGCCGTCGAAGAGGATGCGGCCGCTGCGCACCCGGTTGATCCCGGAGACGCACATCAGTGTCGATGTCTTCCCGGCCCCGTTGGCGCCGATCAACGTCACGACCTCGCCGCGCCGAACCTCGAGCGAGACGCCGTGGAGGACTTCAAGCGGTCCATAGCCGGCGACGATGTTCTCGACGCGAAGGAGGACGTCCGTCGTCGTCTGGCGGGGCGCGACGGCCGCCGCGCCGTCGGAAGCGGCCGCCGGCGCGGCGCGGATGGGATCGCGCGGCGCGCCGGTCACCCGAGATCCTCCTTGCCCGCCTCGTCGTGCTTGCCGAGATAGATCTCCTGCACGTGTTCGTCGGAACGGATCGCCTCCGGCGTTCCCTCGGCGATCTTCTTGCCGAAGTTGAGGACCACGATGCGATCGGAGATGCCCATCACCACCTTCATGTGGTGCTCGATGAGGACCACGGTCACGCCGCGGTCGCGCACCTTTCGGATGAGGCCCATGAGGTCGACGGCCTCGGCGGGATTCATGCCCGCGGCGGGTTCGTCGAGCAGGAGCACGGTCGGTTCGCTCGCGAGTGCGCGGGCGATCTCGAGTCGGCGCTGGTGGCCGTACGGCAGGTTGCGTGCCATCTCCCGCGCCTTCGCGCCGAGATCGACGAAGCGCAAGAGCTCCAGCGCCTTCGCTTCCGACTCGCGCCGCTCGCGCCAGAAGCGCGGAAGCCGCAGGATCGCGTCGAGCATGCCGGTCCGAAGCCGCGTGTCCATGCCGACCAGCACGTTCTCGACGAGGGTCATCTCGCCGAAGAGGCGGATGTTCTGGAAGGTGCGCGACATGCCGCGCGCCGCGACGACCGCGGGCGTGCGGCGCGAGCGCTGCCAAACGACGAACGCCCCCGCGGCGCCGACGATGGCCGCGAGCAGCGCCGGGGCGACCGTGCGCCATGGCGAGAGTCGCGCAAGAAGCGCGAGGCCATCGCGCGCCGCCTCCATCCACGGAAATGGCTGCCGATAGACGAAGTGGTCGAGGATCGCTGCCTTCCAGAGCGCCTCGGCGTTGATCGCCAGCACCGCGCCGACGGCGGTGAGCGCCGCGACGGCGACGAAGCCCGCGATGGTCGCGCCGCGCAACGGCTTCCGAACCTCGCCTCCTTCGAAGCGCACGCAGCCGTCGGTCGGCGCGTAGATGCCGGTCACCGCGTTGAAGACCGTGGTCTTTCCGGCGCCATTGGGCCCGATCACCGAGACGATCTCGCCTCGGCGCACGCCGAAGCTCACCTCCTGCACCGCGGTGAGACCGCCGAAGCGCATCGTGAGCCGGTCGACATCGAGGACGGCGGCGGTCATGACGCTGCGCCTCTCGCTGCCGGCGTCGAATCCCCCGCCGGCTCGTCGTCAATCTCCTCGTCGTGATGAAGCTCCGCCTTCACGCGCCCGCTGGGCAACAGTCCTTCCGGCCGGAATCGCATCATGAGGACGAGCGCAAGACCGAAGAGCATGAACTTCCAGTTGGTCGGCGTCGAGAGAACGTTGGCGCTGCTCGCCCAGCCGCGCGACTGCATCCAGTCGGAGAGCTTGACGAGGACGATCGAGTTGAGCCCGATCATGACGAGCGCGCCGACCAGCACACCGGGAATGCTCCCCATGCCGCCGACGATCACGATGCAGAGCGCGAGAATGGAGATCGAGAAGTCGTAGTTCGCGGGTTCGCCGGTCGAGCCGAGCTGGCTGGCCCAGAGCGCGCCGGCCAGCGAGCAGAACGCGGCGCCCGCGGCGAACGCGGTGAGCTTGCGACCGACCGGGTTGATGCCCATGCAGCCGGAGGCGAGCTCGTCCTCGCGGATCGAGATCCACGCGCGCCCGACGCGCGACCGCTCGAGGTTGCGGCTCACGATGACCGCCAGCGCGAGGATCGCCAGGTAGAGGTAGTACCAGGGTTGATACGCGGCGCCGAAGGTGTAGCCGCCGAAGAGAAATGCCGGCGCGCTCGGCGGCGGCAGCGGGTTGATGCCCTGCGTCCCCTTGGTGATCGAGTCGAGGTTCTTGAGCACGTCCTGCGCGATCTCGCCGAAGCCGAGCGTCACGATGGCGAGGTAGTCGCCGCGAAGCCGAAGCGTGGGTGCGCCGAGGAAGAAGCCGGCGAGCGCACCGGCGGCCGTCGCGACCACCGTTCCGCCGACGAAGCCGAGCTGGAACGGATAGATCTCGACCGTCGCGATCGCGTAGACGTACACGCCGATCGCCATGAACGCGGCGACGCCGAGGTTCAGGAGGCCGGTGAAGCCGGTGATGATGTTGAGGCCGAGCCCGAGGATCGCGAAGAGGAAGATCGTCCGCATCGGATCGCCGAGATCGAGGGCGTCGGGCAAGGCGAGGTCGATCAGCGGGATGGCCAGCGCGATGACGAGGAGGAATGTCAGCGGATGACGCCACCACGGACGACCCCGGGGTCGCCGCGTCGCGGAACGCGCCTTGGTGTCGATGATCGTCGTCGCGCCCACGTCAGACCTTCTCCCGCAGCTTGGCGCCGAGCAATCCTGACGGCCTGAAGACCAGGATCAGGATGAGGATCGCGAAGACGACGACGTTGGTCCAGCGCGTCTCGATGTACTGATCGCTGAACGCGCGCACCACACCAATCAACAACCCGCCGAGCATGGCGCCAGGCAGCGAACCGATGCCGCCGAGCACCGCGGCGGTGAACGCGTCCATGCCCTGGCGATAGCCCATCTGGAAGTGGATCGTGTTGTTGTACAGGGCGTAGATCACGCTGGCGACGCCGCCGAGCGCCCCGCCGATGAAGAAGGTCAGGCCGATGACCCGGTTGGTGTCGATGCCCATGAGCTGCGCGGCGGTCGGATTCTGGGCGACGGCGCGCATCGCGCGTCCCATGCGCGTGAGCTTCACGAAGAGCGTGAGCCCGAGCATGAGCGGGATGGTGAGCCCGAAGACGAGCGCGTCGGCGGAGGTGAAGCGCACGTTCCCCGCAAGCAGGTTCTCCTGCGGGAGAAGCGCCGGGAAGTCCTTCGGCGCCGCGGCGGCGACGCCGTTGTTGAAGACCTCCATCCGCGCGCCGCCCCAGAAGAGGCCGATGTTCATGAGCATGAACGACACGCCGATCGCCGAGACGAGCGGCGCCAGCTTCGGCGCCTTGCGCAGGGGCTTGTACGCCAGCCGGTCGATGCACCAGTTGAGCGACCCGCAGAAGCCACCCGCGGCGACGATCATCGCCGCGACGCCGGCGTAGGTCGCAGGCCCGCCGCCAACCTGGAGCCCGAGCGCCCCGACGATCGTCAGCGCGAGGAACCCGCCGAGCATGAAGACGTCGCCGTGCGCGAAGTTGATCAGCTCGATGATGCCATAGACCATCGTGTAGCCGAGCGCAATCAGCGCGATGATCATTCCATTGGACAGCCCGGTGACGAGCTGCTGGAGGAAGATCTCGGTGGGCGTCATGGCGGAAGGGGGCGCGACGGAGCGGCGTGCGGGATCGAACCTTGCGTCACGCCGTCGCTCATCTCATGCGGATTCCAGCAGACCTCCAGGGGTTCGACCCCCTGCCAACAGCGGTGGCTCGCCGCGGATTTGGGCTGGGTGGGGGCGCGAAGATCAACTGGGACGCGGATCACTGTCCGAGGATCTTCACGAACTCGAACTTCCCGTCCTTCACCGTGTTGCCGCTCATGGTCTTCAGCGTCGTGTCGCCGTTGGCGTCGAAGGACCACCGGCCCAGGGCGCCTTCGAAGTTCCTCGTGGCCGCGAGGGCGTCGCGGATCGCGGCGCGATCCTTCTTGCCCGCGCGGCGAATGGCGTCGAGCATCACCTTGGCGGCCTCGTAGCCGTACGCCGCATACGCCTCGGGTTCCGCGTTGTAGCGCTTCTTGTAGCCCTCGTAGAACTCCCTGCCCTTGCCGACGAGCTTGTCCGCGGGCACGCCGCCGAACGTGATGAAGGCGCGATCGTTGACGTTCGACGGCCCTGCCGCCTCGATGAACGCCTTCTCGAAGCAGCCGTCGGGCACCATGAACTTGACGTCGGCGCCGCCCGTGGCGAGATCCTTGGCGATCTGGCCGGCACCGGTCTGCGTCGTGCCGCCGAAGTAGACGAGTTGCGGCTTCGTGCCCTTGATCTTGACCACCAGCGACTTGAAGTTCGCGGCCTTGGCGTCGATGCCGTCGGTGCCGACCACGTTCAGGCCGATCTTCCGAGCGTGCTGCTCGAAGACGTCGGCGATGCCCTTGCCGTAGAGCTCGCGGTCGTTGAGCACGAAGACATCCTTCACGCCCATCTCCTTGGCCCACTCGGCGGCGACGACGCCCTGGATGTCGTCGGTGGGGACGACGCGGAAGAAGTTGATCGCGCCGCTCGGTCGATAGACCATCGGCTCGTTCGGCTCGCCCATGCCCGGCTTGGTCAATCCCGGATAGGTGTTCGCCGGGCTCACCATCGCGAGCTTCGCCTCGTTGAGCTTGGGCATCGAGATCTTGGCCGCGCCGGAGTTGAACGTTCCGATGTAGCCCATCACGTCGGCGTCCTTGACCGCCTTGTCGGCGTTCTGCGCCTCGACCGATGGATCCCAGTTGCCGCGCTGCGGCGAGGCGTCGTCCCAGTCCTCGTAGACGATCGTGAAGTCGCCGACCTTGCCGCCGAGCTCGTCGATGGCCATGCGGATGCCGTTGACGATCGTGCCCGTCTGGGCGTTGGCGCTGCCGGTGCGCGGCAGGCTCGAGACGAGCTTGATGACCTTCCCATCGCCGCCCGCGACCGGCGCGCTCGCCGATGCGGCGGGCGCGGACGAAGCGGTCGAAGGCGCGGCGCCCGTGGCGGACGCCGACCCTGACGTCGCGCCGGCCGTTCCCGCGCCCGCGGGCGCCGCCGGCTTCCTGGCGTCGGATGACGCGCCTCCGCACCCGGCGCCGAGAAGCACCGAGGCGACCGCGACGAGCGCGACGCCGCGCGAGGCCGCGCTCCGCGGCATGACGCGACGAAGGGCGAATCGACGGGCAAGCGGGTGAACCAACGACGGGCGCGCAGCCATCGGCATCTTCGGACTCCGTGTGCCGCAGCGGACATGCCGCGGCCGTGGCACTATAAAGGATCGCGCCAAACGTGTCCCGCCCCCGACCGAACCCGCGGATCGCCCGTAGCAGCCCGTGGCGAAAGTGCTTCGACGGCGAGGGCGAGCAGGATTTCGCAGATCAAGGAGCCGCCGCGCAGCCGTATTCCACGGACTCTACGGCAAGCGGCGGCGACGCAGAGATGCGGAATCCTGCTCGTCCGCAGCCCGAATGACTTTCGCCACGGGCTGCTAGGCCGGCATCGGTCGCCGATCCGCTTCCCGCGTCGCGCCGGCCGCCCTTCGGCGCCATGCCCCCCGCCGCCACACCGATGGACTGGTCGCTTGCCGACATCGCCGACGCCCTCCACGACGGACTGCGTCGTCGCGAGGAGTCCCTTCGCGTGGAGCAGGCCGTGGTCGGCCTCGACGGGCTCGACGAGCTGCGGCTCCATCCGATCATCGCCGAGTCGCTGCACGGGGCCGGCTACGGCGTCTTCCGCGAGCGGCGCTATCCGCGCGACCGGGTGCACCCGCGCCGCAGCGTGGGCGAGCGCTGCGACGGGGTGGTCACGCGCGGCGGCGCTCCGCTCCGCGAGCCGGACCAGCGCGACGACGAACGTACGCTCTTCGATCCGCCCGACGCCGTGCCGCTCGACGAGGCGTGCTGGCTCGAGGTGAAGACCGTTCCGCAGCACCTCGCCGAAGGGCCGAACGATCGCTACGCGGCCGAGCTGCTCCAGCCGCTGCGCCGCGACGTGCGGAAGCTCGCCGCCGACCGTGGGATCCGCCACCGCGCGCTCGTGCTCGTGCTCTTCACCGACGATGAGTCGACTGCGCAGCACGACCTCGCCGCATGGGAGCGGCAGGCGATCGACCGAGGGTTGAGCTTCGCGCCGCCCTGCGTCCGCCACCTCGCGATCGTCGATCGGATCGGCAACCGAACGTGCACCGTCGCGGTCTATGGCGTGAACGCGGCGCCCGAGGACGAGTGATCGTCGCGTTCGTGGCGCCGTCGCTTTTCAGCCGCGGGCGCCGGCCGCGCGACCGTCGACCAACTGGAGCACGGCCTCCGCGGCCTCCTCGGCCGGATGATGGCCCTCGTACGCCTTGACGATGCGTGCGAGCTCCTCGCTCTGCTGCGCAAGCCGGCGGCTGTCGCGCAGGAGCTCGCCGGCGGCGTGAACGACCGGACCGGCGCCGCCGGCGTGCGGAACGAACTCGGGACAGATCTCGCGCCCGGCGATGATGTTTGGCAGCAGTCGAAACGGGGTGCGCAGCAGGACCTTCGCGCCGAGGACGCTCGCGAGGCTGGTGCGATAGACGCCGATCATCGGCTTGCACTGCCGCGCCACGTCGAGCGTCACCGTCCCCGAGACGCAGAGCGCCAGATCGCACCAGCGGATCGCCGCGTCGAGCCCCCGCACGCCCGCGCCTGAGGTCACCGGAGCGCCCGCCGCGCCTCCCGCGGCGCCGGTCGTCGGCGGAGTCGTCGCGGATGGTTCGGCGCCCTCCAGCTCGCTGCCCGAGATCATGTGCAGGCCCGTCGGGAAGACGGGCACCTTCCGGCGCACGATCGCGGCGAGCCCCGGATTGGCCGCGACGATGACGCCGGCCATGCCTCCGTGGCGCCCCTGGAGCTCGATGAACGCCGCGACGAGCAGGCGGATGTTCCTGGCCACCTCGCTGCTGCGGCTTCCCGGAAGGATGGCGACCTTCGGCCCGCCGCGCGGCAGCGCCGCGGCGCGCTCCGCGAGGGCCCGCTCGTCGAGGACGCGGTTCAGGACCGGATGGCCGATGAAGCGCGCCGGCACGCCGCGCTCGGTGAACCAGCGCTTCTCGAACGGCAGCAGGCAGAGCACGACGCTGGTGAGCTTCTTGAGCTTGCCGAGCCGCCACGCCCCCCACGCCCAGAGCTGCGGCGCCGCGAGATGGACCACCCGCGCCCCGCGCGCCCGCATGATGCGCGCAATCGGGAAGTTCGCCGCGGGCGAGTCGACCGCGACGTGGCAGACGACGCGGTACTGCGCCGACCAGCGCTTGATCCGTGCGACGACGCCGCGCACCGAGGCGGCCTTGCCGACGGCGCCGAGTCCCATCGACCCGTCGTCGCTGGTGCGCTCGACGATCGCCGCCCCGGCCGCCTCCATGCGCGGCCCGCCGACGGCGTAGACGCGCAGGTCGGGCCGCAGGCGCCGCAGCGCCGCGATGACCGGCGCCGCCAGGGCGTCGCCGCTCGGCTCGAACGCCGTGAAGAGGATCGCGGGCGATTGCTCGGCCACCGTGGCGAGAGGATAACGCCTGGCGTGTTCGTGCGCATCACGCGCGTCCCGGTTGATGCTCGCGTTCCAGCCAACGCAATTCCGTGGTGAGACGCGTTCCAGTTGACTCTCGCGCGCCACCCAACCCAATTCAGCCGTGAGACACCGCTGTGGGCAACAGGGGTCGAACGCATGGAGGTCCACTGGAATCCGTGTCAGTCATTGAACCGATGATGCTCGACCACCGATCCGACCAGCCGGGCCAGCGGAATGCCGAAGACCTCCTTGAGCGCCTCGCGCCACTCCTGGCCGCGCTTCACCGCCTCGACCCACGCGGCGAACTGCGCCGGCCGCTCGAGCATCATGGCGTCCACGATGATGCGACCGACCGACGGTCCGACGCCCTCCATGCCGAGCGCCGGCGTGCCGACCGCGGGCCCCGGCCAGCCGGGGTCGTGGTAGCCGCTGTTGACGATCCTGGCGACGTCGCCCCCGTTGCGCATGAAGTTCATCGCGTCCCGCCGCCGCGCCACCAGCTCGAAGAACTCCGGCGCGGCGCGGGCCGCGAAGTGCTGCGCGAGTCCCTCGTTGGCCCACGGTGGAAGCCGCAGGGCGCTCACGTGTCGATGGAGCAGGCCGTGCACGAGCTGGGTCGCGAGCCGCACGTGCAGGTCGGGTCCGGAGCTGCGCGCGAAGGCGACGACCACCACCTTGGCGCCGATGCAGTGGCACATCGCGGTCGCGTCGGGCTTGTCGACCTGAAGGAAGACCCGCTGCTGGAGACGGCGGAACTCCGCGCGGTCGGAGGTGATGAAGATCACGATCTTGCCCCACGGATCGGGCGCAGCGCTGCGCGTCGCAAGCGACTTGCGCACGTCGGCCACCACCCGTTCGAGCTGCACCGCAAGCTGCGCCGTCTGGGCGCGAGGCAGGTCCGAATAGATGAGCAGGTGCTCCGACTCGACCGGCGCCATCGCGGGGATCCCCGCCAGCGAGAGAACCGCCTCCGCGTCGTCGCGGAGCAGCTCGACCGCGCCGCGAGCCTCCGACGGCGTGAGCGCCCGCCACGGCGCCGCGGGATAGGTCCGCCCCTCGGGATCGTCGAGCCGGAGACGGTCGGGATCCGGCGCCGCCTCCGTCGCGGCGCTGCGCGCCGCCTCCTGGCGCGCCGCGGCGATCTGCGGCTCGACCGCGCGATCGATGGCGCGGGCGCGCCGAAACATCGTCTCGGCGAGGCCGGCGCCGCCCGGCGAGAGCAGCAGCACGCGTCCAAGCGCGACCCAGTCGCCGGCGTCCTCCGCGTTCATGAGCCGTTGGAAGAGCTGGGCGGTGTCGGCGGGACGCAGATCCGTCCAGCGGCGATAGCCGAAGCTTCCCACGACGCCGTTGCGGCTCCACGCGGTGACCGTCCCGGTGATCGCCACGCCGTCGGCCAGGCGAACGCGCACGACGAACGGCGCCGCGACTTCCGTCAGTTCCTCGACGGATTCCTGGGCCACCGGCACCGACGGCGCGGGCTGCGGCGCCGACTTCCCCGCTGGCTTCGATCCGGGCGCTCCGGCGCTGCTGGCACGATCGGGCGTTCGTCGATCGGATGCCCCCCCATCGGAGCGGGCTGGATCGGAGCGAACTGGATCGGGGCGAGCCGGATCGGAGCGAACTGGATCGGAGCGAGCTGGATCGGGGCGCGCCGGATCGACACCCGCGCGATCGAAGGCCGCCCGTTCGACGGCGCAGACCGTTGGCGCGATCCACGTCGCCGTCACCGCGACCGCCAACATGGCAGCCGTCGTGCTCATCCGGGAACCTCGAGCGATCCAGCGCCATCGATCGCCGTCGCGGACGATCGCGTCGCGTCGCGTCGTCCCTCGCGCGGTTCGCGCGACCCGCGCCATCCGCGGCGGCGACACGATCGTCTCCAGCCACGGCGCACGCCGCATCCGCGGCGCGCGAACCGGGCATGCCACTTGCAGCGAAGTGATGAATGGGCCCGCCGCGCGCGCGCGAGGTTCGATCCGAAGGCCGCTACGATTTGTCGGCCCATCGTCTCGATCCGGCGCGATCGCGCGAAGCGGCCGCACGTCGTCCCGCCTGTCCGCCACTTCACGCACGCACGTCGTCCCGTTCACGGCAAGCACACCTCCACCCTCCGGCACGTCCGCGGCGTGCCCACGCAGGAGCCTTCGAATGTTCGAGCGTCTCACCGATCGGGCCCGCAAGGTCATGGCCCTGGCCAACCAGGAGGCCCAGCGCTTCAACCACGAGTACATCGGCACGGAGCACATCCTGCTGGGTCTCGTGAAGGAAGGGTCCGGTGTCGGCGCCAACGTGCTGAAGAACCTGGACATCGACCTGCGCAAGGTGCGCCTCGAGGTCGAGAAGCTGGTCAAGAGCGGCCCTGAGATGGTCACGATGGGGAAGCTCCCGCAGACGCCGCGCGCCAAGAAGGTCATCGAATACGCGATCGAGGAGGCGCGCAACCTCAACCACAACTACGTCGGCACCGAGCACCTGCTGCTGGGCCTGCTGCGCGAGCACGATGGCGTGGCCGCGCAGGTTCTCATGAATCTTGGCCTCAAGCTCGAGGAAGTGCGCGAGGAGGTGCTGAATCTTCTCGGCGCCGGCGTCGAGAGCGAGGAGACGACCTCGCAGCCCCCGCCGGAGACGCCGGAGCCCCAGGCGTCCGGAGGCGGCGAGCCGACCGGCGGACCGCAGGCCCGCAACCGCAAGAGCAAGACGCCCGCGCTGGACAGCTTCGGGCGCGACCTCACCGAGCTCGCCCGCGCCGGCGAGCTCGACCCGGTCATCGGCCGCAAGGACGAGATCGAGCGGCTGGTGCAGATCCTCTGCCGCCGCACGAAGAACAACCCGGTGCTGCTCGGCGAGGCCGGCGTCGGCAAGACCGCCATCGTCGAGGGGCTGGCGCAGCGCATCATCTCGCAGGACGTTCCCGACATCCTCCACGACCGTCGGCTCGTGGTGCTCGACCTGGCGATGATGGTCGCCGGCACCAAGTACCGCGGGCAGTTCGAGGAGCGCATCAAGGCGGTCATGAACGAGGTCCGCCGCGCCAAGAACATCATCCTCTTCATCGACGAGCTGCACACCCTCGTCGGGGCGGGCGGCGCGGAGGGCGCCATCGACGCCTCGAACGTCCTCAAGCCGGCGCTCTCGCGCGGCGAGATCCAGTGCATCGGCGCGACCACGTACGACGAGTACCGCAAGTACATCGAGAAGGATGCGGCGCTGGAGCGGCGATTCCAGTCGATCGCCGTCGAGCCACCGTCGCCCGAGCAGACCGTGGAGATCCTCAAGGGGCTCCGCGAGCGATACGCCTCGCACCACCGCGTGAAGATCACCGACGAGGCGCTGCGCGCCGCCGTCGAGCTCTCCGGGCGCTACATCCCCGGGCGCGTGCAGCCGGACAAGTCGATCGACGTGATCGACGAGGCCGGCGCGCGGCTCCGGCTCAAGAGCATGACCAAGCCGCCGGACCTCGCGGATCTCGAGGCCCGGATCGAGCGGCTCTCGATCGAGAAGGACGAGGCGGTCAAGAACGCCGACTACGAGCGCGCGGCCGAGCTGCGCGACCAGGCGGAGAAGCTGCGCAAGGAGAAGGAGCGGCTCCAGGTCGCGTGGCGCGAGCGCATGAACGAGGTCGACGGCGTCGTCGACGAGAACGTCATCGCCGAGGTCGTCTCGAAGATGACCGGTGTTCCGCTGACGCGCCTCGAGAAGGTCGAGTCCGAGCGGCTCCTGCACCTCGAGGACGAGCTGCACAAGTCCGTCGTGAGCCAGGACGAGGCGGTGAAGGCCGTCGCCCGGGCGATCCGCAAGGCCCGCTCGGGACTGAAGGATCCGCGGCGCCCGATGGGCTCGTTCATCTTCATCGGTCCCTCCGGCGTCGGCAAGACGCTCCTCGCGAAGTCGCTCGCCGAGTTCATGTTCGGCAACCCCGACGCGCTCGTCTACCTCGACATGAGCGAGTACATGGAGAAGCACAACGTCAGCCGACTCATCGGCGCGCCGCCGGGCTACGTCGGATACGAGGAGGGCGGACAGCTCACCGAGCGCATCCGGCGCCGGCCGTACGCGGTCGTCCTGCTCGACGAGATCGAGAAGGCGCATCCCGACGTCTTCAACATGCTGCTTCAGATCATGGAGGAGGGTCGTCTCACGGACAGCTTCGGCCGCCACGTGGACTTCAAGAACACGATCCTCATCATGACCAGCAACATCGGCGCGGACCTCATCAAGGGCGGCGCCAACTTCGGCTTCACGCCGCGCGAGGAGGTTCGCGACTACGAGAAGATGAAGAAGCAGCTCAACTCCGAGGTCGAGAAGTTCTTCCGGCCGGAGTTCATCAACCGCCTCGACGAGACGATCGTCTTCCGTCCGCTCGTGAAGGAGGATCTCAACAAGATCATCGAGATCGAGCTCTCGAAGGTGCGCAAGCGACTCGGCGAGAAGGGCATGAAGCTCGACCTGGACCAGACCGCCAAGGACTTCCTGATCGACCGTGGCTACAACCCCGACTTCGGCGCGCGTCCGCTGCGCCGGGCGATCGGGCAGTTCATCGAGGACCCGCTCGCCGAGTCGCTGCTGAGCGGCGAGTTCACGTCGGGCGACCTGATCGTCGTGGTGCGCAAGCCGGAGGCGGAGAACCTCTTCTTCGAGGTGAAGAAGCTCGACGCGGCCGCGCCAACGCCGCCGCCGTCGGAGCCGGCCGCGCGCCCGCGAAGACGGGCTGACGACGCGACCGGCCGACGCCGGTTCGACGCCGCGACCGCCGTCGCGCGGCGCCGCGCCCGCAGCCGTCCAGGATCCCTCCGATGACGGAGCAGATGTCGCTCTTCGGCGAGGATCCGGCGGCCGCGGCCAAGCCGCTCGTCGTCGCGGCGCCCATCCCACCCGATCTGGTCGCGCTCGCTGCGCGGCTTCCTCCGCGGTTGCGGCTCGGGACCTCGTCGTGGACCTATCCGGGATGGACGGGCGTCTACGCGGCGCCCGGCGGCACGCCCGTCACCAGGCACGCGCTCGCGTACGACGGCCTCGCGATCTTCGCCGCGCATCCGTTGTTGCGGACCGTCTCGATCGACCGCGCGTTCCATGGCCCGATTCCCGCGGCGACCTATGCGCGCTACGCGGCGCTCGTCCCCGACGCGTTCCGCTTCACGATCAAGGTCCATCGGGACGTGACGTCGCCGAGCAACATCGATGGAACGCCCAACCCGCGCTTCCTCGACGCGGCGCACGCCCGCGAGACGATCGCCGTCGCGACCGATGCGCTCCGCGACAAGGCCGGGATGATCGTGCTCCAGTTCCCGCCGCTTCGGCTCGCCGGACTCGGCGGAGCGAGTGGCTTCATCGACCGGCTGGAGCGCTTCCTCGCGGCGCTGCGGTCGCCCGGTCCGGCGGCCGCCACGCCGCTCGTCGCCGTCGAGGTGCGCAACGCGGAGATCCTGCGACCACCGCACGTCGACCGCCACGCCGCGGCGCTGCGCCGCACCGGCGCGATCCACTGCTACAACCTGCATCCGGGCGTGCCCGAGCTCGCCGAGCAGTGCGCCGCCATCCCGCCCGCGTCGCAGCGCGACATCCTCGTTCGCTGGATGCTCCGGCGCAACCACCGCTACGAGGAGGCCGCCGAGGCCTATCGCCCGTTCGATCGCCTCGTCGAGCCCGACGAACCGTCGCGCGCCGCGGTCGCCGATCTCATCCACGTCGCCGCCGCGCTCGGCCGCGACACCTGGGTGATCGCCAACAACAAGGCCGAGGGCAGCTCGGTGCCGACGCTGATCGAGCTGGCGCGGGAGGTCGTTCGACGCCTGGGATGAACGAGGGCGCGCGGCGGGGCGCGCCGTCGATGGATCCGAAGCCGCCGCCGAGCGGAGCGGCGCCGCCACCGCGCCTCGCCGCGTCGGCGCCCCATGCGGCTGGTCGCGCGCTCGCTGCAAGCGTTCGCCGCCGCCGCGACCTTCCATGTTCGGCGGGCGTCGTCGATGCGATCGTCGCGCGTGCAGCCACGTCATACGGATTCCAGCAGACCTCCATGCGCTCGACCCCTCTCGCCCAGAGCGGCGTCTCACGGCGGAATTGGGTTGGGTGGGGCGCGAGAGTCAACTGGGACACGTATCAGGTTCCCGCGGAGCTTCATCCATGTTCCCGTGCAGCGTCGCCGTCGCGTTCGTCCTCGCCGGAATCGCCGGTGTGACCGCCCAGACCGATTGGTCCGGCGGGCCCGGCCTCCCGGGTCCCGTGCCAAGCTGGGGCGATCGCTTCGACGACTCGGCCAACACCAGTTGGCGCTCGATCCCGGGCCAGCTCGCCCTCTCGTCGACCCCGCTGCCGGCGACCGTGCCGCATGTGTTGACCGGCGGATTGACGGTGGCCAACGGCGTGCACGCCGCGGACATCGATGGCGACGGCGACGCCGATGTCGTCATCGCGCAGTACCTTTCGCTCGGCTGGTGGGAGCGCCTGCCCAACGGCACGTGGACGAGCCACACCATCGCGACGAACTTCTGGGGCATGGCCGACGCGTTCGTGACGCACGCCGACATCGACCAGGATGGCGACACCGATCTCGTCGTCGCGACGTACTACGGTCCGCCCGAGGACGGGACGAACGGGCGCGTCACGTGGTTCGAGAACCTCGACGGCGCCGGGACGTCGTGGCAGGCGCACGTCGTCGAACAGGAGTTCTACGGCGTGAACACGGTCGTGGTCGGCGATGTGGACGGCGACGGCGACCTGGACCTCGTGGCCGACTCCTACCTCGCCTACAGCATCCCCGGGACGGACGACGTCATCTGGCTCGAGAACGCCGACGGGCGCGGCGACACGTGGATCCATCACACGATCGACGCGACCTACGACAACGCGCTCTCGTGCGACCTGGCCGATGTCGATGGCGACGGCGATCTGGATGTCGTGGGTTCCACCGCGGGGTTGCCCCAGGCCAACCCCAGCAACGTCGTCTGGTGGGAGAACCACTCGGCGGGCGCCGGGCCGTGGACGCGCCATGTCATCCAATCGTCGTTCAGCTACGCGGAATCGGCCACCGCGATCGACATGGACGGCGATGGCGACCTCGACGTCGTCGCCGCCAGCTACGACTTCAACCAGGTCGCGTGGTTCGAGAACGTGAATCCATTCGGCACCGCGTGGCCCAAGCACGTCATCGCGCCCTTCGCGCATGTGATCGGCCTGCGGCTCGCCGACGTCGATGGCGACGGCGACATCGACGTGCTCGGCTACTCGCAGTTCCTCGCGTCGGGCGTGATCGCGTGGTGGCAGAAGACCGCGCCGACGGGCCTCGCCTGGACCCAGCGGATCGTCGCCACGGGGCTGGACTACCCGACGCTCGCGACAGGCGACGTGAACCAGGACGGCAAGCTCGAGGTGATCGGATCCGATCAAGGCATGAGCGCCGGGCTGGGCAAGGTGCGCTGGTGGGACGTCACGCAGTTCAACCCCGCCGGAACATCGACCAGCTCGATCCTCGACGGCGGCGGCGGAGCGCTGTGGGATTCGATGACCCTCGATGCCACCCTTCCCGCATCGACGTCGCTGTCGATCGACGTGCGCGCGTCCGACGATGCCTCCGACATGGGCCGCTGGACGACCGTCGCGCCCGGCGCACTCGCCGACGTCATCGATCCAACGGCGCGCTACTTCCAGTATCGAGTTGCGCTCGCCGGCGCGGATCCGTCCGCCTCGCCCATCGTGCGTGCGCTGAGCGTCTCGACGACCCCCGTCGGCTTCCCGGGCGACCTCGACCACGACGGCGTCGTGGACGGCGCCGACCTCGGCCTCCTGCTCGCGGCGTGGGGCTCGTCCGATGCCGACGCGGATCTCAATGCCGACGGCGTGGTCGACGGCGCCGACCTCGGTGCGCTGCTCGCGGCCTGGGAGATGTGATACGGATTCCAGCAGACCTCCATGCGTTCGACCCCTCTTGCCCACAGCGGCGTCTCACGACGGAATTGGGTTGGGCGGGGCGCGAGAATCAACTGGGACACCCATCGAGAATCAACTGGGACGCGCATGACCGTCGGTTCACGCCACACGCACGAGCGGATCGCGGCCGCAATCGTGGCGCGGCCGTCGCGGCTGCCAAGGGCTGCGCTCCCGGGGGAATTCGGGGACGCGCCGGAACCGCGATCCTGAAACGAGTCCGCTGTATCAGCGCCCCGCCCTCTCGCCTCTCCTCCTTCGTCCGCGCCCTGAAGGGACGTGCGGACCCCATCAAGGAGAGACCGAGCAATGTCCCGCTTCATCCTGTCCACCGGCATGCTGACCGCGCTGGCCCTCGCCGGCGCCGCCAACGCCGGATTCGTCCCGCAGTCGACCACCACGCTGCCCGTCGGCCCCGCCCCCAGCGGCGTCGCGGCCGGCGACTTCGATGGCGATGGCGACCTCGACCTCGCCGTGACCGTCGATGCGCCGGATCGCGTGGTGATCCTGATCAAGACCGCCGGCGGCTACGTCGCCGGCCAGTCCATCCTGCTTCCCAGCGGCAGCGGCGTGGGCGACATCGTCGCCGGCGACCTCGACGGCAATGGCACGATCGACCTCGCCGTGGCGCTTCAGAACAACGGCTCCGTGATGATCCTCAAGAACACCGGCGGCACGCTCGCGGCGGTCGGCGAGGTTCCGGTCGGCGCGAAGCCGCTGGGGCTCTCGATCGGCGACCACAACGGCGACGGGAAGCTCGATCTCGCCGTGGCCAACCGCAACGACGACAGCGCCACGATCCTCACCAACACCGGGACGGGCGCCTTCACGGCGCAGACGTTGACCGGGATCGGCGATCCGCGCGGCACGGCGTTCGGCGACTTCGACGGCGACGGCAAGCTCGACCTCGCGGTGACCAGCCACGCGGACCGCACGGTGCGCGTGTACATGAACAACGCTGGCACCTTCGTCTTCGGCACGGCCCTCTCGACCGGTTCCGGACGGCGTCCGGAGCGCGTCGCCACCGGCGACCTCAACCTCGACGGCAAGGCGGACATCGCCGCCGCGACCAACGGCAACGGCTTGGAGAGCGCAACGGTCTTCATGAAGACGGCCGGCGGCTGGAGCGCCGCGGCGCACTACGCCAGCGGCGGCATCGGCACGTCCAAGATCGCCATCCGCGACCTCGACTGCGACGGCGACGCCGACATCGTCACCGGCAACACGACCTCGAACGACGTGAGCATCCTGCCCAACGCCGGAAACGGCACGTTCGGCGCGGCGACGCAGCAGGCCGTGGGCACGAGCCCCGAGAGCGTGACCGTCGCCGATCTCGACAACGACGCAGACAACGACATCGTGGTCGCGAACAAGTTCTCCGACGACATCTCCGTGATCATGAACGCGTGCAACGGTGGCGGCGGCGGCGCCGTGTGCGGCAACGGCATCTGCGAGCTCGGCGAAGGCGCCGACTGCATCGACTGCCAACTGCCGGGTGGCGTCAATCCCGGCCCGGCGGCGACCTTCGTCCTCGCGCCGGGCATCTCGGTCGCCGCAGGCCTCAAGCCGGGCGGCGTCGCCCTGCTCGATCTCGACGGCGATGGCGACCTCGACGCGGCCGTGACCGTCGAGACGCCGGACCGCATCCAGTTGCTGATGAACAACGACGGCACGTGGACGCCCGGCGGCAGCATCGCCTTCCCGTACTACGGCTTCGGCGCCGAGGAGATCGTCGCCGGCGATCTCGACGGCGACGGCGACATCGACCTCGCGGTGACGCTCAAGAACAGCAACGGCGTGGAGATCTTCCTCCGCAGCGGCGCGGGCTTCGTCGTCGGCGGAACGTATCCGACCGGTTCAACGCCCCGCGGGCTCTCGATCGGCGACGCCGACCACGACGGCAAGCTCGATCTCGCGGTCGCCAACCAGCTCGGGAACACCGCCACGTTCCTGCACAACAACGGCAACGCCACGTTCACCGCGACCACGCTGCCCGTCGGCGGCGATCCGCGCGGCACGGCCTTCGGCGACTTCGATGGCGACGGCGACCTCGACCTGGCCGTGAGCAGCCATCTCAACGGCACGATCTCGATCTTCGCGATGAACGCCGGCGCCTACACCTTCTCGGGCGACGTCTCGGTCGGCGCCATCGTGCGACCCGAGGGACTCGTCGCCGCCGACCTCGACGGCGACGGCAAGGCGGACCTGGTCGCCGCGACCAACGGCGACACGCCCGCGGTCGAGAGCGTGACCGTCTTCATGAGCACCGGCGGCCTCGGTTTCGCGGCCCCGAAGTTCTACGTGACGGATGGCCTCAACACCTCCAAGGTCGTGGCCGCCGACTTCGACTGCGATGGCGACATCGACCTCGCCACGCTCAACAAGGACAGCAAGGACGTCTCCGTGCTGGCCAACGACGGCCACGGCGTCTTCGGACCGGCGATGATCGCGGCGGTCGGACTCGCGCCGGAAGGGATCGCCATCGGCGACATCGACGGCGACGGCGACACCGACTTCGCCACCGCGAACCGCAACGGCGGGGACATCACCGTGGTCATGAACCTCACGTGCACGCCGCCGCCGCCGGTCGCCGGCGACCTCAACGGCGACGGGCTCGTCGACGGCGCCGACCTCGGCCTGCTGCTCGGCGCGTGGGGCGGTCCCGGCGCGGCCGATCTCGACGGCAACGGAATCGTCGATGGCGCCGACCTCGGTCTGCTCCTGAGCCACTGGACCTGATCGACTCTCATCATGGGGAGGACCGGGCGTCACGCCGCCCGGTCCTTCCTTTCACGTCCCGTCCATCTTCCGTCCCTTTCCCTTCAAGGGGGCCCATCGCATCGTGCGATGGGCCTTTTTCGTGTCGCGGAGGTGTGGCGCAGCGCGATCGTGAACTCCTGCGATCCATCGCATTGTGCGATGGGCCTCACTTCGTGCCACAGCGGTGCGGCGCAGCGGAATCACAAACGCCTGCCGCCCATCGGATCGTGCGCTGGCGGCCTCGCCGGCAACGCGCTGCGCCGTGGCCGAGTCACAAGCTCCTGCCACCCATCCCATCGTCCGATGGGCCTTCTTTCGTGCCGCCCGAAAGCCCCGGCCATCGCCTCGCACGCCGCGGAACGCCCCGATCGGGAAAGCGCCGCGCATGGCTGCGAGCCGGGCGCCGTCGGTTCGCCACTGGACTTCCAGCGAGGGACACACGGGGCCGGATGGCTGCGAGCGGACCGTGCGCACGCACCGCGCGCACGGATCGCGCGCAAGGACCGTGCACGACTTCGCACCCTGTTCGATCCGCTGCTTCTCGGCGATCGACTGATCGTCGTCGTCCCACGGCGCAGGTGCGCAGCAGCGCACTCTGTTCCATCCGCGGCGTTGGCGGATGCCCGCGAGCGAATGTCGCGCGGAGACGCGATCGTCCGCGCGGTTGCTCGATGTCGATGCTGCGTTGGCGAATGCCCGCGAGCGGATGCTCCCGCGCGGAAGGTCCCGCGACGGACGTCGCGCGCGAAGCGTCTTCGATCACTCCGCCCGTTCGAAGACCAACACGACATCGCCACCCGCGAGCAGCGACAACGTTCCATCCGCGGCACGGAACCCCGTGACGCGCTTGAGCGCCGCCACGAAGTCCTGCTCCTGCTTCATGAGCGGCTCCGGTCCGGCCATCATCGTCATGGCGCCCGACTTGATCGAGAGCGTTGCGCCGTCGAGCGTGTACTGGCCGCCCAATGTGTTGATCGACGTGTTCGACTGGATCGTGCCGTCCTTGCTCACGAACGTGATGCCGGCCGGTCGTGGACCCTGGCCCGGCAGCGCTGGCTTGCCGTTGATCTCCTTCAGCCGCCACGTGATGTCCTCGATCGCGGCGCGTGCCGGCGCCGCCGGTGTCGCCGGTGCGCCCGGGCTCCCCGTTGCCCCCGGTGCCCCCGATGCCCCCGGTGCCGCGGGTGAGGCCGGTGCCGCGGGTGACGCGGGCGGCGCGGCAGGCGCTGTCGGAGCCGGCTTGCCCGCCGGTGTTGGTGGCGTGGCGTTCGGCGACCGCGTCGCCGGCTGCGCGGGCGTCCGGGCGGGCGTCTTCGATTCGCACGCGGTGGCCAAACAGGCGACGACGCAGAAGGCCGAGACGATCGATCGATGCATGTTCATGGCAGATGCTCCGGGGACCGACGGTGACGGGACGAATCATACTGGGCGCGATCGACGGTGCATGCCGCGCGCCTCCGGCCCCCCCCCCCCCCCCCCCCCTTCGCCCTTCGCCCTTCGCCCTCGCCCTTCCACGGCGATCGCATTCTCGCCCAGCACCTCAAAGCCGTGTGCGGCAGCACGCGACGGACTGTCGCAGAGCGCCGATTCCACAGGGATTCGCCGCTTCGGGCACCATCGTGCCGCCGTCGCGTGCTTGCGCACGCGGCTTCGACGCGAGAACGCGATCGCCCTGTCCTCCCTACCGTCTGATGGAGACCCGATGAGTCAAATGGAACTCGTTCCGTCGCGGCGCTCGACGATGCCGCAGCAGCAGCGTTGTTCAACCACGAGTGTGCGCGCGGACAACGCCACGGAGCGTTCAAGGTGGCATCTCGACATCCTTGCGCTCACGTTGGTCCTCTCCGTCGCCACATCCGCGTTCGCGGTGCCGCCAATCGCTTCGAACTTCGACGCCGGCACCGATGGCTGGGTCGTGAAGGACCTGAACTGCAACAGCTATGGCACCGTGCTCGGCACTTACACACTCGACTGGTTCCCCACCGGGGGCGACCCCGGCGGACACGTCGGCCGCGTCGACCCCACCAGCAACTGCTATTTCTTCGACGCGCCCGCTCCGTTCCTCGGCGATCGCTCCGCGTTCGTCGGCGCCGCGCTGCGCTTCAGCCTGCGGACGACCGTCAACGACTGGCCGCCGGGATCGGTGCTCGTCCTGATCGGCGACGGCGGTAAGGTGCTGGTCAACGACTTCGCCCAGCCCGACGCGACCTGGATGAAGTACACGATCGCGCTGGCCGCAACGAACTTCAAGCTCAACACCGCCGCCGGCGCGCCGGTCTCGGCAGCGCAGTTCGCCGCCGTGCTCGCCGACCTCGAGGCCCTGCGCATCAGCGCCGAATATGGCAGCGAGCTCGGCGAGGAGACGACCTTCCTCGACACCGTCAGCTTCGGCGGACCGATCTGCCCCGGCGATCTCAACCTCGACGGCGCCGTCGACGGAGCGGATCTTGGACTCCTGCTCACCGCCTGGGGCAGCGCCGATTCCGTCGCCGACCTCGACTTCAACGGTGTGGTGGATGGTGGAGATCTCGGTCTCCTCCTCGGATCGTGGGGCCCCTGTCCGTAAGGCGTTCCGCCACCAGCGCAATAGTCGCCCACCGCCCCAGCCGACACTCCTCCGCGGAGCATTGCAGTCGAGCCGTGGTTTGCAGCAGCACAAGAGCCGCCGGCCACCGCAACCGAGACTCCAGCACGTCGCGCCACCGGCAACTGGCCACCTGCCTGATACGGATTCCAGTAGACCTCCATGCGTTCGACCCCTTGCCCACAGCGGCGTCTCACGGCGGGATTGGGTTGGGTGGGACGCGAGCATCAACTGGGACGCGTATGAGCCGCCGCCGGCCACCAGCGAGCGGCCAGCACCCCACCGAAGGTGCCATGGCCTGGCCGGGCAGCGGCACGGCCATGCGAGCGCACAACACGCGCGGGAGGGCGACGCGCGGCTGCCGCGCGAGCGGACGCCCGTTGCTTCGATGCACCCACGAAGGTGCGGTCGATGAGTCCGTGCGACATCTGCCGGTTCACGATGGTTGCGTGCGCACTTCAGTCGACCCACCCACTGGCGGCGGCGGAATTCGCGACCGGGCATCCCCGAGCGCCGTGTGCGTCTTGAACTCCAATGGGGCCACGGCCTGACGGCCGTGGAACGGGGCTGGCGCACAGATGCGCTTGAGCCGAAGCTGGTGCTTCAATGGGACCGCGGCTTCGCGGCCGCGGAATTCAGTGCGGCCAGCCCTCGCCGGTCTTCGACTGGACCTCGCTTCAATGGGGCCGCGGCCTCGCGGCCGCGGAATTACCACGGCCATCCACGGCACAGAAGATTCTGTGTGGCTTCAATGGGGCCGCGGCCTCGCGGCCGCGGAATTCACGCCGGCGGCGAGGGCGGCGCAACGTGGCGAGGCGCTTCAATGGGGCCGCGGCCTCGCGGCCGCGGAATTGACCACCGCCTCGCCGAACTGGTTGAACGACGACGAGCTTCAATGGGGCCGCGGCCTCGCGGCCGCGGAATTTCGCCGCCAACTCCTCGGCGGCATTGCGTTCCTCGTGCTTCAATGGGGCCGCGGCCTCGCGGCCGCGGAATTGAACGATGCGCAGCGGTGGGCCGGCTCCGGCCCCATGCTTCAATGGGGCCGCGGCCTCGCGGCCGCGGAATTTGCGAACGCATATCCGTTCGCAATGCCATAACAGAGCTTCAATGGGGCCGCGGCCTCGCGGCCAGCGATTGGCGTCGATCCACGGAGACGCGATCGGCGATTCCGCTTCAATGGGGCCGCGGCGCGGCCGCGGAATTGCGGCGAGCAGGTGCGCGGGACCCGCTGGCGTTCCTCCCGCTTCAATGGGGCCGCGGCCTCGCGGCCGCGGAATTATCACCGGAGTCGTCGAAGTCCTCCGTGATCGGATCGCTTCAATGGGGCCGCGGCCTCGCGGCCGCGGAATGCCGCGGGTTCCGTGGTCCACCACTCGGCTGCGGACGCTCAATGGGGCCGCGGCCTCGCGGCGCGGAATGAATCGCGGCGGACTGTTCGGAGGACTCCGCGATCTGCTTCAATGGGGCCGCGGCCTCGCTGTGCCAGAACCTCGTGGCAGAGCAGCGCGTGCGCGAGGTTGCGCGCGGCTCCAGTAAGGGCCGCGGCCTCGCGGCCGCCCAGATTACCGATCGGCGGTCCCGGAGGGTCGCAGACACCCGAGCTTCAATGGGGCCGCGGCCTCGCCGGCCGCGGAATTCGGCGTCGCGGTCCGATCGGCCTCGGCCAGCAGCAGGCTCAATGGGGCCGCGGCCTCGCGGCCGCGGGTGGTGTCCCGCCACGCCGGGATGGTGCGCGTGTGAAGCTTCAATGGGGCCGCGGCCTCGCGGTAGATTCTGCTGCTCGCGGTCCTCGGCGGCCTTCTGCTCGTCGCTTCAATGGGGCCGCGGCCTCGCGGCCGCGGAATAGCCCGAGACGGGCGACAAGACGCTCGACGACGACCTGCTTCAATGGGGCCGCGGCCTCGCGGAGTGTGACGGCGACCGTCGCGGCCCTTGACCGCCCCGTCGACGCGCTTCAATGGAGCCGGCCTCGCGGCCAGGTGACATCCGCGTCCTCGATGCGCATGCCTATCTCGCTTCAATGGGGCCGCGGCCTCGCCGCGGGTAGACCCTACTGGGCATGGCACCATCACGACCGCCGGAAACAAGGCTTCAATGGGGCCGCAGCCTCGCGGCCGCGGAAATTAAGAGCGTCGAGACTCGGCGTTCCGGCGGCCGTGAAGCTTCAATGGGGCCGCGGCCTCGCAGCCGCGGGCGATTTCGCCGTGATCGAAGAGGCACGACGCATCATGTCGGGCTTCAATGGGGCCGCGGCCTCGCGGCCGCGGAATTCAGCGGGCAACGACTGCGGGGCGCGGAGCCGTCGCTGCTTCAATGGGGCCGCGGCCTCGCGGCCCGCGGAATTGCTACGCACCTTCGCGACCCAGCGCGTGAAGCCGGTGCTTCAATGGGGCCGCGGCCTCGCCGGCCGCGGAGCTGCGATCCGCGCGACACACCCCACGGGCACGGAAGGTCGGGCTTCAATGGGGCCGCGGCCTCGCGGCCGCGGATTCTGCCGAGGAGCGAGATGAAGTCCGCCTTCGCCACGCTTCAATGGGGCCGCGGCCTCGCGGCCGGCAGAATTACCAACAACAAGCTTGCGATCCGCGCCCGCATGGCTTCAATGGGGCCGCGGCCTCGCGGCCGCGGAATTCTCCAGGCCCTCGCGCGCGGGCTTCGTTGACGCTGCTTCAATGGGGCCGCGGCCTCGCGGCCAGCGGGTGATACGCCGTCGGTCCGACCGTCGACCTTCGGACGCTTCAATGGGGCCGCGGCCTCGCGGCCGCGGAATTCCTGCACCAGCCGCATTCCCCAAGCGCGTCGTCACGCTTCAATGGGGCCGCGGCCTCGCAGCGCGGAATTCTCGACGTCCTGCAGGGACAGGCGGCCGAGCTGCTTCAATGGGGCCGCGGCCTCGCCGGCCGCGGAATTTCCGCACCCAGCGCTCATCGAGCGCTGGAAGTAGCTTCAATGGGGCCGCGGCCTCGCGGCTGCGCGGAATTGGGGCGGCTCGCGCGTGCCATGCGGGTGCGCGGCCTTCAATGGGGCCGCGGCCTCGCGGCCGCGGGCGATTTCCCGGATCGCGATGGCCAGGAAGATCCGACACGGCGGGCTTCAATGGGGCCGCGGCCTCGCGGCCGCGGAATTCAGGTACATCCGAGGCCCGCGGGGTCAGTCGTTGTAGCTTCAATGGGGCCGCGGCCTCGCGGCCGCGGAATTACGGAGGACGGTCCGGCCGATTTCCCAGCCTCGGCAGCCAGTAGGGCCGCGGCCTCGCGGCGCGGGGTGTTGGGTTCGGTAGTGACCCGCTGCGGCGTGGCCGGCTTCAATGGGGCCGCGGCCTCGCGGCCGCGGAGTGCTTCGGAGACGTCACGGAGTCGATGGCGTCGATCGCTTCAATGGGGCCGCGGCCTCGCGGCCAGGTCGGCGGTCCATCCCGCGTGGTGGCGTCGCG
Organism: Phycisphaerales bacterium; assembly: GCA_046350555.1. Classification (GTDB taxonomy): domain Bacteria; phylum Planctomycetota; class Phycisphaerae; order Phycisphaerales; family SM1A02; genus JAXMAF01. Next base: position 72,561 of record JAXMAF010000017.1, read on the forward strand.
TGGCCTTCAATGGGGCCGCGGCCTCGCCGGTCGAGCGTGGAACGGCGCGGGTCACGCGCGCAGGGCTTCAATGGGGCCGCGGCCTCGCGGCCGCGGAATTGGCGGTCGGCCTCGGCGTCCCTCGGCACCGGGTTATCGCTTCAATGGGGCCGCGGCCTGCGGCGCGGAATTCAGTAGGCCGGATTGACGCCCGGCTTGAACGACGCATTCAATGGGGCCGCGGCCTCGCCGGACGCGGAATTTTCGACCGCACGCTCAGCAACACAGAGTCGTCTCGCTTCGAAGTAGGGCCGCGGCCTCGCGGCAGGTGCTTGCGTGCGAGATGTGACCGTCACGATAAACGAGCTTCAATGGGGCCGCGGCCTCGCCGTCGCGGGCGTTGACGGTGGGCGGAGGAGACTTCACTTCACATCCACGCTTCAATGGGGCCGCGGCCTCGCAGCCGCCGTTACCTGCAAGTCGGACCACGCCGGCGTCTGTCCCGGGCTTCAATGGGGCCGCGGCCTCGCAGCCGCGGAATTCACGTCTCCGTGTCGGGTGTTTCGAGCACCTCAAAGTTTCAATGGGGCCGCGGCCTCTGGCCTCGCCAGGTGGCGGTAATGACCACCCTCCTCAAACCATACGCTTCAATGGGGCCGCGGCCTCGCGGGTGGTTCCGCTGTCGATGTTGAGTGGCAATGACGGTACGAGCTTCAATGGGGCCGCGGCCTCGCGGCCGCGGAATTGGGGCGGGTGCTTCCCGAGCCGCTAGCGCAGAGCTTCAATGGGGGCCGCAGCCTCGCGGCCGCGGGGTCGCGATGCGACGGTCGCTGGTCACCTCGATGAAATCGCTTCAATGGGGCCACGGCCTCGCGGCCGCGGAGTACGTCTACGGCATCGGTCCGTGGGGTGTGCGTCCGGCTTCAATGGGGCCGCGGCCTCGCGGCCGCGGAATTTCGTAGACGAACCTCTTTCCCTCTCCCGGCCGTGCGGGCTTCAATGGGGCCGCGGCCTCGCCGGGCCGCGGAATTGGAGAGGTCGACCCCATGCGTTCGATCAGCTTGGCCGCTTCAATGGGGCCGCGGCCTCGCGGCCGCGGAATTGTGAAGAAGGATGTCTCTGGTGCGGAATACGTCTTGGGCTTCAATGGGGCCGCGGCCTCGCGGCCGTAGTGCACCGCGCGAGCACACCCCGGCGGACGGTCCTTGCTTCAATGGGGCCGCGGCCTCGGCCGCGGAATTCTCTCGACGAGCGAGGCGCTCGTCCACCGGAATGCTTCAATGGGGCCGCGGCCTCGCGGCCGGGTGATGATGTGCTGTTCGTCGACCTTGAACTGTCGCGCGCTTCAATGGGGCCGCGGCCTCGCGGCCGCGGAATTGGTCGCGGTGGCGGCGGCGGACGAGAGGCGGACGCGGGCGGCTTCAGTTGGGGCCGCGGCCTCGCGGCCGCGGAATTGACGAATGCATGCGACGTCGTGATGGTCGCAAACGGCTTCAATGGGGCCGCGGCCTCGCGGCCGCGGAATTGTGTTGGCGACGATCCTGCTGCATCAAGTCCACTTCGAGCTTCAATGGGGCCGCGGCCTCGCCAGCGGAAGTGCAGCCGTCACGGACGGCGACCGCGGTTCGTGAACCGCTTCAATGGGAGCGGCCTCGCCGGCGCGAATTTCGATGGCGTCGCCGATCGCGTTGAATTCCTCCAGGCTTCAATGGGGCCGCGGCCGCGGCGGAATTTGGCGAAGAGCTTTCGCATGGGCTCGGCGCCGCGCATTTCAATGGGGCCGCGGCCTCGCGGCTCGCGGAATTGGGACCAGCGATCCCTCGCGCGCAGACTGGTAGAGCTCAATGGGGCCGCGGCCTCGCGCGGTCGATACAGCGAAATTTGTCAATGAAAGTGCCTACTCGCTTCAATGGGGCCGCGGCCTCGCCGCGAGTCGACCAGGCGGGAACGACCATCCCGCGGCGGCATTGCTTCAATGGGGCCGCGGCCTCGCGGAACTGCGGCGGCGGAATGGTATCTGACCGTCATGGAGGCGCTCAATGGGGCCGCGGCCTCGCGGCCGCGGGAATTCGCCGCGGAGAACGCTGGGTCGCTGCTGATGACACGGCTTCAATGGGGCCGCGGCCTCGCGGCCGCTTGGAATTGGCATGGTCGAGAAGATACAACGAAATTTGTCCAATGCTTCAATGGGGCCGCGGCCTCGCGGCCGCGGGAGTGGGGCCGTGGGGTTCGTCATTGTGCCGCTTGGGTTGCTTCAATGGGGCCGCGGCCTCGCGGCGCCCAAATTACGACCCCGGCTTGCGGTCAGTGGTCCGATGGAACGCTTCAATGGGGCCGCGGCCTCGCGGCCGCGGAATTTTGGCCGGCTGGGTGAACACCGTCGGCCGCCGGGACCAACTTCAATGGGGCCGCGGCCTCGCGGCCGCGGAATTGTTCCGACGTGGATCCCCGCCTTGTCGTCACGAACCAGCTTCAATGGGGCCGCGGCCTCGGCCGCGGAGGAATAGGGGTGGCGTCGCGTCGTCGTGATCGCGTCGTCGGCTTCAATGGGGCCGCGGCCTCGCGGCCGCGGGTGACGGTGACGGCGACGGTGACGGTGACGGTTATGGTGCTTCAGCGTGGGGCCGCGGCCTCGCGGCCGCCAAGATCGCCCAGCGACTCATCCGCCGCGCAGGAAGCAAGGGCTTCAATGGGGCCGCGGCCTCGCGGCGCGGAATTGACGCAACCGTCGGCGCACGACGGCTCTGGGAAGGAACTTCCAGCCAATGGGGCCGCGGCCTCGCGGCCGCGGAATATCGACGCGGCCAAGCGGACGTGCATGTACGGCGTGCTTCAATGGGGCCGCGGCCTCGCGGCCGCGGAGATGGCCCCTCGCTCTTCGACTCGCCGGATGGCCGGCGGCTCAATGGGGCCGCGGCCTCGCGGCTGCCAGGTCGCCGGCGGCGCACCGGGAGCCCTGGCGGATCGAAGCTTCGTGGGCCGCGGCCTCGCGGCCACGGAATTCGCGCGCACCACGGACCACGCCACGACGCCCCCGGGCTTCAATGGGGCCGCGGCCGCGCCGCCGCGGGCATTGGCGTGCTCCGCAAACCCCGCGTTTCCAACGGGTTGTACGTTGCGGAGCGAGTACTGGCATCACTCACCTTCGGTGCGCGACTCACCGTGATTCCGATCTTCAATGCAAACTGTTACTTGTCAAAGAGTTCGAGCAGGTCCATGGAATGGGCAATCATACCCACCGCTCGTCATCGTGCGGACTCCAGTGGATGACCACGCGTCGCCGCCTGTGGCGCCGGGCCTCGACCTTGGTGGCGGTCGAGGCGGACGCGCCACAAGTCCGGCCAACGCCCGGATCGACTGGAGGCGCGATCAGACGACCACCGTCCGCGACGGCGGAATGTACGCTCGACCGAGCGTATCCACAATCTCGCCGATGTCGTCAGACGCGTCACCGAGGTCGAGCACGAGGATCTGATCCTGTCGTGGATTGAGCGAGCTGGAAAGCAGCCCGCGCAGTGCGACAAGTTCGGCGGTGCTCAGGTCGCAGATGAAGACGCTGAACTGGGTATGGTCGCCGTGGTCGCGCAGCGTCCTGAAGACCGCGGTCCGCCGCTTGTCGTCGGAGATGTCGTAGGTCACCAGATAGCGTCGGCGAGCCATCGGCGCACTCCGCGACCGCGCCGGCGCGCGGTCCTTGGTTCGAGGAGTTCCGTCAACGTGTCGTCATCCCGACGTACTCGGGGACTTCGCCGCGCAGCCAGCGTGCGAGCAGCCGCGCCTGAAGGCGGATCACCGAGCGCCATGAGCAGCGGTAGCCGAATGTCGGATGGGTCACGAGCTGGTCCAGGCGCGCCTCGTACGCCCGGATGAACGCCTTGCGACCCGTGTCGTTGAGCATGCAACCCGCCGACGTGCGCGCGAAGTCGGACGCCGCGATCATGCCGGTGTTGATCGCGCTGAGCACGGCGCTATCGACCACCACGGCCCGGAACTCCTCCATGAGGTCGAGGGCCATCGACGGCCGGCCGTGTCTCGGGCGGTGGAACAAACCCCACCACGGGTCCAGCCCTTCGGCGAGCAACGTCACCGTGCACTCCTTCGTCAGGAGCGCGTATCCAAACGAGAGCATGGCGTTGATCGGATCGCGCGGTGGACGGCGATTGCGATCGTCGAACGCCCACTCGGTGGAGAGATCGCGCGGCCGCAGCATCGCGCCGAAGGCCGAGAAATAGTGTCTGGCGATCGAACCCTCGATGCCCAGCAGCGCCTCGGCGCTGGCGATCTCATCGATGCGCGTCAGCAGATCGGCGATCTCGTTCACCGCGCGCTCGGCGGTCGATCCACCATTGCGTCGCAGCAGCGTCCGCTGGTTGAGTCCCTTGGCTGTGACGATGGCCTTGGCGAGCTTGAGCGATCGTCCGGTGTCGGCCGCGGCCGCGAACTGGGCGGAGCGATCGAAGGCATTGCGAAGCGTGATGCCATGCGTGACGCCGTGGAACCAGTGACCACGTGAGAGATACACGATCGGAACCCCCGCCTCGCAGAGCAGATGCACGGTCTGTGCCGTGACCAACACGTTGCCGCAGAGGACCAGATGGCTGAGATCCTTGAGTCCGACGCGGGCCAGGATCTCGTCGCCCTTGCGGACCGTGACGCTCTCGCTGGTCTTTCCGACGACGGCGCCTTGTTCCTGCACGTACAGCGGCAGCGCGTCGTCGCGCACGGGATAGAGCCGGCGCACCTCCGGCGCGGCGGGATCGCGCGGCACGTCGAGCAGCGCAAGCGTCTCGTCGGGGAGGCAGATGCCGCTCAGCGAACAGCCATTGCACTTGGGGCTGTCGACAAGCGGCAACGGGCGCTCGGTCGCCAGCATCGCCTGCTTGGCTTCGGCGAGCAATGCCAGCGTGCGCGCCTCGAGCTCGGGCGTGAACGGCACGTCCACGCGCGTGCGCGAGCCGGCGAAGTAGAGCACGCCGTGATCGCAGCGATAGCCGTTCTCGCGCAGCAGGAAGCCCTGGGCCATGAGCTGGACGCGTTCCGGCTCGTAGCAGCGCTCCGGGATGTTGGGAACGCGACCGCGCTTGGTGTCGACGGGCAGCGCTTCGTCGCCGGCGGTCGAGACAAGGTCGAGCTTGGCGGTGAGGCCGAGGCCGCCTGCGGGGCTGCCGAGGACGACGGAGCGGGTGATGGTCGGGGGTTCGTCGCCGGGGTCGGGGTTGGCCGGGTTGGGAGTAGTGGGGACGGGCTTCGCGGTGGCGGCACCGCCGCCGTCCGCGTCATTGCCGGCGGTGTCCGCAGTGTCCGCCGCATCTCGGTCGTCGCGCTTCGATCGAGCAGCTCCGCCCTTCGATTCGTCCCGCTCAGGATCCGGCAGCACGTGATCGACCTTGTCGACACGGCGGTGCACGACGCGACCTTCGACCGTGAACTGGTTGTCGGCCCAACGACCCTCGACTTGCATGAGGTGGAAGAGGCGAGGGCAGTAGGTGTATTCGTTGAGCATGCGGACGGGGAGGGCGATAGAACCATCCTCGTCGCGCGGGGCAGCCAGACCTGAGGACGGCCGCTCCGATTCCTCCATTCCACCCAATCCTCGTGACTTCGCTGACTCTGGCGCATTGCAGGGCGCCGCATTGGTCGGCCCAGACCGTGCGTGTCCCGGTGCCGCAAGGGGCTGGCTCCGCCTGTCATCGTGCGCAGCAGCGTTCGAGAAATCGGAGTCCTTGGTCATTAACACCCCCTTCCGGCCGTCAGGATTGACTGGCTCAGCGGTGAACCGCATCCGTCGTATAAGTCCGCGAGCGAGCGGCACCACGTGCGCGATCCGCCCCTGACCGGTCCAGTTCCCACTTGACACCCGGGCCAGACTACTGATGGCTTACGCCGTACTACATCGCACGAACACCCCCAACCCAAAGTGCGCGCCGTATCCGAGCGACAGTGGTCCGACGATTGGCTCGTCGAATATGAGATCGACCGCGTAGGGACAAGTGCTTGGAGGCTGGGGCTTATTGTCGCGTCGTTGGCGCACAAAGCGATAGAATCCGCGGCTTACGAGCTCATTGCGTCCGCGAAAGCGGATGTCGGCGATTGGAAGGCCGAACGCTGCCAGTTCCGCTCGGATCTGGTCCGCAGGCGAATGACGCTTTGCTTTGATGTGCCGCGGCAGGACCAACGGCGTCAGACTCGTCCATCGCGTTCCACGCCCGAATTGCTGGAGCCGCATCGCGTCGCGACTGCGAAGGAGCGGTCCCAACACCTCGTCGAGCGTACCGGTGCCTACCAACGTGCTTCGTATCTCGTGCGGGATGTTCTTCGCATAGATCTGGTCGACTGACGCGAGCGCATCGACGGCCTCGGGCGAGAGTCCCATTTGTGCATGAACAAGAATGTGGTCAATGCGATCGTCGCCATCCATGTCGATTGGCACGATTCGAGCGTGGCGGTGTCCCTCGAGCCTTCGGCCGGTCTCGTCTCGCCCAGTCAGACATGAAGCTGCGTCGCTGCCGACACCGCGCAATGCGAGCTTGGACACCGCTGTGGCGTGCAGACACTCGGCTGTCGGTAAACATCTGGAGAAGCTAGGAAGCACGCGCCCCGTGGGCGTCTCCGACGAAAGGGCAATCAGCGCCGCATCGACCGTGCGCGGTGCCCGACGAACAGAACGCGTCGGCCGGGTCTGCTGCGCGGGCGGCACGCGGATCTGAATCCACCGACTTCCCGGCGGCTGGCTCCAGCCTCCTCGCTGCAGCCACGCGGTATCGAGCGTGAGACAATCGAGCACGTCCTTTGGCACGTCGACGACCCTGCCTCGTGTACCGCGCTTCTTGGCGGCGGATTCTGGCCGATTCACGACCGTCGCCCGCCACAAAGGAAATGCTTGCGGCGTCATGGGCGCAAGCAGCGTCACGATCGACTCCCCGGGCTGCCGGGGCGCGCCGACCTCTGCGACGACCGGTGAGGCCCACTGCGCATCGACGACACAATCGTCGATGAGCGATGCATCGACCCAGCTCTCCGCTCTGCCGAGATACGGCAGCGCTTCGGCGAGGCGACGTAGCAGGTCCCGATCGGGATCACCGAGGGCGCACGGCCAATGGACCAGAAGTGGTGCTTCATCGGTGAAACGAAGGTGCGCATCTAGGATCTTCGCGGGCTTGTCGAGCCTCCCTTCGCGCACGGGCATGTAGTGTCGCGTGTGCGTGCTCACGGCCGAGGGAAGCCGATAGCTCGGAACGCACGAGGCCAGCGCCTCGAGGAGTACCCGGCCGGGCTCGACGGAACCTCGCCAATCCAAGGCGGAGAAACCGCACCCGATGAGAGCTCGCAAGAGCCGCCATGGCGAAGGTGGCCACTCGACGAGTCCTTCGTTGACATGACTACCCCATGGCGTGGCATGAAGCCGCCGCGCGGGGAACCGAATGGCGAGCGTGGGCATGAATCCTCCGGAAGTCAGGGGCTTGCGGGCTCCGACTTCTTCTTGCTCTTCGACTTGGCGGCGTCAGCCTGATAGTTGACGACAGTGACACTCGCCATGCGTGACGCGCAGGCAGCGATGGCCTTCGGCAACGCCGCTTCCAGATCGGCCAGCGAGGGCAGCGCGAAACCTGCCGGCTGATCGGCGACGGCGCGATCGGACGCGACGGCGAAATCGCATGCCGTACGAAGGCGAAGGTCACCGTCCAGCAGGCGACGGATCTTGTAGAGCGCGACGAGTACGAGCATTCGCTCCACGTCGGCGCCAAGGCCGTATCCGCGGATCTGGGCGAGGTCGAGGTTGAAGTACGCGGTGATGCGGCCGGCCGTGAACTCTTCGCGCGAGAAGGGCACGTTGCCGAAGCCGGATTTGGCGTCGCCACTTGGATTGACGTGGTCATTCTTCACACCCCCGGATACGGCTGGTTCGACGCGCTCCGCCTCGATGAACGCACCGATTGCTCGCGCGACTCGCAATCGTCCGCCAGCCAGCTCCTTCTTCGCCAGGAACACACCGTGGAGCACGGCTATTCGCGTCGTAGCGAAGCAAAGTCTCCGCAAGCTGCTTGCGGTTGATCGGCCCCTCGGCGACGGCGCCGAGCGAATCCGTGATCTGCTCGACGAAGCTGCGGTCCTTGCCCTCGAGGATGTACGGGCTGTTCAGGCGATGCGCCTCAGTGATGCTGCTGGTCAGATACTCGCCGCCGCGCTCGACGCGTACGTAGGACAATCCCTTCAGGCAGGCCTGAAGCTCGTTTGTCGCCGGATCCCATGCCGTTGCCTCGAGCCGATTCGCCATGCTCTGGGCGCTCTCCACGAGGAGACATGGCGCATCGTTCGCCTGAAATGTGGCGGCACCGAGGTCTGGGAAGCCGGTCGGCTGGAATCGATGCCCTTGCACTGGCTTGAGTGGCACGGACAGCAGCAGCTTGCGGGCATGATCGAGCGGGGTGAGATCGAGTGTCATGATCAGTTCTCCAACAAGACGGCGGGAGTCGTTGTATCGGCCATGTGGCCGCGCGTGACGAACGTGGCGAGCTGACGCAGGGCGTCAGGAGAGAGCGGGAATAGGAGCGCCGCGGCAAGTCGACGTGCGAGCCGCGCGCCGCCGCATGCACGCCGGACGCGCGGACGAACGCCTGCCGCGGTAAGACGGCGCGACGCAATGCTGATTGCGGTGTGAAGGTCACCCGCATCAAGACGAGCGAGGCAGGCCGGGTCGATGCGAACATTGGGGCCAGCGTCACCCCAAGCGAGCGTCGACTCCTCCTGCGAGTGTGAATGTGCGAGACGGAGAACGGCGAACGACGCGAGGTGCCGCGTGTCGTCGTGGTCGGCAGCAGGCCATGTGACGGGCCGATGCCAGTCCGCCCAGCGAACCAGCGCCAAGACGCGCGCCAGCTCCCAGATTCGCTTGTCGTCCACGTTGTCGTCGACAAACGCCCTGATGTCCGACACCGAGGCGCCCGCGCTCACCATGCTCACTGCGGCACGCAACTCGCCGGAGAACAACAGCACGCGGCGGATAATCGCGATCGTATCCACGACAAGGTCGGTGCCCGACGCAACGACGTGAGGTGACGACGCGATGGTGTCATCCCGTACCAGGAAACGACGAGGCTGCTCGTCCAGGGAGAGGACAAAGTCGCGAACCGTCCATGACCGGCCTTGGCCATGCGTCGCTCGAGGCAGTTGGATGCACGCGAGCGCGCACGCGAGGCGAAACTCTGCCGACCTGTCATCAGCGGCTGCGATCCACTCGGACGAGAGCGAGCGAAGCGGACCAAGGAGCGGCTTGTCGCCCGTCCAACGGGGCGACCGAACAAGTTGGAGCTCAGCGGCGGCCAGCGAGAGAAGGATGGACTGCCACGACCGAGGCGAAGGTCGCCTGCAGCAGTCGAGGACCGTCGCATCGCAACGCCGAATTGCGCGTGAGACTCCCGCTGGCGCTCGGTCGTCGCGAGCACATCGCCGGTACATGTCAAGCCACGGAGTAACTTCATCAATCAATCGTGACAGCGGCTCGTCACCGACCTGCCAGCGCCCCAATGGTGTGGCGAAGTTCGAGAGGCCATTGCGGATGGCGAATCCGTATCGCTCAAAGCGGTCGATCCCGCGGGCAACTCCAAGCCGAGTGATTGCCAAGGCCGCATCGAGCGATCCGACGGCAGGGCGACGACCGACCTGGCATCGCGCTTCGGCGAGGATTGACCCCACTTCGCCCCATCGTGCCGGACGGGACCAGAGCGGCATCCATTGCTCACCGCGGCCGCCGTCGTCGGCGGTCGCCGCCGACCCATACCCCGCGGCAATTGACCGCGTCGCGAACGGCGCAGCAAGTGCCCCGGACGTCATTTCATCTCGCCGACTGATGCCGACCGCAAACGCAATGGTCCCCTCGAGCATCAGGATGAAGTCCCACGGGTTGACGAGACTGTCAGCGTCGAATCCTGCCGTGCTGTTTGGACCACCGGCGCTGCCGGGCAAGAACTGTCCGATGGCCGCGCCCCCAAGAAGTCCGGGCACAGCACCGCCAAACAGCGACTGACGTAGCAATGCCGAGTTCTCTTCCACACCCCTGCGGGCAGGAGGATCGAGCAAGAAGAGCTCCACCAGCCGCTGCATGAAGTTGTTCGTGAAATCTAGCCGCCTGTCGTTGCCGCCGGTTCCGAGGAGCGATGGGTACTCAGGCGATCCGTCACCAGCCAGAACAACTGCAGCGTCGAGCCAGGCGACGAATCCGGGAGCGGGAAGCTCGCGACACCGTCTGATCATGACGGCCTTGTCGTCGCCCTCTGGTCGCTCGGGTCGATCGCCCACAATTCGACGGCACGCCGAGATCGTACTGCGGTATGAGGAGAACCGCGATGACGTGTCCGCAGCAAGCGTGTTGATCGCCTGTTGATTGTCCTTGGGATAGAACCCACTCCCCCCGTTCCACGGAGCCAGGATCGGCGTCGGCTCGTAGGACTCAAGAAAGAACCCTGTGAGCCCCGCCTCATCGAGCTTGGTCGCGAGCCGAAACTGTTCGCCACTCCACCAGCCCCGGCACTGGTCGTCGGCCTGCCGAGCCACGAGGCGAAGCACACCCAGCGCCTTGAGGTAGTGGGCGAGGGGGACGGGATGGCAGCCGTCAAGCGCGTGGACGTGAACAGTCATGTCAATGTCCTGGGGGCGACTGGCGTTTGGTCTTCGCGTGCTGAGCGCGATGCCCGAACATCGGCGGTGCGGACGATGGTCTCTAGCCACGCGAGAGCGAATGGACCATGGCGATCGCGCAGTGCAGCGACACGTTCCATCCAGCTTCGCCCATAGCGATTGCTCAGGCCAAGCGACGCGACGTCGAGCGACACGCGCAAGCTTGGTGCCTCCACGATGCGGCCATCGGATGTGCGCAGCGCGCACGCCGGCACGATGTCCTGGTCCCGAACGCCGCGTATCGGTTGGCCCTGCCCCATCGGTCCGTTCCGGGCGTCGAAGTCTTGGTCTGCCGGGCTTGCCGCAAGCGTGCCACGGACCTTGCCATGGTGTGCAACGATGAGGTACAGCGCAAGGTCGATCTCGTCGCGCTGGAGCGATGCGAGCTCGTCGGCAAGCGGGTGCGTGATCGACGGAGCCGCAGGAGCGGTGAGAAGGTCGGCATCGACAAAGTCGGCCAGCTCGCCGAGAATCGATGGATGGTCGGCATGAGAGGCCGCAAGTAGTTCGATCACGAGAAGGGCGGAAGCAAGCTCGTGACGGAACCCCTTGCGGTGGCCCGTCGCGGGCGTCTTGTACATCTCGTATCTCGAGATCCACGCCTGCGACGGCGCCTTTGCCCAGTCGTTGCGCTCCGCCGCGCGCTCGCCGACGATCGACCCTTGAAACGCGGGATGGGCCTTTCCCCAATCGTGCAATCGCGCGACAAGGCTCAGCACACTTCCGAGATTGGCGGGAATCCCGAACGCACTCGCCAGCTTCGAGAGCTCCGTGGAAACGTCCTCGCTGTGGTCGGTGATCGTCTGCCACGATCGTTCGCTCATCGGATCAACCGCGTCAGACCGCGATGCACAATCCTCGTCAGAATCACGTGCCAGAGTCCCGTCGGCGGCTGGGACAGACCCGTTGGATGAGGGATCGAAGCCACGCTGCGGGTCGTAGCCGCCCTCGTCGGAGGGTACGAGCAGCACGAGACCGGGTCTGAGCTCGTCACGGTGAACACGACGCCACTCCCCCTCAATGTAGTCGTGGACAAACGCGATCTTCGTCGACTTGCCATAGAGCCATTCGCGCGCCTTGCCGATCGGGACTGGGCACAACGAGTCACGCGTAGGTTGCTCATCGCCTTTTGGTGCATCGGCGCTGTCGATCCACCCGACGAGCAAATCGCGCTCCTCACCCTCTCGAATGAAGCGACTCACGTCGATGTCAGCACCCGTGAGATCGGGCGTCGTGTCGAACAGTTCCTCTAGCTCTCGGCGGGTCAGGCGATGCCATGGTCGTTGCGGGTAGAGACGGCCCCGCTGCTCGGCAGTCATCTTCGCGTCAACGTGCTCGAGCGCCGCGATGGCCACATCGTCGAGTCCATCAAGAGCTTCTCGAGCAGAGGCCAGTTCCTCCTCCGTGTAGGGAAGCGCTTCGGCACCAGCCAGCGAACGATCGACCACGACAATGTCCGCACTCCCACCGTAGCGGGCGGCGCGACCAAATCGCTGCACGAGGCTCGACCAAGGGGCGAGCTCAGTGAACAACGCCGACGCCGTAACGTCGACACCGGCTTCGACTACTTGCGTGGCGACGACGATGCGATCGGCGCGAGGGTTCTGCGATGCGTCACGAGAGAGAAACTCGGCTGTCCAGCGGGATCGTTCGCGCGGGCGAAACCGGCTATGGATCAACCGTAGGTCAATCTCGCTCGCTTGACGCAACGCGGCGCGAAGCTGGCCGTGAACGCGCATTGCGGTCTCAACTTGGTTCAGCACGACGAGCGTGACGCGGCCTGCTGGCGCCGCGTGACCACGATGAAGTGCGAGAACCCGTTCGGCGAGCCCCTTGGCGTCACGATCGTCCGAAGCCGGCAATCGCTCAATGCGCAGCGATTTGCGCGTCTCCCAGATCGGCCCGCTCTGGTCGCGAGCATCGATCCTGGCTTCCGTCTGCACAAGTCCGTCGACTGCCGCGTCATGCTCCGGTGTGCGAAGCCAATCCGGCTGGAGCGTCGCACTCATCCACCACGTAATCGCTGGGCGAAAGGCGGTCATTGACCATTCGTTGCGGAATGCCTGTAGCTGGGCCGAGGTTCGAAGACCGACACCCATGAGCTGAACTTCGTCGACCACCCAGAGGACATCGTGACTCAGCATCGCGAAGTCGATCGGCCATCGCGCCCGGCCGCTCGCATACCCGCGGTTGAGCGCGCGCGAGAGCAACATGTCCTGCGTACCCACGATGATGGACTCGTGCTCGGGGCGAAGATGCCACTCATCGGCGGAAAGGCCTCCCATGAGACCGGTGACGCCTGGACGGTCGCCGAGACCTCGGGCGGCGCGGTCGACAAACCGACCAACGACTTCGAGCGTCTGTTCCACGAGCGTTCGCATCGGCAGCGAAATGACGAGCCGTCGCGGCCAACGCGAGTCGCAATTCTCGATGCGGTTCCACCACCACGCCGCGAGCACGCCCAACGTCTTGCCGTAACCGGTCGGAATGCGAATCAGCCGGTTGACCGGCTGTGCATCCGCCGCGAGGTCCGCCTGCCAGTGCCACGGCTGATGGCCTGTGACTTCTTTGAACCAGCGACTAAACGCCACACGCCACCCCCTTGTGTGACGGGTGCAGATGGCCGTCGTAACGGTTCAAGACACCGCGAAGCCACAGCATGACGAGGGGTGGCAACAGCTCGGTGTCGGACGTGCCCCACGCGATCGACGTGCTGGGCTGACTGTTCATGCTCGGCCTTCTCGGACTGTCACTGATGCGCGAGTCCACTCCGGACGGACGAACGGGACGCGACTGCAGGGGTCGTTGCATCCTTGTGGTCGTTGTCGACGGCGTGCAATCGCAGTTTGACGGTCCACGCCCGGCACTCGGCGGGTGAGGCCACCTTCGCGGGCGGGACTTTCCTCGATGTTCGACGTTGACTGGTCATTCTCCGTCATCAGGCATCATTCCTCGCAAGCAACGGACCAGGTGCGAAACCGGCCGGCGCGCCGCCGCCCAGCTGGTCTCCAATCGAGTCGCAAGGCCTCGACAGCCCATTCGTGGAAACTCTCGGAGCGAATCGATCGCCGCGCGGTGCAGCGGCGGCGGCCCGGCGATGGCGAGTTCCAGCCGCTCCGCCCCTTCGGCGGCGATGAGCGCGCCCAGGATGGAGCCTCTGTCCCTTCTCCGGCGGCAGGCTGGAGAATCGTGCGCGAACGCAGGGCGGCTGCGGAGCCCGTCACCGCGTTGGCCAAAGTCTCCAGAGTCATTGGGTTGGTCATCGGAATCTCCATTGAAGCAGGCGGGACGGCGCTCGTTCGACGTTGCCGCGAGGACAAGCTATCACGTTCGGCGTAGGTGGCGGGCGGTGGGAAGTTCAAGGCCTGATTGACTGCTGCGCTGATGGCGGTTTCCGGCGGCGTCCTTCATGCGCTTGGCTCCGCCTCCACCGTGCGAGTCCGCCCCGCGCTCCTCCCCACCATCCCACCATCCCACCCCACCACCATCACCCCTCAGCACCCCCGAAGGGCTCGGTACGTCGGAACGGTAACGTGGGCACATTGCAGGATCGGTTGCAATCGTGAGATCGCGGGGACGGCGCGACGGGGTCGCCGGTGGAGGCTGTCGCGTGCTCGCGCACGCAGCTTTGAACGCGGGTGGCGGAGCAGTGAAGGGGTGGGCGCGGCTAGCGCACGCGCTCGTTGGCTGATGTTCCGTCGGGGTCGAACGTGTCGTACGGCTTCCAGTCGACCGCCGTGCGTTCGACCCCTTGCCCACGGCGGCGTCTCACGGCGGAATTGGGTTGGGTGGGGCGCGTGAATCAACGGGGACGCGTATCAGGACCCCTTGATGCTTCCGATACCCAGACGCATTGCGGTGTCCGCCGATTGAGGCCCGCCATCGGCTGGTTCGGCGCGGGAACGTGTCGGGCACCGCACGTGGCGGATGGACGCACGCCCACCGCGAACCCCATGCGACGACGGAACTTCCCACGCGTCGCGCGCAGCGCATGGCCGTACCGCTGCGCGGCGTGGCCATGGCATCGCGCGTCCACGGCGCCGCGAGGTCGCTCACACGTCAACGCCGCGTGTACGCAATGATGCGCGATGGCTCGAGCTGGGGCGCGATCTCAATGGGCGTACAGTCGGCGTTGCCGTCGATCTCGACCACGAGCTCGGCTGGGCCGGAGGGGAGGGTGACCGGGGTGTCGAAGTAGATTCGGTCGGGACCCACCTGCGCCAACGAACGCTCCAACCCGTCGCGCCGCAGGAAGAGCCGCACTTTCGCCGAATAGCCGCCTCGCCCATTCCAGGAAGGAGCCGCCGCGATGGATCCGTTGGATGTCGTCATGATGGACCGCGCACGAGGATACGCCGCGCGGCACGGGCTCGAGCTGCGGGATCGCCTGGGATTTGGCAAGGACGGCACGGTCTGGTTGACCAACGAGCGATCGGCGGTGAAGGCGCTCCGTCATGCGGAACCGTACCAGCGCGAGGTCGCCGCCTATCGCCGGCTTTCGAGGTTGGGAGTGGTGGAAGTGAACGGACTCTTCGTGCCGCAATTCATTCGTTCCGACGACGAACTCCTCGTCTTCGAGATGACGATCGTCCAGCCGCCGTTCATCCTCGACTTCGCGAGCGCGTATCTCGACAATGATGCACCGGTGTTCCCGTCCGACGTGTACCAGGAGTGGCGAGAACGACTTGCCGAGGAGTTCGACGACGACTGGCCGCGGGCGCGGCTGGTGCTGGCGCGGCTTGCCGGCATGGGGGTCCATGTGTTGGATCCGCATCCGCGGAACATGGACTTCGGGCGGGCGGGTGGAGCGGGCGGAACGGACGGGGCAGGCGAAGCCGGCGGATCGGGTGAAGCGGGCGCAGCAGGCGGGGCAGGTGGAGCGCGCGACGCTTGACGCTTCGCGAATCGACGAACCGGTTCGCGCGGTTGCGCACGCGGCGCCGACGTTCATCGCCGCAACGAGTCGCGCGGGCGCGTCCGTCCGCTGGCCGGCGATTGCGGCTCTGGTTTCGACGACGATCTTCGGCCGCGCGATGGGGCGCTGGATCGCGGTGCGCTCGATTCCGCGGCGCTTGATCGCGAGTCGCCGGCCCGCATGGATCCGGTTCGCCCGGCATGGGATCGCGCGGACGGCTCGTCGCGCTTGTGGCGCGAGCCCGACGCGCGTCTCGACGCGAGGGCCGGCGTCAGCGCGCGCGCCACGCGCATGGCCTCCTCGCGCAGCCACCTGACGAGTTCGGCGGGCGCCTCGGCGCGAATCGAGCTCCCGAAGCCGAGCGCCCAGTGGCGGCATGCCTCGAGTCCGGTGGTGACGAACTCGAGTCGGCGCCAGCCGGCGGGAACATCGGGCGCGGACTCGGTCCAACGCTGTTCGCCTCCCCACTGGCGTTCCTCCAGGTGGGGCAGGGCTTGCGGCGAGACGGCCAGGCGAACCCAATGACGATCGCGGTCGCGCGTCGAGCCGGTCGTCTCGAACGCCTCCGCGAGCTCGCGGTCGATGCGCCACTGCTCGATCGACGCGGGGCAGCCGCGCGGCTGCTCGCGCGTGCGCTCGATGTCGCGCATGCGACCGACGCGGTACTGCTTGATGCGACCCGAGGCGCCGCCGGCGCGGCCGGTCAGCGGGTCGACGTCGCCGCGGTTTGCATCCGCGGCCGACGCGGGCGTCCACATGAAGCAGTGGAACTCGCCGCGGAAAAGGACGAGTCGTCGCGGCGCCGCGTGCACCGCGTGCGTGCCGCCCTGGCGGTTCGTGTAGGTGAAGCGCAGCGCGTCGCCACGCACCGTCGCCGCGACGACCTCGGCGAGGATCCGAGGATCCTCGGCCCGTGCAGCAAAGCGAAAGACCTGGATGGCCTCCGGGGCGATCTCGGCGGCGGCGCTCAGCGCGCCGCTGCGCTCCAGCAGCCGATGCAGTGCGCCATCGAGAAACCCCGGATAGGGAGAGGCGGTGCGCTCCGCCGGGCCATCGGTTGGCAGCCGAAGGAGCCCGCGCGCCGCGACGAGCGCCACGAGCTCGTCGTGATCGAGCGTGACGATCGGTGTCGCGAGGGCAATCGGCGGCGCACCGTCGAAGCGGAAGAACCTGCGATGCCGCGAGTCGAACCGTGTGATCAGGCGGGCGATGTGGCGCTCCTGCATCCACTTGAGATCGCCGGCGATCGTGCGTCGGCTGACGCGGAGGAGCCGGGCGAGCTCCTCGGCGGTGCGCTCGGTGGCGGCGCACAGCTCGATGAGCCTGCGACGACGCTCGAAGGGGCTGATCACGCCACCATCATCGGCACGATCGCGGGACGTTCGCCAGCGCCGCGAGGCTCGGGGCGCCCTTCGTCGCGACGATCGTGCGATCGCCCGGAAGCCATCTCGAGCGCCCGACCAGGAAGGCATGTCTACGTTTCGCTGCGCGGAATGCCGCTCGATGGGCGGCGGGCGCATGCGGCGCCGCGTCCGCCAATGGATTGCGTCTTCATGTCCGTCCCGTTGATTTGAAAGTCCCCGCCGGGCTTGCAGCGCAGGCGCCTCGGCTGCCATGCGGAACATGCGGACCGAGGGTCTGCACCACCATGACACCAACCTTCGAGCATCGACGCGAGTCGGCGTCGGGCGGGCGGCGCAGGGCGTGATTGAAATGACCGATCATCTTCCCGACGATGGGCGGCGCCGACAACGACGACGCGTCCGATGGCGCACCGCGGTGATCGTCGGCGCGATCATTGCGACAATGTGGCTCACCGGTTGCATGGAACGGCTCTTCTACCAACCCACGCGCGAACCGACGCCGGCGCCGCGCTCGGCCTACCCGCAAGCGGAGGTCGTGCGCTTCGAGTCGGCGGACGGCACGCGGCTGTGCGGGTGGTTCCTGCCGTCGCGCACGACACCGCGCGCCGAGGCCGCGACGATCGTGCACGTGCACGGCAACGCGGGATCGATGGCGAGCCACCTGTTCTTCGTCGAGAATCTCCCCGCGGAGGGGTTCAACGTGCTGCTCTTCGACTATCGCGGCTATGGCGAGAGCGATGGCTCGCCGTGGAAGCGAGGTCCGTTGATCGAGGATGCCCAGGCCGCCGTGCGGACGGCGCGCACGCTTCCAGGCGTCGACCCCGGCCGCCTGGCGCTCTTCGGTCAGTCGCTCGGCGGAGGGATCGCGACGATCGTGATGGCGTCCGACCCCGACATCCGCAGCGCCGTGCTCGAGTCGCCCCTCGCAAGCTGGCGCGACGTTGCGGCCTCGGCGCTCGGCGGCGATCCCCCCGGATGGTGGGCGAGATCGCTTGCTACGTGGCTGATCGCCGACGGCGGTTCGTCGCCTCGACCCATCGATGCCATCGCGTCGATCGATCGCCCCATCCTGATCCTGCACGGTGATGCCGACGAGGTGATCCCGGTGAGCCAGGGGAAGCGCCTGGCGCAGGCCGCGCCGAACGCCGAGCTGTTGATCCTGCCGGGTGGTCGGCACAACACCCTTCAGTCCACGCATCCGGAAGTTCGTCGGGCGATCGTCGAGTTCCTTCGCCGCACGACG
This sequence comes from Phycisphaerales bacterium, assembly GCA_046350555.1. GTDB lineage: Bacteria > Planctomycetota > Phycisphaerae > Phycisphaerales > SM1A02 > JAXMAF01. The sequence continues at coordinate 90,736 of JAXMAF010000017.1, forward strand.
GCGCGCGAGGCGCCCGTCGCGGGGGAGGGTGTTCCGTCGGGCGAAGGTCGATCGCACTGATACGGATTCCAGTCGACCTCCATGCGTTCGACCCCTTCCCCGCGGCGGCGCCTCACGGCGGAATCAGGTTGGGTGGGACGCGAGGGTTCGTTGAGACGCGTAGAAGATCCGGCACGATCGCGACGAGCTTCGGTGCCGCGCCACGGAGGCCGCCGGACGAAGGCCTGCGCTCATGATGACGTGGACCGGGATGCGGGCTGCGCGGCGTGACGCGCCGCGTGCGTTGATTTCAGGCGAGCGTCGCGAGGGCTTCGACCGCGTTGCGGACTGCGCAATGCACGCAGGGTGATGCACGCCGGCCGTCCTCGTCGCTGCGCGCCCGGCGATACGATTGGATGGAGGACCCCGATAGCTCAGCTGGCCAGAGCAGCGGCCTGAGCGCGGTATCGAGCGAGAGCCGCGACGAGGTCGCACCACGGCCCGAAGTCGTGCAGCCGTCCGCGTATCTTTTTGCACCACTGCCCCGATGGATGGGGAGTCAATGGGCATCCGCGCGGCTTGCTGGGTCGACGTGCTCCGCTGGCTACAGTCGTGATGTGGGAGCACATCCGCTCGCGGAAGGAAGTTGTGCCGGCGGTTGTACCGGCGCTCCGAAACACGCGCAAAACCCCGGTAGCTCAGAGGAAGAGCAGCCGCCTTCTAAGCGGCAGGTCGCAGGTTCGAGTCCTGCTCGGGGTGTTGGTGGACGGCTCGGCAGACGCCGAGCCGTCGTCGCTTCGCGACCGCGCCGCGAAGCGGCTTGCACCAACTCCCCTCGTGCGTCGCGGCTGCGCCACGCCGCCGTCGGGCTTTCGCCCGACCAGGACTTCGCCCGTCCCGTCAACGCGTCGAGTCCTGCTCGGGGTGTTGGTGGACCGCTCGGCAGACGCCGAGCCGTCGTCGCTTCGCGACCGCGCCGCGAAGCGGCTTGCAGCGACGCGCGGGGCGAAATCGCAACGGCAGGAGATTCTTCGACTGATTGACGAATTGTCGTGGGCCGGTGTTATCCTCCCGCCCGACATCGCACGCATCCGTTGCCGAAGGTTTCGGTCCGACGGCTCGACGTGTGCGGTGTTGATCGTTCTCACGGGGCTGTCACGGGGTTGCCACGGGGTTGTCACTGAGCTGACCTGAGTCATTGGCGGGAGAGGTCTCGCGCGAGACGGCGTGCGGATCGACGCATCGCTGCACCGCAGGCATCGGGGCATCGATCGTCGAGTCGCGCGGATCGGCGGTGCGAACGGCGCACGCGCTTGGCGCTTCGTCCGACCGACGCGCAGCCCGCGCCACGCGCGTCGGGCTCGCCGCGCTCGTCACGCTCGCGTCATCCGCCGCGCGTCCTGACGGGCCCGACTTCGAGGACGAATCGTTCGATCGCGATCACGTGCGCGGGCTCCACCGCGCGAGCGCGGTCGGTCCATCCGCATTGCACGGCCCGTGGCAGGCGCCACTCAGGCCGCCGGGCGTCGCGTATCGAGACGCCAGGGAATGGAGAGGAGCCGTCAATGATCGCCGTTGCACCATCTTTCGAAGGTCCAGGGGCCGGGGGCCCGCGCAGCAAAGATCGGCACGCCGAAGACGTGCGCCCGGAAGCCATCCGCTCCGGCGGCCTGTGGACCGAGGGCCCGCGGACCGAGAGCACGCGACCGCTGGACGATCGTGCCAAGGGTCTTCAGCCGAGCGATCTTCATGCCAGCGACCAAGGTTCCTCGCAGCCGACAACCGGCGCTGTCGCCACGGCCGTGCGCGCGGGTGCTGCTCGTGCCGCGACGAGGCGTCGCCGCATCGAACGACGTCGCCGCGCGGCGATCGGCGCGGGGATCGTCGGACTCGCCATCGCCGGCGCCGCGGCGATCTCGGCCACGGCACCGGCCGGACTTCTGCTCAACGAGATTCGCGCGGACCAGCCGGGCACGGACAACGACGAGTACTTCGAGCTTCTCGGCGATCCCTCGCTCTCGCTCGACGGCGTCACCCTCATCGTGATCGGCGATGGCGTCGGCGGAAGCGGCGGAATCGAGGAGATCGTGCACCTGGACGGACACGCGCTGCGCCCCGACGGCTTCTTCCTTGTCGCACAGCCGCAGATGACCCTCGCCGTTCCCGACCTGGTGACGCCCCTGGAATTCGAGAACAGCGACAACCTCACGTTCATGCTGGTGACGGGGTTCACGGGAACGATGGGCCAGGACCTGGACATCGACGACGACGGCGTGCTCGACATCGCCCCGTGGTCGGCGATGCTCGATGCCGTCGCGATCGTGGAAAGCACGCAGGTCCCGCCCACGACCACGGAGTGGTGGTACGCCAAGTCCGTCGGGCCCGGTGGCAACGGCGATCCCCCCTTCCTCATCTATCGCTGCGCCGAAACTGGCGAGTGGCTCATGGGGCCGAACGATCCCGCCGCCGGCGTGGACACGCCGGGCGGCACCAATCACGGGTGCATCCCGCCGCCCACCGCCTGCGCGGCCGACATCAACGGGGACACGATCGTCGACGGAATCGATCTGTCGATCGTGCTCCTCAACTGGGGCGAGTTTGGCGATCCCGACGAAGGTGGCGGAAACCGAGCGGCCGACCTCAACGGTGACGGCGTGGTCGACGGTGGCGGCGTCGGGCTGCTCCTGCTGGCTGGAACCAATGCGGATCGTCGTAGTGGAGCGACGAGGTCGGTGCGCGTAGATCGCGACGGGGACTTGGAATGAGGAATCAGGAGTCGGGGACACACGGAATTCGAAGGGTCCCCGCAGAATCACTTGGTCGACGCAGCAGGGCATCGGCGACGTGGACATCCCGATGCTCGCGCTTCGGGCGACGAAGTGGCGCTGGATGGGGCGGGGGCCGCGCAGCGTGCGCAGGGTGCCGCGCACGGGTGCTCGCGGGGGTGCGCAGGGTCCGCAGGGTGGGCAGGAGGGCGCGGGGTGCAGGGGTCGGCGCAGCGTGCACGCAAGGGTCCTCGCAAGGGCCCACGCAAGGACAGGTTCGATCGACGCATGCATGGAGGGGAGAAGCGCCGGCGCGGCGCGTCGCTGCCTGCCGAAGCCGGGGGCGGTGGCAGCGCGTCACCCGCTGCCGGCGCTGCGCCACCGCGGACCCGTTCGGGCAGGAAGCCCGAGCGGGCCGCGGGGCGATAGCGCCGAATCGCCAGCGGGCCAGTGGGCCAGTGGGCGGGTGGGCCAGTAGCAAGTGGGCCAGTGGGCCAGTGGGCCAGTGGTCCGGCGGCAAGTGGGCCAGTAGCAAGTGGGCCAGCTCGCAGGTGGGCCAGTGGCAAGTGGCTGCTTTCGGCGGACGCCCTTCCCCCCATCGCCGCATGCCGCGCCTTCCGCGCGGACCGTGGGCCGTGGCAGCCCTTGGCCAACGTCACTCCGGCGTTGGTCGACCGGGCTTCCCCATCGCCGCATCGCCGCCGCGCAGGCTCTCCACGATCGCGATCTCGTGCACGCGCATCGAGGCCTCGTCGAGCGCCTGCTTGGCGGCGTGAAACGCATTGGCATCGACGCCTGCGGCGTCGGCACGGGCCGCCGCGATCATGCGCTCGACGTCCGCGATCCGACCATCGAGCGCCGACGCATAGTCCGGCTCGAGCCGATCGCGGACGCGCTCCATGGCCTCGCGGATCCACTTGACGTCGAGCTGCGTGTTGACGACGAGATCGATCACGCGATGCGCCTGCATGTCCGCGCGGGCGTGCTCGACGCTCTCCCGCTCCATGCGATCGACCTCCTCGCGCGTCAGTCCGAACGCAGGCACCACCTGGATCGCCGCGCGCCGTCCGCTGCGGCGCTCGACGGCGGAGACGTCGAGGATGCCGTTGGCGTCGACGAGGAACTCCACCTCGATCTGCGGGATTCCGGCCGGCATCGGCGGGATCCCGCGGAGATGGAACTCGCCGAGGGAGCGGCAGTCCCGCACCAGCTCGCGCTCGCCCTGGAGCACGTGGATCTTGACGCTCGTCTGACCGTCGACCGACGTCGAGAAGAACTCGCGGGCCCGGGTCGGGACCGATGCGTTCCGCGGCACCAGCTTGGCGACCGCGCCGCCGACCGTCTCGATGCCCAGCGAGAGGGGGAGCACGTCCAGCAGCAGCGCCCCCCGCTCGACGCCCGCGAGGATCGCCGCCTGCACGGCCGCGCCGAGCGCCACCACCTGATCGGGATCGATCGCGGTGTAGGGCGTGCGACCGAAGAGCTCGGCGACGGCGCGGCGCACGCTGGGCATTCGCGTCATGCCGCCGACCATCACGACCCGATCGATCTCGGCGGGCTCGAGCCTGGCGTCGGAGAGCGCCCGGCGGCAACACGCGAGCGTTCGTTCCACGATCGGCGCGGCCAGCGCCTCCAGCGTCGCGCGATCGATCACGCACTCGAAGAGGGCGTCGCCTTCCCGTTCGCCATCGGTCCCGCCGTGCGCGCCGCCGCCACGCACTTCGCCGCCACGCGTTTCACCACCACGCGCCTCGTCGCCGCACGCCTTCTCACCGTCCGTCTCGCCACCGCGCGACGCCCCGCTGCGGGCCTCTCCGCCGCGCAAGGTCCGATCGGGCGCCGCGAGTCGCACGGTGGTTCGCTCCTCGACCGAGAGCGCAATCTTCGCGCGCTCCGCGGCGCTGCGCAGCGCCTCGCGATCGATCGTGTCGATGCCCGGGCTTGCGGCGATCCATCGCCGCGCCAACTCGTCCGCGAGCGCCGCGTCGAGGTCGTCGCCACCCAGCCGCGTGTCGCCCGCCGTCGCGATCACCTGGAAGAAGCTCGAGACCGACGGCGGCGCCGCGGCGACGTCCGATCCATCGTCGGCGACGTCCGGTCCATTGACGGCGACACCCGGTCGATTGTCGGCGACGTCCCGTCGATCGTCGGCCACACCCGGTCGATTGTCGGCGACGCCCGATCCATAGTCGGCGGCACCCGATCCATCGTCAGTCACGCCCGGCTCGACGCGCAGGATCGACACGTCGAACGTTCCGCCGCCGAGGTCGTAGACGGCGATCGTCTCGGCCACGCGCGACCGGACGCCGATTCCGTACGCGAGCGCCGCGGCGGTCGGCTCGTTGACGATGCGCACGACGTCGAGGCCGGCGAGCCGCCCCGCGTCGCGCGTCGCCTGTCGCTGGGCGTCGTCGAAGTACGCCGGGACGGTGACGACGGCGCGCTCGACCGGTCCGCCCAGGGCTCGTTCGGCCTGCGCGCGGAGCCGGCGCAGGATCTCCGCGCTCACCTCCTGCGGCGTGATCGGCCTTGCGGGCCCTCCCAGGGGCGCCACGCATGCCATGCCGCGCGGCCCCTCGACGATCGCATATGGAACCTCGCGCACGTCGTCGCCGACGTCTCGCAGCGCCCGGCCCATCAATCGCTTGACGCTCCAGATCGTCTCGGCGGGAAAGCGCAGCCGCTCGGCGCGCGCCTCGTGCCCGACGATCGGCGCGCCGCCGGATCGGTATCGCACCACCGACGGCAGGAGGGCCCGGCCCTCGATGTCGGGCACGACGCGCGGTCCGCGCTCGTCGCACACGGCGATCAGCGAGTTCGTCGTGCCCAGGTCGATCCCGACGATCGTGCGCCCTGCGGTCGCCGAGCCGCCTCCGGAGGTCCCGGTCGCCGTCGCCGGCCGGTTCAATCCCATTGCAGTTCCGGCCGGCCCGACGACATGAGCTTGGTGAACGAGATGATCGCGTCGCCGCCCTCGGGGCCCTCCTCCATCACGAAGAGTCCGTCGGCGCGCGCCGTCGGTCCCTCGCCCCGGCGCCGTCCGGGCGCGTCGGTCGAGTCGGTCCATGCGACGTGGCCGTCGCCGAAGACCAGGTGCCCGGCCCACTTGCCGTCGCGTCCCGTCGTCCACGAATCGGGACGGACCTTGCCATCGCGCGGACCGCGCGAACCGATGAGCGGAAAGCTCGGATCGAGCGACGGCGTGCGCCACTGCCGTGCCAGCCGCTCGCCGCACAGGGGCATGTGGGCGTAGGAGACGTTCGACTCCGTCGTGAGATCGGCCTTGAACGACGGGTCCCAGAAGATGCCGTTCGACGGGTCGTACACCTCGTAGTCGTAGTTCTCATCGACCCACACCGAGGGATTGCGCTCGTTCGCCGAGACGAGCATCTTCGGCGCCGCCGAATTGGACATGACGATCAGCGACCAGACCGACGCCGTCGTGTCCTTGGAACGATCGTGCTGCCGATCGAGGTCGCTCGGAACGGGAAGTCCCCCACCGCTTCGTCCCTCCGAACCCGCACCACCGCCGGAAAGCCCGTCGGCGAGAAGGGCCTTGAAGAGCTCGGAGAGCTGGATCTCGTCCTTCACCGACGCGACCGATCCCGGAAGCACCTTTCCGGCGCCCGTCACGGCGGTGTTCAAGCCGCCCATGAACACCGCCATGAGCACCACGATGCATGCCATGGTGACCAGGAGTCCGACGAGCCCGAACCCGCGCGGCATGGCTTGATCCATGGACCGATCGTACGCGACCCGATCGCCAGGGTCGCTTGGCCGGAGGGGGCTCGCAGGGCGATCGAGACGCCCCTGCTCACGACGGCTCGCGCGCGTTCGAGCTTGGCAGCGGCAACTGCTTCATGAAGTCCTGGTGCCGTCCGGTGCTGGACTGCATCAGCAGCTCGGCCAGTCGATCGGCGGCGTCGCACTGCCCGCGCAGGTCGACGTGCTTGCGTCCATCGGGCCCCCGCACGGTGACGTCGGTGATTCGATTCTTCGGCGTGCCGGTCGCCGTCACGGTTCCTGCGAGCCAGCCGTCGCGCCGCAGCAGCTCGACGAGCTGCGCAATCTCCTCGTCGGTCATCGTGCCGCTCCACGTGACCCGTCGATTCATGGCGTCGCGACCGCCACCAAAGCCGATGGCGCCCTCCGTGGAGACGGTCCAATAGGTCGCCTTGATCGCATCGACGTCGCGAAGGTCGACGACGAGCGAGACTCCGCCGGTGCGAGAGCTGGTGTCGGTCGCGCCGCCGGACGCGCATCCGGTCAGCGCCACGGGCAACGTCAGCGCGACGAGCACGACCCGCGACGAAGGCGCCGTCGTGGACGCCACGGACCCGACGGCCCCGAACGCCGCCGCGACCGCGCGCACGACGCCCGCGAGCCGCGCTCGCTTCGCCGGGCACATCGTCATGCTTGGGTGGCGCATCCTTGGCATCGCTGGCCTACGGCTCGCGCGCGGGCGCCGGCGTCCGCGAAGGTGTCGCGTCGCGCGCGGGCGCCGGCGTCCGCGCGGGCGCCACGTCGCGCGCTGGCGGCGCATCGCGCGTCGGCGCCACCTTCGGCGGTGGCGTCGCGTCGCGCGCCGGCCCGTTCCCTTCGTCCGGAGGCGGTGGCCGGTACATCGCGTATGGATCGGGGCCGAAGTCGTAGCGCACCACCGCGGGGTGGCGGGCCGCCGGCGGGTCGTCGCTGATCCACGCGAGCGCCGCCAGCTCGCGGATGAACGGCGTGGTGGCCGGATCGAGGAGTCCGTCGGCGGCCCCGCGGCGCACGACGCGCCACGACTGGCCGTCGGCCTGGAAGGTGACGATGTGCACGATCTGATCGGGCGCGGCGACGACCAGCGCATCGTTGCCCGGCGGCGTGCCGTCCTCGGGACTCGCCAGTCCAAGCCGGCGCGCCGCGCCCCAGATCGACTGGACCTGTTCGGTCGTCAATCGACGCGTGGTGCCCGGCCGCACGTCCGCGCGAAGCGTCCGGCCGACATCGGCGTGAAGCGTGCCGTCGGGAAAGAGGATGTAGCGACCTTGGCGCCGCTGCACGAGGTCGAGCGGAGCCGCGGGCTGGGAGGTCGTCGCGTCCGCCGACGGCGGCGCCGGGCTCGGGGGGCCGACGAGGACGATGACGTCGATGGTCAGGTCCGGCGGCACCACGTCGTCGGCCCTTCCGACGGGCGGGCCGGGCCCCTCGCAGGCGAACAACATCGCCGCACCGGCCAGCGCGGCGATGATCGTCCGTCCTTGTCGGCGGTGGTGCGACATCGCGGCCATCGTAGCGATCGACGCGCGCGTCCGCGGCATGGTGGACGCGCCCGCGCGGCGTTCGGCGCGCGGGCGACTTGCCCTACGCTCCGCCGTCGTGTTTCATGGACGATTCCGCACTCGTCGGCGCGCCGATCGACGATCCTTCCGCGCGCCGCCGGCAGCGCCCGCCCGCCACGCAAGACCGTCCAATGCGAACCAGCGTCACATGGCTCAACGACTACCTTGACCCGCCGGCCAGCGCCGAGGAGCAGGCGGCGCTGCTGACCCGCGCCGGACTGCCCTTCGATGGCCGCGAGGAGGTCGACGGCGACATCAGGCAGGAGATCGAGACGACGAGCAACCGCGGCGACTGCCTCTGTCACGTGGGGATGGCGCGCGAGGTCGCGGCGATGTCCGGCCGGTCGCTCAGGATGCCCGTCGCCTCGCCCGCGGCGACCGGACCCGACGTCGCCACCGTCGCCTCGGTCCGCAACGACGAGCCGTCGCGCTGCCCGCTCTACACCGCGCGGGTGATCCTCGGTGCGCAGGTCCGGCCATCGCCGCCGTGGCTCGCCGCCCGGCTGCGCGCCATCGGACAGATTCCGCGCAACAACATCGTCGATGCGACGAACTTCGTCCTCTTCGAGCTCGGGCAGCCCACCCACGTCTTCGATCTCGACACGCTGCATGGACGACGGATCGTCGTGCGCCTCGCGCGGCCGCAGGAACCGTTCCTGCCCATCGGCGAGGGCGCGTCGGAGGTTCGGCTCTCGCCCGACGACCTGGTCATCGCCGACGCCGAGCGGGCCGTCGCCATCGCCGGCGTCAAGGGCGGCGCGCTCACGGCCGTGCGCGACACGACCACCAACCTGCTGCTCGAGGCGGCGACCTTCGATCCCGTCGCGGTGCGCCGCACGAGCCAGCGACTGCGCATCGCCAGCGACTCGAGCTACCGGTTCGAGCGCGGGGTCCATCCCGCCCAGGTCGATCCAGCCGCCGATCGCCTCGCCGCGCTCATCCTCGAGGTCGCCGGCGGAACGCTCTGCGCCGGCGTCCTTCGGTCCGGCGCGCCGATGCCGGCGCCGCGCACGATTGCGCTGCGCGTGGCGCGGTGCCGCAGGATCCTCGGCGTCGACGTGCCGGTCGAGAGCATGACGCGGTCGCTGGCGACGCTCGGATTCGCCCCGCGCCTCGTGACGTCGAGCCCCTCGCGCCATGGCCGCGGGCCGTCGCAGGGCGTCGCCGCGTCGGCCGGCGGCGCGGCGGGCGGCGCGGGCGACACGATCGAATGCACCGTGCCGCCGACCCGCATGGACATCGAGCGCGAGATCGACCTGATCGAGGAGGTCGCGCGGATGGCGGGCCAGGACGCGATCCCGATCGCCGAGACGATCGCCGTGCGCGTGGCGCCGGCGCAGCCGCGCATCCAGGCGCGCCGCGCGATCCGCGATGCGCTCGCCGGGCTCGGCTTCGTCGAGGCCGTCACGCACTCGCTGATCGGCGAGGGCGCTGCGGCGCCGTTCGTCCGCGCCGGCGCCGCGGCCCTGCGCGTCGACGACGAGCGGGCGAAGTCGGAGCCGATCCTGCGGCCGTCGATCGTGCCGAGCCTCCTCCGGGTCCGCCGGCACAACCTCGACCACGGCGTGCACCCGCTGGACCTCTTCGAGATGGCCGGCGTCTTCCATCAGCGCGGCGAGGCGCACCACGAGTCGGAGTCCCTGGCGCTGGCGATGGACGAGCGCTCGCGCGACACCGGGCTGCGTGCGCTTCGCGGCGTCGTGGAGCGCGTGCTGCGGCTCGTCGCCGGCGAGCGCGCGAACGTGGACCTGCGGCTGGCCGATGCGCCCTCGTGGCTCTCGCCCGCGTCGGAGATCGTGCTGCGCAACCCAGGCGGCGCGGCCGCGCCGTCCGGTGCGCCGCCGGCGGCCACCGTCGAGCGCGTCGTCGGCCGGATGGGTCGCGTCGCTCCGAGCGCGCTGCGGGTCTTCGGCCTGGAGGCGCCGATCCTCGTGGCCGAGATCGACCTCGACGGATTGCTCGATCGCTATCCGCCGGAGGTCGCCGCGCAGCCGCTGCCGGCCTTCCCCTCGATCGACCGCGACGTCTCGGCGATCGTCGACGAGCGCGTCGCGTGGCGCGACGTCGCGGCGGTGGTCGACGGGCTCTCCTTGGCGCTGCTCGAGGAGGTCCAGTTCGTCACCGTCTTCCGCGGCGCTCCGATCCGCGCCGGCGCCAAGTCCGTCACGCTTCGCCTTCGCTTCCGCAGCGGCGAGCGCACGCTCCGACACGAAGAGGTCGACCCGCAGGTGGAACTGGCCAAGCAGGCGCTCGGTGCGCGACTCGGCGCGGAGGTTCGCTCGTGAGCGAGGGAGAGCGTTCGCGCCAACCGTCGTCTGGCGCACCGGAGGCGCCGCGTCGATCCAACGCCCCGGCGATGGCGCCGGGAACGGCGCCGCCGGCGAGGCCGACCGTCGACGATCGATCGACCTCCCTCGCGGACCTCTCACTGCGCGAACTGCTCCGGCGCGTGGCCGACCGGCGGCCGATCCCCGGCGGCGGCGCCGTGGCCGGCGTGACGCTCGCGCTCGGGGCCGCGCTGGGCCGGATGGTCCTGGCCTACACGATCGGCAAGCCGCGCACGCCGAGCATGCCGGCCTGCACGCGGCGGCCGACGAGTCGCTCGCCGCGACGGGCGAGGCGGCGCTCGCCTCGCCGACGACGACGCCCGCGCTACGAACGCCTCAACGCGGCTCCTGAAGCTCGCCGAGGGCGATGCGCGACGGATCGCCGAGCTGCCCTTGGCGGTGGACGAGGCCATCGCGGCGCCGCGGACCATGCTCGAACTCGCCCGCGCCGCGTCGGAGACGCTGGCCGGAATTGCTGGAACCACCAACGCGCAGCTCGACAGCGACCTCGTCATCGCCCGATCGCTGATCGACCGCGCCGGGCACGCCGCGGCGCTCAACGTCCGGGCCAACCTTCCGCTGCTGACCGATCGCGCCGCGGCGCAGCGCGCCGACAAGGCCGTCTCGACCGAGCTCGCGCGACTCGCCGGCTCGACGGGCCCGAGCGCTCCGTAGCGGCCTCGGGAAGGAACCAACCACGCCACCCTATGGTGAACCATGATCGCACCGGTCGGTCAGCGCACCGATTGGCGGCTGGTGCAGCCACTCGCCACGAACGCCTCCACGTCTTTCGACGGGCGCACCGAACCTTCGGTCGGAGAACGCCCGCGCATGGCGGCGCGCCGCCGGAACGCCCGCGTGGCGGCGATCCATCCGCGCCGGTCGCGACGCACCGCGAAGCCCTGCTCCTCGACGCGCTGCAATGCATCACGGGACCCGGTGACGCGGGCAGGCGCGGCGCGGCGCGGCTGCTCGAGCACGCCCCGCGCCTTGGTGTCCGCCCGGCGCACCTCTGCTGCGCAGTCGACGCGCGCGGTCGAGCGCGCCTGAGCGCCCTGGCGCTGCCGGGACCGGGTCGAACGGCCCAGGTCGCGTGCACGAGGCCGCGCAGCGACGACGAGTGCGGCGTGTCCGGCCGGCTCGTCGCTGCCGCCACGGGCGGACTCGTGCCGGAGGAGGCGAGCGTCGCCCAGGCGCTGCTCGAACCGCTGGACGGAGCGGCCGGCGCCACCGCGGGCCCGAGCAACGGCGCGGCGACCACCGCCGGGCTGGTCGCGGCGCTCGACGAGGATCGATCGGAGCAGGCGCTGCACGTCCGCGCGTTCCTCGCGGCGGGCTTCGCGCCACTGGCGGTGCTGGACACGATGGTTCACGTCGTCACGAGGCGCGACGCGCATCCCGCCGCGGCGCGAGACGCGGCCCGCGCCACGATTCGCCCGTGGACGCGAGGCGATCCGGTGCTCGTCCGCGTGCTCGAGGCGAGCTACGAGGCGACGCGCGATTGTCCCGGACTGTGCGGCCTGCGGCGCACCGAGGACATCATCGCCGGACATCTCGCGAGCGGTCGCTACGAGCCATCGCTCTGGTCGATCCTCCACGTCAACGGCGTTCCTTCCGGTGCACTGCTCCTCGGCGCCTCGCACGCGGGCGATGGACTGGACCTGATCTACCTCGGCCTCGCCGCCGCCGTGCGCGGCCGCGGATACGGAGCGCTGCTGGTCGAACACGCCGTGCGCCACGCGGCGGCGCGACGCGAACCGCGCGTCTGTCTCGCGGTCGATCGCGCCAACACGCCCGCGGTGCGCCTCTACGAGCGCTTCGGGTTCCGCGCGACCACATCGCGGCTCGCGATGATCCGCCGCGTGCGCGCGCTCGATCCTCCGCGCGACGACGCATCGCCGCGAAGTCAAGGCGCCGACGACCAATCGCGGTGATGTTGCGCGCGGACCGACTTCGCGGCGTCTCGCAAGCGCGACAGCTTTTCCACCGCGCATAGACCACGTTCGGATTGTGTGGTGGAAAAAAAGTTGTCGTCGCTCCGAGGCCGATGACATCGCGGGTCCAGCGCCTCGTTCGTGTTTCTTCGCCGCGCGCGTCGCCTTGCGGTCTTGAGAAGCACGGGCGCGACGCTAACCTGCTCGTCGCACTCAAGGACGGGTGCCTGACTGGCCCCGACGGCTTTCGCCGTCGTGTGAAGCGCCGCTCGGATCGGAGGGAAGACCGTCAAGGGTGGAATCGTCAGCCGCGCGCGCGGCCGATGTCCACCTGCGCCCGGGTCCTTCCAGCCGATCCGAGCGAGCGCCTGTCTCGGGGGCGTTCCGGAGTCCGGTTCGAATGGCGCACGTGGGGCCAGTCGAGCCGGTCGGTTCAGTCGGAGTGGGACGGATCCGTCGCGCACCTCCGTCTCGCTGGGCAACGCAGCAACCCGACGTCTTGTCGTTCTTCGGTTCCATCGATCGCCCTTCACGAACGGCGATCGATTCAAGGGGAATCCGAGTCGCGGTGGCCGCGCGCCATCCTCGACTCCCGACGCAACCCTTCCGTCGGGAAATCGGCGTCGGCACGAGCGCCGCAGACGGCCGCTTCGCATCTCTTCTCGGCCTTGCCGACTGGATCCCATGACCCAGACACCTTCCCGCGGCTCTTCCTCGATCGGCCCACGATTCGCTCGGCGTCGCGACGGCGACCAGCACGAGCCCATCGCCGCGGCGCCCGGTCGAGGTCGCGGCGGAGAGGGCCATCATCCCGGCGCCGAGGGCGACGGAATCGGACGAGACGAGGCCCATCGCGCCGGAAGGGTCGTGACAATCGCGAAAAGCGCGGAAAGAGCGAAAAGCCGCGACAAGCACGACAAGCCCGACATGTCGGACGTGTCAGGCATGTCGAACATGCCCGACATGCCGGGTCGGGCGGAAGCCGCCCGCACCGCCGGCACCCACGCGCCGGCCGGAAGGTGCGGCCGGAGCGGGCATCCGCCACGGGTGGCGCCGGCGAGGCCGTCGCGATGGGAACGATCGACCCGACCCTGCTCGCCGCGCTGCGCGAGCGGATCGGCGCCCAGGCGGTCGCGTTGGTTCGGCGACGGCGCGGCGCTCGCCGGCAACGGATCGTCGCTGGTCGTCCGCGCCGCCGGCGTTCCAGCCGACGGCATTCGCGAGCGGCGGCGCTGACCTCGCCGCGGTCCTCGAGGCATGCGTCAGCCCCGATGCCGGTCGACTACCAGATCGATCCCGCGGCCGGCGCACCCGGGCCTCGGCCGCGGCGCGGCGGCGACCCCAGCGCTCGCGACGATGAGGCGCGCGGTCGGAACCGCCATGGCTTCCTCGCCGGCTGCATTGCCGGGCACCGGCGTGACGTCGCCGCACGTCGCGGCCCGCAGCTCCCCGCCGTCTCCGGAGCGGGCGCCCCGTCGTTCGACGGCGAACCCGCGCCGGGCGGGCTGCCGACGGTGCGCGCGGCGAGGCAGCCCTGACCGGCTCACGCCGGCTCGACCGCGCCCAGCCCGCGCCTCGAGGAGTTCGTCACCGGGGAGTCCAATCGGCTCGCCTTCGATGCGGCGACGCATGGCCGATCCGGAGGGCCTGCCGCGTTCCTCTTCCTCCACGGGGAATGCGGCGTCGGCAAGACCCACCTGCTGCGCGGCATCTGCCGCCGGCGGCTCGGCTCGCGCCGCCAGCAGGTGCTCTACACGACCGGCGAGGCGTTCACGAACGAGTTCATCGCCGCGCTTCGCACGCATCGGCTCGACGAGTTCCGCCGCTGGATCCGCAGCCTCGACCTGCTCGCCATCGACGACGTCCACTTCCTCGCCGACAAGCAGCGCACCACGAGCGAGTTCCTCCACACGATCGACGCCATCGGACTCGACGGCAACCGCGTCGTCCTCGCCTCCGACGCACCGCTCGATCGGATCCGCGCCTTCTCGCAGGCGCTCGTCAGCCGGCTCAAGGCGGGCATGGTGGTGCACATCGAGCTGCCGGAGCGCTCGCTCCGGCTGGCGCTGCTCCGCCGGCTCGCGGAGCGTCGCGGCGTGCGGCTGACGCCCGAGGCGGAAGAGGCGCTGGTCGCGAAGATCACCGGGACGGCGCGCGAGATCGAAGGGGCGCTGCACAAGCTCGAGCTCCTTCGCGACGTGAGGCCCGCCGCCCTCGAACCCGCGCGGCGCGGCGGCGCGCCGCGGGATGCGCAACGGCCCGAGCCCGGCGCCGCGATCGAGACCGCGCCGCCGCCCATCGACGACCACGCGGTCGGCGTCGTGTTGCGCGACGCCGGCGGCGAGCGCGGCGAACCGGTGCGCCCCGCGGCGATCGTCGCGGCGGTCTGCGCGGTCCTCGGGATCGAGCGCTCCGAGCTTCTCGGACACTCGCGACACCGCAAGGTCGTGCTCGGACGCATGCTCGTGGCCCGGGTCTGCCGCGAGCTCACGACGATGAGCTTCCCGGAGATCGCCCGCGTCCTCGGGCGCAGGAACCACTCCACCGTTCACTGCGCGCATCAGCGGATCTGCAAGCTCCTGGAACGCCACGCGCGGGTCGAGGACGCCATCGACGGCGCATCGGTCGGCGGCACCATGGCCATCGACGAGATCATCGAGCAGGTCAGGCGGACGGCGCGGCGGAGCGGTTGAGCGACGGTACACTCCCGGCATGCCCGAACGAGGTCGTCACGGAGGTCGTCGCCACGGTCGTCCTGGAGCGCGTCGCGGCTGGTTTCCGGCGCTGATCGCCGTCGCGATCCTCTCGACATGGTTCGTGGCGGGTCGCCCCGCGACGGCGCAGGCCCCCGATGCCGAGGAGATGGCCATCTCGCAGCTTCGCAAGGCCGCGACCTTCCGCAGCAGCGGACTGCACCACGCGCTCCTGCTGGCGCTGCGCGACCTGCGCGATCCCGCGATGAAGCCCTTCTTCCAGTCGCTGGTCCAGGCCGACCATTGGACGATCCAGCTCGACGCGATCCTGGGCCTGGCGGAGCTGGGCGGAGAGAACCACGTCGACGCCTTTCTCCTGGGTCGGCTGCGCGAGGAGCGGGATCGCGCCGACGCGGTCCGCATCGCCCTCGAGATGGGGATGCTCGACCGCGACCAGATCGAGAAGATCCTCGCCTGGGACGACCTGCCGTCGCTCGCGCGCGTGGTGCTCCTCGCCGAGTTGAGGAGGCTGGGTGGAACGCCCGACCCGGCGCTGCTCCAGCGGCTCGTGACGAATCCCGATCCGGCGATCGCCGGCCTCGCCGCGTGCATCGCCGCCCAATGTGCCGCGCCCGCGGCTGCGCCAGCCGGAGAGGCGTCGCCCGATGCGTCGAAGGCCGCGCCCGATTCGAAGGGCGCTGCGCCGCTCGAGCAGTTCGCGCAGACGCTCCGGCAGCTCCAGCCCGCCGACCGCGACGGCGTGATCGAGGAGATCGCGAACGCCGCGCGGCGCTACGACCTGCCCGTCGCGATCGACCTGCTCTCGTTCCGCGTCACGGGCGAGGACGAGGATCCCGGGCCGCAGGAGTCGGTCGTCGGCATGGCGCTGGCGCTCGAACCCAAGCGCGGGCTTGCGTTGTGGAAGAAGATGCTCGGCCGGTCGCCGTCGTACGCCGACCGCGTGCGCGACGGACTCATCCTGCTGCTGAGCGCGAAGCGCCTTCCGCCGGAGGCGTTCGACGCCATCGTGCAGGAGAAGCCGGCGGAGAAGGCCGGCGGGAAGGCCGGCGCCAAGACCGAGGCCAACACCGCCACGAACCCCGACGGGAAGACCGACGGCGCCGCGGCGGTCAAGCCATCGGACGATCCGCTGCTGAAGGCGATGGTCGCCGCCGGCAAGGCCGTCGCGACCGGCCGCGACACCGCGGCGGCGCTCGCGCATCTCTACGACGTCGGCAACCGCCGCTGCTGTCGCTGGGTCCTCGCCGCCGCCGAGGATCTCGACGCCGCGGGCGCGTCGTCGGTCTACGAACACGTCATTGCGCAGGTGGACGATCCGAAGCAGCGGACGCCCGATCGGCGCAACGACGCCATCGACGCCGCGGCGCGGTTGATTGAGCGCGATCCAGACGCGCTCAAGCGGCTGCTCGCGGCGGCCGAGGACGACGGGCCCACGCAGGAGGCGATCCTCCTCGGACTCGCCAACACGCGCAGTCCCGACGCAGGCGACGCCGCGGCCACCGTGCGCCGCATCGGCGCCGGGCGGAACGATTCGCTGGCGCTGCTCATCATGGCCCGCCATCGCGCCGAGCTCGCGCCGGACGACCTGCGGCTGCTCGGACTCATCGCGGGCGGCGGTGGCGGCGTCGACGAGACGCTGCGCGCCCAGGCCGCGTGGCTCTACCTGAAGCGCAGCGGCAAGCTCGAGTCGGCGCTGGCCAAGGTGGTTGGATCGTCGTGATCGCGTCGGCGCCGGCCCGTCGCGGCGCCGTCGAGCCGACCCGACGGGCATGGGCGACGCGCCGCGCGAACGGATCCGCCCGGGCGGCCGGCGCCGCGCGATGCCGGAGGTGCATGTGTCGCAGGTCATTCCGCTCAGCAAGCCGGACATTCTCGACGAGGACGTGCTCGAGGTCGCGGAGGTGCTGCGCTCGGGCCGGCTCACCCTCGGGCCGAAGCTCGACCAGTTCGAACGGCTCGTCGCCTGGCGAGCGGGTCGCCCGTATGCGATCGCCGTCGGCTCGGCGGCGAGCGCCATGAATCTCGGGCTGCTCGCCCTGGGCGTCGGTCCGGGCGACGAGGTCGTCGCGCCGGCCTTCGCGTTCGCCGGCACGGTCAACGGGATCCTGCACGTCGGCGCCAAGCCCGTCTTCGTCGACTGCGATCCGGGGTCGCTCAACATGTGCCTCGCCGACGCGGAGCGCAAGATCTCCGAGCGCACCAAGTGCGTCATCGGCGCCTCGGTCTTCGGAAACCCGGCGGGCATGCGCGAGCTCGCGTCGCTCTGCGCGCGGTTCGAGGTGCCGCTGCTCGAGGACGCCGGAGGCGGCATCGGCACGACCATCGGACGGGAGGCGGTCGGCCGCTTCGGACGCATCGCGGTCTGCTCCTTCTATCCGAACAAGCCCGTGACCACGGGCGAGGGCGCCGTGATCGTCACCCACGACGACCGCGTCGCCGAGCTCTGCCGCTCGATGCGCAACCAGGGCCGCCCCGTGGCCGAGGCGCCGCGCCACCTGCACATTCCCGGTCTCGGCTCGTGGCTCGATCACGAGCGGCTCGGCTTCTCCTGCCGCATGAGCGACCTCAACGCGGCGCTGGGCGTCTCGCAGATGCGCCGGCTGGACGAGACGATCCGGCTGCGCCAGCTCGTGGCCGACGCCTACTTCCGCCGGCTCATCGACCACGCCGATCTCATCCTGCCGACGATCGCGCCGGAGACGCGCATGAGCTGGTCGGTCTACGTCGTGCGCCTCTCCGATCGCTTCACGCAACAGGACCGCGACGAGATCATCGCCGGCCTGCGCCGCCACGACATCGGCGCGTGCAACTATTTCCCGCCGGCGCCGCTGCTGCCGCACTTCCGGAAGCCGTTCGGCTTCAGGCCCGGCGACTTCCCGGTGACCGAGCGCGTCAGCCAGCGCACGCTCGCGCTGCCCTTCTTCACGCGGCTGACCGAGCGCGAACAGGACCTCGTCTGCCAGACGCTGACGCTCATGATGAAGCGGATGGTCTTCGCGCGCGAGTGAGGGCCGTCCCGAGCGCGCCGGGTCATAGCCGCGGCGCCGGGTCATAGCCGCGGCGCTGGGTCACGGCCGCGGCGCCGGCACCGCCCCCACCTTGGCATCGACCCAGGCGCCGATCTTGCCCGTCTCCATCGGCAGCCAGAAGAAGAAGAGCCCGAGGTGTCCGGCCTGGTAGGTCCAGCGCTCGGGTCGGCCCAGCGCCTCCCACAGCGCATCGCCGCACCTCGAGTCGACGATGCGGTCCCAGGCGCCCTGGAGCATCAGCACCGGATGGTCGCGCAGGTACGGCGCGGTCTTCGCGCCGTCGAGGTTGGTGTGTTCGAGATAGGCCGCCTGGATCGCGTCCCACTGGGCGTCCGTCGGCCGGCGCTCGTCCTTCCAGTCCAGGTGCAGGGGAGTCGCGGCGAGGGTCGTCGTCCGCAGGATGCGCAGCGCGTCGATCCCGCCCCCGATCACGACGGTGGCGCTGAACGGCCGCGAGAGCCGCGCCGCCACCGCCGGCAGCGCAATGGCGCCAGCGCTGCTCCCCAGCCCCACCATCGGCGCCTGCGGAACCTCCGGGTACTCGCTCCGCATGTAGTCGAGCACCGCCTCGACGCCGTACGCCCACTCGGCGAAGCGATCGTCGATCGCCGCGGCGATGCGCTCGCCGAGGACCGCCGGATCGTCGTCGCGATCCAGTTGCAGGTACTCGCCGAACGCCCAGCCGTCGGGCACGAACGTGCTCAGCACCGCCCAGCCGCGCGCCCGGAACTCCTCGGTGAGCTTGCGCTCCCACTCCGTGTTGCCGGCGAGGTTGGTCATCTGCACGACGAGTCCGCGCGGAGGGCCGTCGGGAAGGTAGATCGCGAAGCTCGTCTCGGAGATCTCGACGATCCGCACCGGCGACCGCGGCGTCTCGGGACCGATCTCGCGCGGCGGCACCATCGCGAGCGTCGTCTCCGCCCAGCCCAGGTACGTCTGGAAGACGAGCCATTCGCGGAAGCCCCGCTTCTCGCGGAGCTGGGCGAGGTCGCGCGGATCGGCGAGCTTCTCGACGTCGATCCGCCACAGCGTGCCGAGCCCGGCGCTGCCGATGGGCGTCCGCTCCTCGGGCGGCGCGCCGCGCGGCGGCGCGAGCAGCGCCACCTCGCAGCGGTCGTCGAAGACGTCGGGCGGCGCATAGCGCTTCGGCCAGGCGTCGTCGTGCATGCGCGGCGGCGGATTCGACCCGGCCATCGAGACCACGTCGCCGGGCTCGCGCACGACGCAGCCGCAGAGCGACAGGACCGCAAGGAGCACGAGGGAACGCCGGCGCATCGAGTGAAGCGTAGCTCGCGGCGGACGCGCCGGCGGCGTCCTCTCGCCGCGTCGCGCGAGGTCCACGGGCCGCCCGTGGCGAAGGCCGTCGTCGCTGCCAGGCTCCGGGACGGAGCCTATCGCACCTTGAGGCTCACCATCGCCACGATCGCCAGCATCACCGCGACGATCCAGAACCTGGTCACCACCTGCTGCTCCGTCCATCCGCCGAGGTGGAAGTGATGATGGATCGGTGCGCAGCGGAAGACCCGCCGGCCCTTCGTCCACTTGAACCAGCCCACCTGGAGCATGACGCTGAACATCTCGGCGAAGAAGACGCCGCCGATCACGATCATGAGGATCTCCTGGCGGATCGCGACCGCGATGTAGGCGAGCAGGCCGCCCAGCGCCAGCGATCCGGTGTCGCCCATGAAGACGCGCGCCGGATTGCAGTTGAACCAGAGGAAGCCGAGGCATCCCCCCGCCATCGCGCCGGCGACGACCATCAGCTCGCGCGCATCGGGGACGTGCGGGACGAGCAGCCGATACGACGTGCTCGGGCTCGTGGAGATGGCGCAGAGCACCATCATGCTCAGCGCGGCCATCGTCACGGTTCCGCCGGCGAGCCCGTCCATTCCGTCGGTGAGGTTCACCGCGTTGCTCGTCGCCGCGATGAGGATCGTCGCGATGACGACGTACGAGACCAATCCAAGGGCGATCACCCCGGGATTCAGCGGCGGAGGCTGGATGAGCGCCTCGTTCAGCGGCGTGTTCACATAGGTGCGCTGGAACGGCAGGTTGAAGACGAGGGCGTCGGGCGTCCTGAACTGCTGATGCTGGTAGAGGAAGAGGCCGACGATGAGGCCGAGCCCGAGCTGGAAGAGCAGCTTCTCCCATGCGAAGAGACCCTTGCGCGAGCCCGGCTGCCGGCGGTTCGCGGTGAGCTTGAGCCAGTCGTCGAAGCCACCCAGCGCCGCAAGCCAGACGAGGACGACGATCGCCAGGTGCACGTAGCGGTTGTGCGCCACGTCCGCGAGGAGCAGGATCGTCGCCAGGACCGAGCCGCAGAGGAAGAGCCCTCCCATCGTCGGCGTGTTCGCCTTGCTCTGGTTGAGCCGGTCGAGCTCCGCCTGGTCGAAGCGCGCCAGGTCGCCGATCTTCTGGCGGCGCAGCCAGCGGATCGTCGGCGGCCCGCTGACGCAGACCAGCACGAACGCGAGCACGACCGCGGCGAACGCGCGGAACTCCAGCTCGTACATCAGCCGGACGAGCCAGAAGAGGCCCAGTTCGTCCAGGCGGTTGGAGAGGAGTTCGACGACGTTGAAGAGCATGGGGACGGAGTGGGCGGGAACGAGGCGTCGGCTCGGGGCGGATCGCTCGGCGGGCCGTGGCGCACCCGCGCCATCAACGCCCGGCGGCGTCGGCGATCGCCGCCGCGGCCCGCTCGAGCCCCATGCCGCGCGACGCCTTGAGCAGGACGGCGTCGCCGGGGCGCACGAGCGCGGCGATCGCCGCGACATCGAGCGCCGGCTGGGCCACGACGCGCGTCGAGTCGCTCGCGGGCCATGCCCGGCGCACCGCGTCCGCCGCGTGCGCGCTCATCGGACCGACGAAGATGGCGAGATCGATCGACGCCCGGCGATCGACTTCGACGACGCGCTCGCCGAGTTCGGCGTGAAGCGCCGGCGCCTCGACGCCAAGCTCGAGCATGTCGCCGAGCACGACCACGCGGCGCGCCGCGCCGGCGGCGATCTCCGCGAAGGTGGCCAGGGCCGCGGCCATGCTCTCGGGATTGGCGTTGTAGGCGTCGTTCACCAGCACGACCGCGCCGTCGCCGTCGCCGACCGTGCGCCGCTCGAAGCGCATCTCCGCAGCGTCGGCGCGTCCGAGACCGTCGACGATCGCCGCGTCGTCGAGCCCCATCGCGCGGGCGGCGACGATCGCCGCGAGGGCGTTCACCGCGTTGTGCCGCCCCGGAAGCGCGAGGAACGCGCGCATCGAACCGTCGACCTCGATCTCCTGGCCGATTCCGCGCGACCGGCTTGCGACGCGTCGCCCGGTGAGCCGCACGTCGGCATCCGCGGACTCGCCGAAGGTGATCACGCGCCGACCTTGGCGCCGAAGCGCCGCAAGGTGCCCGCGCAGCGCGGGCGCGTCGGCGCAGGCGATCGCGACCGGCTCAATGCGAGCGTCGCCGCACGCGTCGGCGGACCCGGCGGCCGCGCCGGTGGAATCTCGCCATCGCAGGTGTTCCAGCAACGACGCCTTCTCGCGGGCGATCGCCTCGACGGACCCGAGCCCGCCCAGGTGGGCGCGACCGACGCCCGTGACGATGCCGATCTCGGGCTCGGCGAGCCGCGACAGCGCCGCGATCTCGCCCGGTGCGCTCATGCCGATCTCGGCGAGCACGTAGTCGTGCGAGGGCGTCGCCGAGAGGAGCGTCAAGGGAACGCCGATGTGGTTGTTGAACGACTTCGGCGACTGCACGCCGCGGAGCCGGGTGGCCAGCACGGCGTCGAGCAGGCGGCGCGTCGTCGTCTTGCCGGCCGAGCCGGTGATTCCGATCACGACGGCGCGCAGCCGTCGCCGGTGCGCCGCCGCGAGTCGCTGGAGCGCCCCGAGCGTGCCCGCTTCCGAAGGCGACACGTGCGATGTCCCGACGGATGCGCGTCCGCCGTCTCTCGGCACACCGTGCCCGATCGACCAGCGCCGTCCGCCCGCAGCGTTCACGCGCAGGATGCCGAACCGCGCCGGCAGCGCGGCGAGATCGACGTCGCGATCGACGATGGCCGCCGCGGCGCCCACCTGCGCCGCGGCGGCCAGATGCTCGTGACCGTCGTGGCGTTCCCCCCGCAGGGCGACGAAGAGCATTCCGTCGAGCCGTTCCCGCGTGTCCGTGCCGACGCCGGAGAACTCGCACGGCGCGCCGGGCGCGCGGGATTCGGGCCGACGCAGCCAGACGCCCTCCGTCGCCTCGCGCACGAAGTCCGCGTCGAGACCGGTCGGGATCGAGGGTCGGCGCGGCGGCGCATCCTCGTCGGACGCTCGCGCCGGAGACCGGTCTGGTGCGGGCGCCGACCGGCTCATCGTTCCCGCTCCGCGCCGGCGCCGACGACCGCGATCCGGGAGACGCGGCGGCGCAGGGCGTCGCGCGCGACGATGCGGTCGTCGAACGGGCGCTGGTCGTGCCGACGATCTGGTAGTCCTCGTGACCTTGCCGGCGACGATGATCACGTCGCCTCGCGCGCCGACGAGCGGCGGCATCGATCGCCTCAGCGCGATCGACGATGCGGCGGACGACGACGCCGGCTCGCGGCGAGGGCGACGACGGCCGCTTCTCGCCGACGGCCGCGACCGCGCGCGCGCGTCGGTGCGATCGTCGAAGCGCACCGGCTTCAGGATCGGTCGCTCGCTGCACCTGGGCGCAGCGACGGGCGCCATCCCGGAGAGGATCTCGTCCACGATCGCGTCGGGATCCTCCGTCCTGGGATCGTCGCTGGTGACGATCACGTCGTCGGCGTAGCGCGTCGCGACCGCGGCCATCCGCGGCCGCTTCGTGCGGTCGCGATCGCCGCCGCATCCGAAGACGACGCGCAGCCGTCCGCCGGCGGGCACGGTCGGCCGCAGCGCCCGGAGCACGTTCTCCAGCCGCATCGTCGGTGTGGGCGTAGTCGACGAGGATCGTGAAGGCATCGTCGGGCGCGGTGACGGGCTCGAGTCGTCCGGGCGCGCGGACGCCAGCCAGCGCCGATTCGACGACGTCGCCGGGGATTCCCAGGGCGTGCGCGGCCGCGGCGGCCTCGAGCGCGTTCATGACGTTGTGCAGTCCGGCCAGCGGCAGCCGCAACGTCGCGCGTCCCCACGGCGCCTTGAGCCTGGCCGTCACGGAGCCGGGGAGGATCTCCTCGACGTGGGCGAAGAAGTCGGCGCCGGGATCGCGCAGCGAGCAGGTCAGCGCGCGGGCGCGGCAGTCGCGCAGCATGCGCGCCGCGAGCGGCGCATCGGCGTTGACCACCGCGACCGCCGAGGGATCGAGTCCGGCGAAGAGCATCGCCTTGGCGTCGGCGTACGCCTCCATCGAGCCGTGGTAGTCCAGGTGGTCGCCGGTGAGGTTCGTGAAGATCGCCGCCGCAAAGCGCAGCGCGGAGGTGCGGCGCTGGTGCAGGGCGTGGCTCGAGCACTCCATCGCCGCCGCGGTGCAGCCGTTGGCGACCATGCGCGCGAGCGTCGCCGAGAGCTCGATCGCCGAGGGCGTCGTGAGCTCCGCCGGCACCGACACGGCGCCGTCGTCGATCAGCACGGTCCCGACGAGCCCGCAGCGCTCGCCCGCGGCGCGCCACTGCTGCTGGACCAGGAACGCCGTCGTCGTCTTGCCGTTCGTGCCGGTCACGCCGACGAGCCGCAGCTTCCGGCTTGGATGGCCATGGAACCGTTCGGCGAGCTCGGCCGCGGCGAGGGGAACATCGTCGCTTCGCAGGATGGTCGGACCGGTCGGCACCGGTGTCCCGCGGTCGACCAGGAGCGCCACGGCGCCGCGCGCCACGGCGTCGGCGATGAAGGCGCGGCCGTCGGCCTTCGTCCCGCAGCGCGCGACGAAGAGCGAGCCCGGCGCGACCCGCCGCGAATCCTCGACGATCGACGCGATGTCAACCCCCGCATCGCCGCCCGAGAGCGTCACCGTCGGGCCATCGGCGATGAGTTCGGCGAGACGCATGGCGAGAATCGGCGGGCGACTGACAGTATCGGCGCGTTGCTTCGCGCGGAAACAGGAATCGGGGCCCGGAAGGAGGAATCGGGCCGCGCCGCCCTCGACACCCTGCGTGCGCCGGCGTCCGATCTACTCGGCGTCGTCGAGATTGCTCCAGACCTTCTGGACGTCGTCGTGCTCCTCGAGGGCGTCGATGAGCCTCTGCACGCTCGCGGCGACGCTCTCGTCGCAGGCGACCATGTTCAGCGGCACCATCGCGACCTCGGCGGAGATCGCCTCGATGCCCGCCTTGGCGAGGGCGTCCTTCACCGCCAGGAGCCTCGTCGGCGCGCACGTGACCTGCCAGCCGCCCTCCTCGGCGAGGACATCATCGGCGCCGGCGTCGAGCGCACATTCCATGACCCGATCCTCGCTGAGCGCCGGGGTGCGCTCGACGAGCACGACGCCCTTGCTCTCGAACGAGAACGCGACCGCGCCGGGCTTCGCCATGTTGCCGCCGTTCTTCTCGAAGATGGTTCGGAGCTCCGGGGCGGTCCGCGTGGACTTGTCCGTCAGGCAGTCGGCGATGATCGCGACGCCCCCGGGCCCGTATCCCTCGTAGCGGACCTGCTCGTAGGTCACGCCGTCGAGCTCGCC
>JAXMAF010000018.1:0-114442 GCA_046350555.1 Phycisphaerales bacterium
AGCACGCCGTCCACGGGAGCCCGTCCCGGGGGAAGGAACCACCCGACACCACGCCCGCACATCCGCCCCCCACCACGCAAGGAAGAACCCATGCGAACGTCCTCCGCGCCAACCCGCACCATGCACCGGACCACCATCCTGCGATCCCACGCTCCCGCGCGCCTCGCGGGGGCGCGGCGCGGTCGGTCCGCCGGCGCGCTCGTCGGGATCCTGGCCGGCGCCCTCCTTGCGCTCGCCGCGTGCGACACGCCGGCGCACAAGGAAGACACCAACTTCTCGAAGTACAACTATTCGTACAACAAGTGACGACGCGGCGGCCCCCGTGTGCGGGTGGAGCAGGCCGGAGCGGATGACGGGTGGCCACCGCCGACGCGCGGTCATCCGCCGAGCTGGCTCATCGCCCGGTTGCCATGAGCGCCGTGGACGTCCGGCTTGAGCACCACGCAGTCGGCGAAGGCGCGGGCGAGCGCCGCGGCATCGATCGTCGGGCGCAGCGCCGGCAGCACATCGATCTCTCCGCCATCGAAGAGGCAGCTTCGCAACTGTCCCGTCGCGGTGAGGCGGAGCCGGTTGCACGTCTCGCAGAAGGGCCGGCTCATCGCGCTGATGAAGCCGACACGCCCCGCCGCACCAGGCAGGCGAAAGACGTTGGCGGGCCCGACCCCCACCTCGTTGGCCCGCGCGACCGGCTCGAGCGGACCGAATCGCGCCGCCAGCCGGTCCATGACGACGGCGTTGTCGAGGATCGCGTCGTGGTACTCGGTCGACGGCGAGGTGAGACGCGTCCCGTTTGATTCTCGCGCCCCACCCAACCCAGTTCCGCCGCAAGACGCCGTTGTGGGCGACGGGTCGAACGCATGGAGGTCTGCCGGAATCCGTGTGATGCGCGTCCCAGTTGATTCTCGCGCCCCACCCAACCCGATTCCGCCGTGAGACGCCGCTGTGGGCAAGGGGTCGAACGCGTGGAGGCCTCCTGGAATCCGTGTAAGCCGGCTCTCGCCGAGCGGCATGTATTCGATGAAGCGGATCGTCCACGGCCGATCCAGGGACAGGGCGGCCATCGCCTCGACCTCGTCGTCGTTCATGCCGCGCACGACCACCATGTTGATCTTGAGCCGCACGAATCCAGCGCGCTGCGCCGCATCGATGCCATCCCAGAAGAGGTCGAGCCGCCCACCGCCGGTGATCGCCCGATAGCGCTCGGCATCGAGCGAATCCAGCGAGAGCGTCAGCCGCTCGACACCCGCGTCGCGCAGCGGCGCCGCCAGCCGTCGAAGCTGGAGTCCGTTCGTGGTCATCGAAAGGTCGCGCGGGCCAAGCGCGCCGAGCCGCGTGGCGATCTCGACGATGTCGCCGCGGACCGTCGGTTCGCCACCCGTGAGCTTGAGCGACGTGACGCCGAGGTCGAGCGCCATCCTCGCCACCGCGGCGAAGTCGTCGGCGGAGAGGAGCTCGTCCTTGTCCGCGAACTCGACGCCACCCTCGGGCATGCAGTAGGCGCAGCGCAGGTTGCAGCGATCGGTCACGCTGATGCGCAGGAGCTTCACGCCGGAGAGCGAGCGCGGCCCCTGCGCGAAGACGGGTCGCTGCGGTCCGACATCGAGGATCGGAAGCGAGACGGACACGCGCGATGGTAAGCCGCGAGCGATGCGCGACCCAGTTGATTCTCGCGCGCCGAAGCGCCCCGCAGCCTTGCGCGATGCCACCCCGGGCACCGGATCGAAGGCATGGAGGTCTGCTGGAATCCGTGTCAGGGCGCGGATGGCGCCGGCGCCGCCGTCGCGGCGTCCTTCATCGTCGTGGCGCGCTCGAGCAGTCCCTCGCTCTTCGCCGGCTCGAGCACGAAGTGCCAGGCGATGCGCACGTCGGGATCGCCGGGGACCATCTCGGCGAAGAAGTCCAGCGGAACGTTGTCCCAGAGCGGCGGCTTGGCATTCGCGCCGGTCTCCAGCGGCTCGTATCCGTCCAGCAGCAGCCGCACGTCATACTCGCCGTAGTAGGTGAACTCGACCAGGACCGGCGTCCGCCCAACCTCGCGGTCGTTGAGCAGCACCAGCGCTCCGGGCGGCTCCGAGGTGATGTCGATCGTGCGCCGAACGCACGATGGAAGGAGCGCGCCGGCGACGAACAGGACGGCGAGCGCGGTGGTGCGGGAACCCATGGCCGCATCGTACGTCGTGGGCGACGCGCCGCTCAGCCGAACTCGTCGCCGCGGAAGGTCGAGGCGAGATACGCCTGGCGCACCATCGGATCGTTGATGATGTCGCGCGGGGCGCCCTCGCGCAGGTTCCGCCCCTCGTGGATGATGTACGCGCGGTCGCAGATGCGCAGCGTCTGCTGCACGTTGTGGTCGGTCACGAGCACGGCGATGCCGGTTCCGGCGAGGCGGCGCACCTCGGCCTGGAGATCCTCCACCGTGTGCGGATCGACCGCGGCGAAGGGTTCGTCGAGCAGCATGAGCTTCGGCCGCGTGATGAGTGCGCGGGCGATCTCGAGCCGCCGCCGCTCCCCGCCGGAGCACGTCCGCGCCTCCTGCTTCGCCTTGTGCACGAGCCCGAACTGCTCGAGCAGCGCCGCGGCGCGCCGGGCCCGCTCGGCGCGGCTGCGCTCCACAAGCTCGAGGATCGCCAGCAGGTTCTGCTCGACGGTGAGCCGCTGGAAGACGCTCGGCTCCTGCGACAGGTAGCCCATTCCGGCACGGGCATGGCGGTACATCGGCAGGCCCGTCATCTCGCGGCCGTCGAAGTTCACGCGCCCCGCCTCCGGGGTGATCATGCCGATGGTCATCCGGAAGCTGGTCGTCTTGCCCGCGCCATTGCGGCCGAGAAGGCCGACGATCTCGCCGGGCTCGACCATGAAGCTCACGTCGTCGACGACGCGCCGCCCCACGTACGACTTGACCAGGTGTTCGGCGGACAGGAGCGGCACGGCGGCGATCGTAGCTTCCGGCCTAGGTCCGGCGCGGCCCGCGTCGCGATCGGTCACAGCAGGCGGAACGTGAGCGGATACCGGAAGAACTCGCCCCGACCCGCGGCGACCGCCGCGCGGATCATGTTCACGAATCCGACGACCCAGAGCACGGGAATCGCGATCACGCCGATCAGCGTGATGGTCAACCCGATGGTGAGGATGACCTGGCTCAGCGCGAAGTTGATCGCCTCGCGCCCGTGGTCGTCCGCGAAGCGGCTGCGGTTCTTCAACCAGATCCAGAGCCCGATCGGGATCGCCGGCGCCACCGGCGCCACGGGCAGCCACAGCGCCAGCCACCAGAGGTTCATCGCGATCGCCGCCAGCCGCTCGCGATCGTCCACCGCATGCCGGAGCCGGCCTTCGGGGGTGATGGTCGCCTCCGAGACGGATCGAGCGTCGGGGGTCGGGATGTCCATGGTGACCGGCATGGATGGTTCTTTGGGAGCCCGGGTCGGATGCTTTCGCATGAAGCGGTCGGGCGGCCGACCGATTGGCTTCATCGTACGAGCCACGACGTCGATCCGGCGTGGAGGCCGGCGCTCGGCGGTCGGGGCTGAGCGATCGGGGATCAGGGTGCAGATTCCGGGCGACTGCTCTGGATGCCGACACCGGTCCCTCGCCATCCAGCGGCCTCCCCCGCTCACTGCTCGGCGACCGCGGGCACCTCGGGAAGGTCGACGCGGATCCGGACGATCTGCGTCGGCGTCGCCTCGAGGACCGTGAACTTCGCGCCCGAGGCGTCGATGAACTCGCCCGGTTCAGGCACGCGGCCGAAGTGGGCGAGCAGCATGCCGGCGACCGTGTCGAACCCGTCGTCGTCGGGAAGCTCCAGTCCCAGGCTCGCGTTCAGGTCGTCGATGCGGTAGCGGCCGTCGAGCTCGGCGACGCGATCGCTCACGCGGCGCAGCTCGGCCTCGTCGTCGTCATGCGGCTCGTGCTCGTCGCGGATCTCGCCGACGATCTCCTCCAGAACGTCCTCGATCGTCACCAGCCCGCTGGTGCCGCCGTACTCGTCGATCACGATC
This sequence comes from Phycisphaerales bacterium, assembly GCA_046350555.1. Taxonomy (GTDB): domain Bacteria; phylum Planctomycetota; class Phycisphaerae; order Phycisphaerales; family SM1A02; genus JAXMAF01. Next base: position 3,996 of record JAXMAF010000018.1, read on the forward strand.
GCCAGGTGCACTTCGCTCCGCTGGAAGTCCTTGAGCAGCTCGCTGACCCGCTTCGTCTCCGGCACCCGGATCGGCTCGCGCAGGATCGGCCGCAGCCTGAACTGCTCGGGCTCCTCGCCGAGATAGCGCACCAGGTCCTTCACGTACAGGATGCCGACGATGTCGTCGAGCGATTCGCGGTAGACGGGGATCCGCGAGTGTCCATCCTCGACGATGGCCGCCCTGATCGCCGCGAGATCGTCGGTGTAGGCGAGACCCTGGACCTCGGTGCGCGGCGTCATGACCGCGCCGACCGTCGTCTCGGTGAATTGGACCACGTTCTCCAGCAGCGCCGCGGCCGAGGGATCGAGGCCGCCCTGGCGCTGCGTGTCCTCGATGCTGCGCAGCAGCTCGTCGGAGACCTGGTCGGCGCCGCGGTCGGCGCCAACCAGCCGGCGCACGGCCTCGTCGACGCCGCCGACCAGCCAGCTCAAGGGGAGCGTGATGACGTGAGCAGCGCGCAGCACCGGAATGCTCTCCGCGACGAGGGCGACATCCGCGTGGTCGGCGATCGCCGACGCGACGACGCTCGTGAAGAGCCAGAGCAGCAGCGCCGCCACCACGACGCTCAGGACGAGGTTGCCGAAGGTGAGCGGCACGGCCTCGCCCACGCCGACGAACTCCGCCAGGATGATCGCCAGGAAGCCGACGCGCCCGAAGGTCCGCAGCAGCGCAATCCCCTGCGCGAGCATGGCCAGACGCGGCGGCGCCCAGGTCGACGCATGGGCCTGGCCCCGTTCCACGAGTCGGCGCTCCAGCAGCGACGCGCTCACCTGGATCAACGATCGGTTGAGCGCCGCGAGGTACGTCGTGGCCACGAGCACCAGCAGCGCCACCCACGGAAGCACGTTCATGGCCGGTGCTCCCCGCCGCGACGCTCCATGGCCGCAGTCGGTTCGTCGCGGTGCGCCTCCGCCCCGCGCTCGGCGCCCGGCGCGGCCGCGAAGGTCGCGCCGACGCCGATCGCCTCGAGGATCCGATCCTCCTCGGCGTGCATCGCTTCGTACGCGGCGTCGTCGTGGTCGTCGTGGCCGGCGCAGTGCAGCAAGCCGTGCACGACGTAGAGCAGCAGCTCGCGATCGACGCCGTGCCCGCGCGTCGCGGCGTGCCGCGCGGCCTCGTCGGCGCACACCGCGATGTCCACGTCGACCGTGCCATCGCCGGCTTCCTGCTCCATCTGCGGAAACGTCAGCACATCGGTCGTCGTGTGATCGCCGCAGTGACGACCGTGAAGCGCGCGCATCGTCGGATCGCCGACGACGCGAACGGAAACCCGGCCGAAGCGCGGCGCGCCGACGCCCGAGGACTCGATCCGCAGGGCGGCGTCCCGCACGCCGGAGGCGACGGCGTCCAAGGTCTCGCGCTCGACCAACCCGAGGCGCGACAGCACGCCCGACTCGGCCTGGACAGCGATGTCGAGACGGGTCGTCCGAGGGGTCCGGTTCTGGGAATCGGTCTGCGCCACGGTCAACGCCCATTCTAGCGTGGGGCCTCGGTCCCCTCGCCGCGCATGCCGCCTGCGCGTCGACGCCGATCGGCGGGCGCCTTCCTTCACAAACGCATCGTCAAGTCGCGCGATTCCCGGCCATCCTCCAGCGATCGCGCGAGGATCGGCGGGCGAGCCGCCGTCGACGACGATCGGCCTCGACCACGCTGCCTCGACCCGCGCGGCGTCGACGATCCTCGTATACTGCCCCCGTCCGCCGAGATCGGCATTCCCCGCCGGCGGACCCCTCTTCGCCATGCCATTCACCCTGCATCCCGACCATGGCTTCGACGTCGACGTCGAGACCACGGAGTACCTCAAGGATCACGCGGACGCCCCGGATCGGTGGGTGCTCAACTTCGGCCCGCAGCACCCGGCGACGCACACGACGCTCCGCATCGTGCTCGAGCTCGACGGCGAGCGGATCGCCCGGGCGACGCCGCACATCGGCTACCTCCACAGCGGCTTCGAGAAGCTCGGCGAGCACCACGACTACAACCAGTACGTCTGCACGATCAGCCGCATGGACTACGTGGCGCCGATCGTCAACGACATCGCGTGGCATCACGCCGTCGAGCGGCTCTTCGACGTCGAGCTGACGCCGCGCTGCAAGGTCATCCGCACGATCATGGCCGAGCTCGGCCGCATCCAGAGCCACCTGCTCTGCGTCGGCGCGGCGGCGCTCGACCTTGGCGGCTTCACCGGCTTCCTCTACGCGTTCAACGAGCGCGAATTCATCTACGACATCGTCGAGTACCTCTCGGGACAGCGCTTCCATCCCGACTGGACCCGCGTCGGCGGCGCCTGGCGCGACATTCCCGACGACGAGGTCTTCCGCCGGATGGTGCGAGAGCTGACCGACCACCGGATGCCGCGCGCCGTCTCCGAGGTGGAGATCCTCCTCAACCGCAACCGCCTCTTCGTCGATCGGCTGCGCGGCATCGGGACGATCACCGCCGAGGACGCCATCGCGTGGTCGCTCTCCGGGCCCGTGGCACGCGCCAGCGGCGTGCGGCGCGACCTGCGCAAGGACGAGCCCTACCTCTGCTACGCCGGGGACTGGGATGGTGCCGGCGCTGCGCCGGTCGACTTCAACGTGGCGATCGCCACGGATGGCGACGGGCTCTGCCGGTACCTGGTCCGCCTCGAGGAGATCAAGCAGTCGATCCGCATCATCAACCAGCTCATCGACCGGATTCCCCGGGGACCGATCGATTCCGTGGCCGACGCCAAGCTGCGCCTTCCACCGAAGGGCGACGTGTACGGCTCGATCGAGGGGACGATCCAGCAGTTCGAGATCTTCATGCACAATCGTGGCTGGAACACGCCCATCGGCGAGGGCTACGGCTCCATCGAGGGACCCAACGGCGAGCTCGGCTACTACATCGTCGCCGACGGTGGCCGCTGTCCGTGGCGCGTGAAGGTGCGCCCACCCTGCTTCATCCACTTCGGCGCGTTTGCGAAGATGATCGAGGGCCACCAGCTCGCCGACATGGTCGCCGTGCTCGGTTCGCTGAACATCATCGCCGCGGAGCTGGATCGGTAGCCGGATCGACCACGGGGCCAGAGCGCCCCCAGGAGCACGACGTGAGCTGGAGAGCCAAGCCGTCCGCCACCATGAAGATCGCTCGCCGCGCCGAGCCGTACCTCACGCCGGCGATGCGCGCCGAGTTCACGCGCGACATCCTGCCGCGGTACGAGACGCTCCACGGGGCCCTCATGCCGATCCTCCACGAGATCCAGCATCGATACGGGCATGTCCCGCACCAGGCGATGCTCGAGGTCGCGGAGTTCCTGAAGCTGAAGCCGGCCGACGTGCTCGACACCGCGACGTTCTACGAGGAATTCACCCTCCAGCCGCGCGGCCAGTGCGTCATCGGCGTCTGCCAGTCGATCGCGTGCGAGGTGCGCGGCCACGAGAAGCTCCTCGAGCGCATCCGCGAACGCCTGGGCCTCGAGCCGGGCGACACGACCGACGATGGCAAGGTGACGCTCATCACGATGGAGTGCCTCGGCTCGTGCGACACGGCGCCGGTGGCCCTCGTGAACGAGACGCTCCATGAAGGCCTCACCATCGAGAAGCTCGACGGGATCCTCGATGATGCCGGACTGGATGATGGGCGGGAGGGCGGGCACCACTGACGACGACCGATCGGCGCCGATCGCCGGCCGCACGTCGAACCCATCGTCCGCATGTCCGGCGCCTCCCAGCCATCCTCGCGCAAGACGATCGCCCGATCCGTCGGCGAGTTCTTCGGCCACCTGCGTCGAGCCATCGCGACCGATCCCGCGAGGCAGGCGCGCGAAGTGCGTCGCACGGTGGAGACCGAGGCCCGCGGCGATGTGATCCTCCGCCGCACCACGATCGAGGAGATCGAAGTGCGCCGCGAGCCGACGGAGCGGCCGTAGTGGGTTGATCTGGGGAGGACCTGGTGGTTGGAGGGGTGGGTTCGGGGGTGGTGGTTGCTGGTTACTGGTTCTTGGTTATTGGTTACTGGTTACTGGTTACTGGTTACTGGTTCTTCTCGCGAAGCATCCTGACAATCGACCTGGTTGCTCCATCAGCGCCGTCTCGTATCTGCCGCAGCAGCGGCGCCGCACACGTCAAGCTCCAAGCCCTTCCCGCCATGCCCGTCACCCAACCCGTCCTCACGAAGCGCATTCCCACGTTTCCGTGGGCCGATCCGGCGAAGCGCCGCACGATCGCCTTCGACGAATACGTCAAGACCGGCGGCTACCAGGCGCTGGCGAAGGCCTTGGAGATGGAGCCCGCGAAGATCGTCGACGAGGTGAAGCAGTCGCAGCTTCGCGGCCGCGGCGGCGCGGGATTTCCGTGCGGACTGAAGTGGACGTTCCTGCCTCCTCCCGACGGCGGACGGCGCTATCTCGCCGTGAACTGCGACGAGGCCGAGCCGGGGACGTTCAAGGATCGACTGCTCGTCGACTTCGACCCGCACCTCGTGCTCGAAGGCATCGCCATCGCGTGCTTCGCGTGCCAGCTCGACACCGCGTACTTCTTCATCCGGGGCGAGTACCACCACCAGGCCAAGGTGATGCAGCGGGCCATCGACGAGGCGTACGCCAACGGGATCTTCGGCAAGCAGGGACTGCTCAAGGGCAAGTCCGGCTTCGCGGTGGACATCCATCTTCATCGCGGCGCCGGCGCGTACATCTGCGGCGAGGAGACGGGGCTGCTCGAGGCCATCGAGGGCAAGCGCGGCTGGCCGCGCATCAAGCCGCCGTTCCCGGCGGTGAAGGGACTCTTCGGCCGTCCGACGATCGTCAACAACGTCGAGACGCTCGCCTCGGTCGGGCCGATCGTCGAGTTCGGCGCGAAGTGGTGGGCCGGAATGGGCTGCGAAAGCCGCGTCGGCGCAGCGCCCAGCTACGGCCCGAAGCTCATGGGCGTGAGCGGCCACGTCGCCCGCCCGGGCGTGTACGAGGTGGACCTCGGCATCCCGCTGCGCAAACTCGTCGAGGAGCATTGCCTGGGCATGCGCAACGGCAGGAAGTTCAAGGGCGCCATCGCCGGCGGCGTGAGCATGGGTATCCTCGGACCCGACCAGTTCGACGCCCCGATGGACTTCGACATCGGCCGGACGCACGACGTGATGGGGCTCGGAACGGCGTGCCCGACCGTCTTCGACGAGGAGACCGACATGGTCGCCGTGGCCCGCAACATCGCCCGGTTCTTCAAGAACGAGAGCTGCGGACAGTGCACGCCGTGCCGCGAAGGCGCTGGCTGGCTCTACAAGCTGCTCTGCCGGATCGAGTCGGGCGATGCGACCAGCAAGGACCTCGACCTGGCGATCGAGATCGCCGGCAGCATGGGGATCATTCCCGGCACGACGATCTGCGGGCTCGCGGACGGCAACAACTGGGCGGTGCGGACGATCGTCAACAAGTACCGCCCGGAGTTCGAGAAGCGGCTCAAGCGTCGTTTCGTGCCGGTGACCGTCGGCGCCGCCTAGTTCGTGTCCCGCGACTCTTGCCCCGGAGGGCGCCGGGGCGCGCCCGCGACCTTCCGCCGCGCGCCCTGCATGGCCACGCATGCCCTCGCTCGCTGTGGCATGATGCGGACGATGGACGCGTCGCCCGGCGAGCCGTTGCCTCTGCCCGAGATCTTCGAACGCATCGCGACCGTCCACCCGACGCGCATCGCGGTCGACGTTCCACCCGGCGCCGAGCGGCCCGATCGCACGCGCGTCACCTACGCGGCGCTGCGCCGTCGCGCGCACGCGATCGCGGCGGAACTCCGCGGTCGCCTGACGACGCCCGGCGCGGAACCCGTCGTCGGTCGCACCCTCGACCGATCGGACGACGAACCGATCGTCGTCGTCTTCCTGCCGCGCGAGGACCCGGCGCTCTACGCCGCGCAGCTTGGCATCCTCGCGGCCGGCGCCGCGTTCACCTGCATCGATCCACGCTTTCCCGACTCCCACGTGCGCGCCGTGCTCGCCGATGCGGAGCCGGCGGCCATCGTCACCGACGCCCGCGGCCGCGCGCGGCTCGCCGCGATCGGCGCACCCTCGACGGCGCTCCTCGACGCCGAGGCCGTCGAGGCGGCGATGAAACCCGATGGCGGCGACATCCGCGCCGTCGGACCCAATCCGGTGGTCGATTCGACGCGCCTCGCGTACGTCATCTACACCTCGGGCACGACGGGTCGGCCCAAGGGCGTCATGATCGAGCACCGGAGCATCGCGAACCTCGTTCGCGCCGACATCGAGCATTTCGGCCTCGGTCCGCACGATCGCGTCGGGCAATGCTCGTCGCCCTCGTACGACTCCTCGATCGAGGAGACCTGGCTCGCGTTCGCCGCCGGCGCGACGCTGGTGATCCTCGACGACGAGGCGGTGCGGCTCGGACCCGATCTCGTCGGATGGCTTCGGCAGGAGCGGATCAGCGTGCTCTGCCCGCCACCGACACTGCTGCGCTCGACCGGATGCGCGGACCCGCTCGCGGCGCTGCCCGACCTGCGCCTGCTGTATGTCGGTGGCGAGGCGCTGCCGCAGGATCTTGCCGATCTCTGGGCGCGCGGCCGCTGGCTGGAGAACGGCTACGGACCCACGGAATGCACCGTCACGGTCGTGCGAGGTCGCGTGCGCGAGGGCCGACCGGTCACGATCGGCCGCGTGGTCGACGGCCACCGGGACTGGATCCTGGACGCGTCGCTGGAGGAGGTTCCCGACGGCGAGACGGGCGAGCTGTGCATCGGCGGCGTGGGGCTCGCACGCGGCTATCGACACCTCCCGGCGCTCACCGCCGAGCGCTTTCCGATCCACCCTCGCCTCGGACGCATCCATCGCACGGGCGACCTCGTTCGGCGCAACCGCGACGGCGAGCTCGAGTGCCTCGGACGCATCGACTCGCAGGTCAAGCTGCGTGGCTACCGCGTCGAGCTCGAGGCGATCGAGGCCCGGCTCGTCGCGCTGCCCGGCGTGCGCGCCGCCGCGTGCCACGTCCAGGGCGAGCCTCCCTCGCAGGTCCTCGCGGCGCACGTCGTTCCCGATTCCTCTGACGGGCCGCCTGATCTCGATGCGCTGCGGCGCGCCCTTCGCGAGGCGCTGCCGGAGTACATGGTCCCCGCCCGCCTCGCGCTGATCGACGCGCTGCCGACGAGCGTCGGCGGGAAGCTCGATCGGCGACGCCTGCCGGCGATTCCTGCCGCCGCCCCCGGCCGAAACGGCGCCGCGCCCGGCGCGGCGGGCCGTGGCGCCCACCGGCTCGCGGCACCGCCGATCCGTGATCGAGGCGACGACATCGTCGCGCCTTCGGAGATGAACGCGCCGGGCGATGCGCGTCGTTCACATGCGCCGCCGTGCAGCGGGCTCGATCGGCGCATCGCCGACGCCTTCGGCGCGTCGACCGGCGTCGCCGACGTCTCCGTCGACGACGACTTCTTCCTCGACCTCGGCGGCGATTCGCTCGGCGCGGTCGGAGTCGTCTGCGCCTTGCGCGCCGCCGCCGCCGATCGGCAGGACGGCGCCGCGACCGACGCGCACTCCAACGGAATGCCGGGCGATGCGGGACGAGACGGCGACCCGCTGGCGCACGTCGCCGTCCGCGATCTCTACGAAGCGCGAACGGCCGCGGCGCTCGCCGAGCGGTTGCGCGAGCGCGCCGCTCAGGCCCGCGAGCGCGGCGCGGCGCAGCCGTCCATGCCCGCGCCCGGCGCCGGCGAGTCGCCGGACACGTCGCGACCCTCGGGGCGCGAAACCACGAGCGCGTCGTGCGACCCGACGACCGGCTCGGGCGACGTCGACACGGCGCGCGGCGTCGCCGCGCCCATTCGCTCGACGTGCGTGCAGGCGCTCTGCCTCGTCGCGACGCTGGTCGCCGCCGGCGCCACATCGAGCGTGCTCGCGTTGGACGTCGCGCCGTTCGTGCTCGATCGGCTCGGGCCGACGGCGTCGCTGCTGCTGGCGGCGCCGATGGCGATGGCCGGCCTGGCGCTCTACGCGATCCTGACGATCTCGTTGACGATCGCCGCGAAGCGCGTGCTCGTCGGACGCTACCGCCCCGGGGCCGTCGCGGTCTGGAGCGACGAGTGGACCCGCCACTGGATCGTGGCCCACTGCGCGCATCTTGTGCCGTGGTGGCTCCTCGAGGGCACGGTCTTCCTTCACGACGTGCTCCGGGCGCTCGGCGCGACGATCGGCCATCGCGTACATCTGCATCGCGGCGTCGACCTGCGGCACGGCGGCTGGGACCTGCTGGCCATCGGCGACGACGCGACGGTGGGCCAGGACGCGACGATCGCACTGGTCGATCTCGACCGCCGCTGCGCCGTCTTCGGCGCCGTGACCATCGGCGCGCGGGCGACGATCGACGTGCGCGCCGGACTTGCGCCGGGCTCGACCGTGGGGCGCGACGGATTCCTGACCGCCCTCTCGTGGCTGCCGCCGGGCGAGACGATTCCACCGGGCGAGCGCTGGGACGGCGTTCCCGCGGCGCCGGCGGGCCTGGCGCCCGCGGCCGAGGACGCGTCGCCGCATGCCGGCGCGGCGCTCGGACCGCGCGCACAGGGCGTCGTCCTGCTGCTGGCGCGCTTCGGACAACTGCTGATCGAGTTCGCGCCGGCGGGTGCCATGGCGCTCGTCGCCGCGCGGCTCGTCGAAGGTCGCCTGCCCGACGGCGGCGCGAGCCTCCTCGCATGGCTGCGCGATCCCCTCGTGTCGCGCGGCCCGGCCGCGGTGGCGCTGGCGATCGCCTTGCTGGTCGTTGTGTCGCTGCCCTTCTCGCTCGCGGCGCAGGCGCTGTCGGTGCGCTGGCTCGGGCCGGTCCGGCCGGGCACGGTCAGCCGCTGGGGGCTGGACTACATCCGCATCTGGCTCAAGACGGGGGCCGTCGATGGCGCCAGTCGATGGCTCAGCGGGACGCTCTACTGGCCGTGGTGGTTGCGACTTGCGGGGATGCGGATCGAGCGCGGCTGCGAGATCAGCACGATCATCGACGTCGTTCCCGAGACGGTGCGCATCGGCCGCGACTGCTTCTTCGCCGACGGAATCTACCTGAGTTCGCCGCGCGTCCATCGCGGCATGGCGACCATCGCGCCTTCGGCAATCGGCGCCGGCACGTTTCTCGGCAATCACGCCGTCGTCCCCGCGGGGCGTCGGTGGCCGGACGACCTCTTCGTCGGTGTCGCCACGGTCGCCCAGCCCGAATGGGGCTCGCCGGACGAGTCGGCGCCCGCCGCCCGGCGCGGCGCGCCGGGCAAGGCGTGGTTTGGTCATCCACCGATGGAGCTGCCCCGTCGCGAGGTCGCCGTCGGCGACCGGCGACTCACGCACGAACCCGGATCCCTGCGCCGCGCGACGCGGCTCTTCTGGGAGACGCTTCGGTTCGCCCTGCCGGTGGCGCCCATCGTCGCGGCGATGGCGTGGTACCGCTGGATCCTGCTGGCGTCGGAGCACGGCGGCGTCGCGTTCCGGACGTTCGTGGTCGCGCCGCTCGCTACGCTGGGCGCGGCCGCCATGCTCTCGCTCGCCGTCGTGGCGCTCAAGTGGATCCTGCTCGGCCGCGTGCACGCCGGCCGACATCCGCTCTGGTCGTGTTGGTGCAGCCGATGGGACTTCCTCTACGTCGCGTGGTCCTTCTGGGCGCGCGGCCCGCTCGCGATGCTCGAAGGCACGCTGCTGCTCAACGCCTTCCTCCGGCTGGTCGGGATGCGCATCGGACGGCGCGTCGTGCTCGGCGCGGGCTTCGCCCACGTGGTCGATCCGGACATGCTGCACTTCGACGACGACACGACGATCGCATGCCAGTTCCAGGCGCACAGCTTCGAGGATCGCATCCTCAAGATCGACCACCTGCACATCCGGCGCGACGCCACGGTCGGCGACAACGCGATCGTCTTCTACGGCGCCGAGATCGGTGCCGGGACGCGCGTGGCCCCGCACAGCGTGGTGATGAAGCGCGACGTGCTCGAGCCCGGCCGTCGATACATCGGATGCCCGACGCGGCCCCGTTGACCCGACGTCCCGCGGCGCCCCGCCCGGCGCCGCGGCGCGGCCGCGAGGAAGGTTCACATCCCCACTCCTCGACCGTCCTCGGCCAATCGTCCTTGAGCAGCCGCGAGAGCGAGCGATCGGCGAGCACCCGACCCTTCGTCTGGCAGCGCGGGCAGTAGTTGGTCTCGTTCTCCGCATGAACGATCCGCTGCACCGGCGTTCCGCAGACGGGACACGGCTTGCCGAACCGCCCGTGCACGGCCATGCCCGGCCGGAAAGCCGTGACGTCGCCCGGACCGGGGAAACGATCGGCGAACTCCTCCCGGAGCCGCGCCGTCCACTCGGCGAGCACGCCGCGCGTCGCGGCATGGAGGCGGGCCGCCGCGTCGTCGTCCAGCCGCCCGGTGAGGGCCACCGGCGAGAGCCCGGCGCGATGGAGGATCTCGTCGGAGTACGCGTTGCCGACGCCGCTGAGCGTGCACGGATCGGTGAGCGCCCGCTTGAGCGTGCGGTTCCCGCGCCGGATCGCCGCGATGAACGCGGCGCGGTCGCACTCGAGCGGATCGATGCCTCCGGGATCGTGGGCCGCGAGCGCCGCGCGTCCGCGCAGCAGGTGCAACGTCGCCCGCTTGCGCGTCGACGCCTCGACGAGCAGCAGCCGGCCGCGCGGGAAGTCGAATCGAGCCATCGCGATCCTGGCGTCGCCGCGACCGGCGCCGGCGTCCTCGATGGGTTGCCAGCGCAACCGTCCCGCGATCATGAGGTGGAGCACGAGGAAGAGCTCGTCCTCGAGGGCGAGCACGATGCAGCTGCCCAGCCGCGAGAGGCCGACGACCCGCCGACCCTCGCACGCGTCGATCGGCGGATCGACGCTTCGCAGCAGCGACGGTCCGATGATCGTCGTGCGCTCGAGCCTCTCGCCGAGCACCCGCGGCGCGAGGGCGTGAAGGTAGAGCGCGATGTCGGGAAGCTCGGGCACGGGTGCGATGGGGAGCGATTCGGGCGTGGGGCGCGCGCCGCCGCGTTGCGTCCTCTCGCCGGCTCGCGCGCGGCCCTGCGGCCGGCAGCATGCCGCGACGCCGGGCGCCTACAACAGCGTCCCGCGAAGCACCACGCCCGCCACGCTGAAGTAGATGACCAGTCCGGAGACGTCGACCAGCGTGGCGACGAACGGCGGCGAGGCGGCTCGCCGGATCGAATCCAAGCCAGCAGCACGAGCGGGAGCATCGAACCGGTCAGCGTCCCCCACGCGACGACGCCGATCAAACTGATCCCGACGGTCATCGCCACCAGCGTCGCATGCTCGCCGTAGCTTCCGAACGCGGCCTGCCAGCCGAGGATGCGGAGCACGCCGATCGCCGCGAGGATGAGCCCGAGGCTCAGGCCGAAAGAGAGCTCGCGCCGCGCCACGCGCCAGGCGTCGCGCATGCGGACCTCGCCGAGGGCCATCGCACGGATCACCAGCGTCGTCGCCTGCGATCCCGAGTTGCCGCCGCTGGAGATGATCAGCGGGACGAAGAGCGCCAGCACGACCGCGCGCCCGATCTCCTCCTGATAATGGCCCATCGCGCTGGCGGTCAGCATCTCGCCGATGAAGAGGGCGGCGAGCCAGCCGGCGCGCTTCATGAGCATCGTGCCGAAGCCCGTGTGCAGGTACGGCGTGTCCAGGGCGGCCATGCCTCCGACCTTCTGCATGTCCTCGGTCGCCTCCTCCTGCACGACCTCCACGATGTCGTCGGCCGTGACCACGCCCTTCATCCGGCCCGCCTCGTCGACGACCGGGATCGCGTTGAGCCGATGGGCGGCCATGGTCCGCGCGACGGCCTCCTGATCCATCGTCTCGGGCACGCTGACGACGTGCGCACGCATCACGTCGCGCACCAGCCGATCCCCCGGCGCGATGAAGAGCTCGCGGAACGACGCGACGCCGACGAGCCGCTGCTCGGGATCGAGCACATAGGCGTAGCTGGACGTCGCCTGTCGCGTCTGCACCTGCTGCCGGACGTATCGAAACGCCTCGACGACGCTCATGTCCGTCCGCAACCGCACGAAGCGCGGGCTCATCAGGCCGCCGGCGTCGTCCTCGGCATACGCCAGGAGCGCGCGGACCTCGCTTCGCGCCGAGTCGTCGAGCAGATCGAGCAGCGCATCGCGCTCCTCCGACGGCACGGCCTGCAACAGGTCGGCCGCATCGTCGGGTGGCAGCGTGCGCAGCCAAAGCCGTCGTTCGACCGGCGGCAGGCCGCGGATCAGCTCGGCCTGGTCGATGGTCGGCAGGCCGAGGAAGAACTCGGAGGCGCCCTCGTGCTCGAGCAGCCGGAAGCCGTCGATCCGCTCGTCGTCGGAGAGCGCCGGCCACAGCTCGCGCAGCGCCGCCGCTGGAAGCCGAGGATCGGTGTCAGAACCGCTCACGCCGCATGCCCTCGCGTCGAGTCGTCGTTGCGATCGTTCGCGACGCGCGCCGCGGCGCCGCTGGATGACGCACTCTCGCGCGGGACGGGCCGATTGTCCAGCGATCACGGGGTGGCTGCCGATATTCACATCGGGTCCTTCGGCGGGTTGCGCTCCGGGATCCGACCCGGGATCCCTTCGCGTCCCACCACCGCCTCGCCGGAACCCCGCCACCGTGGGCGCCCCTGTCCTCCTTTCCAGGATGCCGAATATGCCAAGCACGCCGTCAGTCCCCAGCTCTGGTCCCCTCGCCGACGTCCTCCCTCACATTCCCGGCCGAGTCCTGGCGCTCGGTGTGCTGCTGGTGATCCTGGGCGTCCTCTCGATGACCCTCCCGCAGCTGTCCGGACTTGCCGTGGCCCTCATCGTCGGCGCGGTCCTGATCGTCGCCGGCGTGACGCGGATCGTCGCCGGCCTCAACGCGCCGTCGCTGGGCGCGGGGACGCTCCACGTGCTCCTGGGCCTGCTCATGCTCCTGGCCGGCGCGTTCATGCTGCTCAATCCGTGGATCGGGCTCGCCAAGCTGACCCTCATCGCCGCGATCTACTTCGGCGCCGATGGCATCGCGGAGATCTTCACGTCGTTCCGCATCCGGCCGCGCAAGGGTTGGGGCCTGCTGCTGCTCAACGGCCTCGTCACGCTGCTGCTGGGCGTGCTCATCTGGCGAGAGTGGCCGCTCTCGGGCGAGTGGGCGGTGGGCATCCTGGTCGGCGTCCAACTGCTCTTTACCGGGTTCCAGCTCATCGCCCTGGGTTCGGCGGCGAAGCAGTTGGCGGCGGCGCGCTGAGCGCCGCGCCCGGGAGCGGCCGGTCGCCCTCCGATCGATCGCCCCGCCTCGTCTGGAGGAACGCCACGATCGCGTCGAGCTCCTCCGAGGTGAGCGCGCTGGCGAACGCCGGCATGTTGTGACCGCCGTTGGTGATGCGGATCACGAGCTGGTCGCGCGTCAGGAGCTCGCCGATCGGGCTCAGCTCGGGACCGCGATGGCCGCCGTGGCCGTCGATGTCGTGGCAATAGAGGCAGCCCTTCGCATGCACCAGGTCGGCACCGCGGGCGACCGTGGCGCGCCGCGGCGCCGGCACCGAGGCCTGCGCCGCGTCGACCAGCGCCGCCGGAAGCGGCTGCACGCCGAAGTCGGGCGACCACGGCGCGCGGTAGCCCGCGACGGTCAGCACGATGAAGCCGACGAATGCCGCCACGACCGACGCGATCGCCCACGGTCGCCGCGACGGCGCCCGTTCGCCGCGCGGCGAGACGAGCGGGATGACCAGCAGGATGCCGAAAGCGACGAGCGGCGCCGAGGATGACCCACGTCTCCAGCCACGGCGGCAGCAGCGCCAGCACCGCGAAGTACCAGAGCAGGTACCAGTCCGGCGCCGGGTTGACGTTCACGTCGGCCGGATCGGGCGGGCGATCGAGCGCCGGCGGCCCGAAGATCGCGGCGCACGCGACGATGGCCAGCACCATCGTCGTCATGAAGACGACGTCGCGCCACGCGGCGTGCGGGAAGAAGGGAACACCGCCCTTGCGCAGCCGCGCCTCGTAGCCCGCCTTGTACGTCGCGGGATCGACCGGCTCGCCCGCCTTGGGCATCTCCGAGACGCCATGGCGCAGGACGAGCCAGAGGTGCAGGCCGACGAAGCCGAAGACCATCGCGGGGATGATGAAGACGTGCAGCGCGAAGAAGCGGCTGAGGGTCGCGCCGCCGATCGTCTCGCCGCCGAGGATGAAGCGCGCCAGCGCCGGGCCGATCACCGGCGCGCGATCCGCCTGCTCGGCGCCGACGACGACGGACCAGACCGCGTTGGCGTCCCAGCGCAGGAGCTGCCCCGTGAAGCCCATGCCCAGCGTGAGCGCCAGCAGCAGCACGCCGCTGAGCCAGTTGAGCTCGCGCGGGAACTTGTACGAGCCGTGCAGGAAGACCTGGGAGAGGTGGACGAAGACCATGACGACCATCGCCGACGCGCCCCAGTAGTGCATGCCGCGCAGCAGGTGGCCGAAGAACGCCGTGTCGGTGATGTACGTCAGGCTGGCGAAGGCCTCGCCGCCAGCGGGAACGTACGAGAAGGCGAGCGCCACGCCCGTCACGACCTGCATGATGAAGGCGCAGAACGCGGCGCTTCCGAAGACGTACCACCAGCGCGCGTCGCGCGGCACGACGTGCGTGATCATCGGCACGATCACCTCGGAGATGCCGATGCGATCGTCGAGCCAGCCGTAGACGCGGAGGATTGGGCGAGGAATGCGCACGTGCGGTTCAGGTTGATGCGGCGCGCGGGTTCCTGCCGCTGCTTGTCAATGGGAGCGGATCGGCCTGGATCTCGACGACTCCGCTCGTCACGCGGACGGGGTATCGCTTGAGCGGCGCCGGCGGCGGACCCGCGGCGACGCTGCCATCCTTGTAGTACACGCCACCGTGGCACGGGCACATGAAGAGCTCGGCGTCGGGCACCCAGCGCACCGGGCAGCCCAGGTGACGGCAGTTCACCGAGAATGCGATGAACTCGTCGGTGCTCACGCGACGCAGCCACGCGGCGCTGCGGCTGGTGACGCCCGACCAGGGAAGCGACGAGGTGTTCTCGAACTGCACGATGACGGTCTCGCCCACCTTGAACGAGTCGAGCGGACCGACCGCTCGCCAGATCGGGGCGACGCGGCGCAGGAACGGGCCGACGATGAAGCCGACCACGGGCACCGCGGCGCAGAGGGCGATCACCCCCGTGAGTCCGAGCGACACGCGGACGAGGAAGAGGCGGCGCGCCGCGTCCTCGGACGTGAGCACCGGAAGGGACAGGCCATTGCGGGGTGGCGGCTCGCGATCAAGCGCTCTCGAGTTGCTCATCGGTGCATCTCCTCCCGCCCCGCTTCGCTCCATTGGTCCCTGACCTGCACGAACCAGCTCCGCAGGCCGATGGCCAGGATCGCCGCCCCCGCAAGCCAGACGACCCAGCCGAGCTGGATGCCCCACATGAGGAGCAGGCAGCCGCCGGCGACGGTCGCGGGCGCCATCGTGGGTCGCACCTCATCGTCGCGACGAGGCGCCTCGCTCGCGAGCGACGGCTCGTTGGAACGATCGATCTCGGCGCCTGGCGTCGTCATGGCGTCGTCTCCGTGGCCGTGGTGGCGACGACCATCGCGGAGGCGCCCGCCGCAGGCAAGCCCGCGGCGCCTTCGGGCGACCGACGATGCTCGCCGTACCAGCGAGCCATGAGCCGCATGCTCATCGCGGCGTAGAGGACGCACGGCGGAACCCACATGAGGAGCCCTCCCAACTGCTGGTCGGCCCGCGGCGTGAAGCCGAGTCCGCGCAGCCGCGCGACCAGCGGAAGCTCGGCGAGCGCGCCCGAGGCGTTGTCGGCGAAGACGGGACCGACCGCCAGCGGCGTGAACGTGATGAGGATGCCCAGCACCGTGCAGCCAAGGCAGGCCGAGAAGAGATAGGCGAGCGCCAGCGGCGGCTCGAGGCGATCGCGCGCAACCGGTCCGGCGATCGGCCACCAGAACGCGGTGCCGGCGAGGAGGAAGGTCGCGTCGCGCACGGCGCCCAGCGCCGCGCTCCGCGTCGCGGCGCTGCACGCCGTCGGCTCGTGCCACACCCACATCGCCCCGAGCCCCAGCGCCCATCCGAGGGGCGCGATCCCGAGGATGGCGCCGATCCCGCGCCACGGCGACCGGGCGAAGCGTCCGCCGGCGCGCTCGCGCGGCAGCGCCGCGAGCGCCAGCAGGGGCACGACGAGCAGCATCGACAGGTGCTGCACCATGTGCGCGCTGAAGAGCGCGCCCGAGGCGAGTGCGCCCAGCGGCGAGACGAACGACAGGACGAAGGCCGCCGCCGCGGCCAGTGCGCATGCGGCGCGACGGCCCGCGTGCCGTTCGGCCGTGGCCCCGGACGCGGCGGCGCCGCGCTCCGCGTTGCGGTTCAGGGCCCACCACGTCGCCAACCACGCGGCCGCCACGAACCACGCCGGCGACGAGACGTTCCAGAGTGGCCGGATCAGCTCCGACCACGACGCCTTCGCGACGCCTTCGACAACAAGCGTGTTGTGGACCTCGTTCATCGCTGGAACGCTCCGAGATAGACGATCGCGACCACGGCGATCCAGACGACGTCGACGAAGTGCCAGTAGAGCCCGCCGGCGTGCAGCACGCCCGCGCGGCGCGGCGAGAGCGCTCCGGCGCGCACCAGCCAGAGCATGACGCAGAGCATGACCACGCCGGCGAAGACGTGCAGCCCGTGGAAGCCGGTGACCGTGAAAAAGGTCGCGGCGAAGAGATCGCGATCGATGGTGACGCCCCGCCTCACCAGCCCGATGTATTCGGAGACCTGGTTCGCGAGGAAGACCGCGCCGAGCACGATCGTCGCCGCCAGCCAGGCCATGCAGCGCCGCACGCCCGCGCTGCGCCGCGCCGCGTCGGCGCCGACCGCCGCCTCGGCGGGAATCGCCCGTCGCAGCGCCCGCAGCGCCATCCAGAAGGTCGCGCTGCTGGCGAGCAGGCACGCGGTGAAGCCCAGCGTGCGCGGGATGTCGAGGTCGGCGCCGGCGCGTCCCGCGGCGACGGTGGCATCGGCGGCCGCGGGGCCGGCCGCGGTTGTCGGGCCGGCCGAGTTGAAGACCACGAACGCCGACAGGAGCAGCACGAAGAACATCGCCTCCGAGGCGATGAAGGCCCACACCGCCACCACGCCGCGTTCGGGACGCGTCCCGCGATCCTCTGCCGTCGGGCGGTTCTTCCAGTCCGCGTTCTCGGGATGATCGAGGTCCCACGTCGGACGTCGGCTGCGGATCGGCGGCACGACGTCGAAGTTCGCCGGCGGCGGCGGCGACGTCGTCGCCCACTCGAGCGTGAATCCTCCCCAGGGATTGTCGCCCGCGATTGGGCCGCGGAATGCGCTGCGCAGCAGGTTCCACGCGAAGATCAGCACGCCAAGCGCGATCACCAGCGAGCCGAGCGTCGAGATGCCGTTGAGCAGCGCCCATCCCGGTTGCGCGTCGTACGTGTAGACGCGGCGCGGCATGCCCATCAGGCCGAGGAAGTGCTGGACGAAGAAGGTCGCGTTGAAGCCGACCACCATGAGCCAGAAGTGCGCCTTGCCGAGCCGCTCGTCGAGCAGCCGGCCGGTCATCTTCGGGAACCAGTAGTAGACCCCGGCGAAGAGGGCGAAGACGAGGCCGCCGAAGAGCACGTAGTGGAAGTGCGCCACGACGAAGTACGTGTCGGTCGTCTGCCAGTCGATGGGCACCGCGGCGAACGCGATGCCGCTCAGCCCGCCGAAGACGAACTGGATCAGGAACGCCACCGCGAAGCACATCGAGGTGTTGAGCCGCAGCGAGCCGCCCCACATCGTCGCGGTCCAGTTGAAGACCTTGATGCCCGTCGGGATCGCGATCAGCAGGCTTCCGATCGCGAAGAAGATGTCGGCGGCGCTGCCGAGGCCCGCCGTGAACATGTGGTGCGCCCAGACGCCGAAGCTGAGCAGCCCGATGGCGATCGTCGAGCCGGCGACGAAGCCGTAGCCGTAGATCGGCTTGCGCGAGAAGACCGGAACGACCTCGGAGATCATCCCGAAACCGGGAAGGATCAGGATGTACACCTCGGGGTGGCCGAAGATCCAGAAGAAGTGCTGCCACAGGATCGCCGAGCCGCCGCGCGCCGGCTGGAAGATCGCCGCGCCGAGCCAGCGGTCGACGAGGAGCATGGCCAGCGCCGCGTTCAGCGCCGGCAGGGCCATCACCGTGAGCACCGCCGTGACGAAGGTCATCCAGACGAAGAGCGGCAGGCGCTGAAGGCTCATGCCACGGGCGCGCTCGCAGATCACCGTGGCGATGATGTTGAGCGCCGCCGCGATCGAGCCGACGCCGAGCAGGAGCAGTCCGGCGATCCAGTAGTCCACTCCGGGCAGCGAGCTGTACGGCTTCGTCGAGAGCGGCGCATACGCGAACCAGCCGGCGTCCGGCGCCGCGCCCGTGAGCACGCTGAAGTGCAGGAGCAGGCCGCCGCAGGGAAGGAGCCAGTAGGACATCGCGTTCAGCCGGGGAAACGCGACGTCGCGGGCGCCGATCATCAGCGGGACGAAGTAGTTGGCGAAACCGACCAGCACCGGCATCCCGACGAGGAAGACCATCGTCGTGCCGTGCATGGTGAAGAGCTGGTTGAAGACCTCGGGCGAGACGAGGGTCATCCGCGGGAAGGCGAGCTGGAGGCGGATCACGATCGCCTCGAGGCCGCCGACCAGCAGGAAGAGGAGCGCCGTGAGGATGTACATGACCCCGACGCGCTTGTGGTCGACGGTCGAGACCCAGCCGAGCAGGCCGCGCGCCGCGGAGCCCGCCGCGCCGCCGCCTCGTCCCGCGGACGCGACCGCTCCCTCGCCGGCCGACGGATCGGCGGCGTCGACGGGAACCATGACGGGATCGTCGAGCGGTCCGACGGTCATCGTCGCACCTCCGTCGCGTCGTCTCGGCCCTCGGCGGCCGCGCGGCGCTGTGGCGGCGCCGCGCCGCCCTCGCCGAGGAACGCGACGAGCGCGGCGACCTGGTCCTCGGTCAGGTTGAAGTTCGGCATCTTGCTTCCGGGCTTGATCGCCTGCGGATTGCGCAGCCAGCTCGCGAGGTTCTGCGGCGAGTTGGCGATCACGCCGCCGCCGAGCGTCGTGCGGCCGGAGAGATGCGTGAGGTCGGGCCCGACCGCGACCGCGCGGTCGACACCGCCGACGCGATGGCAATCGACGCAGGAGAGCGAACGGAAGAGCCGCTCGCCCTCGGAGGCGAGCGCGCCCGCCGAGCCCGTCGCCAATTGCGCGCGGTGCGCAAGCTGGGCGTCGATCCAGGCGTCGAACTCCGCCTGCGGATGCGCGAAGACCTTGAAGCGCATCCAGGCGTGCTGCGTGCCGCAGAACTCCGCGCAGTAGCCCTGGTACTCGCCCGGCGCATCGGCCTCGAGCCAGATGAAGTTGGACCGCCCCGGGATCGCGTCGATCTTGCGCGCCAGTCGCGGAACCCAGAAGCAGTGGGCGACATCGGCCGACTGCACGAGCACGCGAAGCTGTTTTCCTGTGGGAATGTGGATCTCGTTGGCCGCGATGGCGCCGGAGGCCGTGTAGCGCACCTCCCACCACCACTGGCGACCCGTCACCTCGAGGTCGGCGTGCGCGCCGGCGGGACGCTCGTCGGGGGGATCCGCCTTCGGACGCACGTTGATCGCGAGCACGAGCTTCGCGCTGATCGCGGCGAGCAGGAGCACGATGACGATCGGACCGACCATCCACGCGATCTCGGCGCGATGGCTTCCCTCGTCCTGCTCGGGGAGCGCGCCGCCGCGGGCGCGGAATCGAACGATGGCGATGGCGATGAGCGCCGCCATCACCGTGAAGATGACCGCGGAGATCACCAGCACCTTCACGAAGAGCCCCTCGATCGCCCGCGTCTGCGGCGAGGCGGGATCGAAGACGGGCATCAGCGACGCCGATGCGCCCGCCGGTCCGGCGGTGGCGACGGATGCGATGGCGAGCGCCGCCAAGGCGACGATCGTGATCGATGCGGCTCGTTCCGTGGATCGGTGCGCCAACGCCGAAGGTCTCCGCAAGCCTGCGAGCATCCTACAGGTTCCCGCGGCGGCCGAGAAGAACCTCCAGCGTGCGCCGGTCGGCCGCCGTCGACGAGGGGGTCGCGCCGCGCGCCACTCGGCGTCGGGCTCAGAGCAGCGCCGCCGTGAGGCCGATGCTCGCGAGCACGAGCACCACGGCGGCGAACGCGCCGGCCACGAGCGCCGCGAAGCCGACGCGAAGGAGCGTGCGGATGTGGATCTCCAGGCCGATGGCCGCCATCGACATCGCCAGCAGGATCCCGGCCAGCCGCCGCAGGATCGGTCCGAGTGCAATGGACTCGCCGGCGCCGCTCGCGATGGCGCGCCCGTCTCCGCCGGAGGGCCACGGAATCGACGGAATCAGCCCGAGCGTGTTGAGGGCGGCGACGCCGATGAACCCCCACACGAACCAGGGGACGAGCCGTCCGTAGCGCCAGATCGACGCCAGGGGACCGTGCCCTGCGCCGGACGAGGCGCCCTCGTCGCGCCCGCGCGCCGCGAGGATCACGATCACGAAGACGAGCGGCGCAAGCATCGCGACGCGAAAGAGCTTGACGAGCATGGCGATCTCGGCCGCCTCTCGCCCGAACGCCTCGCCCGCGGCCGCAACCTGGGGAACGGAGTGGATCGTCGTGCCCGCCCAGACGCCGAAGGCCGACGCCGACATGGACATCGCCTCGCCCAGCGGCGGCAGCGCGAGCATCGCTGCGAGGCCCATGAGGTTCACCGTGCCCACCGCGATCCCGACCTCGTCGTCCTTCGCGTCGACGAGCGGCGCCACCGCGACGACCGCGGAATTCCCGCAGATCGCGGTGCCGGCGCCGAGCATGAGCGAGGTCGCCCTCGAGAGCCCGAGCCAGCGCGCCGCGGCGATCGAAGCGGCGAACGAGACCGCGATGCAGGCCAGCGTCACCGCCAGCGCCGGCAGCGAGAGCGCCGCGACGGAGCGCAGATCGAGCTCGGCGGCGCCGAGCACGATCGCCGCGGGGATGGTGAAGCGCACCACCCGCCGCAGTGCCGGTCCAAGTCCCGGTGGAACCCAGAGCAGGTTGCGCAGCGCGATCCCGAGGATCATCGCGACCATCGCCGCGCCAAGCGGATGCCGCACGCCCGTCGCGGCCTGGATCGAGAATGGCGGAACCGGCGCCTGATAGAGCTGGTAGCCGGCGGCGCAGATGACGCCCGAGATCGCCCAGGCGCCGAACACGTTCGGCCAGGCGATCCGGGTCGCCGGCGCGCCCAGCCCGGCGTCGGGTCCGTCGCCGGGATCCGCGCGGCGGTCGTCGTCGCTCGGGGCGCCGTCGCGATCGTCGTGTCCGGTGCTGGACAATGAGGCTCTCAGATCCCCGAGCCCATGGCGAACTCGAAGATCGGATCGACCTCCTCGCGCGCGGTCGATTCGGTGAGCGAATAGACGCCCATGCTCAGCAGCGGCGGCGAGTAGATGTGCAGCGTCATCAGGTCGCGCCCGGCCGGCTGGAGGTTCGAGACCTGGTGGATGTCGCTGTCCTCCGATCCGCAGACGTCGCCTGCCGCGAGCGTGTTGGAGCGCGTCGCGTAGACGTATCCCTCCTCGGTCCGGTCGAAGATCGTCTCCACCAGCGTCCCGACGAGCACGCGCACCGCGCACGACGAGCCGTGATGGTCGTGGATCGGACTGCGCTGCCCGGCGCGCCAGCAGAGCAGCAGCGCCTGGTAGCCGGGTCCCGCGTGCACGAGGTTGCGCCGGTATCGCGCCGCGTCGAAGTGCGCGAAGGGGCGAAGCTCGTCCATGTCGATCTGGACCTCGCGCAGCGCCGCCACGAGCTCGTCGAGCGGCACGCGCTCGCGGTGCTGGTCCATATCGGCGAAGAAGTCGTGGAGCGTCTGGCCCATGGCGGAACCTGTGAATCGCGGGCC
Source organism: Phycisphaerales bacterium (assembly GCA_046350555.1). Lineage (GTDB taxonomy): Bacteria > Planctomycetota > Phycisphaerae > Phycisphaerales > SM1A02 > JAXMAF01. The sequence continues at coordinate 25,908 of JAXMAF010000018.1, forward strand.
CGCGCCCCGAACGCCGTGGCGGCCGAGTCCCGTCGATTGATTGTAACGACGCATCCGATGGCCGGCCGGGCGACGCGCCGATGTCACCGCGGGAAGGGATCGAACGCATGGAGGAGCGCGGGAGTCCCTCTCCTTCCCGCTTCGTCATCTCGCCCAGACCACGAACTTCGGGGTCGTCCGGGAATCGGAGACCTGGATCACCGCGCGCTGGCCATCGGTGTGAAACGGATCCCCCGTGAGGTTGCGGCGCGGCGCGGACGGCTCGCACGCGCCGACGCCGCCGACGTACCCGGCGCGGTCGATGCGGCCCGCCTCGAGCAGGTCCTCCACCACGTAGTCGCGGGCCTCGTCCACATCCGGATCGACCCGATGCGTCGTCAGGTTCCACGTTCTCCACGTGAAGCGGACGCCGATGTCGCGGCTCACCTGGCCAACCCACACGGGCTGCCTCTCGTAGCGAAGCGGCGTCGCCCAGAGGCGAAGGTGCAGCCGTTCGTTGATGGTGCCGCGGATGCGCTGGAGCGCCACGTCCTGGCTGCGACCGAGCAGGTAGAGCGAGCTCACGGGCGAGTACCGGTAGGGCGAACCGAGCAGGAACGACTTCATCGTCTTCCAGCTCGTCGCGAGGGTGATCGTCTCCGTCTCGTCCCAGCGCGCGCCGAAGGCGCTCAGCAGCGTCGGGAACTCGCCGACGATGACGAGGTTCACCGGATCGCCCTCGCGCGTCCCGCGGGCGTTGCTCGTCGCGCGCGGCTGCCCCTCCAGCCGCTGCCGAAGCTGGGGCAGGTCGCATTCGATGAGGGCCTCGGGCGGAACGAGCGAGTCGAAGCGCCGCCGCAGGTGGTCGGTGTCGAGCCCCGGGACGGGCACCGAGAAGGTGAGTTCCTCGGGCGCCGCGGCGCCGAGCAGCCGGACGTGGACGACCTTCATGCCATCGTCGATCGGCGTGAAGACGAAGCCCGACGACTCCGCGCCCGGCGGGATCGGACGCAACCGGAACGCATGTTCCTGGAAGAACGCGTCCATGCGCCGGTTCGCGCGGCGTGCCGAGACGAGCTTGAACGGGATGAGCACGAGCAGTGGAAGGAAGAGCCACGCCACCAGACCGAAGCCGGCGAGTCGCTTGAGGATCGAATAGTGGTTGATCGCCGCCGCCTCGAGCGGCGTGTAGTAGCTCGAGCTGACGCCGACGAGGCTCAGCCGGACCGGCGACTGGCCACGGTTGACGATCCGGATCCAGACCGGCTGCACGCCCCGGCGACCCATCGGCACGCCGAAGAAGCGCTCGCTCTCGCGCACATCGGCCACGGCGACGGTCGCCTCCGCGGCGTTGCCGTGGCGGGTCTGGGCGCGCCCCATGAAGGCGGGATCCTCGGGGTGGGGCTCGTAGCGAATCAGGAAGAGGCGGAGCAGCGTGTCGGCGATGGACATGGCGGGGCATCATCGACGAACGCGCCGCGACCGCAAGCGTCGTTCATGCCGCATCGACAAGCCTGTAGGATGGCCGACGTGGGTTCCCACCGCTCATCCAGCCGCGATTCGCGAAGCGCGGGCGCGCCGAAGCCGGCCTCGCCGCGGAGTGGCTCGCCGGAGATCGCGGGCGCCACCGAGAGCGCCGAACCCGCGGCGCCGCGCCTCCATCCTGCGGCGTCTGCCTGGCCGTGGGTCGTTCGGCTCGGAGGCGCGTGGGTCCTTGCCGGCGCGCTGGGCAAGGCGCTCGTCGGCACGCCGGCCGAACTTCCAGCGCCGATCCTGGCGATGGACCTCGACCCCTTCGCCGTCATCCCCGCCGCGGTCGTGGTCGAGTCGACCGTCGGCGTGCTCGCCCTGCTCGTCCCGCGCCGTGGCTGGGCGCCGCTGGCGGCGCTGCTCGCGGCGTTCATCGCGATCCTCGTGCTGCACGTGCGAGCCGGCGGCGACCATTGTGGCTGCCTTGGCGGCGCCCTGGCGCTGCCTGCGTGGCTCATGCTGCTCATCGACGGCTCGCTGCTCGTCGCGATCGTGGCCCTCGCGATCGCGCGCCATCGCCACGCGGGCGCGCCGCCCGCCGATGGCTCGTCCACGCGACGCGCCCGCGCGGGTGCGCGCGAGGGTCGGCACGGCGCTGCCGTCCGGACTCGCGCTTGGTCTGGCGCTCGGCTGGTTCGCGTCGGCGCGCCTGCTGCCGCTTCGGCCGGCGGAGTCGCGAGTCGCAATCGGATCGGGATCGGATGGAGCGGCGAGACCGGCTTCAGGCCAGGCGGCCATGAACGCGACGGCCGAAGCGTCAGCGCCCATCGCCACCGCGTCGTCGGCGGCCTCGGCGCCGCCCACGCTTCCCACCACTCCGCCGCCGAGCGCGGCGCCGGCGGCGTGGCGGCTGCCCGAGGTCATCCCCGACCAGGTCATCCTCCGTCCCCTGCAATGGAAGGGAAAACGGCTCGCCGAGACCGAGCTCGGCCGGTGGACGGACACGTCGACGTTTCCCGCCGACGCGACGGTTGTCATCTACTACGAGTCGTGCAGCCACTGCGCCGCGCACCTGCGCGAACTGGCCGAGAAGCAGGCCGCGGCGAAGCCTGGGACGGATTCGTCGCCCGGCGCCGGCGGCGCGGCGTCGAGCGCGAACGCCTCCGGCGCCGCGCCGCGCTATGTGCTCGTGCAACTGCCCACGCCCGCGGCGTACACCGGGAAGCTCTTCGTCGATCGGCTGCCCGAGGGGATGCACGTGCAGCTTCCCGCGCAGGTGAAGGCGTGGGTCATCACGCCCCCGTGGGACGTGACGATCCACGATGGCGTGGTGACGGACGCCGAGCGCGTGAAGTGGCCCGGCGAGACGTGAGCATCGCGTGCGCTCCCACGGAGTCCAGTCGACCTCCATGCGCTCGACCCCTTGCCCACAGCGGTGTCTCACGGTGGAATTGGGTTGGGTGGGGCGCGAGGGTCAACCGGGACGCGTCTCACATGGATTCCAGTCGACCTCCATGCGTTCGACCCCTTGCCCACAGCGGTGTCTCACGGCGGAATGGGGTTTGGGTGAGGCGCGAGGATCAACCGGGACGCGTATCAGCGGCGCGCGCCGCCCACGTCGGCGCCGCACTCGGGGCAACGGTCGGGCGTCGCCGCGCGGGGCGACTCGGCGAGCGCATGGCCGCAGCCGGCGCAGCTTGGATCATGCGGTGCCGTTCCGACGACGCGGAAGGGGCGCGTGGCGAGGGCGCTCAACGCGCCAATGAACGCGCAGCCCGCCGCGGCGCCCAGCAGCACCGGCGAGGCGACGTTGGCCAAGAGGGCCAGGTTCCAATTCCACGGTCGCGCGTCGTGCCTGACGAGGCGGGCGAGCAGGAAGCCGGCCACCACGAGCACGCCGCCGACGATCGCGGTCCGTGTGCGCGGGAAGACGACCCCGATGAACGCCGTGGCCAGCGGCAGGAGCGCGTTCACCGCGACGAAGTTCCCGAGCCCCGCGCGCCCGGCCACGCGCGCCGCGATCTCCTGGAGCGGCGCAAGGCCGACGAGTAGGCCGGCGCCGAGGAACGACGCGAGCGCGACCGGCTCATGTGCGGGCGAGACGTAGCGCAACGCGGCCAGCCTATCCGCGCCGGATCCGGCCGCGGCGAGCGGGCGCGATTCGAGATTCCGCGATTCGGGCCGCGGGGCCCGCGCGGCGCGCGCCCGGCGCCGCGCGGCGCTACCGGCAGCTCCCCCATCGACTCAGCACCATCGCGAGATCGGCGCCATCGACGACGCCATCGGGCGCACCCAGTGGCGCGAGGTCCGCGGCGCACGCGCCGCCCGGGCCCCAGGCGGCCAGCACCGCCGCGAGGTCCGCGCCATCGACGACGTGGTCGCCGCCCGCGGGTGCGATGTCTCCGACGCAGACGGTCTCCGGAGTGCTGGTCGGATCGGCGGGATCGGCGCCGGCGTCGAGCTCGTCGCGATCGAACCAGCCGTCCTCGTCGCGATCGACCCCGATGCGCACCTGTGTGCCGGCGGGAACGAGCGTGTACGTGAGCTCGCTCCCGTCCGCCGCGAGCGCCAGCAGCGCCGCCGGGAGAATCGTCTCGGCGCTGCGGTCGGACTGGAAGAGGCCGGCGTCGAGGAACCAGCCGCGGGCCAGTCCGCCCTGCACGCCCTTGACCACCAGCCCGACCGCGCCGGTCGCCGCGAGGTTGAACATCTGGGTGATGCGCGCGACGTTGTCGCCCGCACCGCCGCCGTTGGCCGCCGTCGTCTGGACGCCGACCCCGGCATGCGTTCCGCTGTCGAAGCTCAGGAGAAACGCCTCGACGTCGCGGCGCTGCTGTTGTCCGACCGGCCCCGGCGGGAAGACGAAACCGGGAGCAAGCGTCTCCTGGATCGTGAACTCGATGCCGTCGTGGCGCAGGCCGAACCCGCGCGAGTTGTTCTGCGACTGGTGGCTGGCGCCGACCTTCTCGTACACGTTGCGGAGCTGCGCGATCTTGCGGTTCTGCGGCTCGGCGCCGATCGGACGGTCGATGACGTTGTTGGTCCCCGTTGGAAGCGCATGGCACGAGACGCACGTCGGGTTCGCCCCGGGGAGCGTCGGCGCGTTGAGGAAGATGTTCTGGCCGTTCAGCGGATTTCCGAAGCCGACGGCGGTGGGCAGCGTGGTCTTGAGCGAGTTGTCGATGTTGCGGTTGGGATTGGGCGGGAAGCGCAGCGTCGCGACGAAGTTCGAGAGCCGCTGCATGTCGTCCGGCGAGAGCTGCGCATCCGCCCCCTGGAGCGTCGTGAATGCGATGTTGAACGCGGCGAGGTCGCTCTTCTCGCCGCGCCAATGGAAGGGCTCGTTGCCGGCCGTGCCGACCAGCGTCTGCGTCACCATCACGCCCTTCATCGGATGCCAGTCCACGCAGCCGCCGGGAACGATGCACGTCTCGTTGAAGTCGATCACCTCGCCCGCCGGATTGCCGAGGTCCCATCCAAGGTGGTCGGTCCGGGCGTCGACGTGGCACGACGCGCACGACGCCTGGCCGAGTCCCGAGGTGAGGTGCGTGTCGTAGAGGAAGGGCCGACCCTCGCGGATCGCCGCCGGAGTCGGGTCGTAGAAGCTCGTGCGCACGAGCTCCTGCGCGCGGAGCGGATCGACGGTCGAGATCGATCCCTCGAATCGGTTCAGCACGTAGAGCCGCGTTCCGGTGGCGTTGATCGCCAATCCGGTCGGCCCCTGGCCGACGTCGATCACCCCGGTGCGCCCGCCTGCCGAATCGATGACGACCACGTTGTTCGATCCCATGCCCGTCACATACGCGGCCGTTCCCTGCGGATTCCACGCGACGCCGCGCGGATCGCCGATCGAGAGGTCGCGCATCGCCATCGGCACGCTCGGCGTCGAGTAGTCGAGGTGCGGATTGAGATCGACCACCGACGACGCGCCGGGCGCCGACGCGACGAAGGTCGCGGCCTCGGCCCGAACGAAGATGCCGTTGACGTTGCTCTCGAAGCGAATCTCGTTGTGAAGCTCGGTGCCGACGACCATGACCTTGCCCGCGGGCGAGACCGCGACCGACGCGACATTGGTCATGAGTCCGCTCGCATAGGTCACGCCCAGCGTCGCGGTGTCGATGATCGCCACGTCGTGATCGTGGAGGTCCCATGTCACCGATGCGGACCAGTCGGCGTCGTTGATGTCGCGCCACGCGCCGCCCGCATCCTTGCGCACGACGAGCGCCACGCCCGGTGGCGCTGGCAGGCCGGCGGCGATCGGCGGCTGGAACTCGGCGCCGTCGTTGGGCGGCGGATTCTGGCCGCCATACGGGCCGCTCGGCGCCGAGACGGCGATTCGCGAGATCACCGTCGAGTGGTTGCCGCTCTCGAAGATCGCCGCATAGACCCGCGTGCCGTCCAGGTCGACCGCGAGCGCTCGGGGATCCTCGCCCTCGATGGCGATGATCGTGCCCGCCGCGGTCGGATTCGCCGGGTCGAGCACACGCACCTGATCGGGCTGCGACAGCGTGACGAACGCGCGCAGCGGATTGCCCGCGAAGACGACGTCCGCGGGTTCGTCGCCGACCGCGATCGTCTGCTTCACCCGGCCCGTGGGAAGGTCGACGATCGAGATCGAGTCGGAGACATGGTTGACGACCCAGGCCTCCGTGTCGCTGCGCGGTCGCACCGAGACGGGATCGAGCCCGACGGGAATGGACCTGAGGTGCGCGAGCGCCGCGCCCGACGCGTCGAAGACCTCGAGTCGATTGTCGGCCGTGTTCACGGCGAGCAACAGCGAGCCCGAGGGCGTCAAGGCCAGCGGGCTCACGTGCGGCGTCTCCCAGTTCACGAATGTCGAGGCGCCCGGCTGGGCGAGCGGCGCCACGACGCTCGCCGCACTCGCGCCGACGAGCGAGGCCAGTCGAGCACGACGAGCGGGATCGGATCGGTGGTTCATGGGTCGAGCCTTCGGTCAGGCGAGCGGGCGGAAGAGCGGTCGGAACGAGCGAGGATCCGAGGCGCGACACGGCTCACCCGCACCGCGCCGCCGGCGCGACGCGTTCGGTCCCGCGCGCCCCTTGCGGCACCGACCGCGCGCCGTCCCGCCCGCGCGCCTCGATCGAGGACCGCTCCATGCAATGCTCGCAAGTCGTGCGAGCGATGTCCAGCCTGTGCATTTTCCGTCGAAGGGGTCCGAGCGCCGACCGACACGGGCCCCGCGGTGGCCGGATCGCGTCCATCTACGATGATGCCCGTCCACGTTCCCCACCATCGGACCGAAGACCACCATGACGATCACCTTGCCCACCTGGATGCAGCGATGCATCGCCGTCTCGGCCTTCGCCCTCGGAGCGTCGGCGCTGGCCGGTCAGGTCGCGGGCGCGTCGGACGCCTTCCCTCCGGCCAGGCCCGAGGAGGTGGGCGTGTCGTCCACGGCGCTCGAGGCGCTCGACGCCGTCGTGCGGGGCTACGTCGAGCGCGAGGAGATCGTGGGCGGCGAGCTCATGGTGATCGCGAAGCGCCGGACCGTCTGGCACGCCGCGCACGGCTGGGCCGATCGCGGCGCGCAGGTCGGGGGCGCGCAACCCGAGGCGGCCGCAGGCGAGGCGCCACGAACGCTCGAGCCCGGTTCGATCTACTGCGTCCGTTCGATGACCAAGCCGCTCATCGGCACCGCGATCCAGATGCTCGTGGACGACGGCCGGCTCTCGCTCGACGACCCGGTCGCGAAGTTCATTCCCGAGTTCGACCACGAACGCCACGCCCGGATCACCGTGCGGCACCTGCTCGAGCACACGTCGGGGCTTCCGCTCTCTTCGCTGCTCACGTCGACCTTCGGGGGCAATCCACAGTCGATCCGGGGAATCCGGACGATCACGGAACTCGCCGCCAAGGCCGACCTCGTCTTCGATCCGGGCGCCGGGTTCAACTACAGCGACGACGGCGCCGACACGCTCACGGCGATCGTCGAACAGGTCGCGGGCCAGCCCGCCGAGGCCTTCATCCGCGATCGCATCTGCGCGCCGCTTGGCATGACCGACGTCTGGTTCATCGCGCCCGACGACGCCGTCGCCGCGTCGCGCTTCGCCAGCGGTTATGGCGGCTCGACTGGAGCATGGCTCCGCTTCTGGCGCCCCGGCGATCCACATCTCTTCGGCTGCTTCCTCGGGTCGCAGGGGCTCTACACGAGCTGCGCGGAGTACGCCAGGCTCCTCTGCCTCTGGGCGGACGACGGCAAGGTCGGCGAGCGCCGCCTGCTCTCGCACGACGCGATCGTGCGCGGCCTCGCGCCGGCGCACACGATGGCGTATCCCACCGGCCTCGCCGGCGCGTCGGTCTTCTACGGACAGATGTGGATGCTCTGGATGTGCGACGACGCGCACGCCGCCCCGACGCTCGCGGCCTTCGGCCATGGGGGCTCCGACGGAACGATGGCGTGGATGTGGCCGGAGCGCGACCTGATCGTGCTCTACTTCACGCAGTCGCGCGGCGGGATCACGGGACTCCTGATCGAACGGGAGATCCAGCGGCTGCTGCTTGGACCGGCCGATGGCGAGTCGCCGGCGACTCCCGGAGCGATCGATCCGTTGGCGCCTGTCGGACCCGGCGCAACCGCGGCGTGCTCGATCGTCGGCACGTACTGGGACGATTCCTCCCGGAAGCCGCGCTTCGTCTTCGACCGCGCCGTCGAGCATCCCGGAAGTGCCGCCCGCAAGGTCGCCCTGGAACTGCCGGGACGATTCGTCCTCGACATCCTCCCCGTCGACGGCGCGGATCGCTGGGCGCTGGAGGTCGACCCGAAGACGACGCTCACGCCGCGGCGCGACGCCTCCGGCGCCGTGACCGGCCTCTCGATCGCGCACGACGGCACGGAGGATTTCTGGCCCGTGCTCGCGGCCGACGCCTCGCTGCCGTCGGTCGACGACGTCGTGGCCCGGGTGATGGCGGCGCATCGCACCGACCGAATCGGCGAGACCGGCGCGCTGCGGCGGGTCGGCACGCTCGACATGCCGAAGCTCAAGCGGCACATCCTCGTCACGCAGGCCTACTCGGGCACGAACATGCGCGTCGAGGCCGGCGCGGAGGGCGGGCCGATGCAGGTCACGGTCAGCGACGGCGCCCACGTCTGGTCGAGGACTGGAAGCCAGCCCATGAACGAGCTGAGCGGCGCCATGGCCGAGCAGGCGCTCCTTGAACATCCGGGACGGGCCTTCGGCGACTGGCGACGTCACTTCCGCGACGTGCGCGTCGTCGCCCGCACGACCATCGACGGATCGCCAACGCTGCTGGTCCGGTGCGTTCCACCAACGTGCGAGGCCGTGCTGATGTCCGTCGACGAAGCGAGCGGGCGCGTCGTTGGAATCGATCGAGTCGTCACGCTGCCGGGTCTCGGACCCATCGGCGCGTCGGCGTCGCTCGACGACTTCCGCGATGTCGGCGGCACGCTGCTGCCGTTCCACGCCACGATCCGCTACGCCTCCCCAATGCTGGGCGACGCGGAGACGACGATCGAGCACGCGGAGATCGTCGCCGTCGAACCGGGCCTCTTCGCGAAGCCGTAGGTTCCTGAGAAACTGTTTCAGAACTCGCGCTGCCTGCGGCCGATTCCGGCTTCGCGTGGCCTCGGCGACGCGGGAGTTCTGAAACAGTCACTTACGCGTACGCGCCGACGATCCGCGCCTGCGGGTAGTACTCCGCCAGGATCGTGCGCCACGTCGCGCCGCCCCGCGCCATGCCTTCGGCGCCGTACTGGCACATGCCGACGCCGTGGCCGTAGCCCTGTCCCGCGAACTGGATCGCGCCGCCGCGGATGGTCGCGGTGAACTGGCCCGAGCGAAGCGGGTTCTTCGGCGTCGCGAGCGCACCGCCACCGTAGTTCATCGCGTTGCGGAGCCGTTCCGCCGAGAGCTCGGCCACGCCGCCCTTGTTGTCGGCGACCCGATATCGAACCACGCGGCCGTACTGATTCAGCTCGATCGGCTCGATGCCGGCGATCGGGCCGAGCGCCGCAAGCCGAAGCTGCGGGCGTCGCTCGCCCACGCCGCGAGCGCCGGGCCGCCTCGCTCGCGGACTGGTCGGCGGTCCAGCCGCCAGAGCGGCGCGCTCCGCGCAGCACGCCTTCGGCGGCCGCGCCCGCACGGGCGGAACGAAGTTGATGGGATCGTCGGAGATCGCGTCGCTGGCGTTGGCGCTCAGCCCGCCGCAGGTGCTGGAGTAGTACGCGGGAACGAGGAGCGCATTGAAGACCAGCACCTGTCCGCGCGTCTGCTCGACGGCGCGCACCGACGGCGCGTGGCTCGTCTGGCCCACGTACGCCTGCGAGGCCTGTCCCGCGACGACGTCGTAGTGGCGGCGCTGCGTCCATCGGGCCATCTCCACCAGCGCGTACGTCCGGGCGGCGACGGCCTGGGCGTGGAAGGTCTCCTGGTTCCAGCCGGGATAGAGCTCGCGGGCCAGGACGCCGGGAACGTACTGCTCGAGCGCGCAGACGTTCACCACGTCGAAGGGAACGCCGTAGATTGCGCTCGACGACGAGGGCGCGCTGGCCACGACCGCCACGCCGTCGTCGCCGACGTCGACCGGCCGCGCGACGAGCCGGGCGCTTCCGGGAAAGATCGCGCCATCGATGGCGATGCGCTGCGTCTGTCCCTTGATGGCCCCGATCTCGATCGGCTCGCGGCCGTCGACGACGTTGCGCTGGCCGGCGCCGTCGACGAGGACCCAGCCCGCCGAATCGGCGGTGACGCGAACCGGCGACGCGAGCACGAGAAGGACCGGAACCGACGGCGTCGGCGATCCCGGCGCGACGTCCGCGCCGGACGCCGTCGGTCGACCGATGCGCAGCCATTGCTTGCCGCCGCCGGCGCCAGTGGAGAGCTCGACCGATTCGCCCGGCGGCTTCCGCACCAGCCGCACGCGCACGAGGGGCTCGCGCGTCGGCGGGACGAGGTTGATCGTGGGCGGCGCCGGGGCCGCGGCAAGGACCGGCGGTGGCGGCGCCGGCGACGCGGCGGGCTTGCCGGAGGAGGACGGAGGCGGCTTCGAGTCGACGCCGGGCCCGCGTCCGCGCGTGCTCTGCCACGCATCGCAGCCGGCGAGCAACAGCGTCGCGCCGGCGATGGCCGAGGCGTGCGCGATGAACGCGCGGCGGGTCGGATGGATCGGCTCACCGCTCACGACTGACCATATCGGCGCTCCCGACCGATCGAGGTGAGCGCCGCGCGTTTGGTGCATGTTTGGAGGCCGATCCGATCGCGGGCGGCGCGGCGCTCAGGCGCATCCCGTTGGACGCTCGCGCCCCACCCAACCCAATTCCGCCGTGAGATACCGCTGTGGGCACGGGGTCCAAGCATGGAGGTCTACTGGAATCCGTATCAGGCGCTCTTGCCCTCGAGCTTCGCCTCGAGTTCGGTCCATCGCGCGTAGAGCGCCTCGACCGCGGCGTGGGCCGCCTCGAGGTCGCGACACGCCTGCGCCATCGCGTTGTGGTCGGCGACCACCACCGGATCGGCGAGCCGTCGTTCGGCGGCGGTGGCCCGGGCCTCGGCGTCGACGATCCGCGACTCGAGCGTGTCGTAGTCGCGCTGCTCGTTGAAGCTGAGCCGCTTCCGCCCCGATCGTGGCGGCGCGGTGGATGCGCCCGGCGCGGCGGCCACCTTCGGCGCCGCCTTCTCCTTCGCGCGCCGCCTGGCCTGTTCCGCCTGCGCGTCGACCGCGGCCTGCGCGGTCAGGGCGTGGTCGAGGCTGGCGAAGGTGCGGGTCGGGCCGCCCGCGCCATCGAGCAGCAGCACCTCGGTGGCGAGGCGCTCGAGCATCGCGCGGTCGTGCGTGACGAGGACGACGGCGCCGGGGAAGCCCTCGATCGCCTCCTCGAGCACCTCGAGCGTGGGGATGTCGAGATCGTTCGTCGGCTCGTCGAGGACCAGCAGATCGGCCGGCTCGAGCATGATGCGGGCGATGTGCACGCGCGCCAGCTCGCCGCCACTCAGCGCGCTCACCGGCTGGTCGAGCTGGTCGTCGCCGAAGAGGAAGCGGCGCGACCACGAGGCGACGTGCATCGGCTGGCCGAGGAATCGAACCTGGTCGCCGACCGGACAGAGCGCGTCGCGCAGCAGGGTCGACGGCGGAAAGTCCTGGCGATGCTGCCGGAAGACGACGATCCGCGGCGGCGGATCGGACTGCTTGACCACGCCGGCATCTGGCGCAAGCTCGCCGATCAGCGTGCGGATGAAGGTCGTCTTGCCGCTCCCGTTCGGACCGAGCAGGCCGAGGCGGTCGCCGGGCCCCAGCTCGACGTCGACGTCGCGGAAGAGCGTGCGCCCGCCGAGCGCCTTCGCCACGCCATGCGCCGCGACGAGCTTCCGCGTCCGGCGCCCGGTCGCCGAGAAGTCCACCCGCGCGCCGCCGGCGACCGCGGCGCCGTTGCGCCCGCGCAGCTCGGCGAGTTCGTCCATCCGCCCGAAGCTCGACTCGATGCGGCCCTTCGCCTTCGTGCGCCGCGCCTGCGCGCCGCGCGCGAGCCAGGCGAGGTCCTGGCGAACCTGGTTCGCGAGCGTCGCCTCGGCGCGGGCCTGGCCGGAGAGGAACTCCTCCTTGCGGCGCAGGAACTCGCTGTAGTTGCCGTCGACGGCGAGCGTTCCGCCCGGGTACGCCGGGCCGAGCTCGACGACGCGCGTCGCGACGTTCTCGAGGAAGACGCGGTCGTGGGTCACGAAGACGGATGCGACGGTGGCCCCGGCCTGCGCGCGGCGCAGGAGTTCCTCGAGCCAGCGGATGCCTTCGAGATCGAGGTGGTTCGTGGGCTCGTCGAGGAGCAGCACGTCGGGCTCGCCGCCGCACCGGGCGAGCGCCCGCGCGAGCGCGAGCCGCTTGCGCCAGCCGCCCGAGAGCGTCGACGTCGGCGCGTCGACGAGCGCCTCGTCGAAGCCGACACGACCCAGCATCATCTCCGCCAGGAGCTCCGCCTCGTGCTCGTCGTGACGGCCGCCGCCCTCGTCGGCGAAGCGGAGCGCCGCCTCCGTCGCCACCGCCCGCGCCGAGGCGGCGGGCGCGAAGACGTCGTGCTGCGGAACGTAGACGGCGCGCACGCCTCGCTCGGCGATGATCGCTCCGTCGTCGGCCAGCTCGTCGCCGGCGAGGATCCTCAGCAGCGTGCTCTTGCCGGCGCCGTTGGGCCCGATCAGCCCGATGCGCTCCCCGCGGTCGACGCCGATGCAGACGCCGGCGAAGAGCGCCTTCACGCCATGGGTCTTCGAAATGTTCCGGGCCGAGATGAGCAAGCTGGGATCCCTGCGATGCGACAGTCCCGATGGTACGGGGGCCACACGTCGCGTCGCGATGGCGTCGGTCGGCGCGGTCGCCGGGGGTCCGGAGGTCCCGAGGTCCGGAGGTCCGGAGGTCCGGAGGTCGGGGGTCCGGGGGTCGAGCGGCGGTCCCGCTTGACGATCCCGCCGGACTCGTCACGATTGCGCGTGGTCGGTGCGACCGTCCCGGCGCCAGGTCGGCGCCGATTCCATCGCCGGACCCGCGACCGCTCGACGACGCGGCACAACACCCTTGGAACCCGAACGAACCGCCACCTCCGCTCCGACGCCCGGTGGCCGCGCCGACGCCGCGCACGGCATCACCCAGACGCGGCTCGTGCTCGAGCTCTTGCGCCCGTACCGCGGCTGGCTGGTCGTGATCCTGCTGGCCATGCTGGTGGAGACCGCGATGAGCCTCGCGGCGCCGTGGCCGCTCAAGCTGGTGCTCGATTCCGTGCTGGGCGACCACGCGCCGCCGCGCTGGCTCGACGACTTCCACCGATCGGTGCTGGGCGGAAGCAGGCTCTGGCTCGCGGCGCTGGCCGGCGCCGCGACCGTGGCGATCGCCATCGCCGGCGCCATCGCGACCTACGTCGACAACTACTACACCGAGAGCGTCGGCCAGTGGGTGGCGCACGACCTGCGGCTGCGCGTCTACGACCACCTCCAGCGGCTCTCGCTGACGTACTACGACACGCACCAGAGCGGCGACCTGCTCTCCACGATCACCGACGACGTCGCCACGATCCAGGACTTCGCGTCGAGCTCGACGCTCGACATCCTCGTCGACATCCTCACGATCCTCGGCATGCTCGTCGTGATGTTCTGGCTGAACTGGGACTTTGCGCTCATCGCGGTGGCGGTGACGCCGTTCCTGCTGCTCTTCGTCGCCCGGTTCCGACGGGTCGTGAAGCAGGCGACCCACGAGGTGCGCAAGCGCCAGAGCGACATCGTCTCCGTCGTGCAGGAGGGACTCCAGTCGGTCCGCGTGGTGAAGGCGTTCGGCCGCGAGGACCTCGAACAGGCCCACCTCGGCGCCGCAAGCCGGGCCACGGTCGACGCGGCGCTCAAGGCCCGCCGCATCAAGTCGCTCCTCTCGCCGGTGGTGACGGTCGTCGTCGCGGTCTGCACCGGGTTCGTGCTCTGGCGGGGCACGGCGCTCATCCTCGCCGGGACGATGACGATCGGCTCGCTGACGGTCTTCCTCGCCTACCTCGGCAAGTTCTTCAAGCCGGTGCAGGACCTGGCGAAGATGACCAACACCGTCGCCCAGGCGGCGGTCGGCATCGATCGCATCCGCGCCATCCTCGAGACCGACATGCGCGTCCCGGAGCGGCCCGACGCGCGCGAGGCGGCGGCGCTGAAGGGCGCGGTGGTCTTCGAGCACGTGGCCTTCGCCTACGACTCGGCCGCGCCGGTGCTGCGCGACGTGAGCTTCGAGGTGGCGCCGGGCCAGTCCGTCGGGATCGTCGGGCCGACGGGCGGAGGCAAGTCGACCGTGGTGAGCCTCATCCCCGCTTCTACGACGCCGTCGCGGGGCGCATCATGCAGATGGCAGCGACGCGGCGCGACCTCAAGGTCCATTCCTGCGCCGCCAGATCGGCTTCGTGCTCCAGGACACGGTCCTCTTCCGCGGCACCATCCGCGAGAACATCGCCTACGGGCGCTCCGACGCCACCAACGAGGAGATCGTCGCCGCGGCCATTGCGCCCGCCAACGCCGACGAGTTCATCGCGGGTCGCCGCGCGGCTACGACACGATCGTCGGCGAGCCGCGGCATGACCCTCTCCGCGGCCAACGGCAAGCGCATCGGGACGCGCGGGCGATCATCCGCGACGCGCCGATCCTCATCCTCGACGAGCCCACGGCGCGCTCGACACCGAGTCGGAGCAGCCTGTCGTTGCGCGCTCGAGAAGCCTACAGAAGGGCCGGACCGTGATCACCATCGCGCACCGGCTCTCGACGATCCGCAACGCCGACAAGATCGTCGTGCTGAAGGACGGCGAGGTCGCCGAACAGGGCACGCACGCCGAGCTGCTCGCCCGCAACGGCGTCTATGCCGACCTGCACCGCGTGCAGTTCAAGCGCGGTGGCCGCGTCCGCCGCCCCGCGGCCGCGCGTCCGGCGAAGGAAACAACCTGACCGCCCGGCGCCGCGTGCGAACCATTGCAGGAATGTCACGCTCGCTCATCATCCTCCCCGACGACTCGGCCCGACCGATCCTCGACGCCATTGAAGGCGCCGCGCGGTCGCTGCACATCAAGATGTTCGCCTTCTCCGACCGCACGATCATGAACGCGGTCGTCGCGGCATCGCCGTGGCGTCAAGGTGCGCGTCATGCTCAATCCGCTGCGCGCAGCGGCGAGGCCTGCAACGCGCTGCTCCTCGGCGTGGGCGTCTCGACCTCGGCCGGGATCGAGGTGAAGGACAAGGTAACCCGGAGTTCGAGCCGACCCACGAGAAGTCGATGGTCGTCGACGCGACGACCGCGTTCGTGAAGTCGCTCAACTGGGAGGCGAAGAGCTTCGAGGCGACGCGCGACTACGCGATCGTGACCGCGCATGGCCACGAGGCGCGGGAGATCCTCGACTGCTTCGAGTCCGACTGGCACCGCCGGCCATTCGAACCCGGCGAGGACTCGCACCCTCATCTGGTGCCGCACCAACGGTCGCGCCTGCATCGCTCCGTCACCGACGGGCGCGAAAGCCGCCTGCCCTGGCTCCAGAACGAGCGGTACTGATCCGGTGATCATCGAGCACCGTCCCGCGCGGCGAGCGCGGCGTCAAGGTCCACGTGATGGCCCGGCCGCCGCACAAGCTCAGGAAGGAGAAGCTGTTGGAGTGGCGGGCGGCCTGCGCATCCTCGAGGACGTCGAGCGCTGATCCATCGGATCAAGGAGCTTCGCCGCACGCGAAGATGCTGCTCGACGACGAGCGGTTCATCGTCGGTTCGATCAACCTCGCCGGGCAGCTTCGACGACCGGGCGCGAGCTGGCGATCGAGGTCGACGACGCACCGCTGGTGCACCGGCTCGTAAAGGTGGTTCGTCGCGACTGGCGGAACTCGCACCGGCTCGACCTCTCCGACGAGGTGCTCTTCGCCGAGCCTGGAAGCACGGCGGCGAAGGGCCCGACGGGCTGCCAGCGCTGGGCGGGGGCGGGCCGCGTCGCCGCGCGTGCTGGAAGTCAGCGCGGCGGGATCGAGGAAGCCAGCCACGCCGGCGGCGAAGTCGTCGACGAGATCGTCGGCGAAGAGCGCCCGAGGCGGCCGCGCGCCGCGCCGTCGCGGCGCCTGACGGCGCGGGAGGCGCGCCAGGAAGGCCGCCGGAACCTGCGGTGCAGGCTTCGGGCCTCCCGCCGGATCGCGGCCGGCGAAGCAGACGCGGCGAGGGTCGCCCGACCCGGCGACGCCGCGCCACCGGAACGGTTCCACGGATCGGACGATGCTCGTCTCACAGGCTCATTCATTCACGCAGCAGGCCCGGCTGGCGATCACCCTCGCGTGGGTCGCCGGCTACACCAACATCATCACGATGCTGACCTGCGGAACGGTGACCAGCCACGTCACCGGCAACGCCAGCAACCTCGGGCGCGACCTGATCGAGGGATCGTGGTCGCCGGCATCGTTCATGGCCTTCCTGCTGACGATGTTCTTCATCGGCGCGGGGATCTCCGCGGTGCTCACCGAGACCGGACGGCGCCGCGGCTGGGAGTCGATCTACGTCCTCCCGATGGCGGTCGAGGCGGCCATGCTCACCGCGTTCGCCTTCGGCATCGAGCTGCACGATCCCTCCTCCCGCGTCGCCGGGCCGGCGCTTTGGTGGCTCACCGGCGTGGCGTCCGCGGCGATGGGGCTCCAGAACGCGACGATCACGCGCATCTCCAGCGGCGTGGTGCGGACGACGCACCTGACCGGCGTGCTGACCGACCTCGGGCTCGAGAGCGTGCAGATGCTCTACTGGCTGCGCGACCGGCGACGCAACAGTCCGCCGCTGGCGCCGCGCACGCTGCTGCACAGCCTCCACGTCCATCCGACGGCGCGACGGCTGGCGCTGCTGCTGTCGGTGATCGGGTCCTTCTCGCTCGGTGCCGGACTTGGCACGCTCGCCTTCGACCACATGCCCGGCTGGAGCATGGTTCCACCGGTGGTGTTCCTCCTGTGGATCATCGTCCAGGACCTGCGCACGCCGATCTGCGAGATCGAGCCCTCCGACGTCGTCGGCGGCGAGAGCGTGGCCCTTCCGCGGGAACTGGCCGTCTACCACCTGCGCAAGGACCGCGGAAGGCGAGGCAAGGTCCACCGCCTTCCCGACCTGCTCCGCTGGTGCGAGCGCCTCCCGGCACACACGAGGATCGCGATCCTCGACCTGGGCGCGGCGACGGCGCTCGACGACAACGCGGCGCTCGAGCTGCGGGCGCTCATGAGGCAGTCGGCGTCGAACGGCCGCCGGCTGCTCATCTCCGGGATCAGCGGCGAGCAGTACCGCGCCCTGCGCAACGCCGGCGCCGGCGATGCGCTCGATCCGACGAACGTCTGCTCCGACCTCGAACTGGCCATCGCCCGCGGGCTCATGCTGCTGGAGTCGGGCGGGGACGCCCGCCCGCCAAGGTAGCGCTCCGCTACGCGCCGTTCGACACGCCCACCACGGTCCGCGCCTTGCGCAGCGCGTCGTCGAGGTTCTCGAAGATGTTCTCGATGCCGATCTCCACGTCCATGCCGGCCTTGACCATCTCGAAGAGCGGATGGGCGTGCACGCCGCCGAGCAGGAGCAACGTCCCGTGCTTCGTGCAGCGGCGGTGGAACTCGCGCAGGGCGTTGAGTCCCGTGGCGTCGATGTGCGGGACGTAGCGCATGCGGAGGATGATCACCCGCGGCGGCTTCTCGAGCTGGTCGAGGGCGTCGCGCAGGTTGTTCGCGACGCCGAAGAAGAACGGGCCGTTGATCTCGTACACCTCGACCCCCGCCGGCACGCGGCGCTCGGCGACCGCGCCGGGATCCTTCGCGTCCGCGTAGTCGGCCTCCTGGCCCTCCTCGAGCTCCTCGGCCATCCCGGCCACCGTCGAGACCTGGGCCATGCGGCGCATGAAGAGGATCGACGAGAGCAGGATGCCCGTGCCGACGGCGATGGTGAGGTCGAAGAGGACGGTCAGGCCGAAGGTCGTGAGGAGCACGAGCACGTCGGCGCTCGGCGCACGCAGCAGCGCCCGGAAGTGCTCGAGCTCGCTCACCTTCCACGCGACCATGACGAGGATCGCGGCGAGCGACGCGAGGGGCACGGCCGTCGCCAGCGGCGCGAGGCCGATCATGAAGAGCAGGATGAAGAGCGCGTGCAGGATCCCGGCGATCGGCGTCCTGCCGCCGCTTCGGACGTTCGCCGCGGTGCGCGCAATCGCGCCCGTCGCCGGCAACCCGAAGAAGAGCGCGCTGCAGATGTTGGCGGTGCCCTGGGCGACCAGCTCCTGGTCGGAACGGTGGCGATAGCCCGTCATGCCGTCGGCGACGACCGCCGAGAGGAGGCTCTCGATCGCACCGAGGAACGCGATCGCCGTCGCCGACGGGATGAGCTCGCGGATCATGCCCAGGGAAGCCCCGGGCAGGTGCGGAACGGGCAGGTTCGACGGGATCCCGCCGAAGCGCGTGCCGATCGTCTCGACGAGGGGGCGCAGGTGTCCGCCGTCGATGGCGACGGTCGTGGTGGACCACCCCATGAGCTTCACGAGCAGCG
This sequence comes from Phycisphaerales bacterium, assembly GCA_046350555.1. Lineage (GTDB taxonomy): Bacteria > Planctomycetota > Phycisphaerae > Phycisphaerales > SM1A02 > JAXMAF01. The sequence goes on from JAXMAF010000018.1 coordinate 44,366, forward strand.
CGCTCAGCCCCACCGCGACGATCGCCGCCGGAACGCGCGGCGCGATGCGGCGCATCAGCGACAGGACCGCGAGCGACCCCAGCGCAATGCCCGTGGCGTGCCAGCTGAAGGTGCGCCAGTGGTGGCCGAAGAGCTGGAGCTTGCCGAGGAAGTCGGCGGGGATCGTCGCCGGGTTCCCTTCCGGCGTGAGCACGCTGAGGCCGAAGAAGTCCTTGATCTGCGAGGCGAGGATGACCACCCCGATGCCGGCGGTGAAGCCCGCGGTCACCGGATACGGGACGAACTTGATGACGCCGCCGAATCGGAAGAGTCCCAGCAGGATCAGGATCACGCCCGCCATGCACGTGGCGAGGGCGAGGCCCTGGTAGCCGTGGGCGGCGCAGATGCCGAAGACCAGCGGCATGAACGCCGCCGTCGGCCCGCCGATCTGCACGCGCGAACCGCCGAGCGCCGAGACTAGGAATCCAGCCACCACCGCGGTGAAGAGCCCCATCGCCGGCGGCGTGAGCCAGGGATGCAGCGCGGCGAGCTCGTCGGCGACGTTCTGCGGAATGCTCGCGATGCCGAGCGCCATCGTCAGCGGCAGCGCAATGACCGCCACCGTCAGCCCGGCGCCGAGGTCCGAGGCGAACGTCCTGAGCGCGTAGCCCTCGCGCAGGCAGATCACGAGCTTCGGCGTGTGCCGGGCGGTCCACGAGGAATGGGCCAAGCCGAGGTCCTCCGTGCGGGGCTGGAACGGGGCGCTCGCCCCGCGCTTCCCCATCGGTCCGGGCGAGCCCGCCGCATGAGCGATGTTCGCCGTTTCCGGCGGACGCTGCGCCGCCGACATACGCTGCGCACGGGGCGTTCCGTCGTCCATCTCCGTGAGTCACCCATGACCGACGGCACCACACCCGCGATCGTGCACGGCGACCCGGCCGCGGAGCCGGGGCGGCCACCCCACCGATCGATCGAGGCGCTCTATGGCCAGCTTCGGGCGATCGCCCAGGATCAGCTCCGCCGCGAGCGTCCCGGACACACGCTCCAGGCGACCGCGCTCGTGCACGAGGTGTGGCTGCGGCTCGACGGCCAGGCGCACGTCGACTGGGAGAACGCCGCCGGCGTGCGCGCCATCGCCGCGTGCATGATGCGGCGCATCCTCGTCGACCACGCGCGGAGCCATCGCGCCGCCAAGCGCGGAGGCGGCCGCAACCGAGCCGACGCCGCCGGCCTCGAGGAGGCGATCGGCGCACCCGGCGACGACGCGGCGCTCGGTGGCGTCGATCTGCTGGCGCTCGAGGAGGCGATGACGCGGCTCGCCGAGATCGAGCCGTTCGCGGCGCGGGTCGTCGAGCAGAGTTCTTCAGGGCGATGCCGCTCGAGCGGATCGCGACGACGCTCGACACGAGCCGCCGCAGCGTCGATCGCGCTGGGCCGCCGCGCGCGTGGCTCTACCGGGAGATCGGCGACGAGACGCCGCGGCGGCGCGACGGCGCCGCCTCCGCGCGGGAGGCGTGACCATGCGGACGGAGCGCGTCCGGCGCGCCATGACGCTGATGAACGACGCGCTCGACCTGCCGAGCGGATCGCGCGACGCGTTCCTCTCCGCGTCGTGCGGCGCCGACGTCGACCTGCTCGACGAGGTGCGCGGCCTGCTCACGGCGCACGGTCGTTCGGGCGACTTCCTGGAGCCACCGGCGACGGACGACGAGATCCGCGCCATCGCCGGCTACCGCATCCTCGGCCTGCTCGGCAGCGGCGGGATGGGCACCGTGTACCTCGCCGAACAGTTGTCGCCGCGCCGGCGCGTCGCGCTCAAGGTCTTCGCCGGTCCGTGGACGCCCGCGGCGCTCGGTCGCTTCGCCATCGAGTCGGAGGCCCTCGCCCGGCTGCGCCATCCCGGCATCGCCATGGTCTTCGCCACGGGCGTCGACGGCGCCCCGCCGCGGCCGCTTCCATACGCGGCCATCGAGCTCGTCGAGGGCGGTCGTTCGATCGTGGAGCACGCCAACGACGCGAACCTCTCGCTGCGCGACCGGCTGGCGCTGGTGCGCGACGCCTGCGACGCCGTCCATCACGGCCACCAGAAGGGCGTCATCCACCGCGATCTCAAGCCGTCGAACATCCTCGTCGACCGCAACGGTACGGTGAAGGTGATCGACTTCGGCATCGCCCGGTTGATCGACGGCGACACGCACTCCACGCGCCTGACGCTCGCGGGGATGCTCCTGGGAACCCCCGCGTTCATGAGTCCGGAGCAGTGCGCCGGCGATCCCGACGCCGTCGACGTGCGCAGCGACGTCTACGCGCTCGGCGCCGTGACGTACGAACTGCTCTGCGGCCGCGCCGCGTTCCAGCTCGATGGACTGCGCCTCGCGGCGGCGCTCGATGCCGTGCGCACCACGTCGCCGCCGCGGCCGCGCTCGATCGTGCCCGCGCTTCCCCGCGACGTCGAGACGATCGTGCTGACCGCGCTCGACAAGGAACCCGCCCGCCGCTACGCATCGGTCGCGGCGCTCTCCGCCGACATCGATCGCTTCCTCGCCGACCGCCCCGTCGAGGCGCGACCTGCGACCGCGCTGCGACGACTCCAGCTCTTCGCTCGCCGCCATCGGCCGCTGATGGCCGCCGGATCGATCGCCGTCGTGGCGCTGCTCGCGGCCACGGCCCTGAGCGGCGCCTTCGCGATCTCCGCGGCGCGCGAGGCGGCCCGACGGGGCCGCGCGGAGGCGGAGGCGCTCCGTCAGCGCGACACCGCCGAGCATCGCACGTACATCTCGACCATCTCCGCCGCCGAGTCGGCGCTGCACGGCGGCGAGTACAGCCGGCTGCGCGACAGCCTGGATGCCGCGCCGGCGGCGCTGCGCGGGTGGGAGTGGCGCCATCTCCTTCGGCGCGCCCACGGCGCGACCGCGGTCGTTCCCGCGCACCAGCCTCGCGTCTTCGCCATGGGCACGTCGGCCGACGGATCGCGCCTCTGGTCGGGCGGGGCCGACGGGATGGTGCGCTGCTGGGATGCCCTCACCGGTGCGCCGATCGAGGCGCGCCCGGCCCACGAGGGCGACGTGCTCGCGCTCGTCGTCGATCCTTGCGGCGCGTTCGTGGCCTCGGCGGGCGTCGACGGGCGCATCGTGCTTCACCGCACCGACGGACCGGCGGGCGCGCGGGAGCTCACGCGAGCGCCGCGCGGGGTCGAGGCGTTGGCGCTCTCCGACGACGGGCGCCTCCTTGCGGCAGGCGGCGATCGCTACGTCGAGGTGTGGAGCGTCCCGGAGGAACGGCGCATCGCCGAGCTTCCCCGCACCGGTCTCGTGCAGGCGCTTCTCTTCGACGGCCCCGCGCGGCTGGTCGTGGCGGGCGCCGACCAGGACGTCGACCTCATCGACATCGCCACCGGCGCGGTTCTTCGCCAATGCCTGCATCCCGAGGCGCTCGTGCGCGACCTCGCCTGGCTGCGCCACCGCCAAGGTCCGGACGCGGACCAGCCGCGCGCCATCGCCGACGCGACGGACGACGGCGCGGTCGGCGGCACATGGGACGCGCTCCCGGACCCGTCTCCGGACGTGCTGCCAAACGTGCTTCCGAACGTGCTGCTGGTCGCCATGCACGACTGGACGGCGCGCGCGCTCGAGCTCGCTCCGATGCCGCCGGAACGATCGAGCGCCGGCCTGCCGGCATGCGAAGCCTCGACGGCATCCGGAGCCTCGACGACCGGCTCGTTCGCGGCCGGTCCGACGGCCGACGACGTGTCGGTGGCTCGGTCTGCCACCGCGCCATCCGCGACCCGCGAGCTCTTCCGCCTCGCCCATCCGGGCAACGTCTGGTCGCTCGCGGTGAGTCGCGACGGTCGGTTCTTCGCGACCGGCTGCGGCGACATGCGGGTGCGCGTCTGGCGATCCGACGACGGCTCGCCGGTGCGCGAGCTCGGAGGCCACGAGGAGCAGCCGCACGTGCTCGCCTTCGCCGGCGACGGCGACACGCTCTGGTCCGGCGGTTGGGACGGCACGTTGCGCCGCTGGAGCATCGCCTCGCGCGACGGGGGCGATGTTCCCGTGCTCGCGGGCCATGGCGGCGCCATCCAGTCGGTGGCGTTCGCGCCACGCGGGCCGCTGCTCGCGTCGGGCGCTCGCGACGGCTGCGTCCGTCTCTGGAACGCCGACACGCACGAGCTGGTCCGCTGCTGGAGCGCCTCGACCGGAATCGTCTGGTCGCTCGCCTTCTCGCCGGACGGCGCCACCCTCGCCACCGGCCTGCACGATGGAACGATCGCGCTGTGGGCGGTCGACTCGGGCGAACGAATCGCCTCGTTCGCGGCGCATTCGCAGCGCGTCTACTCGGTCGCGTTCTCCCCCGACGGTCGACGCCTCGCCAGCGGCGCCCTCGATCGCACGGCGCGCCTCTGGGAGCGCGGACCGGACGATCGCTGGCGCGCCGGCGCGGTCGTCGCCCATCGCGGCCTCGTCTGGAACGTGGCCTTCAGCCCCGATTCGAGCATGCTGGCGACGGCGTCGTGGGATGGTGCGGTGCGGCTCTGCGATGCCCGCGACGGAACGGTCGTCGCCACGCTCGAAGGCCATGCCGACAGCGTCTACGGCCTCGCCTTCAGCCCCGACGGCGCGATCCTCGCGTCCGGTGGGCGCGATCGCCGCGTGATCCTCTGGGACGTCGCGGCGCGGCGCGAGTTGCGGCGGCTCGAGGGCCATGGCCAGTTCATCTCCGCACTCGCCTTCCTTCCCGATGGATCGCGCCTCGTCGGGGCCTCCTGGTTCGGTCGCGTGCTCCTGTGGGATCCCGCGGACGGGTCGCTCCTCCTCGCGCTCCGCAGCGGCGTCGCGTCGCAGCCGCGGGCCATCGCCGCGAGTTCCGACGGCCACACGATCGCGAGCGCGGGCGCGGACCGGCTCGTGCGGCTGTGGACCGACCGCTGACGCGGCGCGCCCGGCCGAGGGGCCCGACCGGGCGCGACGGCCCGGGTCGAGCGCGCATGGCCGCGCCGTCCGCGGCCATGCGTTCCCCTGCACCTACGGGCACGGACCCCACGCACCCAGGAGCAATCCCAGGTCGGCGCCATCGACGACGCCATCCTTGTTGAGATCGGCGGCGCAGCTCGCAACCAGCGGCACGAGCGGCACACGGACCGCGTTGTCGCCATCCAGGACCGGGATTTCCGCGAGCGCGACCGCGCCGATCGCCGAGAGCTTCGCGACGATCGCGGAGGTCCCGTCGAGTCCGGCGATCATGATTCCGGGGATCACGAACTCCTGCGGGCCGCTCGAGCAGGCGCACGTCTCGGCCCCGCCGCCAAGCACCGAGACGAACTGACACGAGAGCGGGACGTTGGCGCCCGCGCACGAGCCGGTGCCGCAGAGCTCCTCGTTGCAGCTTCCGCCGGAGATGCAGCTCGTGCTGGTGGTGAGCCACGGCTCGTCGGCACAGAAGTCGAACGCGAACGCGGTCCCGCCGTTCACGTCGAGCGTCAGGTGCGTGCCCAGCATGAGCGGACCGTCCATGGAAGCGAGATCGGTCGCCAGCGTGAGCGAGAGGTCGTACAGGTCCGGCTGCCCGGGACAGGCCGACGGTGTCAGCTTCGCGCCGATCAGGCGACGGTTCCAGAACGCCGGCTTGCCGACGAAGGTCCGGCCCGTGGCGTTGTTGGCGTTGTTCTGGTCGGCGACGCCCCCGCTCGCGGCGCCCACCGCGAACTTCACGACATCGCCGTCGACCAGGGCGATCGGAGCGGAGTGCGCGGTGGTGATCCACAAGGCGCCGCACGCACAAGGACCGGGGTCGGCGCAGATGCACGTGTTCGGCGGCGGACAGAAGTCGCAGCCGCCTCCCGCGCCCATCGCGGTGACGTTGACGACCTGCGTGCCGACGGTGGTGCCGTTGCGGGTGAAGGTGATCGACGTGTTCAGCGGAAGGAGGCTGACCCCGGAGGCCTCCACGACCCACGCGGCGAAGATCCGATACGTGCCCGGAGGATCGCCGGGAACGGGGACGATCGCGATCTGCTCGGCGCGTCGATCCCAGGTCTGGGCGAGCGCGGTCGGGGCCGCGCCCACGAGGGCCGCGCAGGCGAGGAGGGCCGCGGCCGGGGGAAACTCGAATCGTGTCATGACACACCTCATCCATGCCGGCGTGTTGACGCGCGAAGCGCAATGCGCTCCGCTCCCGAATGCCGGCGGGATCGGGAGATCGGCCGACGGGCCGCCGAACGTCGGCGGTCCGTCCGCTGCTCTCAATCGCGACAAGGGCCGCCGCGTTGCGACATGGATCTCGACACGAATCCCGCCTTCCCGTGCGCCGCGAGCGACGCGTGTCGCCCGTCGCGGCGCTCGCCGAGGCCCCCACCCCTCCAGGCGGGGCGCCCCGGCGAGACGCCGCGATGCTTCCAGATGCTTCCAGGCCACACCGCGAACGACATCGGACCGACCGCATCGGATGGCTGCGCGCCGCGGTCAAGGCCGCCAACGACGGCATCGTCTCGGCGCGGGCTTCGTCGTTCAGCCGATGCAGTCCGCGTCGATGGTCATCTCGAAGGTCCCCGCGGCGCCGGCATAGCCGGAGACGCGGATCTTGATCGTTTCGCCACCGTTGAGATTCAGGTCGATCATCGACTTGCGGTTGGTGTTCCCCGGCGGCAGGGCGCAGCCCGGCGCGTTGGTGTCGTCGTTGCAGGCGAGCTCGTTGCCGACATCGTTGAAGACGGTGAGCACCGTGTCGAAGTCCGTGCCCGGATTGCACGTGCTGATGGTCAGCGATCCCTGGCAGGGCATCGTGAAGCAGTACCACTCGTCGACCGTGTCGCCGAGGGCGCAGCTCGACTCGTCGCCGCCGTTCCACGTGTCGCCGACCGTCGTCCCCACCACCGTCTGGAGGAACGCCGAAGGAAGGGGGTTGCAGAGATCCTCGCGGTCGCCGCGCAGGATGTTGGTCACCTCGAACGTGCCCTGCCCGACGTCGTCGAAGAAGAAGCTGCCCAGACGGATCGTGTAGCAGCGCCCGGCCTCGGCAGGCACCTCGACGGTCGACTGGAAGCCGCAGGCGTCGTCGTTGCATCCGACGAGCGTGGCGAAGCTGAACTGGGCCGGGCACGCGCAGCCAAGGGAGATCGTGCTCTTGTAGACGCCGACCACCGTGTCCAGGTCGGTGCCGCCACACGTGCTGACGCGCACGATTCCCTCGCCCTGCGCGACGTACGTGTACCAGATGTCCTGGCGAATCGTCGAAGCCTGCCCGCAATTCAGGACGCCGACGTCGCTCGTCGTCGCGCCGGCGCTACAGAAGGCCTGCACGACATCCTGGCCCGAGAGGGCGATCGCGTTCCCGCACTCGTCGTTGGGCGGCGGCGCGCAGGGGCCCCACGCGGCGAGCAGGACGCCGAGGTCCGCGCCGTCCACGGCGCCGCTGCCGTCGAAGTCGGCGTCGCCGGCGCCGCCCCACGCGCCAAGCAGCAGGCCGAGGTCGGCGCCGTCGGTCTTGCCGTCGACGTTGAGGTCGGTGACGCACGGACAGATTCCGACCGCCGTGGCCGGCGCCGCGGGAAGAAGCGACGCGAGCGCGACGAAGGCGAGCGAACCGAGAAAGGGCGAGCGCGACAGGGACATCGATGGATCTCCAGGTTGAGGTGATGAGAGCGGTGAATCGGACCGACGGACGTCGCCCTCGCGACATCCCGTCGGGACAAGCAACGCACGTCGCACCCGCCGTCCGCAGCCGAATCCGGTCGAATAGCCTGAGAAGAGGAAGGATTCACGTTCCCAGCGCGGCGCAAGGCGCCTCAAACTCCTCGACGGGCGCGCTCGCCTCGGTCGGAGCGGGTCGACTCGATCACGTCGGTCGCGGATGGCCGGAACGTTCACGTCGCGCAACAGCGCTCGGGATGGCTCGAACTGGCTCAAACCGACTCACACTGGCTCGCACCGGCCCACACTGGCCCACACTGGCCCGACATGCCCCACCTCAGAAAGGCCTTCCCATGGACGTCTCGCGCCTCGTCGTTCCGTTCCGGGAGATCGCGATCGACGACATTCCCACCGTCGGCGGGAAGAACGCGTCGCTCGGCGAGATGATCCGCGAGCTCGCGCCGCTGGGTGTGCGCGTGCCCGACGGCTTCGCGGTCACTGCCGAGGCGTATCGCCTGCACCTTCGCGAGGCCGGAATCGAATCGTGGGTCTACGACCGGCTCGCGACGCTCGGCGCCGACGACACACGCCGACTCGCGGAGGTCGCCGCGGAGATCCGCGGTCGCATCGCCGACGCGCCGCTCCCGGCGCGCGTGCGGGAGCAGGTGACGGCCGCGTACGCGGCGCTCTCGCGCGATGGCGGCGCGCCCGACGGGATCGACGTCGCGGTGCGCTCCAGCGCCACCGCGGAGGACCTGCCCGCCGCGTCATTCGCGGGACAGCAGGAGTCGTACCTGAACGTGCGGGGAGTCGTCCGCCTCGACGCCGCGGTCCGGGCGTGCATGGCCTCGCTCTTCACCGACCGGGCGATCGTCTACCGCGTCAACAACGGCTTCGACCACCGCACCGTGGCGCTCTCGGTGGGCGTGCAGCGCATGGTCCGGAGCGACCTGGCCAGCGCGGGCACGATCTTCACCCTCGACACCGAATCGGGCTTCCGCGGCGTGGTGCTCATCGACGCGGCCTGGGGACTTGGCGAGAGCGTCGTGAAGGGACGCATCCGCCCCGACGAGTTCTGGGTGCACAAGGCGACGGCCCGCGCCGGCTTCGGCTCGATCGTGCGCAAGGAGCTCGGCGAGAAGAACGTGAAGCTCGTCTACGACGACCGCGTCCAGCCGGGCGTGCGCACCGTCGCCGTCGCGCCCGCCGATCAGGCCCGGTTCAGCCTCGCCGACGAGGAGATCCTGCTCCTGGCCCGCTGGGCCACGATCGTCGAGGAGCACTACTCCGCACGCGCCGGTCGCGACGTGCCGATGGACCTCGAGTGGGCTAAGGACGGCCGCAGCGGCGATCTCTTCCTCGTGCAGGCGCGGCCGGAGACGGTCCAGTCGAGGCGCGCCGCGGGCGCGACGATCGAGCTCTTCCGCATCAAGGGCAAGCGAGCGCCACTGCTCACGGGCAAGAGCGTCGGCGCCCGCGTCGCCGCGGGTCCGGTGCGCCTCGTGCGCTCGACGGAGGACCTGCACCGCTTCCAGGAGGGCGAGGTCCTCGTTGCCACCATGACCGATCCGGACTGGGAGCCCGTGCTGCGCAAGGCGGCCGCCGTCGTCACCGATCGGGGCGGGCGCACGTGCCACGCGGCGATCGTCTCGCGCGAGATGGGCCTGCCGTGCGTCGTCGGCGCCGGCGCGGCGACCACCACGCTGCGCGACGGGCAGGTCGTGACCGTCTCGTGCGCCGAGGGCGACGTGGGCAACGTCTACGACGGCGCCGTGCCGTTCCAGCGCGAGCAGCTCGACCCGTCCACGCTGCCGACGCCGCGGGTTCCGCTCATGCTCAACCTCGCCGACCCCGGCCAGGCCTTCCGGCTCTGCCAGCTTCCCTCCGCGGGCGTCGGGCTCATGCGCATCGAGTTCCTCGTCTCGACGTGGATCGGCGTGCATCCCATGGCGCTGGTCCATCCCGAGCGCATCGCCGACGCCGCGGTGCGCGACGAGATCGCCCGGCGCACCACCGCGTACGAATCCCCAGGCGAGTTCTTCGTGCAACGGCTCGCCACCGGGATTGCGCAGATCGGCGCGGCGTTCCATCCGCGGCCCGTGATCGTTCGCTTCAGCGACTTCAAGACGAACGAATACGCGCGGCTTCTCGGCGGCGAGCTCTTCGAGCCGCACGAGGAGAACCCGATGATCGGCTTCCGCGGCGCCTCGCGCTACTACGACGAGCGTTACCGCGAGGGATTCGCCCTGGAATGCGCAGCCATCCGGCGCGTCCGCGAGCGCATGGGCCTCGTCAACGTGATCGTGATGATCCCCTTCTGCCGCACGCTCGGCGAGGCCCGGGCGGTCCTGGACGAGATGGCCCGCAACGGCCTGCATCGTGGCAAGGACGGCATGCAGGTCTATGTCATGTGCGAGATCCCCAACAACGTGATCCTCGCCGACGAGTTCTCCGCGCTCTTCGACGGCTTCTCCATCGGATCGAACGACCTGACCCAGCTCGCCCTCGGCGTGGACCGCGACTCGGCGCTGCTCATGCACCTCTTCGACGAGCGCGATCCGGGCGTCAAGCGGCTGATCCAGATGGTGATCGAGCGTGCCCACGCCAACGGGCGCAAGGTCGGAATCTGCGGCCAGGCACCGAGCGACTACCCGGACTTCGCCGTGTGGCTGGCCGACCTGGGGATCGACTCCATGTCGCTCAACCCGGACTCGCTGCCGGGAGTCGCCCGGCGTCTCGCGAAGGGCGTGGACGGGCCGACGCCGGCCTGATCGACGGGTGGCTCCTCGCCGCCCGCCCGCCTGGACGTCGACGCTCCGGCCGACGTCGCGCCACGTCGGCGTGCGCCTCCGGACGGCGCCGCGGATCGTTTCCGCGCATACTGCGAGGATGTCGGCGTCGATTCGATCGATTGCGCTCGTTGGCTCCCGCGTCCTCGCGCCGGCCCTCGCGCTGGCCCTCGTGCTGGCGCTCGCGACGACGGACGAGGCTCATGCCGACGATGGGCAGCGCGAACGCGAGCGCGTCGCCCGCGCGCTCGACGAGCTCGATGCGCACGATGTCGTCTGGGATTCTCCGGGACTGAACGCCTCCGGCTCGATGCCGATCGGAAACGGCCAGCTCGGCGCGAACGCCTGGATCGACGAGCGCGGCGACGTGCTCCTGCTCCTGTCGCACACCGACGCCTTCAGCGAGTGCGAACGCCTTCTCAAGCTTGGTCGCGTGCGGATCGCGTGCGACCCGCCGCTGGACCTCGCCCGCTTCCAGCAGCGCCTCTCGTGGCGCCGGGGCGCCATCGAGATCTCCACCGGCGCCGGCGACACCGCGGCCGAGGTGCGCATCGTCGTCGACACCGGGGCGCCAGCGATCCATGTGGCGATCGAGGGCCGTGTCCCGCGGACCATCCGTGCGACGCTCGAGACGTGGCGCACGGCGAAGCGGCGGATCGAGGGACCGGAGCTCGTCTCGTCGTGGATGATGCGCGACGCGCCGGCGGACGTCGTGGTCGAGGAATCGGCCGATGTGATCGTCCCCCGCGCGGAGGAGCCCGATGCGGTCGTCTGGTTCCATCGCAACGAATGGTCGGTCGTGCCCTTGACGCTTCGGCATCAGGGACTCTCGGCGATCGCGTCGAGCTTCGAGGATCCGCTCATCCATCGCACCTTCGGCGCGCGGCTTGCGGGTATTGGCTTCGCCCGTGTCGACGCGACCACCATCGCCACGACCGCGCCCGTCGCCAGCGCCAAGGTGGCCATCACCGCCGCGTGCGAACAGGCGGAGGATCTCCGGGGATGGCTCGCGCGGCTCCGCGCCGGGGCGCAGGCGGCGCCGCCGTTCGAGGTCGCCCGCGAGCGCACGGCCCGATGTTGGACCGAACGATTCTCACGAAGCTGGGTCTTCGTCGCCGGGGCCGCGGACTCCGCGCCCCCGGCTGCGCCCCGCCGGACGACGCTCTCCCAGGCGTACGCCGCGCAGCGCTTCGCGACGCTCGCGGCGACGCGCGGCGCCTTTCCCGTCAAGTTCAACGGATCGATCTTCACCGTCGAGCCACGATGGGTGAACGGCGCGCCGTTCGATCCGGATTTCCGCAACTGGGGCGGCGACTACTGGTGGCAGAACACGCGGCTTCCATACCACGGCATGCTGGCGCGCGGCGACGGCGACCACCTGGCGTCGCTCTTCGGCTTCTACGCGCGCTCATTGCCCGGATGCGCCGCGCGGGCGAGGCTCTACCACGGCGTCGAGGGTGCGTATTTCCCCGAGACGATGACCACCTTCGCGACCTACGGCAACGGCGACTACGGCTGGGACCGCGACGGCGCGCCGCCGAACGAGGTGCATTGTCCCTACTGGCAGTGGGCATGGAACCAGGGGCTCGAGCTCGTGGCGCTCATGCTCGATCACCACGACCACACCGGCGACGATGACACGCTGCGCTCGCAGACGCTGCCGATGGCCCACGCCGTGCTCGCCTACTTCGACTCCCGCTTCGCGCGCGACGAGCACGGCGCGCTCGTCATCTCGCCGACGCAGGCGATCGAGACGTACTGGTCCAATGTCACCAACGACGCGCCGACGGTCGCGGGACTTCGCGAGGTCGTCGCCCGGCTGTGCGCGCTTCCGCCGACGCTGGGCGGCGCCGAGGAGCGAGCCCTCTGGGAACGGCTTCGCGCCGCGTGCCCGCCGCTGCCGCTCGAACAGGACGCCAGCGGAGCGATGAAGCTCGCTCCCGCCGCGGCGTACGCCCCGAATCGCTCCAACTGCGAGAGTCCCGAGCTCTACGGCGTCTGGCCATTCCAGCTCGCGGGCGTCGAACGAGGCCTCCTCGACGAGGCGCGGCTGGCATACGCGACCCGCCGCGACCGCTTCACGAACGGTTGGCCGCAGGACGGCATGGACGCGGCCCGCCTCGGCCTCGCCACGGACGCGGCGGCGAACGTCCTGGCCAAGATCCGCAACACCCATCCGAACTTCCGCTTCCCGACCTTTTGGGGACCCAACTTCGACTGGGTTCCCGACCAGTGCCACGGCGGCAACCTGCTCACGACGGTGCAGGAGATGCTCGTGCAATCCGTCGGCTCGAAGCTCATCGTCCTCCCCGCGTGGCCGCGCGACTGGAACGCGCGCTTCCGTCTCCACGCGCCGCGACAGACGACCATCACCGGCGAGGTGAAGGATGGCGAGCTCGTCTCGCTCGAGATCGATCCGCCGCGGAGGGCGGCCGACGTGGTGGTGGGCGATGGTTGGTCGTTGCCGCGGAGGGGGGATTAGCCGCGGAGGACCGCGGAGGAGGAGTCAGCCGCGGAGGGCCGCGGAGGAGGGATCAGCCGCGGAGGGACGCGCAGGGACGCGGAGGAGGAATTAGCCGCGGAAGGCCGCGGAGGGACGCGGAGGAGGGAAGGAGTCGGGGGTGCCCAGCGACGTCGGCCAGGTGTAGGCAAGATCGCAGCTCCGATCACCGATCACACTGTGCAGCAGCCAAGGTCAACCCCTGCCCGACCTGATCTTCACGTTTTCAGTACATCCATCGATGAGCGCCTCTCCGCACCTTCCGCGGCTGATTCCTTCTCCGCGTTACTCCGCGGCCCTCCGCGGCTAATTCCTCCTCCGCGTCACTCCGCGGCCCTCCGCGGCTAACTCCTCCTCCGCGTCCCTCCGCGGCCCTCCGCGGCCAATTCCTTCTCCGCGGTACTCCGCGGCCCTCCGCGGCTGACTCCTTCTCCGCGGCCCCTCACGAGCGCGCCGCGCGCCTCCACACCTCACCCGCCTCCGCGGTCAACTCCTCGAAGGCCTTTCGTTCGACGCGGCGACGGCAGTCGTCGATCGCCTGATCGGTCGTCCAGTGATTCGCCGCCTGATCGTCCTTCGCGCTCGCCTCGGCGGTGCCGTAGCAGTAGCCGGTCCGCACGTCGAAGAAGGCGGCGCTCGCGGTGCAGCGCACGACGGCCGAACGGTTCGGGACGAAGCCGAGCGTGACCACGCCAAGCGGTCCGATGTCCACCTGGTTCACGTCGAACTCGGTGTCGATCGTGTACACGAGCAGGATGTCCGCGTGCAGCGTCGCCGCGCCTTCGCGCAAGGCGAGCATCGGATCGCGCTGCGGCGGCGCGGCGCCGTCGCGCACGGGAAAGGCCGGATCCGCGCCCACGGGCACGACGATCGGGGTGAGCCGCACGACCTCGCGCACGGATGGCCACGCTCGAACGGCCTCGAGGTCTCCGTCGCGTTCGAGGTCCTTCGGGCCGACCATCGAGACACCATTGCGGTCGGTGCCGCCGGCGCTGAACGATCGATAGCCCGCGGCCTGGAGGCGGGTGAACGCGAGCGTCGCCGGCATCGGCGACTCCGGCGCCGTCCGGTAGCGATCGGCGACGGACGCCGCGGTCATCGCGCCGATCGGCGCCGGCCCGCCGGGCGTGACGTATCTCGAGCTGCACGCCGAGAGCACCGCGCTGGCGGCGAGCATGAGGGACGGAAGCGTCGGTACATTCCGGGCGCGCGCAGCGAGCGCGGCGAGCGCGAAGCGCACGCGTGTGATTCGACACGATGTCATGGGTTGCCTCCCGGTGTTGGTTTCATCGCTCGCTCCCCACCGTCGTCTCGTACCGCGTTCCGCGCGGGACGGGCACGGCCTGCGGCACGGTCGTGCCGTGGTCGCCAGCGGTGACGTGGCTGGAATCGACGGCGATGAAGGCCGTGTATGGCGAGAGGATCCCGTCGCGAAGGGCGATCGCCAGGATCTCGTCGGCGCACTCGGCCGGCCTTGGCGCACAGAGCGACGCGAAGGAGAGCTCGGCGATCCGCGTGCGCGCCCAGATCTTCCCCAGCCCCGCGCCGGCCCGACCGCCCGCGGGATCGCTGCGCGCGAAGTCGACGTCGACGGGAACGCGAACCGGATTGCCGCCGATGCGCCCGTCGATGGCGATCGATCGCGGCCCCGCCGCGCCGCTGCGTCCGACCACGTAGACCGGTCGGCCGGCCAGCAGGTCGGGCAGGCGCTTCGGGAAGACGTCGGCGACCTCGGCGCCGCGCCAGTCGATGGCCAGGTCGTACATGACCGGCCGGCGGACGCGCTCCATGAACGACTGCATCGCCGCCGGCGCGTCGTCGCGGTCGAGCAGCACGGCGACCGCGCCGTTGCCCATGCGGGCGAGCCCGTCGAGCAGGTGACGGTTCACCGACGACCCGACGCCGAAGCTGAAGACGCGGCTGGCGCCGAGCCGTTGCGACGTCTCGCGGAAGATCTCCGCCTCGTTGCCGATGAAGCCGTCGGTGAGGAAGACGACGTAGCGCAGACGCTGCGGGTCGTGCGGGAAGTCGAGCGCGGTGCGGATGCCCTCGATCATCATCGTGCCTCCGCTCCCGGAGAGCCCGTCGAGCCAGCGCCGCGCGGCGGCCACGTTGTGCTCGTCGGCCGCAACGGGCCGCGCGCCAAGCGTCGACGCGCTGTTGGAGAACTCGACGATCTGGAACGTGTCCTGTGGCGTGAGCAGCGCGAGCGCCTCGCGCACCGCGGCCTTGGCCTGCGCAATCGGCGTTCCGTCCATGCTTCCGGACGCGTCGATGACGAAGACCAGTTCGAGCGGCGCCGGCGCACCGCGCGCCTCGCCGGCGGGTGGATAGATCGCCAGCACGAAGTGCCCGCCGCCGGAATCCAGGCCGCCGACGGCGCGGCTGCTCGCCAGCGCCGCGACGGGCGCCTCGCCCGCGACGCGCCAGCGCAGCACGAAGTCGCGGTTGGGAATGCGATCGTCCGGACCGATGCTCACGATCGCCCGGCTCGGCTCGGGTCGCTCGAGCTGCACGCGATGGCTCGCGCAGACGATCTCGCGGATCGGCGTTCCCGCGTCGATCGTCACGCGCAGGTCGATCTCGTGGCCACTCCGCTCGCCGGGCGCCAGGTAGTTCACGTTCGTGGCCTGCGCGGCGCCCGTCGCGCCGCGCGGCAGCGCGCCGATCCCGGTACCGGCGCCACCGCGGACGTCGTCGCCGCCATCAGGCGGGTTGAAGCGCGGGCCGACCACCATCGGGAAGACCCATTCGTGCCAGCCGTCCTCGTATCCGACGGTGCCGTAGTAGACGATCTCGACATCGATCGCGTGGCCCGGTTCGATGTTCGCGACCCTCTGCGAGAAGACGTTGGGCCGTTCCTCGGTAAGCAGCGCCGCGACGTAGCCCTGGGCCCGCGCCGCGGCGTACGCCTCCTCGGCCTCCGCGCGTTCGCGAACGACGCCCCGGATGCGCCGCTCGCCGATGGTCATCACGAACTCGCTGACCGCGGCGTCGTGCGGCAGCGGGAAGACGTACACCGCTTCGATCCGCTCGTCGAACGGATTGCGGAAGCGCTGTCGCACCGAGACGCTCGTGACCGGTCCCGTCACGACGCCATCGACGTCGGTGTGCTCGAGCGGCATGGGAATGCGCTGCGGCGCTCCGTCGGCATTCGGCGCCAGCCCGACGAGCGAGCCGGTGCCGGGGCGCTCCTCGCCGTCGGCGGCGCGCCCGCTCGACGCCGGTGCGCCGCCTCGCGCGAGCACCCACACCTCGTCGAAGGGGCCCGTGATGACCGGCACGCCGCCGCTCGCGGCGAATCCCTGCCCGGCGCTTCCGGCCGGGGCGTTCGCCGTCCTGGCGGAAGAGCATGCGCCTGGCAGGGTCGTCGCGAGGACGATCGCCACCAGCGACACGACGACGACAACGACCGAACGGATGGTTTCACGATTCATGGAGCGGCTCTCCGCGCGATCGCGGCGATGATGGGAACAGCGTTTCCGTCGGCGTCCGATGCCGCCTCGACGCGGACGTCGAGTCCGTCGTCGGGCATCGGCCCCTCCAGTTGCAGGTGGAGCGTGGCGGCCCGAAACGGGCCGCGTGGAAGGTCGTCCTTCGGCGCAAGCGAGAAGCTGGCCAGCACGATGCGCCCGTGACCGAGCGCGGCCGGATCGTGCTGCGGCGGATCGGCGAAGCCCGGAGCATCGCCCGCTTCGATGCCGACGATCGCGACGCGCGCCGTCGACGTGATCTCGACCTGCCACGCCGCAAGGGGCGCGCCGCCCGGATCGATCGTGAGATCCCACGGTTCGAAGCGGATGGCGCGCCGATCGGAATCGGGCCGGGAACCCCGTTCGGGATCCGTCGCATCGCGCGCTGGCGCGCTGCGCGCCGCGACCTGCGCCGCGCGGGCGTGCCCGAGCGCGCTGGTCACGGCCAGGGCGACGACGAAGATCGCGGCCACGAGACCCGCTCGCAGGAGCCATGGTGCGCGCGACCCGGGGGCGCGGCGGGTCACGACCGCCCCTCCCCCGCCTCATCGTCGCGGCGTGGCGCCACCGCGACGGCGCGGCGCGCCAGGATCGCCACGTCGCTCGCATCGATGCGACCGTTGTGATCCACATCGAGTCGCTCGTGAAGCTCCGGCGCGAGGGACTCGCCGCGCGCCGCGCGCTCCGCCATGAGCGCATCCACGATCGTCGGGCGTCGAGCGCGTCGATTCGATGCGCTGGGCGCCGACGGCTCGGAGCCGGACGCGCTCGCTTCCGAACGATCGACCCAAGGCGCCGCGGAAGAGCGTCCATCCGCGAGCCGCGGCTCGGCGGTCACGGAAGGATGCAGATCCGGCCAGCTCAGCCGACCAAGCCCGGCACCAGCCGTCGCGCCAACGATCGCGGCGGCCGCCCAACGTGCCGCGGCGGGAATTCGTCGGCGAGGCCTGGCTCGGTCGTCGATCGCCGCGCGGATCCGGGCGTCGACGAGCGCCGGGAGCGCCCGAGGCGGGTCGCCGAACGCCCGCAACCGGGCGGCGATTTCCACGGGAAGCCGCGGCGGATCGGAGCCGCGTTGCACGTCGAGTCCATCGCGCGTCGCGCGATCGCCCGGTCCGACCGGCTCGGTCCGTTCGCCCTGGGCATCGCCTGCATCGCCGCGGAGGTCGCTCACGCCACTGAAGCGCCCGGCCTCTCCGGAACGTTCGCGCAAACCCGCGAATCAACGATCGGATTGCGGCGCTCCGCGCACCGCCCGCACGGCCGCGTGCAGGCGGCTCTTTACCGTCCCCAGCGGGATGTCCAGCGCACTGGCGATCTCCTCCAGCGAGAGATCCTGCACGAATCGCAGCAACAGGACCTCTTGCTGGATGACGGGAAGGCGTCCGATCGACGCGCACAGACGCTCGCCGGCGTCGTCCCCCCCGACGCTCGGGGCGTCGAAGCGATCGAGCGACACCGCCCTCGAAGGCGGCGCTCCGGCGATCTCCTCGCCATCCAGTCCGCCGCGCGGCATGCGCCGGCGCTTCCGCGCCAAGTCGATCGATCGGCTGCGCGTCGCCGCGTAGAGAAACGTCGTGAGGCGACTGGTGAGGACGAAGCCGGGGAAGCGCCCGATCCACCAGAGGAAGACCTCCTGCACGACCTCCGCGGCAAGGTCGCCGTCGCCGAGCATGCGCCAGGCGACGCCGTGGACGAAGTCGCGGTGCCGCTCGTAGAGCGTCGCCAGCGCCGAGGAATCGCCGGCGTTGGCGGCCTCGACGAGCTCGGCGTCGCTTGGGGGTCGCTGCTCGGCCACGCGCGGAATGATGCCTTCGGCGATCGTTCGAGGCGAATCGACGCTCATGCGGCGCCCCTGCGGCGCGATCGCGCTTGGGCGTCTTGCGATCGCGCGGCGCACCGATGTGGTGTGAACATCCTCGAACAGGACCCGAACCCGTCCATCTCGCCGGCACGGCGCGCAGCGCGGCGGTCGCGAATGCAGAATCTGCACTTCGCTCCGGGGTTGGCCGATCGTTTGCTGGTCGCGCCAGTCGGTCCGCCCGCACGACGAGCTGAAGCCGAAAGTGCCGGTGATCCATGGCTGGGGCGCGTCGGGAGGAGCCGTCCTGCGCAAGCTCCAACACACTCTTCATCGCGGCCCGACACGAACATCTGGCGGATCACCTCGTGTTGAGCGATACTGTGCCGATCATCACGGCAAACGAGCGATTCGCCCCGCCAGCCACTGGTGGTGGTCGTCAGGGGATGATGTCGCTCGCTGCAGGGAGACCAACATCATGAGCCATTCCCCCAGATTTGCGGCGCTCGTCGCCGCATGTACCCTCGTCGTCGCCGGTGCGGCCGCGGCCGATGACGGCGGCGTCGCGGCGTGCCCCGCGTCCGACCACAACTGCTTCACGACCGGCGGCGCGGGGTGCACACAGATCAACTGCTGCAACACCGTCTGCAACGTCGACGCGTTCTGCTGCGCCACCTCGTGGGACAGCCTCTGTGTGAACGAAGCCAACACCATGTGCACCAACTGCCCGAGCAGCGACCACAACTGCTTCAGCACCGGCGGCCCCGGTTGCAGCGACTACAACTGCTGCCTGGCGGTGTGCGACGTGGACAGCTTCTGCTGCACGACCTCATGGGACAGCATCTGCGCCGGCGAAGGCAGCACCATGTGCGACGGCTGCGGCGATCCGCAGGCCGGAACCTGCTGCGCCAGCCACGGCAACCCGTACTGCGACAATCGCACCTGCTGCAACCTCGTCTGCGCAATCGACGGCTTCTGCTGCAGCACCTCCTGGGACAGCCTCTGTGTCGGCGAGGCGGCCGACTTCCCCGAATGCGGCTGCGCATGCGGCAAGGTCGACTTCGGCGTCACCCGCGACGACTTCGGCAACACCAACCCGTGCACCAACGGCACCACGCCGCTCAACACGCAGTACGTGAACCGGCGATCGATCGTCTTCGGTGCGGCCACGGACCTCGGCACGCCACCGGCGGAGATCACCTCCGACGGAGCATGCGATCCATCGTGCCGCTCGGCCGGCGACCCGCCCTACTCGACCGACTGGTGGTGCCAGTTCCGGCTTCCCGCCGGGCCTGGGACACCCGGCGGACCCGCCGGCGTCACGACCTTCTCGGCCAACATCTGCTTCATCGACGGACCGGTCGGCGAGCTGGTCATGCAGGGATTCGACCAGTACGGCAACCTGGTCGCCCAAGGGTTCACCACCGGCACAGGGTCGCAGAACATCGGGATCACCGCACCCAGCGGCGGCGTCATCAGCTACGTCCAGGTCTTCGCCAGCAATCCGTCGCGCGGCGGCGGCCTGAGCGTCGACTGCCTCAACTACGACACGCCCTTCGCGGTCTTCGTCTGCCCGGACAGCGACCACAGTTGCTTCACGACGGGTGGCCCCGGCTGCACCAACACCGACTGCTGCGAGGTCGTCTGCTCGCAGGATTCGTTCTGCTGCAGCATCTCGTGGGACAGCGTCTGCAAGAACGAGGCGAACTCGCTCTGCGGCGACTGCGGCAGCCCGGATGCTGGAAGCTGCTTCTGCCCGCACACCAACTTCGGATGCAACAACTCGGGCTGCTGCCGGACGGTGTGCCAGGTCGATTCGTTCTGCTGCCAGGTCTCGTGGGACAGCATCTGCGCCAACGAGGCGAAGGCGATGTGCGGCTGCAAGCTCGACTTCAACAACGACGGCGTCGTCAACGGCGCCGACCTCGGCCTGCTCCTTGCCGCCTGGTCCACGAACCAGTGCCCGTACGACGTGAACGGCGACGGCATCGTGAACGGGGCCGATCTCGGCCTGCTGCTCGCGGCGTGGGGACCGTGCTCCTGACGACGGACGCCCGTTCGATCACCGGTTCGCCCGACCCGCTTTCGGTCGGGCAGAAAGATGAGCACTCGAGCCCCCGGCCCACACGGCCGGGGGCTTTTTCTTCCTGTTGAACGGGGGTTGAACGGCGGGGTCGAACGGCGAGCGCCACGGGGCGCGTGCCCGCTGAAAGGAGTCCCTTCGCGATGATCCCCGACCATGCCCAACGGCGCGTCCTCCTTCGCCGACGCATGTGCGGCAACATCGCCATCCCTACTAAGGAGACCATCATGTTTGCACGTTCCCTTCCGCTCGTGTCCGCAGCCATGTTCGTCCTGACGGGCGCGGCATCGGCCGGAGTCATCGCCTTCACCGCCTCTGGCGACGCCGCGAACATCCAGCCGACGCTCGACGGGTTCCGCGCCGCGCTCGGCCCGCTCAATCCCAACACGCCCGGATCGGCCGGCGCCGGCCGCCGGGAGATCAACTGGGATGCCGTTCCCGACACGCTGAGCTCGCCCAACCTCTTCCCGCCGGACTTCTTCAACTTCACGGCGGCGCCGCGAGCGCGCGGCGCGCTCTTCTCCGTCTCGACCAACCACTTCGAGGTCAGCGCCAAGACCGGCAACCCCAGCGGCGCGCTGGTCGAGTTCGGCAACGTCGACCCGAGCTACGTCCTCGACTTCTCCGCCTTCTCGCCGCAACGGATCTTCGCGCCGATCGGCGTGAACGAGTACACCACCGAGTTCTTCGTTCCCGGCACGGTCACCACGAAGGCCGCGGTGAAGGGCTTCGGCGCGGTGCTCACCGACGTGGACCTCGAAGGCCAGACGCTCCTCCAGTGCTACGACGAGAACGGCTACCTGCTCGCGGAGATCGCGGCGCCCGCCGCCCCCGGCGACGGCCAGTTCTCGTTCGTCGGTGTCGCGATGCTCACGGGTGAACGGATCGCCAAGGTCGTGATCGTCAACGGCACGCTCGCGCTTGCAGCGGGGAACGTCGAGAACCCGACCAACGGCCTCGACGTCGTCGCCATCGACGACCTGATCTACGGCGAGCCCGTCAACCTGGCGTGCCCGACCGACCTCAACGGCGACGGCCAGACCGACGGCGCCGACCTCGGCATCTTCCTCGCCGCATGGGGACCGGTCGCCTTCAGCCCCTCCGACTTCAACGGCGACGGCCTCGCGAACGGCGGCGACCTCGGGATCATGCTCGCGGCGTGGGGACCGTGCCAGTGATGGCGTGACGAACGTTCGATGGGTTCGGGCGGACCGGGGAAAGACGTCGGGGAGCGGGGGGCGGGATCAGGGATCAGGGACAAGGGATCAGGGGCGGGATCAGGGGCCGGCGATCGCGCGTGCACGTGTGTGAAGGAGCCGCAACCCCAATCCCTCCGTCGCGCAACGACGGCCCCTGATCCCTTTGCCGCAAGCACCGTCGACATCCTGAACTCCACCAGCTCCACGCGACCACGCGCGGTTGTGGCGCAGGGTCGCACGTATCGTTCCACGGTCGATGATCGGACGCACGCCCGAGCGCGGAACGCTCGCCGCCGAAGCGCGTCCGTCCAAGCGGCACGCCCGACCCCATCGCAATCCCGCCAACTGGAGGCACGACATGTCCTTCCGCGTTCAGCTTGTGGTCGCCGCGGCGCTGCTGGCGGCGCCGCCCGCGTTGTCGGCGACGGTTCCCTATGCGCTCAACACGGACGCCGAGTTCTCCAAGGGCTGCTATCCGCCCTGCGCCTGTCCGCTCCTCTTCGCTCCGCTTGGAGGAACGCTCTCGCTCGAGAAGACCGGCTCCAACCCACTCTTCGTGACCTATGCGGTCGAGGCGGTGGCCTTCACGGTGGCGCTCGGAGGAACCACGATCGACATCTCCGGCAAGGGGACATACACGATCGGCGGCGAGGTCGCGCTCCTCCAGCGCATGGAGCTCGACCTCGTGGTCGGCGACGATCCCACGACGCACTACGACAGCGGCATGGTCCCGGTCACGACGCCCTTTCCTGCGCTCGACGTGACCGTTTCGCGCAACGGCATGTTCTGCTTCGACACCGTGCTGCACATCGCCGCCGATCCAACGGGCCCGAGCGCCGACCTGGGCGGCGACGGCATCGTCGGCGGTGGCGATCTCGGCGCCATGCTCGGCCAATGGGGCCCATGCATGCCGCCGGGAGGCGCATGCCCCGCCGATCTCGACGGCGATGGAACGGTCGGGCCGAAGGATCTCGGGATCCTGCTCGCGAGCTGGAACAGCGACGGCTGAACGCGTTCGTCCCGCGATTCCGGGCCGTGGCGCGTCAGCGGATCAAGGGCAATCGCCCCACGCGGAGAGCATGACACCGAGATCGGCGCCATCGACCGCACCGTCGCCCGTCAGATCGGAGGGCGTGCCGGCGGCGCCCCAGTCGCCAAGGAGCATTCCAAGGTCGGCACCGTCCACGTGACGATCGCGGTTGAGGTCGCCCACGCAGGTGCGCGGACACGCCGAGGCGGCAACGGTTGGAACCCATGACGCCCCCGCGGCGACAAGGGCGTTGTTCGAGCCGCCGAACGGAGCGGCATCCGCGGCGGTCGTGCCTTGACCTTCGTCGAAGCGCCACCAGGCGACGAGCCCATTGGCCGAGGGCCGAGCCGCGGTTGTCATGTCCTCGACGATCTGCGCTGGGGTCCGCAGCACGTTCCAGAGGCGCACGTCGTCGATGATGCCATCGAGGAACCACGTGGGAGACTGCCCGGCGGCCAGCGGCACCGCGCCGATGCGCAACCCCTCGCCGGAGACCGACGGAGCGCCGGTCGGAGGATCGATCCACGACGCCGGACGCGCCAGGCCGTCCACGTAGATGGTCGCTGGGCCGTCGACGCCGAAGACCGTGCCGATGGCGACGTGCACCCAGCGGCCGGCCGGCACGAGACCACCATCGGTGGCGAGGATGGACCAGCCGGGCGCGGCGGCGTTCTTGTAGACGAAGTCGACTCCCCCGTCGCTGCGCACTCGAAGCTCGTAGTTCGTCGTCGCATCGATCCCCTTGGAGACGATCACGCCGAACGACGACGGCAGGCTCTCGAATCGAAGCCACGCCTCGATGGTGAGCGAAGCGCCCGACGGCGCCTGAAGCGCCGGGGCGTTTGGCACGAGCGCGAACTTCGGGTTGACGAGCGCGAGTGCGCTGCCGTCGAAGGGCGAGTACTCCTCGCAGTCGGGAACGCCGTTGCCATTGCAGTCCTTCGCGCACGAGAAGGGCGGCAGATCCGCAGGTCCCTCGGATGCGAGCACGGCGGTGTTGGCGAACGTGGACGGCGGGACGACGGCCGGCGCGAGCACGACGACCTGCTTGCCAACGGCCGCGCCGCCGAAGACGAAGGCGTCGAAGTCGAATCGCTGGATCGATCCACTGTCGTACCAGACCACGCGCACGGGATACGCGCCGCCGACGGCATATTGATGCGCCAACAGGACGGTCGGAACGTCGATGGTCGTGCCATCGCCCCAGTCGACGGCGACCATCGCCGAGCTCGGATCGAAGCCGACCATGCCGAGGACGAGCGACTCGCCCTCGTGCAGCAGCGCCGGCGGCGGATTGAACACCAGCGACTGGAGGTGCGCCGCATCGGCGGCCGCCGCGATGTCGTCGAGGGCCGCCATGGCAATGCCGCCGGCATCGAAGTCGAACGGCAGCCGGTCGCGGCCGTCCGGCGCGCCCGCATCGCCGGTCGATGCGAAGACCTTGGAGCAACCGTTGCTGGCGCCGCTCTCGAAGGCCGTCTTGAGCGGCAGGTAGAGACTTCGGCTTGGATACGCGATGCCTGCGCCCAAGGGATCCGGCACCAGCAGCTCGATGCCCGCGGCGCCGGCCACCAGGTTGGTGAAGTGGACGCAGTTGTCGAAGATCGCGTTGTACGTGGTCGTGCCCGCGGCGGCGGCGTCGATCTGTTGGATCGCGTAGGCGACCGCGTTTGAGTAATCCGAGCTGCTCACTCGATAACAGACCTTGTAGGCCCACGGATGCGATGCGTCCTGGTCCGAGATGACCGCCGGCCCGTTCCAGACGTCTCCGGTGGTCGGATACTTGCCAACGAAGACGGGCGAGCCATCCTGCGGCAGGAACTCCACCCATGCATGTCCGTTCTGTCCGGTCGGGGCGCCGGGCGTGTAGTCCACGTAGAAGCAGAGCTTGTGCGAAGTCTTGATGCCCGAGACCTTGAAACCGAGCACGCCGTCGCCGGTGTAGGGCGAAAGGTTGGCGAACATCGTGAAGGCGACCGACGCACCGCAGGTGTCGAGTGGAAGCAGGTTCACGGGAGTCGGGTCGCCGGACCATCCGCCCGACGTGACAAAGTTCGAGCCGATCGGGTTGTCGCCCCACGTGAGCCATGCCCATGCGTACGCCGCCTCCGGATGTACCGCGAAGTAGGCGTCGAAGAGCGGCTGGTATGAGCAGCATCCGAGGTCGCCGAGGCCGAGTTGGTAGCTCGTCAGCGCCGGCGTCGTCGTGACGGCGAAGTTCTCGACCGTGTAGAGATCGTCGGGCTGTTCATCGAAGTAGAACTTGAGGCCAACGCTCACCGACGATGCGCCGAAGACAAAGCCCGGCGCATCCTGGAACTCGATGATCCCGTCGGGGCCGAGGCCGGAACCATCCTGCGCGTGCGCAGGATTGACCCCCAGCATGAACTGCGTCTCGGCGTCGCATGGCGGCGAGACGAGGGCAACCGGCCAGGCGAAGGCGAGCACGAGCGGCGACGAGTGGATTCGGATGGGCACGGGGCGATTCCTCCTGTGACACGCGTCCCAGTTGACGCTCTCGTCCCACCAAGGCCCAGTCCCACCCCGAGATGCCACTGTCGGCAAGGGGCCGAACGCATCTAAGGTCTGCTGGAATCCGTGTGAGACGACGGTCGAGGCCCGGAACGGTCCTTGGAATTGAACCATGAATGTGCTCCGAACGGAATGCCCTGGCGCGAGGCGATCCGCGCGGCGGAGGTCGATGCAGGGATGCAGGCAGGCATGGCGACGGATCCGGGCCACTCCGGCGGAAGCTCGACATGGCGCAGATCGGGGATGTTTCCCTATTGGCCACAGCGACGGGTTTCGGTACGGTCCATCGTGCGTGCACCCACCGTGCCGCGGCGACTTCCGCCAACGTGCATCGCTCGACGAACGTGATCGCCAGGCGCGATCGAGAGCCGCTCCCGGAGAACCTTCCATGTCATCCAGCCACCTGCGTCGCGATCGCTGTTCGCATGCCGTCCCGACGATCCGTCTGACCGACCTTGGTCGGCTTCTGCCGGCGCTTGCCTGCTTCACCCTGAGCGCGGCCGCCATTGCTGGTCCCCCGCCAGCCGCGGATGCGCTCACCGAGAACAGCGCGGGTTCATGGTCGGCGGCGGCGGAGTTCGCCTCCGCGTCGACGAGCGACTCGAACGACGCGGTCGTCGGCGCCTCGTCGGTGCGCTTCGACACCACGGGAGGCTTCGACACCTGGCTCTGGTCGCCGCCGGCGAAGGACGCGGCGTGGGACCTCACCGGTAGCGGCGGCCTGCGCTTCTGGGTGAAGGCCGACAACCCCAACTGCTGCGGCTTCCAAAATGGCTCGCCGTGGATCCGGATCTTCACCGCGCCGAACAGCTACGCCGAGCTGCACGCGAACTCCGATCTCCTCGACGACGCCATCGGAGCGTGGATCCAGCTCGACGTTCCATACGCCGGCGACGAGACGTGGACGCGCTCCGACGTGGGCGCGCCGAACCTGGCCAGCGTGCAGTGGATCGAGATCCACGCCGACACGTGGGAGGCGGGCTTCACGCTCTGGATCGACGGGCTGGCGTTCGATCTTCCGATCCAGCCGCCCCAGGCGCTCCGCGCGTATGCGGGCAACCATCGCGTCGATCTCTCCTGGAACGCCTATCCGACCGCGGGCGTCGCGCACCTCAACATCTACCGATCGACCGCCCCCTTCGTCGACACCACCGGCATGACGCCGATCGCCGCCGTCGCGGCGTCGGCGACGGCCTACACCGACGCCGCCGCGCTCAACGGCACCAGCTACCACTACGCCGTGACGGCGGTCTTCGCCGCCGGCCCCGAGACGAACGGCGTCGAATCGGTCGGCCCGCGCACGCCGCGCGACGAGACCGACCTTCAGGTCGCGTCGATCAGCCGCACGCCGCGCTTTCCGCGGTACGCGCCGACCTACGACGGCGTGCTCGTCACCGAGCCCGAAGGCTTCGGCCCTTACTGGTTCTCCGCGGCCACCGGCCTTGGCGAAGGACAGACGGCGCAGACGAAGCGATTCCCCGATCTCGGCGAACCGGTCACATGGACGGCCACGGTGCGCAACCGCGGCACCAACCCATGGACGGGCACGCTCAGCGCCACGTGGACCTACGACGGCGTCACAGAACCGCAGTCCATCCCGGGACTCTCGCTGGCGCCGGGCCAGACCACGACGCTCTCCATCGTGCGACCGTGGCCGGCATCACCGGTCGAGGTCTCGTGCGCCATCGCGGTGAACGACGCTCGCGCCGAGAACAACACCCGCTCGATCGCCAGCAACTCGGTCGCATTCCTCTCGTTCGTCGACCGCACGTACGCCGAGGACTTCCGCGAGGAGACGCCGGGCTACCCCGACGCGACCTCCGACGACATGATCGACTGGCTCCATCTGCACATGGATCGCTTCAACGAGCTCTTCGCGGAGGCGGGCTGCGCCAAGCGCGTCCACTTCGACGTGCTCGCGATGCTCGACGACGATGCGCCGGATCCAGCGGTCGAGACGATCGACTTCGCGATCTTCCCGTTCCGCTACCGCGCCGGCGAAGGCACGCTTCGCGGCTCGGGCTACTACCACCGCGACGAGGATCTCGACTACGGACTCCTGCACGAGATGGGCCATCAGCTCGGATTGATCGACCTCTACCGCCTCAACGTCGATCCCGCGCAGAACGCGGTGAACGGCACCGGCCACAACGCGGTCGCGTG
Source organism: Phycisphaerales bacterium (assembly GCA_046350555.1). Lineage (GTDB taxonomy): Bacteria > Planctomycetota > Phycisphaerae > Phycisphaerales > SM1A02 > JAXMAF01. Next base: position 71,540 of record JAXMAF010000018.1, read on the forward strand.
CCTCATGAACGGCGTCTCGCCCTTCCTCTCGGCCAGCAGCGCCGACGCGATGACGCGCTGGCTGAACGTCGCCCACGGCTACTTCGGCCAGTACCTCTACGCCCTGCCCGAGTCGATCGGCGTGCGGATCCTCGGCGCGAACCGGGCACCCCTCGCCGGCGCGACCGTGCGCGTCTACCAGAAGTGCGAGCGACCCGGGCTCGGCGAGGTGATCACCGACCAGGTGAAGTTCACCGGCACCACCGGCGCAGACGGCGTGTACATGCTTCCCAACGTGCCCATCGACACGGCGCTCGTGCCGCCGACGTTCGCGGGCGACGCCCTCGGACCGAACCCCTTTGGATACGTCGCGGTCGTCGGCACCAACGGCGTCTTCCTGCTCGAGGTCGAGTACCAGGGCATCGTCGACTTTGCGTGGCTGGACATCACCGAGTGCAACGTGGCGTATGCGCAGGGTCAGACCACGAGCGCCATCCTCGACAAGTCCGTCCATCTCGGCGGGCCGATCCAGCTCTACCCGCCAGAGGAACTCACCGAGCTCAACGCCTCCGACTGGACCTGGTGGGCGCAGGACGGAACCGTGACGCTCGCCGACGACGGCGCGCTCGTGAAGGCGGGACGCGCCTCGTTGCGCGCGGTCGCGACGGGCGGCTTCGACACGGCGATCGTCTATCCCGGCGCCTTCAACGCCCAGTGGAACCTCTCCGCCGTCACGACGCTCTCGGGCTGGTTCCGCGCGGAGAATCCCAACATCGGCTTCCAGAACCAGAGCCCGTGGGTGCGGCTGCTCTCCGTCGACGGATCGATCGAGCTGCGGCCGTCGGGCGACATCCTCAACGACGCCATCGGACAGTGGATCTTCCTGGAGATTCCGCTCGCCGGCGACCGATCCTGGACGCGCGTCGAATCGGGCGCCCCGGACATCACGCACATCAACGGCGTCGAGATCCACGCCGACACGTGGGGCGCCGGCTTCACGCTCTGGATGGACGGGCTTCATTTCGACCCGAATCCAACCCCGCCCGTCGTCGGCGACCTGAACGGCGACGGCATGGTCGACGGCGCCGATCTCGGACTCCTCCTCGGCGCCTGGGGCACCAACGACCCGCTCGCCGACCTCGACGGCAACGGCGTCGTCGACGGCGCCGACCTTGGGCTGCTTCTCGGAGGCTGGACGTAGGGCGGCGCGATGTCGGCGGAGCGCCCGCGCACGGCGCACCGCGCGCCCGCGACGACCTCCGTCCTACACTGCCCCGCATGTCCTCACTGTCCGCAGCACTCGACACAGGAGGCAACGCCGGACTCGACGCGAAGGTGCTCGTGCTCAATCGCGTCTATGCGGCGATTCGCGTCGTCGATGCGCGGAAGGCGTTCACGCTGCTGGCCAAGGAGGTCGCGGAGGTCATCGCGATCGAGGATGGCCGCTACGTCAACTACGACTTCGCGACGTGGGCCGAGGTCGCCGCGTTCCAGAAGCAGTACGAGGAGCACCACCACGACTGGGTGCGCACCGCGCGCATCGTGATCGCGGTTCCCAAGATCATCCGCCTCTTCGGCTACGACCGCTTCCCGCGCGAGCACGTCAAGCTCAATCGGCGCAACATCTACGCGCGCGACGGCAACCGCTGCCAGTACTGCGGCGACCGCTTCTCGACCAAGGAACTGACCTTGGACCACATCTCGCCGCGCGTGCAGGGCGGCGACAATTCGTGGACGAACCTCGTCTGCGCGTGCGTGAAGTGCAACGCCCGCAAGGGCGGCCGCACGCCCGACCAGGCGGGCATGAAGCTCATCCGCCGGCCGGTGAAGCCCAGGCGGAACCCGGCGATCACCATCCGTCTCGGTTCGCCGAAGTACCAGTCGTGGAAGGCGTTCCTCGACGAGGCGTATTGGACGGTGGAGCTGCGGTAGGCCCTATGTGGCGGGCTTGGTGCGCTTGGCGCACTTCGCGCAGCGCGCCTTCCCGGCGAGGCGGGCCGATGTGTGACGCGACCGCAGATCGCACGTCGGCATCGGCGGCCATGAACTGGTCGTGGGTCGGCTAGCGCACGTGTCGACGATTGGCGCCCGCATGCTCTCCGGATCCGCGCGTCTGTTGATTCGCGTCTCCCCTGCGCACACACTGCGCCGGCTGGCGTCTGTCGTGCGGCCCGCGGGAGTTTCACGATGCCCACTCGATCCGACGGCGGCGGCGTTTCCGGGGTGTCGGTCGTCGTGCTCATTGCGCTCGTGGGCCTGACCGGCTTCTACGTCGGAACGAAGCCGCTTCAGAAGGCGACGCCGAAGCGCGACACGATGCTCTGGCGCGAGGATCTGCCGGGAAAGGTCCCGGCGTTCCTGTGGCAGGATCCGCTCCAGGCGACCATGCAGGCGGCGACGGACGCGACCCGACAGTTCGACGCTGAGAAGCCCGACGAGAACGGCGCGCGTCCGCTGCGCGACGCGGCGATCGGCCAGCTCCTCGAGCTGCTCGCCACGCGCGGCCCGAACCCGGGGCCCGGCGGGCGCCGGCTCGTCCTGGCGACGCTCTGCAACGGAAGCGCATGGCCGACGACCGAGGAACAGCGCATCCGAGACCGCTACGCGATCGTGAGCGCCCTGAGCGAGGCCGGATACGTGCCGACCAGCCGCGACTTCATCGACTTCTTCCTGAGCCCGTCGCTCGGTCGCATCTCGCGCGAGCTCCCGGAGCGCGACGGTCCGGGCGGATCGGCGGGTCGCCCCGTGGCCGTTCCATACGAGTGGTTCCGGCGCGATCGCGCCGCGAGCGCGGCGCCGAGGTTCGACTCGGTGCTCCTGCTCTGGCTGCGGACCGACAAGATCCCGGCACGCCGGAACCTTCGGGCGCTCGACGGCGTCCTTGGCGAGACGCTCGCGGCGCTGCCGTCCACGGAGACGCGGCTCGCGCTGCTCACCGGCTCGTCGGACCGGATCGTCGACCTGCTCACCGAACAGCGCGAGCTGCCCAACGTCGGCCCCGATGGCGCGCCGCCGCTGCCGGGCCTGGCGCGGCTCGCCCATGTGGAGGTCATCGACTGGTCGGCCACGATCGGCAGCGCCCTGCTCGAGGCGCGGCTCGCCGGCGGCGCCGCGATCCCTCGCCCGGATGCCGAATTCACGCTTCCCGCGACGTCGACCACGATCCGCCTCCATCGGACCATCGGCACCGATCGCGACCTGTTGGCGCTCATCCTGCGCGAGCTCCAGTTGCGCGGCGTCGACCCGGCGGCCGATCCGCGCACCGCGATCGCGCTGGTTCACGAGCAGGACTCGATCTATGCCCGGTCGATGCCGCCCGTGCTGCGGGCGCTGCTGTGGGAACGGGCGCGCCGTTCCGTGGTCGGGCCGGGCGAGGTCTCGTCCGACGCCATCGCCGCGGCGCGGCGCGAGTTCGAGTCGAGCGCCTGTCTCACGTACGCGTTCCTGCGCGGCGTCGACGGCCAGCTTCCCGGCGACCGCGATGCCGAAGGCGCGCCGACGAATCCCGGCCGCGGCGCCACGACCTCGCTGCTGCCCAACCCGATCGAGCAGCCGGCGCTCGGCGCGAGCGAGCGGCCGATCGGGCGCGGCCAGCTCGACTACATCCGACGGTTGGTCGCCGATCTTCGCAACGACATCGCGCTCCAGTCGGAGCGCGGGGGACGGGAGATCCGCGCCATCGGCGTCGTCGGCAGTTCATGGGAGGACAAGATCCCCATCGTCCAGGCGATCCGCGAGGCGCTTCCAGACAAGCTGATCTTCACCAACGACCTGGAGGCGATGTACGCCCATCCGGCGTTCGCCGACACGATGCGCAACCTCGTGGTCGCCTCGCACTACGACCTCTCGCTCGGGCCGTCGTTGCAGCGCCAGACGCCGCCGTTCCGAAGCAGCTACCAGACGTCGCTCTTCCTCGCGACGCTGCTCGCCGTCGAGCAGCCGGAGGCGACCGCGATCGTCGAGCGCCGCGAGCAGGCGGGCAACTCGGACGTCGTCGGCCGGCTCGGCGATCGCACGCTGCCCGGCGAGTCGGTGGCCCAGATCGCCGAGATCGGCTTCGATGGGCCGCGCCGGCTCGCGATCGATCGGCACGTCGAGGCGCCGGTCGTGGATCGAGCCGCCGCCGCCGCGCTCTTCCCGGCGGCGCCGACCCCGCGCGGCATGCCCAATCCCTACTCGCGCCGGACGTGGCGCCTGGTGGCGTTCGGCGCCGTCGGTCTGGCCGGGATCGTGGCGCTCGGCGTCTACGCGTGGCAGCTCCTGCGGCGACCCGATCACTGGGCGCCGTTGAAGGCGAACCGCGCGTCGTGGAGTCCGCGCTCGGACTGGCGCGAGATGTTCGGCGCGCGGCACGTGGCGGTGCTCCTCGTCGCGATCGTCGCATGGGCGGCGCTGATCGTCTTCCTGGCGTGGATCCAGACCCGCCCCGACGAGGAGCCCGCGGCGCTGCTCGAAGGCATCAGCGTCTGGCCGTCGTCGATCCTCCGGCTGGCGGTGGTGGCGCTCGCGGCGGGGCTGCTCGTCTCGATGTGGCGGCTCTCGCTCGACAACGCCCGGCGGATCGGAGATCGCTTCGGCTTCGCGACCGTCCCGCGCGACCGGCCCGGCGACTGGCTTGGCGAGGTCGTCGGCTGGTTCCGGCCGTGGCGGCGCGCGGTGCCCGGTTCACCGGTCCACCCACCGGCGCCGCACCCGCTCTGGGTCGTCGGCTGGCGCAGCGATCCGTCGATCGATCGCGGCGAGGCCGTCTGGTTCGGCTACCTTCGACGCGGTCGCGTCGTGGCGCGGAGCATCCGTGCGCTGATCCTGCTCGCGCTCTATCTGGGCGTGATGATCGGCCCGCTGGCCTTCGCGTTCGAGACGCCGCCAATCGTGCGCGGCTGGCTCGCCCGGAGCACGCACCCTTGGCTCATGATCGCGTCGTGGGCCGCAGTGCTCTTCGTGACCATCGCGGTGTGGGACGCGAGCAACCTCTGCACCCGCCTGCTGGACAACCTCGCGGTGCTGCCGCTGCGCGGGCGCTGGGGGCGCGCGGCCCGCGCCTGGGCGCGCTCGGAGGCGGGCGTGCGCGGACTCGCCGCGCAGGCGTACCTCACGGTCCGGCTCGTCGCCGATCGGACCAAGTGGGTGGCCGCGACGGTCTACTTCCCCGTCGTGCTCCTGCTGCTGCTGGCGCTCTCGACCGCGGGCAAGTTCGATGCGTGGCCCTTCCGATGGTCGGTCGTCCTGGCGCTCGCGGCGCCGGCGGTGATCGCGCTGATCGCCGCCGAGACGCTGCGCCGCGCGGCGCTCCACCTGCGGCAGGAGCAGATCCGCGAGCTGCGCGCCGCGCGCGAGCTGGACATGCGCACCGCGACGCAGGACGACGATCTCTCCCTGCGCCGCGCCCTGGGGCTCATCGAGGAGAAGGACGCCTCCGCCGCGCGGCGCTGGCGGCGCAGCGCCGTGCTCGAGCTGCTCGACGGCGAGCGCGTCGCGCAGGCCCTGCCGGTGGTCGACGGCGGAATGCACGAGGAGGGCATTCGTCTCGTGGCCGAGGCGGGACGGCTCCGCGCGGAACTCCTCTTCCCGCGCGAGGACGAGCTTCCGCGGCTCGAGCACGCGTCGGCGGAGCTCGCTCCGGAACTCGCCGCCGCACCGCGCGTGCGCGTGAGGCTCGGAACCGGCGCCAAGGCCGACTACGACGTCGAGGTGTCGGACGCCGGGACCGGAACGGACGACGCCGCATCGCGCCGCGCGCCGGGCGACGGCGTGCCGATGGTGCTCGTTCCCGTCCGCTCGCCGCTCGTCGACGCGGCGGCGGCGGGAGAGTTCGACCGCGCGGTGAAGGAGATCGAATCGATCTCCCACGGCGCGTTCGCGCCGCCGTTGGCCAATCCCGTGCTGAAGGCCGCGCTCCTTCCCTTCGGCGGCCTCGGCGCGTTCCAGCTCGTCGACTATCTCGGCGGGTTGTTATAGCGGGCGCGAGGATGCCGCGCGATGGCGCGGGCTTCCCGACGGTGCCGTCCACCGCGCCGTCGCCCACATGCGCGTCCCGCCCGGCAGCCGCGACCTACTTGTCCTGTCCCACGCGCTCGACGCCCACCTGCTCGCCGCGCGAGGCCGCCCGGATGTCCGCAACCGTGTAGAAGCAGGTCGGATCGATCGATCGCGCGCGGGCGATGAGCTCCTTGGTCGACCGGCGCTCGCTCTCCATGAAGAGCATGTCCACGGGTCCGTCGCGACCGTCGCCGCGGAAGACGGTCACCACCACGCCATCGGCGCGGAACGCCGCGGCCATCTCGGGACCCCTTCGCGTGAAGACGCGGACCACCTGCCGGCCGTAGGCGAAGAACTGCTCGATCGTGATGCCGATGTAGTTGCCCGTCGCGAAGCCGAGCGCATAGGCGATCGCGTACCAACGGTTCTGCTGCACCGTCTGGATGACCACGCTCACGACCAGCACCCAGATCAGGACCTCGACGAACCCGAGCACCCACGCCGTGTGGCGGCGGCCATGGATCACCGCCACCGTGCGCACGGTGCCGAGCGACACGTCGGCGATGCGCGCGATGACGATCAGCAGGCAGTTGAGGACGACGGAAGAGGTCATGCAAACAGCGCGTCGAGCAGCTCGACCACGCCCTTGCCCTGCGTCGCCACGGTCTCGAGGATCCGCCGTCCAGAGGCGATGTCGAGCAGCTCGCGCACGAGCTTCGCCTCGCCGGCATGGTCGGCCTTGTTGACGACGAAGAGGTTGGCGATCTCGAGGATGCCGGCCTTGTCCATCTGGACGGAGTCGCCCATGCCCGGCACGACCACCACCGCGGTCCGGTCCACGAACGATCGGATGGCCACGTCGTTCTGTCCCGCGCCGACCGTCTCGATGACGAGCTTGTCGTAGCCCGCGGCGCCGATCAGCCCGGCGATGTCCGGAAGCGTCGCATAGTCCTCGCCGACGATGGCCAGCGAGCGGTAGAAGACGTTCTCGTCGACGGCGTTGAAGTCCACGCGCAGCCGGTCGCCGAGGAGCGCGCCGCCGGTGATGGGGCTCATCGGATCGAAGGCCACCACGGCCATCCTCCAGCCGCGCCGCACGGCCTCGGAGAGCATCGCGGCGACGAGGGTCGACTTGCCGGCGCCGGGCGAGCCGGTGATGCCGACGACCTGCGCCGGGCGGCGCAGCGCCGCGTCCTTCGGCGTGCGACCGGCGTGCGCCAGCGAGATGAGCCGGGCGAGCACCGCCGTGGGATGGTCGCTTCGCAGCGGTGCGTACGGCCGCACGCTGCTGCGCACGCTCTCGACGATCTCCTCGAGCCCGGTGCCGGTGTGATAGATCCTGCGGACGCCGGCGTCGAGCAGCGCCTGGACGTCCTCCTGGGGAATGATGCCGCCGACGTTGACGATCATGTCGGGCCGGCCGACCTTGCGGCATTCGTCGAGCAGGCGTGGCACGAGCACCAGGTGCGAGTTGCTCATCATCGAGCTGGCGATGCAGTCGGCGTCCTCGTCGCGCGCCGAGATCGCCAGCGATCGCGGCGTCTGCCAGAGTCCCGAGTAGATGACGTGGATCCCGCTGTCGCGCATCATCCGCGCGATCAGCTTCACGCCGCGATCGTGGCCATCGAGCCCCATCTTCCCAAGGAGCACGCGCGGCCGATGGGGCAGGTCGCCGCAGCGGTCGCGCTTCTCGAGAGCGGTCGTCGGATCGGTGGTGGGAACGGGCATCGGGCGGCTGCTTGCAGGGGATGATCGCACCGCCGGAAGCCATCGCGACGCGCGGGGGCCATGGTAGCAGGACGGCGTTTCGGTGGCGATCGGCCGCGGAAGGACGCGGAGCGAGGTCAGCCGCGGAGGGCCGCGGAGGAACGCGGAGCAACATCAGCCGCGGAGAGCCGCGGAGGAGGAGTCGGGGTGCCCGGCGACGTCGGCCGTGCAGGCAAGATCGCAAGCCTGATCACCGATCACACTGTGAAGCAGCCAAGGTCAATCCCTGCCCGACCTGATCTTCACGTCTTCAGCACATCCACCGATGAGCCGCCTCTTCTGCACCTTCCGCGGCTAATTCCTTCTCCGCGTTACTCCGCGGCCCTCCGCGGCTAACTCCTCCTCCGCGTCCCTCCGCGGCCCTCCGCGGCCCTCCGCGGCCCTCCGCGGCTAATTCCTCCTCCGCGTTACTCCGCGGCCCTCCGCGGCTGATCTCGCTCCACGTCCCTCCGCGGCCAATTCGTAATCCGCGGCTGATCCTCCTCCCCGGCTCAACCGGGCCCGGCGGCGCGGACCTTGGTCACCAGCGTCTCCACCGCGCCATCCATCGCCCTGGCCGCCGCGGCGTAGTCGATCCGGACCGGGTCGGGCACTCGGTAGCGCTCCACCAGATCGTGCAGCTCCGGTGGCAGTCGCTCGGGACGAAGGGGAACGTTGTGCGAATCGGACTCGAGGAGCATGCGTTCGACCAGCGGCGAGAGCATGAAGTCGACGAAGCGCGCGGCGAGCTGCGGATGCGGCGCGCCCGCCACGACGCCGACGGTGTTCGGGATCAGCAGCGTGCCTCCGCCACGGACCGAGTCGTCCTTGTCGAAGCGCGGATAGACGAACGCCAGCTCCGCGCCGCGCGCCTGCGCCGCCCAGACGTCGTCGGTGTCGGTCATGCCCGCATCGGCCTCGCCGGCGACGATCGCCTCGACCACGCCGGAGTTGCCCGTCGTGAGCAGACGGATCCCCGTCGCGCCGAGGCCCTCGGCGAAGGCGTTGAAGTAGCCGGGCATCAGCCGTCCATCCCACCACGTCCTGAGCGCCCCCATGTGGCCGCGCGTGGTGCCGAGCTGCGGATCGGCCATCGCAAGCCGCCCCTTCCACCAGTCGCGACTGAGGTCGGCCCACGCGGTCGGCTGCTCGTGCTCGGCGACGCGCGACGGCGCAAAGGCGATCACCCGCGCCCGCGCCGCGAAGCCGAACCAGCGGAAATCGTCGCCACGGAACGACGCGGGCCATGCCTCCGCGTCGGCTGAACGATGCGGCGCCAGGACGCCCTCCTCGGCGAGCTGGACGGTCATGAAGACCTCGCTCGACCAGAATGCGTCGGCGCGCGGATGGTCCCGCTCGGCACGCAGCACGGCGGCGAGGCCGGACGTCTTCGTCGCCTCGGTGTCGAACTTCGGACGGACGCGGATGCCGGTCGTCTCGGTGAACTTCGCGAGAATGGGACGAGCGACCGTCTCGTCCGCCGAGACGTAGACGACGATCTCGTCGCGTCCGCTCGAGCATCCCGCCAGCACGACGGTCGCGGTCGCGGCCGCAACGATGCAACGGAGCGATCGCATCGCAACCCGCCCGGCGCGGCGCGCCGCGGCGACCGCCACACGCGGCGCGGCGTCGGCGATCAAGACGGCTTGCCCGCAGGGGCGGCTGGCGCCGATCCGGCAGAGGGCGAGTCGCCCGACGCGGGTTCGGCCGGGCCGGCGCCCTTCGTCGCGTTGTCGATTCGCTTCTCCATCTTGTTGAAGTAGCGCTTGTAGAGGTTCTTCAGGTGCGGCGGAGCACGTTCGGCGTTGACGCTCTCCTCGGCGCCGCGCATCGCCGGCATCACGACGTCGCGAAGCTGCGTCCGCGCCTCGCCGACGATCTGCTCGCCCTTCACGAGCTGCCGCGCGATGATGTCGCCGCCGGTGACCTCGACCTTGTCCTTCTGCGCCTTGGTGGCGGTCGGCGTCTTGGCCTTCTGCGCCACGCCGCCCTGGCCGAGGCCGGGGTTCGGACCCATGCCACCCTTGCCTTGCGTCTGGCTGGGATTCTGGTTCTGCCCCTGGCACTGGCCGAGCATCGCCCAACTGTCGTCCTTGCTCATGCCCTGCCCCATGCCCTGGCACTGACCCTGGCACGCCTGCATCGCGGCCTGCGCCTGCTGGAGCATCTGCTGCATCGCCTCGGCGTCGTTGAGCATCTGGCTCATCTGCGCCGCGGCCTGCTGCATCGCGTCGTTGCCTCCCTGCCCCTGCTGGCCTTGTTGACCCTGCTGGCCCTGCTGCCCTTGCTGTCCCTGCTGCCCCTGCTGACCTTGCATGGCCTGCGACATCTGCATGGCGCTCTGGCCGAGCCCCTTGCATGCCTGGCATGCGGCCTGCTGCGCCTTCGCCTGCTGCTGAAGCTGCTGCTTCTGCTGCTGGTTGAGGTTCTGGTTGTTCTTGAGCGCCTGCTCGAGCGCCTTCTCGTTCTTGGCAAGCTGCGGATCCATTCCGGCCTTCCGCAGCGCATCCTCGAGCGATTTCTGCTGCTGGGCGAGCTGCTGAAGCTGCTGGCCGATCGCCTCGAGCTGCTTGGCCAGGTCGGCCTTCTGCTTGTCGTCGAGCTTGCCGTCCTGCGCGTTCTTGAGCATCTCCTGGAGCTTCTCGTTGGCCTGCTTGAAGTCGCCCTGCCTGAGCGCCTCGGCGAGTTCCTTGGCCGCGCCGTCCTTCGGCGTGTCGAGCGACTTCATCGCGTCGCGCATCGCCTCGGCCTGCATGCCCTTCTCGCCCTCGACCAGCTCCTGGAGGCGCTGGTTGAGCTCGGTCGCCTTGCGGATCGCCTCGCGCTTGAAGTCCTCCGATGTGCGCAGCGTCTCGCCGTCGAGCTTGAGGTCCTTCATCTCGTCGAGCACGCCGGCCATCTCCTTGCTCAGGTTCGGGTCCAGCGCAACCTCCTGCACGAGCCGGTCGATCGACTCCGTCGCCGCCTGCTTCGCCTGCGCGACCTCCTCGTTCGGCTTGCCGCGCGCGAAGAGATCCGCCTGCGGCAGGAAGAGCGCGGCGATCGCGACGAGCGCCACCAGCGGCGTCGCCCACCACGCGCGCGGCGCGCGAACCGGAAATCCCTCGCGAACCCGCTTCGGGAGCGCGGGTTCGGCGGCGAGCCGCACCGCGTCGTCGACCGCGGCCTGCGCGAAGCTGTCCTCGCGCCGCTCGCAGCTCAGCGCGGTGGAGAACCGCTCCTTCAGGCCGAGCCGACGATCCAGCGCAACCGCCAGCTCGAGCTCGCCGCGCCGCGCTCGCCGCGCCCACCAGAGACCGACCAGGATCGCCGCGGCGGCGAATCCGGGAAGGATCCACAACCACGGAACGCCGATCGCCGGCGAGACCTTGCCAACCAGGACCAGGGCGAGCGCCAAGAGCGCCAACGAGAGCGCCGCGACGTGCGCCCCACCCAGGAATGCGCTCAGTCCGGAGCGGCGGCGGGCGATCGTGATCAACGAGCGGATCTGGTTCATCGATAGCTCCGGAAATGGCTTCGGCCACACGGATTCGAATCGCCCTTCGAGGCAATCGCCACGAACCGGCGACAACCGACGCGGTAGCATATGGGGCTCGGTGCGACGCACGTGCCACGCCCTGCCATGCATTCGGGAGGTTTGATGCTTCACTTGCGACCCTCGTCGGCCCTTGTCGGCGTCGTCGTGTCGGCGATCTCGATGCCCCACTGCATCGGCGCACGCGCCGGGATCGCGACGATCGCGACGTCGGGCGCGGCCGCCGCGCTGGCCACGGCCGCCACGGCGCAGAGCGACAACGACCTGCGCACCGAGAACCAGGCGCTTCGCACGCGCGTTCACGACCTGGAGCTCGAGCTCGCCGCCGCGCGGGCCCGCATCGCCGAGGTCGAGAAGCGCCTTGCCGACGCCGAGGCGAGGGCGAGGGCCGCAGGCGCAGGACAGCCGGCGACGATTCCTGGCGCGGTCCCCGGCGCCGCCCCGGCCGGCCCCGGACCCGTGCCGCCGCCGCAGCCGCCGGAGACGACCTTCGACGACACCTCTCCCACTGCGAGCCCCGTGGCGCTTCTCAAGGCGCTCCAGGCGGACTATGCGCAGGCGCTCGCCGGCGTCGGGGGGCACGCCTCGCCGAAGGAGCGCACGGTCTACTTCAGGGCGCTCGAGAAGTGGATCTCGCAGGCCAACCGCCACCATCGCACCCCGATCGACTGGCTCGTGCTGACCGAGTCGGTCGGCGCCGTCGGCGACAAGCAGGTCGCCATGCGCGTCGTGGCGATCGACCCGGGGAACGGCAACGCGCTCGGCGACGCGTTCGAGACGACGATCCCGGTGACGATCTTCCGGCGCCTCGAGGCGGCGGGTCTGACCGCCAAGGGGCAATACCTTCGGCTGCGCGGCACGCTGGTGCCCAGCGTGCGCCTCAACGATCGCCGCGACGCCGTCGGCCCCTTCGACCAGCCGCGCTTCATCGGCCCCTTCGCCGAACTGGGCTTCACCGTCGAAGCGACGAGCGCCACCGCCGCCAGCCCGCCCGCGACCGCGCCGCCGCACCCGTAGGCGACGCGGCCCGCGCCGGTCGCGCGTCGCATCTAGAAGGGTCCGGACGCCTTCGCGGCCCACCCGCGATCCATCACCATGCATCCCGACGACCACGTCTGCCTCTGCTTCCGGGTGAGCCGTCGGAAGATCGTGAACTTCATGCGGCGCACGCAACCATCGGTGCCGTCGCAGCTCTCCGAGTGCCTCGGCGCGGGAACGGGCTGCCGTTGGTGCGTGCCGTTCCTGACCCGGCTCCACGCTCAATGGCGCGCGGGCGAGACGCCCGACCTTCCCGTCGCGCCCGAGGAATACGCGCAGCGACGCGCCACGTACCGCGCCACCGGCGTGCGCGACGCCGAAGCCGCGGACGGTCGGTGATCCCCGCGGCGACGATCGCCACCGCCAGCGCCATGCAGGAGCCGTGGCCGCGCGACCGAGCGGCGCGCGCCGGCGAACCCGCGCGCGAGGCGGTGGTCGTCCGAGGGCGCATCGGACCATCGGCGACCGCGCACAACACGCGATCCCCGGCCGACCGCATAATGCCCCGGCGACGGCCGCCCACGGCCGTGCACACCCAGAGGAGGCCCTGTTGAACATGGTGCAACGAACGACGACCTCGCGAGCGATCGCGGCGCTGGCCACGGGCGCGGCGCTGGGATTGGCCTCGGTGGCGCACGCCTCCGCCGGCGGCGAACAGGCGCCGGTCGACTATTGGTCGATGCTCTTCGTGCTCATGCTCGCGACCTTCGTCGGTCTGGGGGTGATCCTCCGCGTCTCGCGCCTGCTGCACACGCCGCTCATGTCGCTGACCAACGCGATCTCGGCGATCGCCGTCGTCGGCTCGATCATCGTCACCGGCGGCGACTTTCCGCCGGCGATCCGCATCCTCGGCTTCATCGCGCTCGTCGCCTCGACCACGAACATCGTCAGCGGCTTCCTCATCACCGACCGGATGCTGAAGCTCTTCAAGCCGACGCGCAACCCGTCCGCCGGCGCACCCCCCGCGGGCGCCGGCCACGCACCCGCGGCGGAGGCGAAGCGATGAGCCACGCCTTCGTGCAACTCGCGTACCTCGCGGCGACGGCGCTCTTCGTCTTCTCGCTGCACTGGATGGGCCATCCACAGACGGCGCGCCGGGCGGTCGCCGCCGGCGTCGCGGCGATGGCCATCGCCGTCGGCGCCACGTGGGCCCAGCCGTCGATCGTGCACCACGGGTGGATCGTGCTGGCGCTGCTCGTCGGCGCGGTGATCGGCATTCCGCTCTCGCGCGTCTCGCTGACCGCGGTGCCGCAGCGGACGGCGCTCTCGCACGCCTTCGGCGGGCTCGCCGCCGGCCTGGTCGGCACCGCCAAGTACTACCTGTGGCTGAACGAAGGTCCGGAGCAGCTCACCCGCTTCCGCATGATCGCCATCGTCGCCGAGGTCATCCTCGGCTTCCTGACGGTCACCGGGAGTCTCATGGCCGCCGGGAAGCTCCAGGAAATCAAGTGGATTCCGCAGCGCCCCGTGACGTATCCGTTCCAGAACCTGATCAACCTCGGGCTGCTCGCCCTGGCGATCCTGCTCGGCGTGGTCGTGGTGGCGAGCCCCTCGGGGTCGCTCGCGATGGTTGCGTTCCCCCTGATCGTCGTGCTGGCCCTCGCCTTCGGCGTGCTGCTCATCCTGCCCATCGGCGGCGCCGACATGCCGACGGTGATCTCGATCCTGAACTCCTACGCGGGACTCGCGGCCGTGGCCATGGGCTTCGTGCTCGACAACAAGCTGCTGATCACCGCCGGCGCACTCGACGGCGCGAGCGGGCTCATCCTCTCGATCATCATGTGCCGCGCGATGAACCGTTCGTTCACGAACGTCCTCTTCGGCGCCTTCGGCAAGGTGCAGGCGGCCTCCGCGGCGGGCGATCAGCGCGTCTACAAGGAGGAGACGATCGAAGGCGCGGCGCAGGTGCTCGAGCAGGCGTCGCTGGTCGTGATCATTCCCGGCTACGGCATGGCCGTGGCGCAGGCGCAGCACCGGGTGCGCGAGCTCTACGACCAGCTCGTGCGCCGCGGGATCACGGTCAAGTTCGCGATCCATCCCGTGGCCGGACGGATGCCGGGCCACATGAACGTGCTGCTCGCCGAATCGGACGTGCCGTACGGCGACCTGGTCGAGATGGACGACATCAATCCGGACATGCCTCAGTGCGACGTCGCACTGGTGATCGGAGCCAACGACGTCGTCAATCCGGCGGCACGCACGGACAAGTCGACGCCGATCTACGGCATGCCCATCATCAACGCCGACAAGGCCAAGACGGTCTTCGCGATCAAGCGCAGCAAGAACCCCGGCTTCGCGGGAATCGACAACGACCTCTACTTCCAGGACCACACGTTCATGCTCTTCGGCGATGCCAAGTCGGTCGTCGGCGAGCTGGTGAAGCGGCTCGCGGGCGACGCCGGCGGCCACTGACCGAACCCGGCCGGTGAAGCGGCGGGACGGCGGGACGGACGCCGTTTTAGGGGGTTTCGAGGGGAGCAGGCGGCCTCGGGCCGGCCGCACCCCGGCATCGCCGCCGCGTCACCTGGATCGTCGACGTCGGCCACACGACCAGCGCCCGAACGGCGTCCGTCGCTGGAACGACGGCGCTGGTCGTGCGTCGAAGCCCTTTTCGCATGGCTTGCCGCCGTCGTTGCCACGGCGCACCTGTTATGGGCCGGGACCACCTTCCGAGGGTCCGCCGCCACAAGTCGTGGCGGCGAACCTTTGGCTCCGCTGCGCGCGGAATGGAGAAGCTCGACATGAATCGGAATGAGCAGAGTGGAACGCACGCCGCCGTCGGCGCGCGCTCGATGCATCGGAACTCGACCAAGCTGAAGTCCAGGACGGCCTCGCGCCTCCGCCCCGCCGCATTGGCTCTGGGCGCCGTCGCGGCGCTCGCCGCGCCGGCGCTCGCCGTTGACCTGACGGTCAGCTCCATCACCGTGATCCAGTCGGTGCAACTGGGCTCGACGACCCTCGTCGGCGGGCGCACGGCGATGGTGCGCGCGAAGATCGGCGTGACCGGCTCGACGACCGCGATCCCCAACGTCGATGCGCGACTGCGCATCTTCGTCAACGGCATCGAGCAGGCGGGATCGCCCACCTACTCGGCGAACGGGCCGATCTCGGCGCCGGTCTCGCCGAACCTCGCCAACCTCAACGACACGGTCAACTTCATCGCCCTGCTTCCGCAGAGCGGCGACGTCGACTTCCAGGTCGAGGTCGATCCGGGACACGTCGTCGCGGAGACCAACGAGACCAACAACGTCCTGGCGCTCAACAACGTCGTCTTCGCCTGCCGCGACGTCGTCGAGATCGCGTACATGAACATCAACTACACGCCGGGTGGCGGCCTGCCCGACGCGACGCTCACCGAATCCGGCATGGGCGACAATTTCGTTCGGGCGATCTACGCGCCGCGCGAGCTCAACTACCACCGCGCCCCGCTGCCCACGCTCACGTGGACGCAGGCGATCAACAGCAGCGACATCGCGCTCCTCAACACGCTCAAGGACATGCTCGTCAACCAGATCCCCGCCGCGGGATACCCGAAGCCGGACTTCATCTTCGGCTGGCTGAAGGGCAACCCCTTCTCGGGCAACGGCGAGTCCAACGGGATTCCCGGCGAAGCCGCCTTCGGCAACACCGACCTCACCCGCTTCCAGCGCACCTTCGCGCACGAGCTCGGGCACCTCGTCGGCCTCGTGCACAACACGAGCACCATCGGCACCAACGGCATCGACGTCGAGCACCATCTCCTCCAGACGCAGAACATCGCCCAGCTCTTCCCGACGACGAAGAAGGACATCATGTACGCGGGCCAGCTCACCAACGCGGCCTTCGTCAACCAGGCGAGCTTCAACAAGTTCATCGCCGACAGTCGCGTGCAGTGCTCGGCCGACGGCGAGGGCGGCGGAGGCCCGGGCGGCCCCGACGCGCCCGCGGCGCCCGTGGGCGGCGCGCTGCTCCGCGTCAGCGGCGGCTACGCGCACGAGGCCGGGACGGCCTGGATCGACCCGGTCTTCGAGGTGAGGCACGAGTCCCTCTCGGTCGACGATCCCAACGGCGACATCGCCGTCGTCTGCCGCGCCGCCAACGGCGCTGCGCTCTGGACCGTCCGTCTCGACACGACCCGCGGCCGCGAGGCGTGCGTCGAGCAGCACCCGGGATCGCCCGAGTTCGTCAAGGCCCAGTGCGTCTACGTGATCGTCCCGCGCGAGGTCGACGGAACGCTCGTCGCGTCCGCCGAGATCGTCGACGTCGCGGCGCAGAGGACGCTCGCCCAGCGTGCGCGCAGCGCGTCTGCGCCGACGGCCACGATCACCTCGGTCGCCAGCGTCGCCGCACCGGCGCCGGTCGGCGCGGCCAACGCGCCGGCCCCGGCCCCCGGCATCGGCCAGCCGAACGCGCTGACCGGCACCGTGCGCGTCACGTGGACCGCTTCCGATCCCGACGGCGACGAGCTCACGCACCACCTGCTCTACAGCCGCGACGAGGGCGCCTCGTGGCTTCCGCTCGTGGTGAACCTCGTCGGAAACAGCTTCGACTTCGACGCTTCGAGCGTGCCCGCCAGCGTCGGGACGCACGCCTGGTTCAAGCTCGTCACCAGCGACGGCTTCAACAGCGTCGATTCGCCGGTGATGGAGGCGGACTCGATGGGCGACGGCAATCCCCCGGATGTGAACCTCGTCAGCCCCAACAACACCGAGACCTACAAGCAGCACGCCACCATCGCCTTCCACGCCTCGGCGTGGGATCTCGAGGACCTGATGCTGCCCGACGCGAGCATCTCGTGGCAGTCCAGCATCGACGGGCCGCTCGGCACCGGCCGGCTCTTCCTGCTCGACACGCTCTCGCCCGGCACGCACGTGATCACCGTGACCGGCACCGACAGCGACGGCATGAGCTCGTCGCGCCAGATCACGATGACCGTGGCGCCGCGCGTCGTGCTCGGGCCGGACCTCAACCTCGACGGCGTGGTCGATGGCGCCGACCTCGGCCTGCTGCTCGGCAATTGGGGCGGCATCGATGGCGACCTCAACGGCGATGGCGTCGTCGACGGCGGCGACCTCGGAATCCTGCTTGCGGCGTGGAGCCTGTGACCTCCGCGACGCGGCGATCCCGGCCGATTCCCGCCGGCTCGCGGGCGCTTCGCCCGCCGGTTCGTGATCGGGCTCGCCGAGAACGTGGCACCCCTCTTGGAAGGCCTGCACGCCCCCCGGGGCGTTACCGCGCGCCGGGCCTTTGTCGTCTCTTTGACGGCCGCGATCGCGGTGCGCAGACTGTGTCGCAGTCGACGCGTCGACGGGGCATCGAACCGGAGGAGCCATGGAACACAAGGGACGTGCACTGCTTGTCGGGATCAACAAGTACGACCACAAGAACCGCCTCACCTGCTGCCGGCACGACGCCGAGGCGATGGCCGAAGCGCTCTCGACGAACGACGACGGCGGTGTCAACTACGACTGCGAAGTGCTTGGCGGCCAGGACGGCTCGGTCGACAAGCCCACCTTGAAGGATCGGCTGAGGAACTGGCTCTTCGCGCCGGACTGGACAGACGACTCGCTCTTCTACTTCGCCGGACATGGCGCGGAGACGCTGCTCGACGGCCGACTGATCACCACCGACAAGACGGATGACGACGCGCTCCCGATGTTCGAGGTCCTCAAGATCGCGTCGCTCGGGAAGGCGCGCAACACGACCATCATCCTCGACTGCTGCCATGCCGGGCACGCGGGCAATGTGCCCGCGCTCGGAGCCGCGACAGGCGCGGCGCTGGCGACGCTTCCATTCGGAATGTCGATCCTCGCCGCCGCAAGCCAACGGGAGAGTGCCGACGAAAGCGACGCGCTCGGTCACGGTCTCTTCACCGCGGCGCTCCTCGCCGGGTTGCGCGGCGGCGCCGCCGACCTGCGCGGTCACGTCACGCCCGCGGGCCTCTTCGCCTATGCGCAGTCGTTCTTCAGCGCGGGCGAACAGCAGCCGGTCTTCAAGGCGCACGTGCAATCGCTCGAGCCGATCCGCAAGTGCAAGGCGAGGGTCGCCGACGACCTGCTGCGCGAGCTCAAGTCGCTCTTTCCGCGCGACCCGAAGTCGGGCGAGCCGAAGCCGATCACGCTCGATCCGAGCTGGGACGTCGAGGCCGGCCGACAGCAGAAGCCGGCCGTGCCGCTCAATCCGAAGAACAACGAGAAGTTCTGGAAGCTCCGGGCGCTGGAGGGCGCCGGCCTCCTCAAGGTCGAGCCGTTCGATGCCGCCTCGGTCGGCGCGCCGAAGGGTCAGGACGTGAAGCCGACACTCTTCTGGGCGGCCTACTACTCCAAGCGCGCCGCCCTCACCCCGTTCGGCGTCGCCCAATGGGACCTCTGCATGCGCGGACGCTTCGGGCGACCGTGACGCGAGCGTCGCCCAGAACGCGGAGCACGCGACGAAGCGCGCATGGCGGATCGTGTCATGCCGCCGACGGGGCGCAGCCGCAGCGCATGGAAAAGGGCTCCCATACCGGGAGCCCTTTCAACAGCCTTGCCGGATGCGTCCGGCCGAACATCAGCCGGAGTGGCACGCTCCGCCGTCTCCCACGCATCAATACCGATAGTGATTCGGCTTGTACGGCCCTTCCGCGGGCACGCCGATGTACTCGGCCTGCTGCGGCGTGAGCTTGGTCAGCTTCGCGCCGAGCTTGCCCAGGTGCAGGCGGGCCACCTGCTCGTCGAGGTGCTTCGGGAGCGTGTAGACCTTCTTCTCGTAGCTGGCGTGGTTCTGGTGCAGCTCGACCTGGGCCATGACCTGGTTGGTGAAGGAGCTGCTCATCACGAAGCTCGGGTGGCCGGTGGCGCAGCCGAGGTTCAGGAGCCGACCTTCCGCGAGGACGATGATCGACCTGGACTTGCCTCCGGCGGCCGGAAGCACCCACTCGTCGACCTGCGGCTTGACGTTGACGCGCTTCACGCCCGGGATCGACTTCAGTCCGGCCATGTCGATCTCGTTGTCGAAGTGGCCGATGTTGCCGACGATCGCCTTGTCCTTCATCCGCTTCATGTGGTCGGCGGTGATGATGTTGAAGTTGCCGGTGGCGGTGATGAAGATGTCGGCGGTCTCGACGACATCCTCGAGCGTCACGACCTCGTAGCCCTCCATGCACGCCTGCAAGGCGCAGATCGGATCGATCTCGGTGATCTTCACGCGGCAACCCTGGCCACGCAGCGACTGGGCGCATCCCTTGCCGACGTCGCCGTAGCCGCAGACGAGCGCGACCTTGCCGGCGAGCATCACGTCGGTGGCCCGCATGATGCCGTCGACGAGCGAATGGCGGCAGCCGTAGAGGTTGTCGAACTTGCTCTTGGTGACGGCGTCGTTGACGTTGATCGCCGGGAAGAGGAGCGTTCCGCTCTCCTGCATCTGGTAGAGCCGGTGCACGCCGGTGGTCGTCTCCTCGCTCACGCCGACGATGGCCTTCGCGATCGGCGCCCAGAAGTTCGGGTTCATCGCCTGGAGGTCGCGCAGCAACTGCATCACGACCGTCCACTCCTCGCTCGCGTCGGCGGGCGTCGCGGGAACCTTCCCCTGCTTGTTGTACTCGAGACCCTTGTGGACCAGCAGCGTCGCGTCGCCGCCGTCGTCGAGCAGGAGCGTCGGACCGCGGTGCGTGCCGTCGGCGTTCAGGCCCCAGTCGAGGGCGCGCATCGTGCACCACCAGTACTCGGGAAGCGTCTCGCCCTTCCAAGCGAAGACCGGAACGCCCTTGGGATTCTCGATGGTCCCGTTCGGTCCGACCGCGACCGCCGCGGCGGCGTGATCCTGCGTCGAGAAGATGTTGCAGCTCGCCCAGCGCACCTCGGCGCCGAGGTGCACCAGCGTCTCGATGAGGACGGCCGTCTGCACGGTCATGTGCAGCGAGCCGGTGACGCGGGCGCCCTTCAGCGGGTTCTTGCCCTTGTACTGCTCGCGCAGCGCCATGAGGCCGGGCATCTCGTGCTCGGCGAGCTCGATCTCCTTGCGGCCGAAGGCGACGGTCCTGGGAGAGAGGTCGGCGACCCGGAACTCCAGCGTGGTCTCGGGACCCGTCGCGGAACCAGTCCGCTGCGCCGGGAAGAGGGCGAGGCCGGTGTCCATGAACGTGGTGGGCGCGGTGGCGGGACGAGCGGGTGCGGTGGTGGGCATGGGTGGTGGGTTCGAGTGGGGTCGAGTGGGGTCGAATCTGGTTCATCCGTTCATCCGGATGAACGAGTGAACTCTAACCGGCCGCCGGCACCGGGTCAAACGGCGGGGTGGCCCGGGCCGCCAGCCCGGTATCATGCGACCCTTTCTCGGAGAACCTGAACCATGCCCTGCTGCTGCGCCTGCATCGGATCGAACCTGGGTCGCTTCGCCATCGCCATCGCCGCGGCGGCGCTGGTCGGCGGAGCCGTGGCGGCGACCGCGCTGCGCGACGACAAGGCGCCCACGGCGCCCGCCCGCCCCGCCGCGCCAACGGCGCCCGCAGCCCCCGCCGCGCCCGCCGGCGCCAAGCCCGCGGCGCCCGGCACCGCCACGCCGCCAGCGGCTCCAACGCCGCCCACCGCGCCCAAGCCCGGAACGTTCGTGGGCGATCCCTACCCCTTCGACACCTGCCCGATCAGCGGCGAGAAGCTCGACGCGAAGGCGGTCGTCTACGTGCTCGACGGTCGCGAGCTCAAGTTCTGCTGCACCAAGTGCATCGAGAAGTTCAACGCCGATCCGGCGAAGAACCTGGCCGAGCTCGACAAGAAGATCGTGGCGATGCAGCGGCCGTTCTATCCGCTCAATAGCTGCGTGGTGATGCCCGACGACGAGCTCGTCGATGGCGACGCGGTGGACATCGTCTGGAACAACCGCCTCGTGCGCTTCTGCTGCAAGGGCTGCCTCAAGAAGTTCAACGCCGATCCCGCGAAGTTCACCGCGAAGCTCGACGAGGCCGTGATCGCCGCGCAGCGCGCAGGCTACAAGCTCGAGACCTGCCCGATCAGCGGCGAGAAGCTCGGCGCGATGGGCGCACCCGTCGAGATGGTCGTGAACAACCGACTCGTGAAGCTCTGCTGCAAGAGCTGCGTGAGCGGCGTGAAGAAGAACCCCGCCGCGGTCTTCGCCAAGCTCGACGCGACGAACGCGCCGAATGCGCCGAATGCGCCGAACGCGTCGAAGTAGTTCGCCCGCGGAAGAATCGTTCGCCGGCGGCCGCGTCTGGCCGGATCCGGCCGCCGCCCCCGGAGAAGTCGATCGATTCACGCCTTCCGCAGCAGCGCCGCGAACAACCCTGGACCCTTCGTCTCGGTGTCCGGCGTGAGGCGGCGGTGTCGCACGAGGGCGAGGCCTCCGCTGCCGTCCCAGCCGCGCACGTCGGACTCGCTGAATCCCAGATGCATGTGGCCCATCGTGTGGCGCCACTCGGCGCGGTCGTGGGCGACCATGTCGACGACCAGCAGCAGGCCGCGCGGCTTGATCGCCCGGCCGGCCTCGGCGATCGCGGCCCGGGGCTGTTCGATGTGATGCAGCACGAGCATCACGACACCGGCGTCGACCTCGCCGTCGCGCAGCGGAAGGCGGGCGAACTCCCCTTCGCGGAACTCGATGTTGGTGAACGCCCGCAGCCGTTTGCGCGCCGCGTCGAGCATGGCTCGCTCGCGATCGATGGCGATCACCTTCGAGACCAGGGGCGCGAGCCGCTCGGACGCCTCGCCGGTGCCGCAGCCGAGATCGGCCACGACGAGCGCCGGATCGATGAGACCAAGCAGCGCCTCCAACGAAAACGCCTCTCCGAAGAGATCGCGGCGAAGGGAACTCCACTCGCCGCCGATCCGCCCGAAGAACGCCTTCGTGTCGCTGCGGCGTCCGCGAGGACGGCGACCAGGCGATGGTCGTCGTCGGCGCACGTCGGAGCGCCGTCGAACTGCCCTCGCGTGAGCCGCCAGAGCTCCGCGACCGGCGCCGGCTGCGAATCGAGCGCGGCGCGATAGAGGCTTGCGGTGCCCTCGGTGCGCTTGGCGATCCAGCCGGCGTCGAAGAGCGTCTTGAGATGTCGGCTGACGGTCGACTGCGGCATCTGGAGGGCCCGCGCCAGCTCGCCGACGCCAAGCTCGTCATGCGAGACGAGCCGAAGAAGCCGCACGCGCGCCGCATCGCCGAGCAACCCGAGCCAGCCAAGCCAGTCGGTGTTGCTGGATGCGAGGGAGTCAGCATCGCCGGCGACCCGCGCGCGATCGCGTCGTGCCGATGGCGACGTTCGTCCCTTCGAGCGTGACGGCTGGCGTGACATGGAGCGTGGAATGCGACGATGCGCGCGCCACACGGTCGTCGAGGGGCGCACGTCCGGCGCTACTTTCCGGGCGGCAGCGCCAGCGTCGGTCCCGGCACCTCTCCATACTGCACGAGCATCGTCTTCACGCGCGTGTCGTCTGGGTTGATGCCGTACGCCTGGCGCAGGCGGCGGATCGCCTCGTCCTTCTGGTTCAGCCGCTGATCGACCAGCGCGGCCTGGTAGTACGGCACGGCGGTCTTGCCGTCGTCGACCTCGATGGCGGCGAGCGCCGCGGTGTTGGCCATGTCGAGATCGTCGAAGCGCAGCGCGTACTCGCTCATGCGCACCCAGGCGTCGGCCGAGCCCGTCGACTCGGCGCGATCGCGCAGGAGCTGGTAGAGCCGCGTCTGGTCGCCGAGCTTGAAGTAGCAGTCGGCAAGGGCATACGCGACCTCGTCGTTGTTGGGCACCGCGGTCGACGCGATCTCGAGCGATCGACGCGCGGCGTTGAGGTCGCCAAGCTGCATCATGCACTGGCCGTAGCGGTACTCCGCCTCCCAGTCGCCCGGCGTGCGCTCGATGATCTCGCCGAAGTCCTTCGCGGCGTCCTCGTAGTTGCCGTACTTGAAGTTGAACTCGCCGTCCTGCTTCAGCACGACGATGGGCTTCGGACCGCACGCCCCGACGACGGCGAACGCGCCGAGAAGCGTCGCCGTCGCGACGAATCGTCGCGACGATCGAAGGGGCGGATGAAGGGACGCGCAACGGCTGCTTCGGGCGGGCATGGCGGCTCCACACGCGCGGCGGCCGAGATCCGCTCGACCCCGACGCGAGGCGGCATGATACTTCCGTCGCGATGGATCATGCACGCGCCGCGCCCGAGCCGCCGATGGTCCTGCTCGAGCACGTGCTGCCCGATGGATCGCGACACTACGACTGGCTGCTCGCCCGGGACGCTGCGGGCGACCGCGAGACGCGCGACGTGCTCACGCTGCGCTGCGCCACCCGGATCGATCGTCTTGCGGTCCACGAGCGCTGCGAGGTCGAATGGCTCCCCGACCATCGACGGCACTACCTCGATCATGAAGGGCCGGTCGGGAACGGGCGCGGCGCGGTGCGGCGGGTCGCCTCGGGAGAGGTGGTCGCAGCAGCCGGACTGGCCGGACGCGAACGACCGACGCCCTCGGGTGGATCGGACGACGCCGCGCAAGCCGGTCGCGACGCCGACCGAAACGGCTCGGATGCGCCGCCAGCGGACGACGCGCCGCCGCAGCCGGGAGCGGAGCGAATCCTCGTTGTGCGCTGGCACGGCGCCTCCGGGCCATCGCGCTATGCACTGGCTCGGACGAGAGTCGCCTGGATCGAACCAACCGGCAGGGAACCAAGCCAGTTGCGAAGCGGCGACATCGGCTGGACGCTGGTGCGACTGGCGTGACGACGAGTGCAGGGTCGCCGAACTGGCTGCGCTTGCTCCGTCATCGGGGGCGCTGGGATCCATTCGCGCGCGTTGTACCGCTGGCGTGGTTCGCATGCTTCGCGCGCGTCGCACCACTGGTCGACGCGGCGCCGCCTGTGCGCTTCGCGCCGCTGGCGTGCCTTGCTCCCGTGCCTCGGGTTGCGCCGACGGCATGCTTCGAGCCGGTTGCATGCGTCGCGCCGGTCGCGGACTTCGCGCGGTGTGGCGCCGCGTGGCCGGCCGGTCGAGCGCCGGTTGCGGTGTGCGCGGCGGTCGACTTGGGAGCGGTCGTGCCGGCAGCCCTGGACCCGGTCTTAGACCCCGTCTTGGAACCGGGGTTGGAACCGGTCTTGGACCCGGTCTTGGACCCGGTTTGGGCTTCGTTTCTGGAGCCGCGCGTCGCGACCGAGGTTCCCTTGGTGGCCTCGTTGGCACGCGCTCGCTCGGCGTCGTCCAGCCGGCCATCGTGGTTGGTGTCGAACTTCTCGAAGGCGAAGCCCGAGACCGTGTCGCGATGGCGACCGGTCGCTCCCGGGTTCGTCGCCGTGGACGTCGACTTCGCGGCGCTCGTTCCGCCGTGGGCGGCCGACGCGGTGAACAGGACTGCGGCCAAGGCGCTGACGCCCATCACACTCACCATCGTGGCTCGATGCATCGGACGTTCTCCTTCGGGTCCCAGCCTGGGTCCCAAGCTGGATCACAACCTTGCTTCCGGGACGGCGGTCTGACGGGTTCGTAACGACGGGAAAACACGTTCCGCGCGTGGTGGAGCATATCGGCTCGTCTCGCGAGCCACGGTGAACCTCTTGTGCGCGCCTCGGCCCTGCGGGTTCCAGCCGATCGACCAGTCGTGCCGATACCCCTGCGTGTGAACGTCGTCACTCGACCGCTCTTCCGATTGGACGTCGGCTGGCCCTTCGTGGTCGCCGGCTTGGCGATGCTCACGGCGGTGGTCGTCCTCCCGGGACAGCGTTCGATCCACGAGATGCGCGGCCAGCTCAACCTGCTTCAGACGCAGGAAGTGCTGGCAATCGATCGCCTGAACGCGTACACCCAGTTCCTCGATGGAATCCGCAGCGGTGACCCGCAGTTGCTCCGCCGGCTCGGCGCTTCCCAGTTGAACCTGGTGCCGGAGGGCGAGACACCGATCCTCGTCTCGGCATCCCTCGACCAGACCGTTCCCGACTGGATCAACCAGACCGTGGTCCCGCTGCCGGTTCGCACCGAGACCTATCCCGACACGCTGCTCATCCGCCTCGCCGAGGGACCATGGCGAGTCTGGCTGCTGGCCGGCAGCGTCTTCGTGATCTTCCTCGGGCTCGTCCTTGGACCGGACATGGCCTCACGGCCACGACGCCGACGCCCCGAGCTCGACGCCGCGCCCCCACTCGCCCTGCTCCCCGCGGGCTCCGCAGCGTTGGCCGTCGAGCCGTCGAGCATCGCCATGTCGATCACCGAGCCCGCGATGACGGTGACGCCAGCCGATGACCGACCGCTGGTGGATGTGGAGGACAACGAAACCGACGAGACCGACGAAACCGGCGAGAACGACGAGAACGACGGGAACAGAGCCGAGGCGAGCGGCGCGGCCGAGCCCCTCGGATACGAAGCCACCCGGTGGGTCGACGATCTCCTGCGGGTTCCAGTCGACCTCCATGCGTTCGACCCCTTCTCCACACCGGCCGGTCCGGGCGAGATCGAACCGAGTGGAACGCACGAGTCATCCGCGATGCACATCGGCGGCGGCACGACACCAACCGAGGGCGCGGAGTCGCTGGACTCATACCGCGCAGAGGGCGAGCCTCGCCAGGACCAATGGACGTCGGGCGGCCGAACGACGGACTGGTTCGATGCGGACGACGCCGGTATCGATGACTCGTCTCTCGAGGGAACCCCACCCGAGCCGGGACGCGTCGCCGAATCGGCCGGAATGGCCGCTCCGCCGCATTCGTCCATGACAACGACGGCATTTGAACCGCCGGCTGAAACAACGTCGTCGTTCCAGGCCGACGCATGGGTCCCGACGAGCCAAGCGGCCGAAGTGGACGGCTTGACCACCAACCCGAGCGCGTCTGTCGAGATCGCGGCTTCCGTCGAGGCTGAGTCCGTCGAGGCTGGGTCCGTCGAGGCTGGGTCCGTCGGGGCTGGGTCCGTCGGGGCTGGGTCCGTCGGGCCTGGGTCCGTCGGGCCTGGGTCCGTCGGGCCTGGGTCCGCCCAGAATGGCACGGTCGAGGCGAGCTCCGTGGGGGCCGCTTCGCCAGCCAACCTGGACGCGTCGGATGAACCGTTTGCGTCGATCGAACCGCTTGTGTCGATCGAACCGCTTGTGTCGATCGAAACGCAGGCGTCGATCGAAACGCAGGCTTCGGCTGAGACGCAGGTGTCGAGCGAACCGCTTGGGGCCATCGAACCGCTTGCGTCGACCGAACCGCACGCGTTGACCGAGACGCCACCGCCGACCGAGACGCACGACGCAACGCTCTCTCACGCGCCGCACGAGCTCGAGACGTCGACTGAAGGCGAGGCCGACGAGATCGTCTCGCTCGACGAGCTGACCTCCGCCGATGACGAGGTCCTGTTCGGCGGTTTCGACGACGACGCGGACGGCTTCGTCAGCGCGGAAGACCGCGATGGCGACGACAGCGGCGAGCGCGACGACAGCGACGACAGCGACGACAGCGATCTCCTCGCTGATCGCATCGACGACGGTCCCGGCGATGTCGGTGACGACGATCGCGTCCACGGCGACGATGACGATGCCACCGCTGGCGACGAGGGTGACGTTCTCGATCGCGGGCGTGGCCATGCGTCGCGCGATCGCGGACGTGGTCACTCGTCGCGCGACTCCGCGTCGGGTGGCCCCTCGTCGCGCGACTCTTCAGCTTGGTGAGGCCGCGGTTGCCAACGCGAGCGGGACCGTGACCGGGCACCCCCTGCGTCGTGCGCCGCGCCGCCCTGAACCTCGCGGCGCGTGTGCGGCGAAACCACCACCGCCGACAAGTTTTTTCTCCACAGAAACAGGCGGCGCCAGATTCGGCGGTAATCTCCCGCGTCCGATCATCGGTCGCGCCGGGTGCGACCCTCGCTCCGGGTTTTCTTGGCATTCCGCGGGGGATTCCGCATGAATCACACGGCGAGTCCT
Source organism: Phycisphaerales bacterium (assembly GCA_046350555.1). Lineage (GTDB taxonomy): Bacteria > Planctomycetota > Phycisphaerae > Phycisphaerales > SM1A02 > JAXMAF01. The sequence continues at coordinate 98,649 of JAXMAF010000018.1, forward strand.
CCTCGCCACAGCCTCGGGCCGAACAACATCGACGACGACGAGCTGCGGATGCTGATCGCCGAGGGCATCGGCCCCGTCTTCCACGCGCGGCTGCTCTCCGCGTTTGGTTGCGCCCGCGCCGTGACGCGGGCAAGCGAACGCGAGCTCGCCGAGGTGGACGGAATCGGCGAGGTTCGCGCCGCGAAGCTGCGACGTGCCCTGGACGCCTGCGATCCAGCGGCCGAACGCTCGGCCATGGCTCGCTGGGGAGCAACGCTCCTGCGCCGCGACGACGCGGGCTATCCGGCCCTCCTGGCCACGATCCCCGATCCTCCGCCGGCGCTCTGGGTGCGCGGCGCCTTCGATGCCGCCGACGGATGCTGCGTGGCGATCGTCGGCTCGCGACGTTGCACGAGCTACGGCCGCGAACAGGCGTCGAAGATCTCCTTCGCCCTCGGGGCTTCGGGCTTCACCATCGTCTCGGGCGGTGCACGCGGCATCGATGCGGCGGCCCACCGCGCGGCGTTGCGCGCCAGCGCTCGCACGATCGCCGTCCTTGGATGCGGTCTGGCCCACTGCTATCCGCCGGAGCACGACGAGCTCTACCAGGCGATCGCGGCGCACGGCGCGGTCATCTCCGAGTCGCCGATGACCACGCTCCCGCGGCCCGAAATGTTCCCGCGACGCAATCGGATCATCTCCGGGCTCGCCCTGGGCGTGATCGTCGTCGAGGCGGCGCTGCGAAGCGGGGCGCTCATCACGGCGCGCGAGGCCGCCGAATCGCACCACCGCGAAGTGATGGCCCTTCCGGGCCCGGTCGACTCGCCGGTCTCGGCGGGCTGCCATCGGGCGATTCGCGAGGGATGGGCGGGACTCGTGACCGATGTGGAGGATGTTCTGGCACAGTTGGAGACAACCACGCTCTTGGTGGAAGCCGTTCGGGCCATCGGCGACCGAGGCGCGCCCGACCGCGCGCCGTCCGCCCTTGGCGCTCCGTGCGGCGTGATCGAGGCCGGCGCAACGGCCGCACCGCGTGCGCCACCCGCCGACCTGCGCGAAGTGATCCTGGAGGTGCTCCGACGCCACGGTCCGTCGTCCGGGCCAGCGATCGCCGCGCGCCTGGCCTCCTCTCCCGGGCCGGTCATGGCGGCGCTGACGATGCTGCAACTCGCGCGCGCCGTCGTCCACCGCCGCGGTGCGTTCTCACTGTCCACGCACTCCGAGGCCGCTCATGCCGGAACCGCGAAGCGTGGAGACCGATAGGACGGGCGACGGGAGCACCTTCCGTTCCATGCTGCCCATCGCCCATCACCGGTTGTTGGTGTGTCGTGGAACTCACCGGGCGGCTGGCGTCATGGCGGGACGGCCGAGCGGGCGAGTACCGCGCTGGGTCGACAGGTCGTGCGCGTCGATGGGCGGCCGCCGTCAGGAGACGGTCGAGCGAGCGAATACCGCGCCCAACGCACAGGTCGCGGGCATCGACGAAGGGAGTCGTCAGTGGCGGGTCTCTCCGCTCGTGGCCACTTGCACGTCTTGCAGCCACCGGTACGATGCCACGCATGGATCAAGTTCCTCTTTGGGTCCTCGGAGTCGGCGCCCTTGTTCTGATCGGACTGATCGTGGTCTTCTTCAAGGTCCGTCAGAAATAGGCCGCCTGAGCTCCGAACGACCGAGCCGGTTGACGCTCCGCCCAAGCCCGGCCAGCGCCGGGTCGATGCATCGTGCCTCCTCGGAAGGCGCGGTGGTTGGTTTGTCGTTGCCGAGAGCAACGAGTGGATGAGCGTGTGCCGGCAGGTGGTCGGTCGATTCGTGCTGGCTCGTCGTGGCCGCGAGCACCGTGGCCCGACTCCGGCCGGCGTCCGTCCCTGCGACAGAGCAACCGGAGTGACGTTTCCAGATTCGTTGCCCGTGGCCCGACTCCGGCCCGCGTCCGTCCCTGCGACCCCTGCCCGCAGCGGCACTCCGGCGAGACCAACACGGACGGTGCGCACGAAACTCCCGGGACGTGTGGCACACCCTGCACAATCTTGCACCACCGATGGAGCCGATGGCACTTCGTGGGCCACTCCGGAGCATGCTCGGTCTCGTCTCGGCACCGCGCGGGGTTGCCATCGTCGATCGCAGGAACCAGCGACCCGCCGCCGTGGTTTGCTGGGCCGCCGCGTCCATGAACCCATAGGTCGATCGCCCCGCGCGTTGCCGCCCCCACGCGATCACACCTTCCAGCCGGATGCTGCCCGAACGCGCCGCGAGAACCGCCTGAGGCCCACATTCGAGGAGTTCTCATAGGGATTCCAGTAGACCTCCATGCGTTCGACCCCCATCGCCCACAGCCGCGTCCCACGGCGGAATTGGGTTGGGTGGGGCGCGAGAGTCAACTGGCACGCGTATTACCTGAAACTTGGCAATTCTCGGAGCGTCAACCCGATTGAACCAACGGACGGAGCACGCAGGTCACGGAATCCTGTCGTGTGCCGTTCACCGTTCGGTGCCAGACGGGTCGGGTGCCCAGGAGGAAGGAAGGTTGCCCCAAGAGCCGACCAGCGCCCCGAACGGCCCCGACAGGAAGCCGCGCCGACCCTCCCGAATGAATGGCATCGCCCGCCCCGCACCACGCTTGGAACCAGTAACCAATAACCAGTAACCAGCAACCAGCAACCAGCAACCAACTCCCAAACCGATATCGCCGCTCGGACCGTCGCGGCCGGTCCACCTCGCGCGGGCGGTGCCAACCTGGCCATCGTCTGCCGGATCATGCGCGAAGTGACCAGGCCGCTGAAGCCAAGGGGTGACGGACGGATGAGTCGTTTCGCCATCATCTCCGATGTCCACGGCAACCTGCACGCGCTGAAGGCGGTCTTGGCGCGCATCGACGCGCTGGGCATCCGGGACATCGTCTGCCTTGGCGACATCGTCGGCTATGGGCCACAGCCGGGCGAGTGCGTCGACCTTGTGCTCGCCCGATGCGCAACGATCGTCCGTGGCAACCATGACGAGGGAGTGCTCGATCGCCGTCGCTTGCCGACTTCAACGGGGTCGCCCGCACCGCGCTCGTCTGGACGCGGCAGTCCCTTCGGCGGAGCCAGATCGAGCACATCGCCCGGATTCCCACCGTCGCCCACATCTGCGGCGCGGCCATGTGCGTTCACGACTCGCCGCAGCCGGGCACGGCGGCGTACGTGCACGACGCCCGCGCCGCCGCGTTCGCGTTCCGCGGCGTGGAGAGCGCGACATGCCTGCTTGGACACACGCACGTGCCGATCGCGTTCGAGACCGACTCCCTCTCGCCGGAGGATGTGCTCACCGCCAAGCAGGTGCGCGCCCGCCCGCTGCGCGATGGCGACGTCGTGACGCTCGATCCCGGCTGCCGATACATCCTGAATCCCGGCGCCGTCGGGCAGCCGCGCGACTGCGATCCACGGGCCAGCTTCGCCGTGCTGGACCTCGATCAGGCGAGCTTCACGCTGCATCGAGAGCCGTACGACATCGCCGGCGCCCAGCACGCGACGCAAGCCGCGGGCCTCCCGATGCTCCTCGCCCAGCGCCTTGCGGCCGGCGCCTGAAGCGCGGCGCGGACGACCGATCCACGTCTCGGCGCCGCACCCGCTCGCGAGGCGGGGTCGTGGGCAGGGCGATCGCATGATCGGCACGCCGGGGCGGACGCGCGGACGAGCCGCGAACGAAGTGAGCGGACGAACGTTCAACCCCCCTGCGATCTCGACGTCGTGGGCCCGAGGACCAGGCATTCCCGTCAACGGCGGCTACCCTCACGCATGATCTACCGCGTCGTGCGAGCGGTGCATCGCGGATACGCGCTCACGGTCTTCTGGATCTACGTGGCGGCGTTCGCGGTCGCTTTCTGCTTCATGTTCATCCTGCCGTTCGTGACGATCTCTCTGCTCTTCGTCGCGATCTTCGGACTGGCGCTCGCCTACTTCGGCGAGATGATCCTGCGCGGGTCTGAGAACCTCCTGGCGCGGGCTTCCCTTCGGCGCGGCGTCTGCCCGATCTGCCGCGGTTCCGGCGAACTGAGTCGGTCGGCCGACGGCCGGCTGGGTTGCCTCGAGTGCGCGTCGCTCTTCGAGCGGCACGGCGCCGAGGTCGACCCCGACGCCCTCGATCCCGCACCGGCCGGCTGAGCAATCGCGGCATCCGTTCGCGCGGGCCGTCGAATCGCTGTCGGCCGGGGAACTTTGGCGGCCAGGCGAACCTCTGAAGCGCAAGGAACACATCCGATCGCGTCCGGACCACGGCCTGGACCGCACGCACGAACCGCACGTCGCCTCCCGTTTCGAACCGAGTGGAGCGCCGGAACGAACGAACCCTCGCCAATGAGCGCCGCAACGACCATCGCCACCACGCTCGCCGCGGCCACCGCCGGCTCGCCGGCTCGACGCCGCTTCAACCCCTTTCGCGCGCTGCTCGACCTGTTCAGCTCGGTCCCGTTCGGCATCGTCCTGCTGACGCTTCTCTTCCTCTACTGCACCATCGGCTCCGCCGGCGTCATCTACCCGATTCATCCGAACGTCTTCGACGCCGACCATTGGGTCCACGCCCAGCTTCGCACGTGGCGGCCATTCGAGCTCACCGAGTTCGAATGGTTCCATTGGTGGCCGTTCAACCTGCTCATCCTGTTGATCTGCCTCAACGTGGCGATCACGACGGTGCGCCGAATCCGCCTGTCGGTGGTGAACCTTGGCGTCTGGATGATCCACACCGGCATCATCATCCTCGCCATCGGCAGCGTCATCTACTTCTCGCGGAAGGTCGAGGGCGATGCACCGGTCGTGCGCCGCCAGATCGTCGCGGAGATCGACACGCCCGCCGGTCCGGTGCGCACGTCGCTGCTCGCGATGCCCGGGGCCGTCGCGGAGCTGGACACGCCCGACGGACCGTGGCGGCTGGAAGTCGCCCAGATCGATCCCGCCTGGGAGATCCGCAGCGGAAGCGACGTCGGGAAGATGGCGTACAGCGTGAACGTGGTCGTGACGTCTCCCATCGGCGCGACGGCCCCATCGGACACGGCGGGATCGAATGCGCCGGCGTCCGACCCGTCGAAGCGACCCCAGCGCTTCATGCGGCAGCTTCTCGCCGACCACCCCGAGTACACGGAGGACGTGCTCTTCACCGACAACCCGCAGCAGCCGATGCAGCGGGCGGTCAAGGCGACCGGCAAGCCGCTCGTGGCCGACGCGCTGCGCCTGGCGCTCGACTACGAGCCCGCCCGCTGGTTCTACCTCAAGAACGATGCCGACAAGAGCTGGGCCCTCTATGTGCGGCGCCCCGGCGAGCAGGAGTGGCACGAGCGCAGGATCGAAGGGCTGCCGCTCTACAACGACTACATCGCGTCGCGCGACGACGTGATCCAGCCACCCGGCGAGACGCCGCTCCCGCTCGATCCCATCGACGTCGCCATCCCCGCGACTTCGCCGGACGACCCGTTCAAGGACGTCACGTTCCGCGCCACCGGCTACCTGCGCTATGCGATGACGCGCACCCAGTTCGCCGATGGCGGGCCGCAGGCGGCGCTCAATCCCGCGGTCTGGCTGAGCGTCGGCTTCGACGAGAAGCAGAAGCACGACCTCGAGCTCTTCGCGTTCGATCCGGCGCGCCGGCGCGCCGACCAGGGCATCATCGCGTTTCGCTGGGTCAGGAGCGCCGAGGAGCTCCAGGCGCTGCTCAAGCCCCCCACGCTCGATTTCGACGTTCCGTCCTCCAGCGGCGGCGCGCGGATCAGGTTCTCCGCGCCGATCACCGACCTCGCCCGCGTGAACCCTTCCCTCGCGTTCGCGCCGATCGAGGGCAGCGACTATTCCTGGCGGGTCTTCAACGTCGAGGATGACATCGGCCTCTCCTCGGGCTCGGCGTCGGTCGCGATCGTCGAGCTGAAGTCGTCGCGGCCGGAGACGCCGGCGGCGGCGAACGGCGCTCCGGCGACCGCCGCGGGCGATGGAGGCCGCGTGGTGCGCCGCTGGGTCTTCGACGACCCCGCGCTCACGCGCGACGTGCCCGAGGGCGCCGTCGCCCCGACCGTCGGCGCCAGCACGCTCGTCGACGACCGCGTGGAGATCCGCTATCGCCCCGGCGCCGGGCGCGCGGTGCTCACGATCGTCGCCGGTCCTGACGAGCGCGACCTCGGCATGGTCGTCGCCGCGAGCAATCAGCAGGCCCGCGTCGTTCCGCTGCGCGTGGATCAGCCGACCACGATCGGCGGCGGGCTCTCGCTCGTCGTCACCGACTACTTTCCCCGCGCCATCTCCATCACCAAGCCACTGGTCGTGCCGCGCGAACAGCGCATGCGCGACGCCGCCGAGTTCTTCGCGCAAGCCAGGATCGAAGTCGACGGGCAGAGCGGACACTCGGTGCGCTTCAGCGGCGGCACGCCGTGGCTCGCCTTCCACCGATACGTCTTCTCCGGACCGGAGCGCGTCCTGCGCAGGCAGGTCTTCGAGCCGACGCTGGTGACCCTCGCGGACGGCCGCGAGATCGAGGTGCTCTTCTCGCGACAGCGCCTTCCGCTGCCCGCGCCGGTGGCGCTGGACGACTTCCGGCTGACCACGCACATCGGCGGCTTCACGGGCGAGGCCTCGACGATCCGCAACTACACGAGCTTCGTGCGCTTCGACGAGAACACGGCGGACGACGCGCCGTCCGCACCGCTCGATCCGCGTTGGGGCGCACCGGTGGCCCTGAGCGTGAACGAACCGATCAGCCGCGACGGATGGTGGTTCTTCCAGGCGCAGTGGGACCCGCCGGACGAGGCGCGCGCCGCGGGCCAGCGGGCCAGCGCCGGCCTCAACTACACGGTGCTCGGCGTCGGCAACCGCGACGGCGTCTGGGTGCAGCTCGCCGGCTGCATCGTGGCGGTCTCGGGCATGATCTACGCCTTCTACGTGAAGCCGCTCATCAAGCGGAGGCGGCAGCTCGCGGTCCAGCGCCAGGTCGAGGCGATGGCCGCCCGAGGCGAACTGCCGGCTGGTGCGCGGGTGCGCCCGCTCGGTTCGGCGACCCTCGTCGGCGCCGCCGACGGACGTCAATGATGGGATCAACCATGAACATTGGGCACATTGGGCACATTGGGAACAGCGGGAACAGCCGGAAGACGCACTGGCAGAACTGGTGGCTGCCCCTCTCGGTGGCGCTGGTCGTGCTCGGGCTCTCGGCGTTCTTCGCGGGCTCGCGCTTCGGCCGCGGCGGCGCCGGCGGCGTCGACGGCTTCGCCGCGCAGGTCGATCTCGCGCCGTTCGGATCGATCGCCGTGCACACGGAAGGACGGCTCAAGTCCTTCGATTCCTTCGCCAACGGCATGGTCTCCCTGGTGAGCGGACCGAGGAAGATCGCCGGACAGACGCCTGGATTCACCTACCTGGACATGCTCTTCCGTCCGGCGGCGTATGCCGATGCCGACGTCATCTACGTGAAGAACAAGCCGGTGCGCGCCCAGATCGCCGAGGCGCTCGTCGCCGCCTACGCCAGCGCGCCGGAATCCGCGCGGAACGAACTGCGCACCCGCCTCGACGGCTTCGTCGAGACGGGACTCGTCTCGCCGAAGCTGCTGCGCGATCCGGCGCTCGCGCCGCTCATCGACCGATTGCAGTCGGACCTCATCCGCACCGAGAAGGTCGTGGGCGCGATGTCGACGGCCTTCGCCGTGATGCGTCCGGAGCAGTTGCTCGGCCGACTCCGCATCGTTCCACCGCCCCTGGCGGCGACGGGCCCCGCGATGCAGCCCGGTTCGCCCGACGCCGGCGACCGGTCCGCGAGCCCCGCAAGCGCGACGGCCCAGGCCGCCGGCGCACTCGACGCGCCCTGGCATGGCATCCAGGAGCTTCTCCCGGCGCGCGGCGCCAACGGCGAGGTGTCCCTCGGCGAGATCGAGGGCCTCGATCCTGCGCTCGGCCGGACGATCGGCGCGCAGTGGGCCGATCTCGCCGGCGCGTGGACCGCGGGCGACGCCGGCGCGACCAACCGCGCCATCGCCGCGCTCTCCGAGACGCTGCCGAAGGTGAATCCCGCGGCGTATCCAGCTCGCGACCGGCTCTCGCTGGAGAGCTGGTACTTCGCGGTCGACAACATGAGCTGGGTCTGGCTGGTCTACATGGTGGGCGTGCTGCCGCTGTTCATGTGGGCGGTCTACCGCTGGCCGACGGCGCTGCGCATCGGCCTGGCGCTCTTCGTGGTCGCCCTGCTCCTCCAGACGACCGCCGTCGGCGTCCGCTGGTACGTCTCGGGACGCTGGCCCAACTCCAACATGTTCGAGGCCGTCACCACCGCGTCATGGTTCGGGGCGTGCACCGCGCTGCTGGTGGAGATCCTCCTGCGGCGCTCGATGATGCGCGGGATCTTCGCCCTCGCCGCGGCGTTCGCCTCGATGACCGCGCTGATGGCGGCGCACTTCCTGCCGGTCTACCTCAATCCGAACATCGGCAACATGATGCCGGTGCTCCACGACGTGTGGCTCTACATCCACACCAACGTGATCATCTTCAGCTACTGCCTCATCTTCATGGCCGCGGTCTCGGCGGCCCTCTACCTCGGCTGGCGGCTCGTGGGCGGCGCGCCGACCTACGCCAAGGTCGGCGGTGCCGGTTCGCTCATCATCCCGGCGCGCGCCGACACGGTTCGAAGCGAGGCGTCGCCGCTGGTCCGCGCCACCGGCCTGCGGAGCGAAGGCGTCGGCGCCGCGCTGCTGCGCTCGGCGCGGACCCCGGCGCTCGCGGGCATCGGCGGCGCGATCGTCGGCGGTGACGAAGGGCTCGCCGGACCCGGCCGGCACGGCGGCGCGGCCACGTCGCCGATCGCGTCGGCGGCGACCGACGACGCCGCGCTCGGAATCCGGCGCTCGCCCGGCGAGATCTTCGACGGCGTCACGATGGTGCTCATGGAGCTCTCCTTCGTGCTCCTCTGGACCGGGATCGTGATGGGCGCCATCTGGGCCGATCACTCCTGGGGGCGTCCCTGGGGCTGGGATCCCAAGGAGGTCTTCGCCCTCAACACGTTCCTCGTCTTCGCCATCCTCGTCCACGTCCGGCTGAAGGTGAAGGACAAGGGACTCTGGACGGCGATCCTCGCGCTCTCCGGCGCGGGCGTCATGCTCTTCAACTGGATCGTGATCAACTTCGTGATCGCCGGCCTGCACTCGTACGCGTAGCGCCCGAGAACACTGCGGCGGTCCCGGCTGCGGCGGAGTTGCCGTGCGCTCGCCCGGCCTCCCGCGATCGCCGCCGGTCACCGACACCCGAAGACGGCCGCGTCCCCCAGTTGCTCGGCGATGCGGAAGAGCTGGTTGTACTTCGCGGTCCGGTCGCTCCGCGCCGGGGCGCCGGTCTTGATCTGGCCGCAGTTGGTCGCGACGGCGATGTCGGCGATCGTCGAGTCCTCCGTCTCCCCGCTGCGATGGCTCAGGACGGCCGAGTACCCGCGGCGCGTCGCCAGGTTCACCGCCTCGAACGTCTCGCTGAGCGTGCCGATCTGGTTCACCTTCACGAGGATCGCGTTCGCGCAGCCTTCGTCGATTCCCTTGCGCAGGAACTTCGGGTTGGTGACGAAGAGATCGTCGCCGACGAGCTGCACCTTCGACCCGAGCGCCCCCGTGAGCTTCTTCCAGCCCGACCAGTCGTCCTCCGCGAGGCCGTCCTCGATCGAGCGGATCGGCCACTTCGCGCACCAGCTCGACCAGAGGTCGATCATCTCGTCGCTCGAGAGCACGCGGTTGGGGTCGCTCTTGAAGAAGCAGTAGCCGTGCTTGCCGCGCTTCTCCGCCTCGTTGGCCAGCTCGCTCATCGCCGGATCGAGGGCGATGAAGAAGTGCTCGCCGAGCCTGTACGGCGACTTCTCGATCGCCGCGGCGATGAGCTCGAGCGCCTCCTCGTTCGACTTGAGGTTCGGCGCGAAGCCGCCCTCGTCGCCGACGGTGGTCGAGAGCCGCTTGTCGTGAAGCACGCGCCGCAGCAGGTGGTAGACCTCGACGCTCGCCCGCATCGCCTCGGAGAAGTCGTCGAACCCCCACGGCTGGATCATGAACTCCTGGAAGTCCACGGTGTTGTCGGCGTGCTTGCCGCCGTTGAGGATGTTGAGCATCGGCACCGGCAGGGTGCGCGCCGCTGCGCCACCGAGGTAGCGGAAGAGGGGCTGCTTCGTCGCCGCCGCCGCGGCGTGCGCCACCGCCAACGAGACGCCGAGCGTCGCATTCGCGCCGAGCACCGACTTGTTCGGCGTTCCGTCGATGGCGCAGAGCATCTGGTCCACCTGCTCCTGGTCGCGGCTGTCCATGCCGAGCAGCTCGGGGCCGATGCGACGCGGCACCGCCTTCATGACGCCCTTGCCCATCCAGCGACTTTGTCGTCGTCGCGCAAGGGCTTCGACGGCCTCGTGCTCGCTGCTCGCGCCGGAGGGAACGGCCGCGCGCCGATCGTCCCGCAAGGTCGATCAGCGTCACCTCGCACTCGATCGTGGGGCTGTCGCGCGAGTCGAGGATCTGCCGGGCGTGGATGTGTTCGATCTCTAGCCGGCGTGGGGGAATATACAGCGCCACCGCGTCGCGCTCGAGGGCTGCAGGCCGGCCGCGCGCCGGGCGAACCCGCTGGATCGCGAACGTCAGACGCGTCCCAGTCGATTCTCCCCACGCCTCACCTAACCCCATTCACGAGCCGCCGCTGTGGGCGATGGGTCGAATGCATGGAGGCCGACTGGAATCCATATCACATCGGCCGCGGCGGCTCCGTCGGGACGCGGCCGATCATCAGCGTTGCCTGTCCTCGGAGCCGCCGCGACGACATTCCTCACGACCTGCTTCGATGTGCCGTCGAGGCGTGCATTGGGCAGTCCTGGTGAGCGGATGGTCGGCGGCAATCGGCTCGGGATCGTGGACGTCGAGCAGCGCCAGCGAGCCCGGATGGCTGGCGATGAGCGCTGCTGCCACGTGGTCGACCATGAAGCGCGGCTCGTGTTGATGAAGACCACGTCGGGCTCATGATCGACGAGCGCCGCGTCGACGAAGCGGCGGTTCTCCGGCCGCCCATCGATGTGGATCGACACGATGTCGCTGTCGGCGAAGAGCGTCGCGTCGTCCACCGGCACCGCGCCCGCGCGCTCCGCCGCATCGATGGTGCGCAGGTCGTTGTACAGGACGCGCATGCCGATGGCGCGCGCGACCTCGGCGACGCGCCGTCCGATGCGACCGAGCCCGAGGACGCCGAGCGTGCATTCCCCGAGCTGGCGACGGCCGACGACTTCGTTCCGCATGCGGTTCCACGCCTCGGCGGAGATCGCGGTGCGCAGGCCGGCCGCCAGGCGCGGGCGCAGCGCATCGCATAGGAGGCAGAGCACGTACTCGACGACAGCCTGCGTGTTGGCGTCGGGCGTGTTCACGACGACGATGGATCGGCGCCGGCACGCCACGAGGTCGATGTTGTCCACTCCCACGCCCGCGCGCCCGACCACGCGCAGCCGCGGCGCCCGCGCGAGCATCGCCTCGTCGACGATCGTGTAGGTGCGCACGACCAAGGCGTCCGCGACGGCAAGCTGGCTCCAGAACTCGCCATCGCCGCCCGACCTGCCGTCACCCGACGGAGCGCCCGACGACCCGACCCCCGCTCCATCGGGAGACGCCCGGACCACGCGGCACCGCGATTCCTCGAGCCATCGCTCCGCCTCGGCTGCCGCGCGCGCTCCAGGACAGGACGAGCGGCGGAGTGATGACGACGGCATCGATCGCGATCGTACGAGCCAAGTGACGAAGGTCGTGTGACCACCAACTGACGGCGGCGCGCCCGCCGTTGACGCCCTGCGCCCGGAGCCGTAGAGTCGCCTACGTTCCGGGACGCCCATCGGGACGCGTCACGCGGCGGATGGCGGCGGAAACCGCGGAGCAGCAACGAACGCTGTCCACGCCTCCAACCGCCCGACCTCGACGGCCCGCCGAGTGCCAGTCCGTCTCGCCTGTCGCGCCCGATCGCAGTCCGATTCGAAGCTCCCGCCATCGCCCCAACGCCCATTCACGAGGATTCGAAATCGAACAATAGCCGACCTGATCGAAGCCGTGACCGCCGACTTCGGTGGCTCAGGCGGACGCCGCGCAGCCGTCGATGCGCTCTTCACGAACATCGCCAAGGAGTCCAGCCGCGACGGCATGGTCAACATCGCCGGCTTCGGCAACTTCGTGAAGAAGCACCGCCTGGCCTGCATGGGGCGTATCCAAGCGACGAAGGAGCCCTTCAGATCAAGGCCTCGACCACGGTCAACTTCCGCCCGGCGACGCAGTTGAAGGGCGCAGATGTCGTAGTCGCCGATCCTGCTGGTCGGCGGCGAACCGAGTGAAACGCTGGTCGAAGCTCAGCAGGCCGATTCGCTGCCGCCGTGCGGTCGGTGCCGCCGCCGCGCTGCTTTTCGCTGACCGTGCCGCCGGTGCTGGTGTTGCATGCCATGCGATGGCCGTGCGGCGAGCGCCGCATCGCCCGGCGCTACCTGGTGACGCGCCATCCGCTCGACCGCGCGCGGTCGAACAACGAGTGCTCGCCGGGGGCCAAGGACGTCCTTCCATGCTTCATCAATCGACCCGCCTCGACCCATTCGCCCGTGCGTCCAGCGCCGCCTCGGCGCTTCGTTCGCGCATCTCGATCGCCCTGGCCGTGGCCGCAGCGCTCGGCGCCGCGGCGTCGGCGGACACCTTCGACGACATCGGCTACAACGCCCTGGTCGCCCGGCTGGGCGCCGCCAACGTCCCGACCGGCGCGTCGATCGGCGTCGGCCAGGTCGAGGCGAACGCCGGCGGCTACGGACCGATCCAATCCGATCCGCAGTTCGTCGGGAAGGTCTTCATGCCCATGAGCGGTCCGCCGGGTGTGAGCATTCACGCGACGTCCGTCGCGTACAACTACTACGGCGACACGTACAGCATCGCCCCCGGCGTCGCCAACGTCTGGCTCTGGGAAGTGAACAGTTGGCTCACCGGCGGCTACCTCAATGCGCAGGCCGCATCGAGCGTCGCGCCCCTCCTGCCGCCGGGGAACCTGCGCACCTTCAACAACAGTTGGGTCGGCACGACCGGCGTGTTCAGCACCGACAACCTCGTCCTGCGCCGCTCCGACTTCGCGATCCGGCGCGACGACGTGCTCTGCTTCAACGGCATGAACAACGCCGGCGGCGACAACGTGGCCCTGATGGCCGACACGTTCAACGGCCTCTCGGTGGGCCTCACCACTGGCGCCCACGTCACGGGCCCGACGCCGGCAGGGATCGACGGACCCGGCCGACAGAAGCCCGAGATCGTCGCCCCCGCCGACTTCACGAGCTACGCGACGCCGATCGTCGCCGCCGCCGCCGTCCTGCTGCTCGACACCGCCGCGACCGATCCGAACCTGCTGCTGAACACCAACGCCGACCACTCGTCGGTGATCAAGAGCGTCCTGCTCGCCGGCGGCCTCCACCGCGCCACGTGGACGAACAACCCGGTGGCGAGCGGTCCGAACCGCGGCGTCACGACCACGCCGCTCGATCCGGTCTTCGGCGTCGACACGGTCAACGTCGATCGCAGCCACCTGATCCTGACCGGCGGCGAGGTGAACGGCACCGACATGCTCGCCACCGCGCCGACGCTGGGGCCGACGGGTTGGGACCTCGTCGGCGTGGCCAACGGACAGAGCCGCTGGTGGAAGTTCGCGATCTCGCAGACCGCGAGCGAGGTGGACGTGATCGCGTCGTGGCATCGGACCGTCGCCTCCAACTTCACCACCTACACGCTCGCCAACTTCGACCTGCGACTGTGGCGCGTCGACGCGAACGGCGTCGCGCAGACGCTCGTCGGCGATCCCGGCCTTCCCTATTTCGCAGGCGGGAACGTCGTAAGCCAGAGCACCGTCGACAACGTCGAGCACCTCTTCGTGAAGGGTCTCGCGCCGGGCAACTACGCCATCGAACTGGACCGCATCGACGCGAGCGTCCTGAGCGTCAACGTCGGACTCGCCTGGATCCTCCCCCCGGAGCCGGCGCTGCCCGGCGACCTCAACGGCGACGGCATTGTCGACGGCGCCGATCTCGGCATCCTCCTCGGCGCGTGGGGCACGAGCGGACCTGGCGATCTCAACGGCGACGGCGTCGTCGATGGCGCCGACCTGGGAATCCTGCTCGGCGCGTGGTCCTGAACGACGGCCGGCGGATGCCTTCGGCGTGGTGCGGGCTTCCGGCTCGTGCGAGCGCGCACGCCGCGCGGCGCGTCGTGGCGCATGCCTCGGGCCCGCCACGCGTTCCCCGATCGGCCAGCACCGTCCCGCGGTCGCAAGCCCTCCTTGGGAGACGTCCCACACGCCCCGCGCCGGCGCGTTATGCTCGCCCACGTCGATGCGCCGCAACATCGCCGCACAGCTCGCGCTGATCGCCATCGTCGCGCTCCTTGGCGTCGTGCTCGTCTACCCGATCTGGCTGACGATCGAGGGCGCGTTTCTGACGCGCGACGGACGCGGCTTCACGTTGCATCACGTCCTCTCGGTCTTCGCGGACCCGATCCTGCGCGAGGGCCTGCTCAACTCGCTGCTCGTCGCGACGCTGGTCACGATCCTCGCGAGCATCATCGCGTTCCCCCTGGCGGTGGTCGGCGCACGATGCCGCTTCGCCGGCCAGTCGGTCCTCTCCGCGCTCGTGCTGCTGCCGATGATCCTGCCGCCCTTCGTCGGGGCGATCGGCATGCGCCACCTGCTTGGGCGCATGGGCGCGATCAACGCGCTGCTCATCGATCTCGGCGTCGTCTCCCGCCCGATCGACTTCCTCGCCGGCGGCGGGCTGTGGGGCGTGGTGCTGGTCCTGGCGCTCTCGCTCTATCCGATCCTCTATCTCAACCTCGTCGCGGCGCTGGCCAACCTCGACCCGGCGCTTGAGGAGGCGGCGGAGAACCTCGGCGCATCGCGCTTCACGCGCTTCCGTCGCATCGTGCTGCCGCTGGTGCGACCGGGCTTCTTCGCTGGTGGGACGATCGTCTTCATCTGGGCGTTCACCGAGCTCGGCACGCCGCTCATGTTCGAGTTCCACCGGGTCACGCCGGTGCAGATCTTCAACGGCATCAAGGAGATCGCCGACAGCCGGCAGCCCTACGCGCTGGTCGCGGTGATGCTCGCCGTCGCCGCCGGGCTCTACACGCTGGGGCGCATCGCCTTCGGCGGCCGGGCCTACGCGATGTACGCGAAGGCGTCGATCCAGTCGCAGCCCACGCGGCTCACCGGCGCGAAGGCCGCGGGCGCCGCGGCGCTCTTCGCCGGAGTGACCCTCGTCGCGGCGCTGCCGCATCTCTCGGTCGTTCTCGCGTCGGTGGCGGTGCCCGGGCGCTGGTACGAGTCGATCCTGCCGCAGGCGTTCACGCTCGGGCACCTGCACGCGGCGGTCAGCCATCCGCTCGCCGCCGACGCCATCCGCAACTCGCTCGTCTACGCGTCGGCCGCGATGGCCATCGACCTCGTGCTCGGACTCGCGATTGCGCGCCTCCTCGTGCGCACGCGCGTGCGCGGGCGCGGGCTGCTCGACGCGCTCGCGATGCTGCCGCTGGCGGTGCCGGGACTGGTCATGGCGTTCGGCTACGTGGCCATGACGCTGCGCTGGCCCTTCGCCGGCGGACCGCTGTCGCGCTGGGCCGACGTCGTCGGCGCCGAGCCGAATCCCGTGCTGCTGCTGGTGATCGCCTATGCCGTTCGCCGGCTTCCGTACGTCGTCCGCGCCGCCGTGGCCGGGCTCGAACAGACCTCGACGGAGCTCGAGGAGGCCGCGCTCAACCTCGGCGCCACACGCCTCACCATGCTTCGCCGCGTCGTCGTCCCGCTCATCGCCGCGAA
>JAXMAF010000019.1:0-92377 GCA_046350555.1 Phycisphaerales bacterium
GATCGTCTCCGGCGCCGTCGCGCCGTCGTCGGACGAGCCGGGGTCCGGCGAGCCGATCCGCGACGGGTCGAGGTTGGCCGTGGCGTCTCCGTCAAGCCCCGGGCGGTCGAGCCGATGCCCGGCGATCCGGATCGCGTGGCGCCGCCAGAACTCGCCGCGATGGCGCTCCAGTTCCTCCGCGGCGCGGCGGTAGCGCTGATAGGCCAGGAGCGCCTGCACGAGCTCGGTGCGTGGATCGACCGGCTCGCGCGACGCCCCCGCTTCGCCGTCGGCGCCCTCGCCACCTTCGCCCGCGGGCTTCTTCGGCGCCAGCGTGCGCGCCTTGATCTCGATGAGCGTCGCCGCCATCACGAGGAACTCGCCGGCCTCGTCCATGTCGACGTGCGCGACGTCGCGCTTCACGAAGGCGAGGTACTGGTCGGTGACCTCGGCGATGGGAATGTCGTGGATGTCGACCTCGGCCCGCCGGATGAGATAGAGCAGCAGGTCGAGCGGACCCTGGAACGACGAGAGCCGGACCGAGTAGTCCGGAGGCGGCGGGACCGCAGGTGCGTGGGACGCCATGGCGCGAGTGTACGGAGCGCGGTGACCGCTCGCGTGGTCGCCCCCTCCGGCCCGGGACGACGGCCCTTCGTACACTGGCGACCGATGTCCTCCGACGCTCCGACCTCCAGCGAAGGCGTCTTCATCGCCGAAGCGCTCCGCGCCGAATCGGCGGCGATCGAACGGATCGCGCGCCGCGTCCTCGCCGGAGAGGTTCCAGGGATCGGCCGGGCGCTCGATCTGCTCGCGGCGTGCGAGGGACACGTGGTCGTCTCGGGGATGGGCAAGTCGGGCCTGATCGGGGCCAAGATCTCGGCGACGCTCAGCTCGCTCAAGCAGCCTTCCCACGCGCTGCACCCGGCCGAGGCGATGCACGGCGACCTTGGGCGCATCCGTCGCGGCGACGTGGTGCTGCTGCTCTCGTATTCGGGCGAGACGGAGGAGGTCGTGGCGCTCGCCGCCGTGCTGAAGGCCGACGGCGTCGTCCGCGTCGGCATCTCGCGCACCGACACCTCCTCGCTGGCGCTGCTCTGCGACGCCCACGTGGCGCTCGGGTCGATCGAGGAGGCGTGCCCGCTCAACCTCGCGCCGACCGCGACCACCACGGCGATGCTCGCCCTGGGCGACGCCTTGGCGCTGGCCCTGGCGCGGCGGCGCAACTTCGTCGCCGACGACTTCCACAAGAACCACCCGGGCGGCATGCTCGGGGCCGGGCTCCGCCCGATCGTCGACGTCCTGCGCTTCCGCGTGGGCGACAACCTCGCGGTGGTGCGCGACGACGCGACCGTGCGCGAGGCGCTCGGCGGCGCGGGTACCGGCCGCCGCGCCGGCGCGATCATGCTCGTGGACGCAGGCGGTCGCCTGGCGGGGATCTTCACGGACGGCGACCTGCGCCGGCTCGTGACCCGCGACGCGAAGGAACTCGATCGACCGGTGCGCGACGTCATGACGCCGCGGCCGCAGCATCTCACCGTCGACGCCCTCGTGCGCGACGCGGTCGCGCTCGTGCGCGAGCGCCGCGTCGACGAGATCCCCGTGCTCGATCACGACGGTCGCCCGATCGGGCTCGTCGACGTGCAGGACCTCGTCACGATGAAGGTCGTCGCCGAGTAGGCGTTGGGGGGGGGCGACGCGACCGTCACCTCGGCGCCCATGCGATCCTGGCGGCCATCCGCGCCATCATTCGCCGCCGCCGATGTCCGCGACGTCGACGTCGTAGCGCTCCGGCGAGATCTCGTCCATTTCCTTGCCCATCTCCAGGTCGGTCAGCTCGCGGCCTTCGGCTCGATCCGGTCCCTCCAGCGACGAGCCCGACGACGCGTTCCCGCCGGGCGGGGCCTGGCACGCGCCGGCGAGGGCGACGAGGGCCAAGGCCAGCGCCGAGGCGCAGGGACGAACGACGACTCGTTGAAGTGGGCGCCCAACGGCGCTGCTGGTCGTGCGTCTGATCATTGGTTCGAAATGCTACGTGCCTGCGGGTCGTTCCTTTACACTGCCTGCATGATCGTTCCCGGCAGGCAGGCGAGTGCCGGCGGCCGCCACGTCGCACGGCAGGCTCCTTCAGCGCACCGCAACGCCCCGGCGACGGCGGCGAGCGGCTGGCTCTCGTCACCCGGCGCGCGGGCGCTGTCGTGGTCGCGGCCAGCATCGCATGCCCACCTCGGCGGCACGCGCCGACGATGCGCGGCGAACACGGCCGGTCCGGGAGCATCGGCGCCGGCGTCGAACCGCTTCGGCAGGCCAGTGGCCGCCGACGCGCGCCGGTCGCCACGGGCCTGGCGATGGAGACGCGCCCTCCTTCGTGGCCGACATCCGACCGATCCTCGCCCGCGCTGCTTCTCGTGCCATGCGGGCGACGATGCGGCATCGACCAACCTCGACGATCGCCAAACTGCTGCTCGGTGGTGAGCGGGCGCAAGCCGGCGGTGGTCCCGGGCAAGCCCGACGCGAGCCGGCTGCTGCTGGTCGTGGATGGCCGCGACGCCGATCTCACGATGCCCCCGGCAAGCCGCGCCTTGACGATCGGCAGATCGCGGCGATCCGATCGTGGATCGAGCATGGCGTCGTGGGATGCGAACGACGGGCACGGGCAAAGCCGGGCACGCGCCGAGCGACGCCTCCGGATCGCCAGGCGGTCCGTCCACCCCATTGGCACCGGGCGCTCAGCTGCCGGCGCGTGGATCCCCCGCCGAAAGCGCGACGCCGGGGCGGCCGCGCAACGCGATCGATCGGTTCGTGCTCGCGGCGGCTCGAGCCGCGAGGGGCTCGGTTTCCTCGCCCGAAGCCGACCCGGCCACGCTGCTGCGGCGCGTCTCGCTGGATCTCACCGGCTTGCCGCCATCGGTCGAGGCGCTGGACGCCTTCGTCCGCGACGCGCGGCCCGACGCGTACGAACGAGCCGTCGACCGGCTGCGCCGAATCGTCGCGCTTCGGCGAGCACTGGGGCGCGGCTGTGGCTCGACCGCCCGCTACGCCGACACGCATGGCTACGAGAAGGACGCCTGTCGATCGATGCGGCCGTAGCGCGACTGGGTGATCGACGCCTTCAACCGCGACCTGCCGTTCGACGAGTTCACGCGATCAGCTCGCCGGCGACCTGCTTCCCGATGCCGGATCTCCGCCCAGCTCGTCGCCACCGGGTTCATCCGCAACTCGATGATCAACGAGGGAGGGCGGCGTCGACCCCGACGAACAGGCGGAGGCGACGATCGATCGAGTGAACACCTTCGCGAGCGTCTGGTTGGGCTCGACGATCGCCTGCCGCCAGTGCCACGACCACAAGTACGATCCCTTCCTGCAGCGCGACCACTACCGGCTCTACGCCTTCTTCAACCAGGATGTCGCCGACACGGTGCGCATCAACTCGCACGAGAACCGCGCCGCGAGCCCCACGGCACCCTTCGTCGCCGAGAAGGATCGCGCCCGCGCCGACCAGCTCGTGCGCGCCCGGGCGGCGCTCCTCGACGCGGGCGCCGCGCCGCGCGGTGGCGCAGGCGGCCGCGCCGGCGGCACGCGCGGCTTGGCGCTTCGCGTGCACGCCGCGGCGCTGGGAATCGAGCTCGACCGGCTGGCCGTCGCCAGGACGATGGTGATGGGCTCGGACACGATGCCGCGCGAGTCGTTCGTCTTCATCCGCGGCAGCTTCCTCAACCGGGGCGAGCGCGTGGCGCCGGGAACGCCGGCCGTCCTGCCGCCGCTGGGCGAGGGTCTTCCACGCAACCGCCTCGGGCTGGCGGCCTGGCTCCTCGATCCATCGCATCCGCTCACCGCCCGCGTCGCCGTCAACCGGCTCTGGGAGCGACTCTTCGGACGGGGAATCGTCGCGACCAGCGAGGACTTCGGAACGCAGGGCGAGGCGCCGACGCACCCGGAGCTGCTCGACTGGATGGCGACCGAGTTCCCGCGGCTCGGCTGGTCGACCAAGTCGATGCTGCGGCTGATGGTGACCTCATCGACGTATCGACAATCGTCGTTGCTGACGCCGGCGCTGCGCGAGCGCGACCCGGAGAACGCGCTGCTTGCGCGGATGAGCCGGTTCCGGCTGGACGCCGAGACGATCCGCGACACCGCGCTTTGCGCCAGCGGCCTGCTCGCCGCGCGGATCGGCGGCCCGAGCGTCTTCCCGCCGCAGCCACCGGGCATCTGGACGATGATCTACAGCAACGACCAATGGGTCGAGAGCGAAGGCGACGATCGCCATCGACGGGGCCTCTACACGTTCTGGCGGCGCACGGCGCCGTACCCGAGCTTCGCCGCCTTCGACGCCCCGAGCCGCGAACTCGCGTGCACGCGACGCGCCCGGACCAACACGCCGCTCCAGGCGCTCGTGACGTTGAACGACCCCGCGTTCGTGGAGGCGGCCAACGCCCTGGCGAAGCGGCTGCGGCGCGAGGCGGGCGGCGATCCCCGCGCCCAGATCGTGCACGGCTTCCGCCTCTGCACGTCGCGCACGCCGACCAGCGACGAGGTCGCGCGGCTGGCGCAGCTCTTCAGTGAACAGCGCGCCGCCTTCGCCGCCGCGCCCGCGCAGGCCGCGGCGCTGCTCGCCCCCTTCGACGGAACGACCGCCGCGCCGACCCCGCTTCCGGCGGACGAGACCTCGCGGCGCGACGCGCTCGACCTCGCCGCCATGCAGATGGTCGCCTCGGTCCTGCTGAACCTCGACGAGACGCTGACGCGCGGCTAGCAGCCCTCGAGTCCCGCCGAGGCATCCCGCGTCGGCGCCCCCGACCCCCTTTTCTCCCCATGCTCCCTTCCGACTCCACGCTCGCCTCCACCCGCCGCCACTTCTTCCGCGAGTGCGGCGTGGGCCTCGGTTCGATGGCGCTGGCGTCGCTCCTGGCGGACTCCGCGGCGCGCCGGGCCGGCGCCGCGACCGGAATCGCTCCGCCCGGGGCGGGCGAGCCATCGACCGGCCAACGGATCGGCGCCGCTCCCAACCCCCTGGCTCCGCGGGCGCCGCACTTTCCGGCGCGGGCCCGCAGCGTCATCTTCCTCTTCATGAACGGCGCGCCGTCGCAGCTCGATCTCTTCGACGACAAGCCGAGGCTGCGCGAGCTCGATCGACAGGAGTGCCCGAAGGAGTTCCTCGAAGGCCAGCGCTTCGCCTTCATTCGCGGCGTGCCGAGGCTGCTTGGCTCGCCCTACTCGTTCGCGCGCCACGGCCGGTGCGGCGCGGAGGTGAGCGAGCTCCTCCCGCACACCGCGTCGATCGTCGACGAGATC
The DNA here is from genome assembly GCA_046350555.1 of Phycisphaerales bacterium. Taxonomy (GTDB): domain Bacteria; phylum Planctomycetota; class Phycisphaerae; order Phycisphaerales; family SM1A02; genus JAXMAF01. Next base: position 5,269 of record JAXMAF010000019.1, read on the forward strand.
GCCATCGTCCGAAGCATGACCACCGACGCGTTCAACCATGCGCCGGCGGAGCTCTTCATGAACACCGGGCTCGCGCGCATCGGCAGGCCGTCGATGGGCTCCTGGCTGACCTATGGACTCGGCAGCGAGTGCGAGGATCTCCCGGGATTCGTCGTGCTCCTCTCGGGCGGCGGACAGCCCAGCGGCGGATGCTCGTGCTGGTCGAGCGGCTTCCTGCCGACGACCCACCAGGGCGTGGCGCTGCGCTCGCAGGGCGACCCGGTGCTCTTCGTGGGCGATCCGGCGGGTGTCGACACGATGTCGCGCCGGCGGATGCTCGACGCGCTCGCCGACCTGAACCGCACGCGCCTGGACGTCGTCGGCGATCCCGAGATCGCCACGCGCATCGCCTCGTACGAGATGGCCTACCGGATGCAGACGAGCGTGCCGGAGCTGATGGACCTCTCCGGCGAGCGGAGGGAGACGCTCGAGCTCTACGGCCTCGACGGCGACGCGACCAAGGCGACGCCCGGCTTCGCCCGCAACTGCCTGCTCGCGCGGCGACTCGTCGAGCGCGGCGTGCGCTTCGTGCAGCTCTACCACCGCGGCTGGGACAGCCATGGCACGAGCCCCGACGACGACATCGTGACGAGCCTGCGGCGACGATGCGCCGAGACGGACCAGGCGTGCGCCGCGCTGGTCAAGGACCTGAGGCGCCGCGGGTTGCTCGACACCACGCTGGTGGTCTGGGGCGGCGAGTTCGGCCGCACGCCGATGAACGAGGCGCGCGACGGCTCGACGTTCCTCGGTCGCGATCATCACGCCGCGGCGTTCACGATGTGGCTCGCCGGCGGCGGCGTGAAGCCCGGCCTGACACTGGGGCGCACCGACGAGCTCGGCTACTCGATCGCCGAGGATCGCGTCCACGTGCACGACCTGCACGCGACGCTGCTGCACCTCATGGGACTCGATCACACGAGGCTCACGTTCCGCCACCAGGGACGCGACTTCCGGCTCACCGACGTCCATGGCGAGGTGGTGACCAAGCTCTTGGCGTGACGCGCCCGATGCGCTCGGGCCCGTCGCCGCCGCGAATCCCGTCCGCGATCAAGCACGATCCGCCATAATCCGGCATGGCCCTTGCCATCCTGCTTGGATTGCTCGCGCTGAACGCCCTCTTCGCCATGTCGGAGCTCGCGATCATGACGGCGCGCCGCTCCCGCCTCCAGCAGGCGGCCGATGCCGGCGGACGAGGCGCGGCGACGGCGCTGGCGCTGGCCCGCGAGCCGACGCGCTTCCTCTCGACGGTCCAGGGAGGCATCACGCTGGTCGGCATCCTCTCCGGCGCCTTCGCCGAACGGGCGGTCTCGTCGCAGCTCCAGGACGCCATCGCCGGCGTGCCGCTGTTGGCGCCGTACGCCGCGACGTTGGCGCTCGCGGTCGTGGTGCTCGGCGTGACCTACTTCTCGCTGGTGCTCGGCGAGCTCGTGCCGAAGCGGCTGGCGCTCGCCCATCCCGAGGCGGTCGCCTCGGCGATCTCCCGTCCGCTCGACCTCGCGTCGCGCATCGCGGCGTGGCCGATCCGCGTGCTGACCCTCTCGACCGACGGCGTGCTGCGGCTCCTGCGCGTGCGCGCTCGCGAGGGCGACGACGTCTCCGAGGAGGACGTCAAGTCGCTCGTCGCCCGCGCCGCGACGACCGGCGTCTTCGATCCGCTCGAGCACGAGCTCTTCCAGCGCGTCTTCCGCGTCGGCGACCTCTCCGCCAGGTCCCTGATGGTGCCGCGCGCCGACATGACCTGGATCGACGAGTCGGCCTCCGTGGACGAGGTCCGGGTGCTCGTCGGCACGAGTCCCTTCTCGCACTTCCCCGTCTGTCGCGGCAACGTCGACGACATCGTCGGCGTCGTGCACGTCAAGGACCTCATCGCCCACGGCCTCGTCGCCGGCGCCGACTTCAACGTCGCCCGCGTGGCCCAGCGGGCGATGTTCGTCCCGGAGACGACCGCGGCCCTCAAGCTGCTCGACCGCTTCCAGCGTACGAAGACCCACATCGCCTTCGTCGTCGACGAGTACGGCGGAACCGAGGGGCTGGTCACGCTCAACGACGTCATCCGCGCCATCGTCGGCGACATCACCCGCAGCGGCGAGGAGCCGCCACCGAAGGCGGTCCGACGCGACGACGGCTCGCTGCTGCTCGACGGCCGCCTTCCGCTGCATGAGCTGCTGGGCGTGCTCGCGCTCTCCGACCGCGCCGCCGACGAGCTGCCGGCGGTGCACACCGCGGCGGGGCTGGTCGTGGCGCTGCTCGGCAACGTGCCGCGCGTCGGCCAGCACGTCGACTGGAACGGCTGGCGCCTCGAGGTCGTGGACATGGACGACCACCGCATCGACCAGATCCTGGCGCGACGCCCGTAGCGGCGCACGACGGGGCCGGAAGGGCGCGCCGTCCTTCTCGACGCTTCGCCCAACTTCCACGGATTCCAGTCGACCTCCATGCGTTCGAGCCCTTGCCCGCGGCGGCGCATCACGGCGAAGTCGGATCGGGTAGGGCGCGAGAATCAACCGGGACGCGTATTCGTTATCCTCCGCACTCGATCCACATGGCGCTGCAACACCTCACCGACGAGCAAGTCCGCACCTGGACCCGCGAGCAGAAGGATCGCTGGTGGTTCGAGAAGATCTTCCGCGGCAACATGCCGCAGCTCACGGTCCGCTCGGCGATCACCGGATTCCTGCTGGGCGGCGTCCTCTCGGCGACGAACCTCTACGTCGGCGCCAAGACGGGCTGGACGCTCGGCGTGGGGCTGACCAGCGTGATCCTCGCCTTCGGCCTCTTCAAGGCGCTCTCGAGCATCGGCCTGGCGAAGGACTTCACCATCCTCGAGAACAACGCGATGCAGTCGATCGCGACCGCGGCGGGATACATGACGTCGCCGTTCATCTCGAGCCTCGCGGCGTACATGATGATCACCAACCGGATCGTGCCCGCCTACCAGATGGTGGGCTGGCTGGTGATCATCGCGCTCATGGGCGTGCTCGTGGCGTTTCCGATGAAGCGCCGCTTCATCAACGACGAACAGCAGCCCTTCCCCGAGGGACGCGCCTGCGGCGTCGTGCTCGACGCGCTGTACACCAGCGCCGCCGCGGCGGGGATGCTCCGCGTGAAGGCGCTTCTCGCCGCGGGCGCGCTGGCGGCGTTCGTCCAGTTCCTCATGGGCGAGGCGTACCAGACGCTCGTGCAGAACCGGATCCTCGGGATCGCGAAGGAGCACGTCTGGCACCTCCCCGAGAAGCTCGACGGCTGGTACTACGCGCTGGCGATGCGGTGGACCTTCCTGCCGACGACGATCGGCGGCGTCGACCTGCGGCAGCTTGCGCTCTCGCCGACGCTCGATCTCTCGATGATCGGCGCAGGCGGGCTGATCGGCCCGCGCATCACCAACTCGCTGCTGCTGGGCTGCCTCGTCAACTACGCCGTGCTCGCGCCGTGGATGATCGCCGCGGGCGAGATCCGGCCGAAGGGCGTGACCGCCGAAGGGATCGCGATCTTCGGCCGCACGCACCTGCTCAACACGTGGTGCCTCTGGTGGGGCATCTCGCTCATGGTCGCGGCGTCCATGACGTCGCTCTTCGCCAAGCCACAGGTGATCGTCAGCAGCTTCACCGGCCTCTTCCGGCGCGCCGACGCCTCGCGCGAGGACATCCTGCGGAAGATCGAGCTGCCGCTCTGGATCTCCTTCGTCGGCATGCCCGTCCTCGTCGCGATCGCGGTCTGGATGGGCCACGCCTGGTTCGACATCAAGTGGGTCTACGGCCTGCTCGCGATCCCGCTGATCATCGTGCTCACCCTCATCGCGGCGAACGCGACGGCGCTGACGAGCACCACGCCCACCGGTTCGCTCAGCAAGATCACGCAGTTCACCTTCGGCGCCCTCGACCGCTCGAATCCCGGCACGAACCTCATGACCGCCGGCATGACCGCGGAGGTCGCCGGCAACGCGTCGAACCTGCTCATGGACATCAAGCCCGGCTACATGCTCGGCGCGAAGCCGCGCCAGCAGGCCGTCGGACACGTCATCGGCATCGTCTCCGGCGCGCTCGCCGCGACGCCGCTCTTCTTCGTGCTCTTCCTGAGCAACGTCGACGACGCCAAGCCCCTCGCGGACCAGCTCGTGAGCGAGAAGTTCCCGATGCCCGCCGCCGTGCAGTGGAAGGGCGTCGCGGAGCTCATCCGCGACGGGCTCTCGTCGCTTCCGCACTCGGCCGTCGTGGCGATGGTCGTCGCCGCCGTCGCCGCCGTGGCGATGGAGGTGGCCCGCATCGTCAGCCGCAACCGGTTCCCCCTCTCGGCGCTGGCCATCGGCCTGGGCGTCGTCATCCCGCCGGAGTCGACCCTCATGATGTGGCTCGGTTCGATGATCTTCTGGCTGCTCGCCCGCCGCTACCGCGGGAGCCAGGGCGTGGGCCGCGCGCTCTGGGTCGACTCCTCGGAGCCGATCTGCGCAGGCCTGATCGCCGGCGCGGCGCTCTGTGGAATCGGCGACAAGCTGGTCGAGGTCTTCGTGATCGGCTGACACGCCATCCCCGGCGGCGCGATGCACGAACCACCCCTTCCGCCCGATCGATCGCACGTCGCCACCGAGCGGCGGCATCCCCGTTCGCTGGCGCTCGACACCCTCGACACGCCGGCGATCGTCGCGCTGATGGTCGACGACCATCGACGCGTCCTGGACGCCGTGCTCGCCGCGACGGAGGAGCTTGCGTCCTTCATCGACGACCTCGTGCCCCGCGTGCGCGCCGGCGGACGGCTCGTCTACATTGGCGCGGGAACGTCCGGGCGGCTGGGCGTGCTGGACGCCTCGGAGTGTCCGCCGACCTTCCAGAGCGATCCGGCGCAGGTCGTCGGGATCGTCGCCGGTGGCGACGCGGCGCTGCGCCGCTCGTCGGAAGGCGCCGAGGACGATCCGCGCGGCGCCGATGCCGAGCTTGCACGCCTCGCCGTCGGACCCGGCGACACGCTCCTGGGCATCGCCGCCGGCGGCACCACGCCCTATGTGCTCGGTGCCCTCGGGTTCGCCAGGGGGCGCGGCGCCGCGACGGCGCTGCTGACGTGCGCCCCGCACGCCGCGTGGGAGCCGGCGGCGGCGCTCGCGTGCGATCGCGTCATCGTGATGGACACCGGCCCGGAGATCCTCACCGGATCGACCCGGCTGAAGGCGGGCACCGCGACGAAGCTGGCGCTCAACATCGTCACGACGGCCCTCTTCACCCGGCTGGGCAAGGTCCACGAGAACCTCATGGTCGACCTGCGCGCGACCAACGCGAAGCTCCTTGATCGCGCGATCCGCACGCTCTGCGCGCTGCGGCCCGGACTGTCGCGCGCCGCCGCGGCGACGGCGCTCGCCGAGGCCGGCGGCAGCGTCAAGGTCGCCGCGGTGATGCTCGCGAAGGGATGCTCGTCGGCCGACGCCCGGACGCGCCTCGATCGCGCCGCCGGCCGGCTGCGCGATGCGATGCGGTAGCGCGGGCTGGACCCGCAAGCGGCCGACGGGGCCTGGGCGCTCCGCCCGCTCAATGGCCCTGCACGAGCTCGTCCCACAGGAATCCCCACTTCGCCGAGCGCGCCGCGGCGCCCCCGACGCCGTGGGCGTCGTTGGGGAAGAACATCATGCGAAACGGGATGTTCTTCTCCTGGAGGACGTTCACGAGCTGCCAGACGTTGTTGGGATGCACGTTGTCGTCGACCATCCCGTGCATGAGCAGCAGCCTCCCCTTGAGGTTCGCCGCCAGCTTCACCGCGGAGCCGGCGTCGTATCCCTCGGTGTTCTCCGCGGGCAGGCGCATGTAGCGCTCGGTGTAGATCGTGTCGTAGTTGCGCCAGTCGGTCACGGCCGAGACCGCGACGGCGGCGCGGAAGACGTCGGGGTGGCGCAGCAGCGCCATCGCGGACATGTAGCCGCCGTACGACCCGCCGGTGATCCCCACGCGCGACGCATCGATGTACGGCCGCTCGGCGAGCGCCCGCACGCCGGCGGCCTGGTCGTCGAGATCGACCTGTCCCAGCTTCAGGTACGTCGCGCTCTCGAATGCCTTGCCGCGGCCGGGCGTGCCGCGGTTCTCGAGCTGGGCCACGAGGAAGCCAAGTTCCGTCTCCGGCCTCGCCCCAACCCAGGTGTTGCGGATCGTCACGATCCCCGGCCCGCCATAGACGTCGACCACCACGGGCCAGCGGTGCGCCGGATCGAAGTTGGACGGCTTGTAGAGGATTCCGTAGCAGTCGGTCGCGCCGTCCGCCGCCTTGAAGGTGAATCGCTCCGGCACGGCGAGGCCGAGTTCCGCGAGGCGCTTCGTGTCGCTCTGCGCAAGCCACGCGATGCGGTTTCCCTCCATGTCGTAGAGGCCGGTCGCCGGAGGCGTGTCGATCGCCTCGCTGGTGCAGACGAAGCGCATGTTGTCCGGCGCGATGTTGAACTTCGTGTGGTGCAGCTCGTCCCGGGTGAGCCGCTGCTGCCCCGTACCGTCGAGCCGCACGCGATGGAGCTGGGCGCTGAGCCGGTTGTCGCCGCTCGCGGCGGTGTAGTAGAGCCAGCCGGCGGGCTCGTCCACGTGCACGATCTCGAGCACGGGGAAGTCGCCGCGGGTCAGCGCGCAGATCGTCTGCCCGGAGAGGTCGCGCAGCTCGTACTGGTTCCAGCCGGTGCGCTCGGTCTCCCAGATGAACCGCTTGCCGTCCGCGAGGAAGCGCATCTGCGGGCGGTTCTCCTGCCATGTCGGCTGCTTCTCGGTGAGCACCACGCGCGAGTCGCCGGTGCGCGGATCGGCCGCGACGAGCTCGAGCGTGTCCTGCCGGCGATTGGTCCGGTTGAAGAGCAGGGCGCTGCCGTCGGGAGTCCACTGCACCGCGTAGATGTACTGCTCGGGCGACGGCCCGACGTCGATGCGCACCAGCCGTCCCTCGGCCAGCTCGTAGACCTGGAGCCTCGCGACCGGATTCGGCTCGCCCGGCTTGGGATACGCCTCGAGCTCGATGCGCGGCCGCGGCGCCGTCCAGTCGGTCGGAAGCGGGAAGTCGATGACGTTGCGGTTGTCGAACTCGTAGAAGGCGAGCCGCGACGAGTCCGGCGACCACCACATCGCGGTCGTCTGGTCGAGCTCCTCGCCGTACACCCAGCTCGCGCGCCCGTAGCCGAGCTGGCGCGTGCCGTCGGAGGTCACCACGCGCTGCGCGGCGCCGTCGACGGCCTGGAGCAGGACGTTGTTGTCCCGGCAGATCGCATCCCAGCGATCGTCCGGTCTGCGGACGATCTCCAGCTGGCGCCCGCGCGCCGGATTCCCGGCGCGCCCGCCGCGCGGCCGGCGCTTGTCGACCGAGGCGGCCTCGGCGGCCGCGTCGGAGGGCGCGGCGGCGAGCTCGCGCGTCGCGAAGTTCAGTCGCATCCGTTCGGCTCCGCGCTGGAAGTCGACGCCGCTTCCATCGGCGAGCCAACGGACCTCGTCGACGCGCCCGCCGACGGCAAGCCTGCCCATCGACTCGCTCACCGCCTTCCAGCGATCGTGCCCGGGAAGCGCGTCGAAGCGGGTCTCGCCGTTCGCGCCGCGCGGGCTCCCCGCGAGCACGGCGAGCAGGGCGGACGCGGCGACGAGGGCGCGATGGCGTGGGCGCATGGTCGCCGAGGATAGATGAGCTTCCGGCCCGGCGCAGCGCCCAACCCGCCGCGCGGCCGCGCCGACGCGCGGCGCCTGCGACACTCGATCGAAATGGACGCCTGGGGGCGGCGGCGCAAGGCCGCACCGCGCCGGTTCGGGCCGGGGCCTCGCGTCAACCCACCTTCGCCGCCTGCTGGAACGCCGCGAAGCGCCGGTCGATGTCGGTGCGAGAGATGCGCCTGAGCCGCTCGAGGCCGTGCGATTCGATGTTGAAGCTCGCGACGACCGTTCCCCAGCCGAGCGCGGCCCGGATCGCGTCGAAGCCGCCCGCGTCGAAGCCGCCGGCGCCCCGCGCTCCGGCCGTCGCCGCCCCGGGACGCGATGCGAGGTGACCCATCATGCCACCCGCGAAGCTGTCGCCGGCGCCGGTCGGATCGACCACCTGGTGAACCTCCGCGGGAAACGCGGGGATCACCGCGATGCCGTCGCGATGGACCAGCGCCGCGCCATGCTCGCCCTTCTTCACGACGACGAATCGCGGGCCAAGATCGAGGATGGCGCGGGCGGCGGTGAAGGCGTTGCGCTGCTCGGTGAGCAGTTCAGCCTCGGAGTCGTTGAGCACCAGCCCGTCGATCTGGCGAAGGAGCGCGAGGAGCTCCTCGTGCGCGACGTTGATCCACAGGTCCATCGTGTCGGCGACCGCAAGCGCCCGGCCGGGGAACTGCGAGAGCAGGTCGAGCTGCACGGCCGGATGCGTGTTGCCGAGGAAGACGAACCGGCTGTCGCGGAATTCGGCCGGCACCTTCGGCGGCGCCTCCTCGAGGACGCCCAGCTCGGTGAAGAGCGTCTCGCGCTGGTTCATGTTCTCGTGGTAGCGACCGCCCCACGCGAACGTGCGCGACGCCGGCCGGACCTCGAGCCCGCGCAGGTCCACGTTCTGGAACGACTCGAGCACGCGGCGATGTTCCGCCGGCCAGTCGCCTCCCACGGCCGCGACGGCGCGCACGGGACCGAAGAACGAGGCCGCCGCCGCGAAGTAGCTGCACGATCCGCCGAGAACCCGCTCGGCGACGGCGGTGGGCGTGTGGACCGTATCGATGCCGATGGTGCCGGTGACCAGGAGTGACATGGGGCGGGATCGTAGCGAATCACACGCCCGGCGCGCTCGCCGCCGACGGGGCGGGCGCGCCTCGGGGCGTGGCGCGCCCGTCGTCGTGTCGCTCGCCGTGGGGACCCGCGGCCGCGGCGGGTTCGGGCATGAACGAGCGCGCCCAGCCGAGTCCCAGCGCGGTGCCGGCGAGGGCGCCGGCGGCGACATCGACGGGCATCGCCGCGAGCACCCGCGGCCAGTTGCCCTGGATGAACAGGTCCAGCCGCCGGACCACGCATGAGCCGCGCCATGGCGAGCCAGGGTGCCACGCCCAGCGCCGCGATCGCCGCGGCGGTCGCGAATCGCGGCTGCGTGTGCGGCGACCAGAGCCGCGCGAAGAGACCGACCACGAGTCCGCCGACGGTCGCCGCGGCGATCGACTGTCCCTTGAGGTCGTTGCGCAGGACGACCCACGTCACCGGCACCATGAGCCGCGGCCGCCGCAACCAGCGCCAACCTCGGCGAGAGCGCGCGCGGCGATGAATCCCCGCGAGCCGCGACGTGGAACCGATGCCGGCGCGCAGGCCGCCACCCGCCGCCGCGCCGGAGCGACGTCGGTCAGGTGACCGCCGAGGGCGAAGATCGCCGCCACGGCGATCCCGATCAGCGCCGCCCAGCAGAGCGTTTCGAGCGCCATCCGGGTCGTCGGCACCGCGCCGAAGACCAGGTCGCGGACCGTTCCGCAGCGCATCGCCAGGGCGCCGAGGCCGCAGCCCATCACGAAGATGCCGACCGCCGAGTTGACCATTCGCGCCACGACGATCGCCACGATCGTCAACGCCACCGTGGTGGCGATCGCCGCGGCCGCCGTGCGGGCATCGCCGAGAAGCAGCAGCGGACCCGCGACCGCGCGGTCGCCGATCATCCACCCGGCCGCCTTGCCGCCGACGAGTCCAGCGACAACGACGCCTCCGAACAGCCCGCCATACCGGCGAATCGCGTCGTTCATGGTGGGGAGTGGTAGCGGGCGTCTTCGATGGAAGCAAGGGAACGGCGGCCGCGCTGTCTCCGAACGACGGCGCGGGCGCTCTTCGCCGCGCAGCGGCCCGCCGCGGCGCGCTGTAGGATTCCGCCATGTCGATGGACGGGCTCCTCCTGGACGGAACGCTGCTCTCCCCGTGAACGTCGAGGATGCCGCCCGGCACCGCTGCCAGGTCGCGCTCGGGACGGAGGCCCGGGCCGCATTGGTCGCGTCGCGCCTCGCGCTGATGCGGCGGCTCGAGGCGGGCGAGGCGATGTACGGCATCAACACCGGCTTCGGCTCGCCTCGCGGGTCCGGATCGGGCAGTCGAGGAGCTTCGAAGCGTCCAGCGGAACTGGTGCGGCTCGCACGCCGCGGGCGTGGGCGCGTCCCTGCCGCGCGACGTCGTGCGGGCGACCATGGTCGTGCTCGCCGCGGCCTCGCCCGCGGCGTCTCGGGCGTGCGACCGGAATGCGTCGATGCGATCCTCGGGCTGCTCGACCACGACATCGTTCCGGTGGTGCCGTCGCGCGGCTCCGTCGGGGCCTCGGGCGACCTGGCGCCGCTCGCGCACATCGCGCTGGCGCTGATCGGCGAGGGACGCTCGTCCTACGCCGGCGTCGAGGGGCCGACGGGCAAGACGATGGTGGCGTGCGGGCTCCGGCCGCTCGTGCTGGAGGCGAAGGAGGGACTCGCCCTCATCAACGGAACGCACCTCATGACCGCGATCGCGGCGCTGGCGCTCTGCGACCTCGATCGGGTCGCCGCGGCCGCCGTCGCCACCGCGGCGCTCAGCATCGACGCCTGTCGCGCCACCGACGCCTTCCTCGACCCGCGGCTGCACGAGGCGCGCCGCCAGCCCGGACAGCGCGAGGTCGCGGCCCGCATGCGCGGGCTGCTCGAAGGAAGCACGATCCTGCCGGCGCACCGCGAGCATGATCCGCGCGTGCAGGACCCCTATTGCCTCCGCGCCGCGCCGCAGGTGATCGGCGCCGCCCTCGACGCGCTCGCCTTCACGCGCGACGTCGTCCTGCGCGAGCTCGGCGCGGTCACCGACAACCCGCTCGTCTTCGCGCCGGTCGGAGGTTCCCCCGACGAAGCCTCGGCGGCCCGGCACGCTGGCGACGCGTGCGACGTGGTGAGCGGCGGCAACTTCCACGGGATGCCGCTGGCCATTGCGCTCGACGTCGCCAAGATCGCGCTCGCCCACGTCGCGGGAATCTCCGAGCGACGCGTGAACTGGCTGCTCGCCGCCTCCGACAGCGAGAACCCGGTGAACGCGTACCTCTCGCCGATGCCCGGACTGCACAGCGGGTTGATGATCGCCCAGTACGCGGCCGCGGCATGCTGCAACGAGCTTCAGACGCTCGCCCATCCGGCGAGCGTCCACAACATCACGACGAGCGCCGGCGTCGAGGACTACAACTCGTTCGGTCCGACCTCGGCGCTGCACCTGCGACAGTCGATCGAGCTCGTGGCGAACGTCGTCGCGATCGAGCTTCTGGTCATGACCGAGGCGATGGAGTACCAACGGCCGCTGCGCAGCGGTCCGCGCCTCGAGGGCGTCGTGGCCGCGGTGCGCGATGTCGTTCCGAAGCTCGTCGCCGACCGGCCGCCGGCGCCGGACATCGCCGCGATCGCGAGGCTCGTCACGTCGGGACGGATCGCGGCGGCATCGGGCGGCAGCGCATCAGCGTGACGTGCGACGCCGGCCGGCGCTCGAAGCGCCAGCCTGGAACGCCGATGGCGGAACGGTCCGGCGGCGCTGCGTCGACGGGCGTCGCGGCTTCGCTGGGCGCGGCGCGATCGAGCGGCAAGCTCGGCCCGAACTGGGCGACCAGCTCGCGCGGAGCGCGCAGGGTCGCCTGGGCAAGCGTCGCCATGAAGCCCTTCGCCAGATGCGCCTCCAGCCGGACGACCACGTCGACCGCGCCATGCCTCGTCGCGTCGAACGGGTCGCTTGCGCCATGAGACTCGAGCGCTTCGAGCGCGCCGCCCGAACCGCGCGCGTCGGGCGCCTCGGGTCGCGGCACCTCGACCGCTTCGACCACGCCCGCGCCTGCGCGGCGCCACATCGCCGCTGGCCCTGCGGGCGCCCCATCGGCGTCGCGCCGCCGTCGCCGTCCGATGAACTCCACGATCAGCCGACCCAGGTGCGCCAGCATCTCAGCGCTCCCCCGCTGCGGCGCGCAGTTCGGACGGAGGCGGAGCCACCGGCGCGATCGCCCGGACCAGCCCGAGCGTCTCGATCAGCCGGAGCAGCCACGCCTCGACCGCGCTCGTGTCGTCCGCCTCGCTGGCCGAGGTCCACCACGTCCGCCCGTCGTAGGACTTGAGACCCAGCGGCACCCGATGGATCTCGCTCGACCCGCCCGTCGGCGGGGTCGTGAAGACGATCGTCGCGAGGCACTCGCCTGCGCGGCCGTCGATGCGCCCGCGCAGCGAGACGATCCACGACTCGGCGTCGTCGATCTGGACGGCGCGCACCGATCCGGCGGGCTCGTCGAGCATCGCCGCGAGGTCGGCCGTCTCGACTCCGGTGGCCTCGTGCAGGCGGCCGATGACGGAACGGCCGCGAAGCGTCGCCGCGATCGCGTCGCGCTCGTCGTCGTCGGCGCCGCCGCCCGGCCACGCCCGCAGTTCGAGTCGATCGCCCATGAGCGCCATCGCCGCGGCGACGTCATGCACCGCGGCCGCGCCGCCGCGCTCGACGAGGTGGCCGTCGGCGCCGAGTTGAAGCCGCATCGCGCCCTCCAGCCGCGCGAGCGCGTAGCGCATCGCGTCGCGCGGGTCGTCGGCTTCGACCACCACCGATCCAACCGCGTCGGCGGCGCGCACGCGCCGGCGAGGATGGCGCTCGCAAGGGGTGCCAGCGTCGCATGGTCCGGCGCGTCGCACGCTCGCGGCGGCGTCGCCCGCGTGCGCGCCTCCGCATCGACCAGGGACGCGACGACCTGGCGCAGGAACCACGCGAACCCACCGAGATCGTTCGCCGGCGAGATGGCGAGGCCGTCGACGGTGGCGCGCAGCCGACCGCGTCGATCGCGCTCGAGGGTCGCGCGGCGCCGATCGGGAAGCTCGATGGTGGCCGCGTTCGCGCCGACCGCGATCAGCCCGGGCCAGGCCGCGGCGGCAAAGGACGTCGCGCCGGCGCCAGCGACGGGTTCGTCCGGCGCCGCGGCGATCTCGGCGTCGACGTCGAGGCGGGCGACGACGTTGCTCGTCGTGGCGCCCCGGAAATTGAAGAAGATCTTCCGCGATGCCGAGGTCCCGACGACGAAGGCCAGCTTCGCCGAGGCGCGGGGGACGATCTGCCGGAATGGCACGAGGTCGTCCGTCCCGCTGACCACGCGACCGATCCTCCCGATGTCGGCGGCACCGAGCGCGACATCGCGCAGGAACCTCCCGACGGATTCCGCCAACTCGTCGCCCGTCATCGTGGTTTCATGGGCGGGCATCGTCGGCCGTCCCACCATCGACCATCGCCAGGAAGCGCTCCTGCCAATCGACGAGATCGATCAGCGCCATGCCGAAGAGCCGCGCGGCGCCGGTCAGCTCGACGGCCGCGAGCTCGACCTCCAGGTCGTCGGGACGGGAGGCGTCCGACGACTCGGTCAGGCGCGCGGCGGAGACACCGACCGACTCGAAGGCGCGGTTCGTCGCGAGATCGACGCCGGGCTGTCCGCGGGGAGACGCCGCGACGCGCACGAACAGGATCGACGGAAGCCCGCGATCCCACCAATCGCCGTCGAGGCCCGGCGCCGAGCGAAACGAGACGAGCTCGCGCTGCCGAAGCATGAGCAGGCGCCGCTCCGCGCGCGCGTCGCGCCGCACCAGTGAGGAGATGTCATAGCCGCGCGCCTCGGCGGCGCTCCGGAGCCGGGCGAGCAGGGTCGCTCGCTCGTCGGGCGACAGCACAAGCTGGGCCAGCGCCGGAAAGTGCGAGGAATGGTCTTTCGCGACCGGCATCGGCGGCGGCGCGGCGACGATCTCGAACTTGACGCTGTTGCGGTACGACTCCGAGTCCTTGTTCTGCCTCGAGGCGACGAAGATGTTGAAGCCGCTCGAGGTGGTCGACTCCGCAGCGAAGGAGAGCTCCGCCTCGACCTTCGGAATGCGGAACATGGTCGGCGGCACGAGCCCCGTCGCGGCCGCCTCGGCGAGGTACGCCTGCGACTCCGAGTCGAGCCGCCGCTGCGCCGCGATCGCCCCGGCGCCGACCGCCTCGAAGAACTGCCGAAGCGGCCTGGCTGAGTCGTGGTCCTCGATCGCGAGCAGGAGCCCGACGTCGCTCGCCGGCGCGGCAGTCGCCATGGCGCTCGTCGACGTCGCGGCGCCGCGCGAGACACGTCCCGCCCTGGCGTCCTTGCGCAGGTCCTTCCCCGTGGCGGTCGTCGCGGCCGCTGCGCTCGGTGCCCCGGGCGCCGCGGGCGCACCGGGGCGAACCGCACGCAACGTTCCCGCGTTGAAGGCGCTCAGCGCCCGCACGAGCAGGTCGAGCTGTTCCGCCGGAATCGCGGCGTCGCTGGAGATCCTCTCGTTCACCGATGCGACCGCCGCCCGCGCCGCGGCACGCGCTGGATCGGCGGCGGCGCCCACCGCGACCGAGCTCGGCTTCGTGCGCGGGCGCGTGGCGGACGCCTTGCCTCCCCGCGCGCGGCCCGCTCTCGCGGCGGAAGCGGATCGCGCGGCCGAAGCGGGCTTGGCGCCGCGCCCTGTCGTCTTGTCCTTCGGACTTCGTCGGGGCTTCTTGGCCACGAGTGCTCTCCACGATGCGGTCGATCAGGCAGCCACGTCGGCGCCGCCGGCTACTTCTTCACCTGCTCCACCAGCTTGTTCCAGTTGTCGATGAGCTGCTGGTCGGCCTTGGTGTTCTCGGGAAGCGAGACGGGGGCGAGCTCCTTCGCGCGGGCCAGCAGCTCCTTGCCGTTGGCGCCGTTGGTGGGGGTGTACGCGTGGATCACGCTGGTGATCCGCGCCGCGGCGCGATAGTCGCGACCGTAGCTGAACGCCAGCGACGCGTTGACGAAGAACGCCCCGATGGCCGCGCCGGCGCTGCCTCCGCCGGTGACGGCGGTCTTCTCGGCGAGATCGGCGGAGAACTCGATCGTGGTCTCGGTGAACTGATAGCGGCTGGGCAGGAGCATCTCGAGCATCGGACGAAGATCGTCGAACTTCGCCGAGGCGCCGGCGGTCGCCCGCGCCATCTCAAGCACGCGGGCGGCGCCGTCCAGGAAGTTCGCATCGAGTTCCTTCTGCGCCTCCGCGATGCTCAACCCCATGCGTCCGATGATCGCCGAGAGGTGGTAGAGCTGCGACGTGAGACGGTCCATCTGGCTGGGCGTTGGGTCCGCGGGCATGCTGTGGTTCCAATCGTTGAGGGAGCGATGCGTTGGCCGGGGCGGGCGCGCCCCGACGTTCATCGCGGGCGGGTCATGGGAGCGGCTTCCCCGGTGGGGCCGTGAACGGCAGCCTGTTCCGCCGAAGCCACGGCGGCGGCGGGACGGAGTCGACAACCAGGCGCACGCGATTCCCCTCCGCGCGGCTCGTCGCGCGGCCCACGTCGAGCAGCGTGTGACGCAGGGTCGCCCCGATGCCGACCCCGATGCTGGCGTCGAACGATCGACGCGTCTGCACGTCGATGGCGACGTCGAGCGTCGTGCGGCGAACGCGGAACCCGATGGCGGGCAGGGCGAGTGGCGCGCCCTCCGGCGGCAGCACGACCGCCGCGTCGACGATGCGGTGCGCATCGACCGCGGCGGACCCGAGGTCGGCGAGGAGCGCGTGCAGGGATGGTGATCCGACGAACATGATCGATCCAGTCGCGGCGGTCGACCGACAGGTTCGCACGACCGTACCGCCCCGGAAGGAACGTCGCAAGCGACCGTCGCGTGACGCCACCGGCCGCACCTCGCTCGCTACGCTTCGCCGACATGACTCCCAGCGCCGCTCCAGCCGTTGCGTCCAGCCGCGTCGTCCGGGCCCCGCGCGGGCCGCAGCGCACCTGCCGTACCTGGCAGGCGGAGGCGGCGATGCGCATGCTCATGAACAACCTCGATCCGGAGGTCGCCGAGCGGCCGCAGGACCTGGTGGTGTACGGCGGCGTCGGCCGCGCCGCCCGCTCGTGGGAGGCGTTCGACGCGATCGTCGCCACGCTCCGGTCGCTGGCGCCGGACGAGACGCTGCTGGTGCAGTCGGGCAAGCCGGTCGGCGTCGTGCGCACCACGCCCGACAGCCCGCGCGTGCTCATCGCCAACAGCAACCTCGTCCCGAAGTGGGCGACTCAGGAGCACTTCGACGAGCTCGCCGCGCGCGGCCTCATCATGTTCGGACAGATGACCGCCGGATCGTGGATCTACATCGGCACGCAAGGGATCCTGCAAGGCACGTACGAGACGTACGCGGAGTGCGCGCGGCAGCACTTCGGCGGCACGCTCCGTGGGCGCCTCAACGTCACCGCGGGCTGCGGCGGCATGGGCGGCGCGCAGCCGCTCGCGGTCACCATGAACGAGGGCGTCTGCCTGATCGCGGAGATGTGCCGCGAGCGGCTCGAGAAGCGCGTGAAGGACCGCTACCTCGACGAGATCGTCGCGGGTCCGGAGGGCGAATCGGACGACGCCTCCATCGAAGCGACGATCGACGCCGCGATCGACCGGGCGCTTCGCGCGAAGGGCGCCGGGGAGGCCGTCTCGATCGGCGTCCTCGCCAACGCCGTCGACCTGCTCCGGCGGCTCGAGGCGCGGCGCATCGTGCCCGACACGCTCACCGACCAGACCAGCGCCCACGATCCGCTCAACGGCTACTACCCGGTGGGCCTCGACCGCGCCACCGCCGACGCGCTTCGCGAGCGCGATCCGGACGCGTACACGGCCCGCGCGCTCGACTCGATGGCCGAACACGTGCGGCTCATGGTCCGCATGCAGGAGCTCGGCGCAAAGACCTTCGACTACGGCAACAACATCCGGCAACGCGCATTCGATCGCGGCGTCTCCGATGCGTTCGCCTTTCCCGGCTTCGTGCCGGCGTACATCCGGCCGCAGTTCTGCGTGGGGCGGGGACCGTTCCGCTGGGCCGCGCTCTCGGGCGATCCGGCGGACATCCGCACGACCGACGAGGCGATCCTCGGGCTCTTCCCGGAGGACGCCGGGCTGCATCGATGGATCCGCATGGCGCAGCGACGCGTCGCGTTCCAGGGACTTCCGGCGCGCATCTGCTGGCTCGGCCTGGGCGAGCGCGACAAGGCCGGGCTGCTCTTCAACGATCTCGTGCGGACCGGCAAGGTTGGTGCGCCGATCGTGATCGGACGCGACCACCTCGATTGCGGCAGCGTCGCGTCGCCCAACCGCGAGACCGAGGGGATGCTCGACGGCAGCGACGCGATCAGCGACTGGCCCATCCTCAACGCCATGGTCAACATCGCCAGCGGCGCGAGCTGGGTGAGCTTCCACCATGGTGGCGGCGTCGGGATCGGGTACTCGCAGCACGCCGGGCAGGTCATCGTCGCCGACGGCACGGACGAGGCCGCGGCGCGGCTCTCGCGCGTGCTCACCAACGACCCGATGATGGGCGTCCTCCGGCACGCGGACGCCGGCTACGAGGAGGCGCTGCGCTGCGCCGAGCGGGTGGGCCTGAGGATTCCTTCTTGAGCGCTCCGTTCGGCCCGCTGGGCCGACACTCGCTTGACTTGTTTGAGCGCTCCGTTCGGCCCTCCGGGCCGACACTCGCTCTCGTACGCCGCGCCGGGCAAGGCCCGGCGGGCTGCGCGGGCGCGTCGCTTGCTTGATCGCTCCGTTCGGCCCGCGGGGCCGACACTCGCTCTCGTACGCCGCGCCGGGCAAGGCCCGGCGGGCTGCGCGGGCGCGTCGTGTTGTCGTGTCGAGGAATCTCTTTCGCGCGGCCGACGCGTTCGTTAGCATCGACGGAATGAATCCCCCCACTTCATTCGTGGGCGCCTTGGTCGTCGCACTCGCGGCGACGACCCTCGTGGCGCCCGTCTCGTCCGCCCAGATCACGCTTCCCGCCGAGAGCGTCGTCCTGAATCGAACGCACGTCATGTTGCAGTGGCCGCCCGTCGCGGGCGCCGTGCGCTACCAGGTGCAGGTGGTCGTGGACAGCGGTCAGCAGGATCCATTCAACGGCGCCACGCCGGTCGTCGATGTCACCATCGATGGCGCCATGCCGCGCACCGTGATCACCTCCGGACTCACCTTCGGCAAGGCCTACGCGTGGCGCGTCCGCACGGTGAACGACCAGCCCGGACGCTGGGGTACGACCCATCGCTTCAGCGTCGCCCCGCTTCCGGCGTTCATCCCGCAGATGGTCGTCACCGGCGGCGGTGACGCCATGCAGCCGGGGCTGACGATGTTCGACCTTCGTTCCGGCAACGGCGCGTTCTCCGGCGGGCTCGCCCTCGCGGTCGATGCGCAGGGAACGCCGGTCTGGTTCCTCTACGAGGCCGGCGGCGTCGGCGACCTCCGACTCCTTCCCAACGGCCACGTGCTCTTCGAGGGCACCAACCGCGGCAACGAGAAGTCGCTGGAGGGCCAGGTCTTCTGGACATCGCCGCCGGGGCTGCTGGTCCACCACGAGGTCTTCCCGATGCCCAGCGGCAACTACCTCGTCCTGGTGAACACCTCGAAGCTGGTGAACATTCCGGGCGGGACCATGATCTGGAACGGCAGCCGGATCGTCGAGTTCGATCACAACACCAACGCGATCGTCTTCGACTGGAACGAGTTCGACCACTTCTCGACGCTCGACTTCGATGCGGTCACCGGCGGCGGCGACTGGACGCACAGCAACGCGGTCATCTACAACGAGGCCGATCACAGCATCTACCACTCGTCCAGGCACCTCAGCCGCATCACGCGCATCGACTACCCGTCGGGCAACATCATCTACGAGATGGGCTTCGACATGCCCTCCGGCGATGTCGACTTCGGCGACAACCTCTTCTCGTTCCAGCACGCGCCGGAGATGCTGCCCAACGGCCACATGATGCTGTTCGACAACGGCAACCGCCGCGACCACATCGTGCAGACACCCGAGACGGGCGTGAGCAAGGCGATCGAGCTCGCGTTCACCGGCGATCCGCCGACCTCCGCGTCGATCGTCTGGGAGTGGACCGTCCCCGACTACAACTTCGCCGTCGGCGACGCCGACCGCCTGCCACCAACGGCAACACGTCAACACGCTGGTCGTGGCGGGAATCACCAGCGTCATCTACGAGGTCGCCCAGATGGCACGGTTACATGGTCGCTCGAGCGCCGGGCGCCTTCCCGCAGTACCTCATCTACCGCGGCGGAGCGAATCAGCGCGCCTGCTCTTCCTGCTGATCCCGCCCGATCTCGATGGAAAATGGACGTCGAGCGCGCGCCGAGATCTCGGTCTCTGCTCAGCGCGTGGGGGCCGTGTCCGGTCGGCGATCCATGCTCCGCGACCAACAACGACGGAACCGTCGGCGGGGCCGATCTCGGCCTGCTGATCTCCACCTGGGGAACGTGACGCGTCGACGATCGTCGCCGGGTCCATCGCCCGACGTCGCGCGCCTGGCGTTCATCCTGCAGGCGCGCCGCAGTCGATCGATGACGGGGCGCACCAGATGCGCCGTCGTCGGCGCTGCTCGACGACGATGCGGTCCGCCATCGCCTGTCCACGCCTCGGCAAGCGCGGAAGAGCCTGCGCGCACGCCTCGGCGTCGGTGGGCATCGCAACGGCGACGTGCAAGGCACGCTCTCCGGCGGGGACAGAGGACGGGCGACATGCACGGCGGTCCGCGCCAGCAACCCGCGAGCTGCTCCGTGCGACGAGGATCGCCGGCACGGCGCGCAGGGCGCCGCGCCCTCGGCGACGCTTCCCGCCGCGGGCAAGGCGCGCCTGACCGACCGACGATGGCCTCGACGAACCGTGATCGAGCCGGGATGAGCATGCGATTCGCCGCGCAGGTCGAGCACGGTCGACCTGATGCCGATGCTGCACGGACCAAGGTTGCCGAGGATGGTGAGGGCCGAGCTCGAACCTGGCCGCGACATGCGCGGCGGTCGTGGGCGAGGACGTCCCGACCTGCCGAGCGCGGAGATCGAACTGCCGAAGGCCGCAGCAGGCCTGCGCATGGGATGGCCGCTGGGCAGCGGGATGGTGATCGCTGTCGCGGCCGCCGGCGATGTCTCGGCACGCCTGCCTTGGGCACGACCAGTCAGGGGTCCCGGCCAGCAGCCGCTCCGCGAGCGCTGGGCGCGATCGTCCCACTCCCGTTGTTTCGGGTGCGCCTCCGTTGACGGTGGCCACATGGGCGATCAGCGGATTGTCCGCCGGTTGCCCTTCATCGCGTAGACGCGGGCGATGGCGGCGCGCTCGTCGCCGGTCGCGCGAGTCCGTACACGGTCTCGGTCGGAAACGCCACGACCTCGCCGGCGCGCGGTGGCAGTGCGGTGCGCCTCGCGGATCGCCGTCTCGGACGCGGTGACGACGACGGCCATCGCGACTACTTCTTCGCTCGTAGCGGTCGATCGCCGGAGCCGACCCGTTCATCTCCGCTCGTGCCGAGGGCGCGGTAGAGCGAAGCCACCGAGGGTGTTGCACGACGCGAGGGCGCGGCACGTCGAGCCAGGAGATACGCGGTCCTTGCTGGAACTTCAGGTTGAGAACTCGGCGTCAGCGAGGCCAGCGTCTCCTCCTCGACCAGCAGGGGCGCGGAGGGCGCGCCAGCAGTCTTCTTCTTCTTCTTCTCGCCTGCCGCGTAGCCGCGTCGATGACGCTCGTAGTCGGTCTGGCGGTCGCGCAGCGCCGTCTTGACGTCCAGGTGACCTGCCGTACTCCTCGTCGCCGAAGTCGATCACGGCCGCCGACCGTTTCGAGGGCGCGCGGGCGCGGTAGCCGGCCTCCGGCGCGTGTTGCCGATGGGCTGCCGCGGAGAAGTCGCGCCGATGATGTGGTCTTCGCGAAGTCCTGGCCGTCACGTTCGAGTAGGCGTCGCCGCCGTTCGGACCGAGCCTTGCCGCCGCCCGGGTACACGGCGACGACGAATTGCCGGATCGACGTGTCGTCGACGCGCAGCAGCAGCTCTTCGTCACCCGGGGTCGCCCTCGATGTCATCGCCTCGCGCAGGTCGATGCGCTGACCGGCGCGTCGGCCAGGAAGTCGACCGCTGCCACGAGGACCTCGCTCTCGAGCGAGACCTGTGGATCGTTCACAAGTTCCTTGAGCTGGCCGGAGGTCAGGCGAATTAGCGCTGGGCGCGCACCACGTTGGCCTTTGCGCTGCTCGACCGTCGCCACCGCGTCCGAGTACTGCGCCTGCCGCGTGTCGAAGTCGCGCGCCGCGACATCGTCGCGGCACGCGGTCGCCGACGACCACCAGCCATCTTGAGCCTCGCGGGCGACGACCAGGTCCCAGTACGCCTGCTCGACGTCGAAGACGAGCTGCTGGAGCGGCCTGGGCGCAGGTCCGCACCCTCGATCGCTCGGCGTTGCGCGCCGTAGACGGGGGCCGCGTTCACGTCGCTGCCGAACCCGCAACAGCGGCTGCGAGAAGCCCAGCCGCACCGCGTCGCAGTCCATGCCGGGTTGGGCGTAGGTGAAGCCCGGCGCCTGGTTGTCGACGCGCGTGGCGTCGGTGGATACGACGAACGATCCGCCCGACTCCAGCGGCTTGCGGATGCCGGTGTCGAACGCCCACGACCGGCTGGTGCTCGAGCCCGTGCCCAGCGGCACGCCGTTGATCACCGGGATCGGCGTGGGCTGGTTGGAGTCGCTGAAGCCGACGTCCGCGAAGAGCACCGCATCGAAGACGGCCGCGGCCGCCTCGACGTTCGCCTGCCAGATGGCGAAGGAGCCGCGCCTCCGCGCGGCGAGGCTGCGTGCACCGCGGCGGAGATCGCCGTTCAAGGCTCACCCGCACCGCGCTGCGGCTGGCCGAGAGACGATGCCGATGTCGAGCGAGCCGGGCCCGCACGCAGCGGCGGGCCGAGCTGATCTCGGCCAGCAGGGCGTGCGCCCTCGTCCAGCCGACCGGCGGACACCGGATGCATGCCGCCGGGCATCTCCTGGATCTGCTGCTGGATCGCCGCCTCGACCGAGGCGCGAAGCTGCGACGTCGTGTCCGGCTGGAGCGGCGACTGGCACGCCACCACGACGAGTGCGCCGAGCGCGGCCAGAAGGCCGGCTGCAACGACTCGGAGACTCGAACGGCTCGGGACACGCATGACGCGAAGCTTAGCAAAGGACGCAGGACCGTCACAGCAGAGCGCGCTGCGCGCGACGGCGCATCGGGATCGAAGGACGCCCGGCCAGCGGGAGGATCGTTCCTGACTCGTCGCGATCGGCGCCTTGTACGCGCCCCAGTTGGTTCTCGCGCCCCACCCAGACCCGATTCCGCCGTGCGCCGCCGCTGTGGGCCCCGGGGTCGAACGCATGGAGGTCCACTGGAATCCGCAATACACTGGCGTGTCGGCCCTCTGGCCATCCTTCACCAACGCTCGTTCACCAACACCGCTTCGCCGACGCGCCCCGAAAGGACTCGCTATGCGCACCCGTTCGACGTTCCTCGCCCTCCTGATCGCGCCGGTGGCCGCGCTCGCCTCGCCGACGACCGCCACCGCCGCGGAGTGGTGGGCGACGGTCACCGCGAACGACGTCTACGTGCGAAGCGCGCCGAGCGTCGATTCCGCGTATCCGTTCCTGAAGCTCGATCGCGACGCGATGGTCAAGGTGGTCGAGGAGAACCTCGGCTGGGCGCGGGTTCCGACCGTCGGTCCGGCGTTCAAGGGCGCCTTCGGCTACGTGAAGGCGGACCGCAAGCTCAAGGTCGCGGCCGACGGAAAGACGGCGGAGGTCGTGACCCGCGCGGACGTGCTGGCGCCCAACCTGCCCGCGCGCTTCAGCCCCGACAGCAGTTGGAAGGCCATCGGCAAGCTCGAGCCCGGACAGACCGTCGTGATCCTCGACACCATCGAGGGGCAGCGCGACACCGTGCACAAGATCGCGCTGCCCAGCAACGCCGACGGCTGGATCAACCTCACCTTCCTGCGCAGGTCCAGCGCCGACGAACTCGCCAAGCTCGATCCGGCGCTCGTGGGCGGCGGCGCCGCGACGGGCGCGCCCGCAGGCAACCCGCAGCCGGCGACGACACCCGCGGGCCAGCCCTCGACACCCCCGGCCACGACCAACGGCGCACCAAGCGTCACCGCGACGACCACGGTGGTCCCCGACGAAACGACCCCGGCGGCCGCGAGCGGTGCAGGCGAAGCGGCGGGCTCCACAGGCGCGGCGCCGCCGACGCCACCGGCGACCCGCACCGCCGATGGCGTCAGCATCGGTACGTCCACCAACGTCGTCCGCAATGTCAACGGAGCGCGACCCAGCGGAGGGCGCAGCGCGACGCTCATCACCGGCAATCCCGACGGCACGGCGACGGTGACGCCGCTGGATCCGTCGCAGGTGCCACCAGCGCCCGCGGCGCCGCGGCTGGACCAGGTGACGATGGCCGACATCGAAGCGGCGTTCGAGCGGCTCAAGCTCGAGAACCCGGAGACGGCCGAGGTGGGCCCGCTGCGCCAGCGCTACCTCGAGTTCGCCGACCGCCCGACGACCTCGGCGGGCCAGCGCGAGTTCGCCCGCGCCCGCGCCGAGCAGCTCAAGATCAAGGAGGAGATCCAGGCGCGGCTGGCCGAGGTCAAGTCGCTGATCGCCAAGTCGAACGCCGACCTCGAGGTGATCCGCGGCTCGCGCGTGGCGATGGACGCCCGTCAGCCGTACATCGCCGTCGGTCGACTGAACGCGTCGACGATCTACGACGGGGTCCGGTTGCCGCTGCTCTTCCGGATCCAGGACACGACCGGCGGCCAGACCATCGGCTACCTCCAGCCGGGCCAGGGCTTCGACCTGACCGCCCTGCTCGGCCAGCTCGTCGGGATCGTCGGCACCAAGGGCTACGACGATGCGCTTCGGCTGAACATCATCGCCCCGTCGAGGATCGACGTGCTCACGAAGGCGAAGCCGTAGCGCGGTGGCGGGCGACCGCGTGCTTCGCTCGCCCGCGTCCGGAGCGCTCGCCCACCGATTGACACCCCGCCCAAGGTCGGCAATACTCCTCGATTCCCCGCAGGCGGAGTCACTCGACGGACCGTCTTCACCTCGACACGAAAGCGCCCTGAAGGTCATGAAAGACAAGATCCACCCCAAGTACTTCCCCGACTGCAAGGTCTTCTTCCGTGGCGAGGTCGTGATGACGGTCGGCGCGACCGTGCCGGAGATGCACGTCGAGGTCTGGTCGGGCTCGCATCCATTCTTCACCGGCCAGAAGTCGTTCGTGGACACCGCGGGACGCGTCGAGCGGTTCCAGCGGAAGTTCGCGGGCGGCTACTTCAAGGCCAAGAAGAAGTAAGAGCCACCCGCCGTGGCGACCGACGTCGCGCCCAACCTGCGCCGCAAGCTCGACGAGATGGAGGCGGCGTTCGAGGACGTCGCGGCGCAGCTTCTCGATCCGGAGATCCTCGCCGATCACCGCAAGGTGCGTGCGCTGTCCATCCGGCGCGCCGCCCTCGAGCCGACCGTCCGTTCGTTCCGCGCGTGGCGCAAGACCGTGGCCGACGCCGCGGAGTGCCGCGCCATCATCCGCGCCGGCACCGCCAGCGCGTCGTCGGGCGGCGACATCGAGCTCGCCGAGCTTGCGCGGGAGGAGCTTCCCGCGCTCGAGGCCGAGTCGGCCCGGCTGCTCGACGAGCTCCAGTCCCGGCTCGTGACCGCCGACGACACCGCGATCGCCGCGTTGATCCTCGAGGTGCGGGCGGGCGTCGGTGGAGACGAGGCGGCGCTCTGGGCGGGCGACCTCGTCGAGATGTACACCCGCTACGCGGCGCGCCGCGGCTGGTCGATCGAGACGATCGAGCTCTCGCCCGGCGACGCCGGGGGAATCAAGGGCATGACTGCGAGCGTGCGCGGCGAGGGCGCCTTCGCTGCGCTCGCCTTCGAGAG
The DNA here is from genome assembly GCA_046350555.1 of Phycisphaerales bacterium. Lineage (GTDB taxonomy): Bacteria > Planctomycetota > Phycisphaerae > Phycisphaerales > SM1A02 > JAXMAF01. Next base: position 29,980 of record JAXMAF010000019.1, read on the forward strand.
CGGCACGCATCAGGTCAAGCGCGTTCCCGCGACCGAGGCGCAGGGTCGCGTGCACACGTCCACCGCGACCGTCGCCGTGCTTCCCGAGCCGGAGGAGATCGAGGTGAAGATCGATCCCGACGAGGTCAAGGAGATCATCACGACCGCGCAGGGACCGGGTGGCCAGAACGTCAACAAGCTCTCGACCGCGGTGCACCTCATTCACCTGCCCACCGGCCTCGAGGTGCGCATGCAGGAGACCCGCAGCCAGGGCCAGAACCGCGCCAAGGCGTGGCAGCTCCTGCGCGCCCGCGTCTACGACCGCCAGCGCAGCGAGGCCCACGCCAAGCGCACCGAGTACCGCAACTCCCTGATCGGCGGCGCCATGCGCGCCGAGAAGATCCGAACCTACCGGTACAAGGAGAACGTCGTGGTCGATCATCGGCTCGAGCGGAGCTTCAACCTCCAAGACGTCCTCGCCGGCGACCTCGATCCGATCGTCGGCGCGCTGACGCAGCGGGAGATCGCAGCGCGAGTCGAGGCGCTCTGATGCGGATTCCATCGGGGCTCCATGCGTTCGGCCCGCCTGCCCACGATGGCATCTCGCGGCGAGATCGGGTCCTCGTGGAGCGCGCGCGTCGGCTGGGACGCGGACGAGCCGTCCCTGCGGCGTCCCGTACACTGGCCCCGTGACGAGCGTCCGCGAGAAGAGTCGGCAGCGCGCGGAGCGCTTCGGCGACCGGATGGCGTCGAGTTCCCGCGAGTACCTCGGCTGGTCCGCGCGCAGCGCCGTCCGATCCCTGGCGCTCACGTCGCTCGCCGCGCTCGAGGCCGCAGGGCTGCACGGGGGAATCGATGGCGCGCTCGCCAGGCCGCGCGTCCAGATCCTGCTGCTGCATCACCTCTTCGCGGACGAGCTGCCTCGCTTCAAGGCCCTGCTGAAGCGGCTCGCCCACGGGCACGAGTTCATCACCTACAGCGAGGCGGTCGAGCGCATCGAGCGCGGACGGATCGAACGGCCGGCAATCGCGTTCTCCTTCGACGACGGGCTGGAGAGCTGCGCGGTCGCGGCCCGCATCCTCGCGGAGCACGGGGCGAGCGCGTGCTTCTTCGTGGTGCCATCGATCGTCGGCGAACGGAGGCCCGAGCGGCTTCGTCGCTTCGGTGTCGATCGCCTCGCGGCGCCCGCGACCGGCGTCCTCGGCTGGGACGACCTCGAGACGATGCTGGCGCAGGGCCACGAGGTCGGCAACCACACGGACGGCCATCTCGATCTCGGGTCCATCGGCGAGGACGAGGTCGTCGAGCAGCGGGGTCGCGGGCGCGACGCGCTGGTGCGCCGCCTTGGCGATGCCCCCCACTTCGCCTGGCCGTACGGCCTCTTCGAGAACTTCTCCGCGTTCGCGGCGAAGAGCGCATTCACGATGGGCCATCGCTCGGTCGCGTCGGCGGTCCGCGGCTGTCATGTCGCGCACGGCGTCGACGTCGCGCGGCCATGCCTGCGCCGCGACAATCTCGTCGCCGCGTGGCCGCTCGGCCACGCCCAGCACTTCCTCGCCCGCGCGTCGCGCTCCGCCGCGGAGCTCGCGGATGCGGCGAACCGCACCGCATCCGGCGCGTCCGCCGCGCCGGAGCACCCCACCGAGCGCTGGCCCGACGGCTGGCGAAAGGTGATCGTCGACGGCCACGAGTGACCGGGCGAAGCGCCGGACAGTTCCTGCGCCGGTCAGTTCGTGCGCCGGACATCGGCGCGGCGCCGGAACCCGCACTTCAGCAGGCCAGCGGCTGCACCACAACGCGCAAGCGTCCGCTCAGCCCGCGGGGCCTTGCCCCGCGCGGCGTACAAGAGCGAGTGTCGGCCCGGAGGGCCGAACGGAGCGCTCTAACAAAAAAAAGAAATGCGTGTTGTCCTCCTCGCGCTTCGAGGAGATAGGCAGGTGGTAGCTTCGCGCGCCTGCGAGGCGTCGCGGCAGCGGGATCCAGCGACCGGTCATCAGCGTTCGCCGGCACCTGAAGCCGTGCTGCTCGACGAGGCGCTGGAACTGCTCCACGGTCCATCCGTTGATCGTGTCCGGATGCGCGCCGATCGCCTGGTACTTGCGGCAGAGCGAGTTGTGCACGCCCAGCAGGACCCTGGCGTCCGGCCGCGCGATGCGATGCAGCTCGTCGAGGATCCGCTCGGGCTGCGGCGTCTGGTGAAGCACCTGGTTGCAGACGACCAGCGACGCCTGCGCGTCGGCGACCGGAAGCGCATAGGCGGAACCGAAGGCGAGGTTGACCTCGCGGGCCTCGCGCATCGCCAGGTTCACGTCGTGCTGCGAGAAGGCGATGTCGACGGCGTTGTAGCAGAGCGAGCGCGGCAGGTAGCGCCGCAACTGCATGTTGCCGCAGCCCACCTCGAGGAAGACGTCGTCCGGCCGCGCCAGCTCGGCGATCCATCGGCCCATCCGGCGCGCGACGAATCCATCCACGAGCCACCAGCTCCAGAGGCGGGCCGCGGGACGCAGCAACCGCTTCACGCCGCCGCGCACACCGGCATCGGCGCGGATTCCGGCGACCTGTCCATGTCCCGCCTCCGGGTTGGCATGAATCGGCTCCGCGAGTCCGGTCGGGATGTCGTGGTCTCCGACGCGCGCCGTGCGCGTCGTGGTCCAGACGATTCGTCCCGACGATCGTCCCGAAGGGGTTGCAGGCGGGTTGGCGGGCGAGGCGGGCATCGGGTGCGGCACTGTGCGGCCGAGTTCGGGTGGCGTCAAGGATCGCGCGTCGTTGGGATCGAGCGGCGACGCGACGAAGGCCCCGATGCCGAAACCGTGCGCGCCGAACATGTGCGCTAACTCCTTGCCCTGTCACCACCTGCGCGTTATGCTTGGTTCAGCAGCGGATGAGCGTGACGGGTCTTCCGTCGGGCGGAGCGGTGGCGTTGGCGCCAACCGTTCGCTCCGACCGGGAGTTTCGCACGTATCGCTGGTCGAAGGTCTCCCCTTCCGAGGCACCGCTCATGGCTGCTCATCCCACCTCAACTCGTACGGACTCCAGTCGACCTCCATGCGTTCGACCCCTCGCCCGCGACGGCAGCGTGGGGCAAGGTCGCGTTGTCTGGCGCGCCAGGCGACTCCATGGCGCGTCGCGCGGCTTCTCGATCACGGAACTGCTTGTCGTGATCGGCATCATCGTGCTCCTCGTGGCCCTGCTGCTGCCCGCGCTCGCGGCCGCGCAGCAGAAGGCCCGTGCGACGACGACCACCGGCACGATGGAGCAGTTCGCGCTGGCGTGCGAGAGCTTCCATCAGAAGTTCGGCTACTACCCCGGCGTCGTTCCCGAGAACATCCTGGCGGCCGATCCCAAGATCAGCGGCACGGAGAATGCGCTGCTGCACCTCATGGGCGGCTTCGTGCGCGAGGAGGACGACCCGACGGTCTTCAACAGCGCGGCGTACAGCGGGTCGGATTGGAAGACGATCACGTTCGGCTCCGGGCCCGGGCAATATCGGATCAAGGTCAACCGCTTCAAGCTCGGCGAGGGACCCATCATCAACGGCCAGCAGCAGTCCCCCTTCTTCTCGCCGAAGGGTTCGGAGCTCCGGGCGCTTCCCGGCCAGAACCTGGTCAACGCCGACTCCGGCGATCCCTTCGCCGACGACGCCTACCAGCTTCCCGACCTCGCCGATGCGTGGGGACAACCGATCATCTACCTGCGCTCGCTGCGCGAGAGCGGCCCGCTCGTCGGCGCGTCGGGCGCCGTTCCGGCCCCGCAGTTCTCGCGCGCGTCGATGTCCCCCTATCTCGCTTCGGCGGCGCTCGGCGATGCCGGCAAGGCGCAGTCCGACAGCGTGCTCAATTCGGGCAACGACGCCAACCGCGACGGCAACCTCGCCCAGATCATCCGCCACCCAGCGTTCGGCAAGGCCAACGAGCCGCAGTCCAGCACGCCGAAGGGACGCTTCATCGTCATCTCGGCCGGCAAGGACGGCGTCTTCTTCTCCAAGTTCGACGGACCCGGATCGAAGAGCACGCCGGTGACCGACCTGGTCGCCGCCGGACCCAAGACGATCGACGAGTTCGACGACCTCCGTCGCTTCGGCGGAGGCTGAGGCGCAGCGCCGCCACGCGCGGCGCGCGTCAGCACCGCATCGGCTGTACCTTGTTCGTTCGTCGCTCCAGCGGAGGCCGCATGCAACGCCGTCCCAGTCGATTCGCCAGCGGGTCGCCCAGCCGACTCCCGGCCCGGTCGATCGCCCCCCGTCGCGCCGTCGGTTCCGGCGGAGATCGTCGATCGTTCCGTCCAGCGCACCGCGCCGCGTTCACGCTCATCGAGCTGCTTGTCGTGATCGCGGTCATCGTGCTCGTCGTCTCGCTCCTGCTCGTGGCGATCGCCGCCGCGCGCAGCGCCGCCAGCCGCGCCGGCGACGTCTCCACCTTGCGCCAGCTCGCCGCGGCGCACGCCGCCTATGCGAACGACCACACGCAGCGCCTGCTGCCGGGCTACGTGAACGCCGACCTCCAGGCGTCGCTTCCGATCAAGACCGATCTCGCCGACGGCACCGTCGTGGCACCGGCCGCGGCGGCGACCTATGTCTGGCGGCTGGCGCCATACGTCGACCGGAACTGGCAGACGTTTCATCGCAACGCCGACCCCGGGACTCGAGCCCGCCTGGACGCCCAGTACGCCGCGGGCGACCTGACCGAGATCGCGCTCCAGCCGAGCTACGCGCTCAACTCGATCTTCATCGGTGGCGACAGCGACCACGGCGGCGGCGACGCGACGGCGCGCAGCCCGTGGAACACGCAGGGCAACCCGACGATCGCCGCCACGCGCGTCACCGACCTGCGCAATCCAACGCAACTGGTGCTCTTCGCGCCGGTCACGCTCGCGGGCAATGGCGGCAATGGCACCAACGCATCGAACACCGCGTGGCACGAACTGCGCGCGCCGTACCTCAAGGTCCAGCAGTGGTCGTTCGGCGCCGGCGGGACGGTGACCGCCGCGGCCGCCGCCGCAACACCGGAGGGCATCCCCTCGGTCGGGAAGGGCGCCGCGATCCTCCCCGTCGCGTTCTGCGACGGCAGCGCCACCGGCGTGCGGCTGGAGGAACTGGCCGAGGACATGCGCCGCTGGGCGCCCTTCGCGGACGGCCCGAAGTGGCGCGTGCCGTAGGGGCGCGAGGCGCGTCCCGATCGACCCTGGCTCGCCGCGCAGCCCAATTCCGCCCGCGATGCACTCGCGGGCACGGGATGGAGCGCATGGAGGTCTGCGGGAGCCCGCACGAGTCGCCGAGCGCGTGGTCGTGCCGAGCGCGTGATCGCGCCGACTCAGCGCGCCGCCAGGGCACGCTCGTGGAGTTCCGGCTCCTCGAGCTCCGCGTGCTCGAACTCTTCTCCGGCCGCGCGGAGTTGCTCGCTCCGCGCGATCTTGCCGAGGAAGAGCCAGTACATGAAGGTGTCGCCGCCACTGATGAAGGTGCCCTGTTTCATCGAGAGCAGCAGGAAGAAGCCCGACTGCGCCCCAAGCACGGCGACCGTCGCCCGCCAGGCGCGGTCGTCCGGATGCATCCGCCAGAGCCTCCGACCCGACGCGAACGTCGTCCACAGGATCGCGCCCACGACCCCGACGCCGACGAGCCCCTGCTCGCAGAGCACCTCGACGAAGAAGTTGTGGACGTAGTTGTCGCCGGGCACCACCGCCGAGAGGGCGTTGGTGCCGAGGCCGAACGGCCACGACCCCGGACTCTCCATGTACGCCGTCAGCAGCTTCTTGATGCGGTAGCTGCGCTCCTCGACGCTGGTCTCGAAGTCGCGCGCCCCCCAGCGGCTCTCGTTGTCGTAGCCGACGAAGAGCCGGAACCCGACATAGAACGCCAAGACCAGGACCGCCACGCCGATGGTCACCCCCACGAACTGCTTCATGTTCGCGATGCGCCGCGCCACCGGATAGAAGAGCAGGCCACAGGCGATGGCGGCGATGACCTGGCCGCGCGAACCGCTGACGATCGCCAGTCGCATCCCCAGCAGGAACGACGCGACTCGCAGCGCCAGCAGCAGCGGCGCCCGGCGCGGCGCCGCGTAGAGCACGGCGACGAGGGCTAGCATGCCGCCCGCGTCGGCCAGGGCGAGAGGGCTGCCGCGGTCGTCCTTGCCGATGACGGCCAGCTCGATCGTCATCCGCCCCGCGTAGAAGGTCATGTTGGGGTTGACGAAGATGAGCAGCGCCACCACCGAGCCCGTGATCATGAACGGAACGAGCAGGGCCTGGTACTCCTCGACCTCGGAGACCAACATCGGCGCCAGGATCATCATGAGCACCAGGTACGGCGCGCCGGCGATCATCATGTCCGCGCCGTTGACGTGTCCGGGCGACCAGAGCAGTCCCACCGTCGCCTGCGCAAAGAGCACCATCACCCAGACCGTGACCGGGTTCTTGAAGCCGGCGAGCAGCGACTTCCCCTGGGTGATGCGCGAGAGCAGGCCGATGCCGACGAGACCGGCGACGACCGCGTTGACCAGCCACGAATAGCGCAGCGCGATCGTGAAGTAGCTCTGGACGAGCTGCTCGATCGGAAACTGGAGCACCACGGCCACCAGCGCCACCTGCGGACGCCAGACGCAATACACCAGCCCGACGAGGAGCGCAGCGGCGACGATGAGCGACAGCGGATTCATGGCAACGACGTCGTCGGCGCCTCGCCGTTCACGGTGGTGGCGGGCGAGCCGGCGATCGTAGGTTGTGCGGAACTGCGGTGGCTTCCTGCGATGGTCATGCCGGCATCGACTCCCAACGGCTCCGATCCCTTCCCCGATCCTTCGTCGCGGAGGGACGGCGCGGACGGCGCGGCCACGGGCGCACCGCCGCTGCGCGTGGCGTTCGTGCAGATGATCGTCGCCCGCTACCGCGTGCCGATCTTCGACGCGCTGGCGCGCGTGCCGGGCATCGACCTGACCGTGCTCGCCGACACCGCGCAGGCCGACGGCAGCCTCGAGTCGGTCCCGCACCTCGGCCGGTTCCGCTGCGAGCACGCGCCGTGGACCCGCGTCGGCGGCTTCATCTCGCAGCCGGGGCTGCTCGAGGCCGCCCGGAGCGGACGCTTCGACGTCTTGATCACGACCTGGAACACGCGCCTGCTCCAGCTCTTCCCGGCGCTGGCGGCGGCGCGGCGCCGTTCCGTCGCGACGCTCCTCTTCGGCCACGGCGACAGCAAGAACGAGGGATCGCTGCGACGGAGGATCCGCAACGCGGCGCTGCGCCGCAGCGACGGCGCGATCGTCTACAACTTCGCCGCCGCCGAACGGCTCGCGGCGGAGGGATTCCCGCGGACGAAGCTCTTCACCGCGCCCAACGCCATCGACCAGGAACCGATCCAGGCGGCGCGCGGACACTGGCTCGCCCAGCCGGCGGCGCTCGCGGCGTTTCGCCGGGAGCACGGCATTCACGGGCGCGAGCTGGCGATCTTCCTGTCGCGCATCGAACCGGACAAGGGAGTCGATCTCCTGCTCCGCGCGTTCGCCCGGCTGCGCGCGTCGCGCCCGTCGGCCAGGCTGGCGATCGTCGGCGATGGCTCGCGCCGCGAGGCGATGCAGGCGCTCGCCGCGGACCTGGGCCTCGCCGACGCGGTCGCGTTCCCGGGCGCCCTCTACGACGACATGGACCTTGCCCCGTGGATGCTCAGCGCGGCGGCCTTCGCCTATCCGCGCGCCATCGGGCTGAGCATCCTGCACGCCTTCGGCTACGGGCTTCCGGTGGTGACCTGCGACGACATGCCCTCGCACAATCCCGAGATCGAGGCGCTGCGTCCCGGCGAGAACGGACTGCTCTACCGCGCCGGCGACATCGACGACTTCGCCGCCGCCATCGGCCGTTGCATGGACGACGGCGCGGTGTGGCAGGCCATGTCGGTGGCGGCGCTGGCGACCGTGACCGGCCACGGAAGCTACAGCGTCGCGCGGATGGTCGAGTCGATCGCCCACGCCGCGCGCTGTGCCGCGGCCATGTACACTCGCGAAGCAAGCCGCATCGACCGCTCCACGGCGGCTTCGCCGCACCCTCGCTCCGGCGAGACGGACCCTTGACCATCCCTCCCGATCCGACGGCGCCGAATGATCACCCTGCCCCCGCTTCCCTCCGACGCCACGACCTACGAAGGACGGCACGCCTGCGTCACCGGCGGCGCCGGCTTCATCGGCTCGCACCTGGTCGAGGCCCTGGTCGCCCGCGGCGCCGAGGTGAGCGTCGTCGACGATCTCTCCAACGGCAGCGTGGAGAGCTTCGCGTCGGTGCGATCCCGCGTGCGCTTCGTCGAGGGATCGATCCTCGACCGCGCCGCGCTCGACGCGGCGATCGCCGGTTGCGACGTGGTCTTCCACGAGGCGGCGCTCGGCTCGGTCCCCGGAAGCGTCGACGATCCGGTCCGCTACGTGGCGGTCGACGCGACGGGGACGCTCGAGGTGCTCGAAGCGTGCCGGCGCCACGGCGTTCGTCGGGTCGTGTATGCGGGCAGCAGCAGCGCCTATGGCGATGCCCCGGAATCGCCCAAGGTCGAGACGATGGCCGTCGATCCCCTCTCTCCCTATGCGGCGGCCAAGCTCGCCGGCGAGCACCTCGTGCGCAGCTACGCGCACTGCTACGGGCTGGAGGCGCTCACGCTGCGCTACTTCAACGTCTTCGGCCGGCGGCAGCGCGCCGACTCACCCTACTCGGCCGTCATTCCCCGCTTCGCCGACGCCCTGCGCGCCGGAAGGCGACCGGTCATCTTCGGGACCGGCGAACAGACGCGCGACTTCGTGCATGTCGCCAACGTGGCCTGGGCGAACCTGCTGGCGGGCGCGACCAGTCGCCCGCTGCGCGGCGGCGCCGTGAACATCGGTGGCGCCAGCGGCATCTCGCTGCGCGACCTGCTCGAACGGATGGCCGCCGTGCTGCGTCTCTCGCCCGAAACCGACCATCGACCGCCCCGCGCCGGAGACGTGATGCACAGCACCGCGTCGATCGCCGCGGCGGAGGCGACGATCGGATATCGGCCGGTCGTCTCGTTCGACGAAGGGCTGCGCGACCTGCTCGCGGCGTGAACGCGCTCCAGCGATCTCGGATGGCGCGGCGCCGGCGACGCGCACGAATCGCACCGGTCACACGAGTCGCGCGAGTCGCACCAGCTGCGCGCGGCGCCCGCCGAACAACCCGGCGTCAGCCGGAGAGCACCCACGGGAAGGGTTCGCCCGCTCGAGCGCGCCGATAGACCTCGACCATCGCCGGTGTCACGCGTTCGAGGGTGAAGCGCTCCTCCACCATGCGACGGGCCGCGGCGCCGGCGCGGGCGCGAAGCGGCTGGTCGCGCAGCATGCGGCGCAAGCCATCGCGGAGTCCCTCGACGGTCGTGGGCACGACGACCCCGGCGCCGGCATCGGCCACCTCGGGCGCGTTGCAGCGGTCGCTGAGGAGCAGCGGAAGTCCCGCGTAGGCCGCCTCCAGGATCGACATCGACATCGTCTCGTGACGGCTCGGCTGGGCGAAGACGTCCGCATCGGCCAGCAGCGCAAGCCGCGCGTCGCCGCGCACGAGGCCGGGAAGGCGCACGCGCGGCGCCGCGGGATGCCCCGAGAGCATGCGCTGGAGCGCCGGCAGCATGCCCTCGTCCGGGCCCGCCATCACGAGCACGGCATCCGGGAACTCGGCGGCCACGTCGAGGAAGGCCCGCAGGAGGAGATCGACGCCCTTGATGTCGTGCAGCCGCCCGAGCGAGGCGACGATCGTCCGGTCGCGCAGCGCCGGATCGGTCGCGCGGAGCGTGCCGCGCGGCGGAAGGGCCGCGAACTCGGCGGTGTCGACGCCGTTGGGCAGCTCGAAGTAGCGGAAGTCGGCGCCGAGGTGCCGCGACTGCTCCGTCTCGCCCCGGTTGAGCATCTGCACCGCCGAGACGGTGCGCAGCGCGCGTCGGCCCGCGATCGCGAGAAACGCCTTCTTCTTCGGCGCCTTGGAGCGCATCGGCCAGTCCATGAACATGCCGTGCATCGTGTGAACGGTCGGCTTGCCGAGCCGCGACGCGGCGAAGATGAAGCGCGCCGTGTAAGGCCGCCAGAAGGAGTGCGTGTGGACGACGTCGACGCGCGACAGATCGCGCTCGAAGCGCAAGAAGAAGCTCCGATCCAGGAAGCCCGCCGGGCCGGACCGCTCGACCACGCGCACGTCCGTCCCCGCGACCGCCGTCTGCGCGCCATGGGCCGCCGAGGTCCAGAGCTCGACGTCGAGACCCGCCTTCGCCTGCCACCGCGCCATCGTCACCGGCACCGTCGCAAGGCCGCCCATGGCTGGATCGAGGTCTTGGACAACGTGAGCGATGAGCATGGCGCAGGCGCTGGGAACCCGACGACTCGTGACGGCTCGGGCGGCGGGCGGACTCTACCCGATGCGGCGACCGGTGCGGGGCCGGCGCGCCACCCGCTGCACCATCCACGGGGCCATCCGCGGCGTCATCCATGGCGCCAGCCGATGCATCGCGCTGCGCCAGCGAACGCGCGGTGCGGCCGGGTTCGCGCCTCCATGCGAAGCCGCGAGGGAACGGCCACATCCCGCATCACCGCACGCCGGAGAACTCCGCGTAGATCTCCTCGTACCGCCGCACGACGCGCTCCGGCGCCAGCTCGCGGAAGACCCAGGCCCGGCCCCGTTCGCCGCGCTCGCGAAGCTCGGCGCGATCGGAGAGGAGCGCCCGCAGCGCCCCGGCGAGCGCCCGGGCCGGTCCGTCGGACGCGCCCGCGGGCGTTCCTCGCACCGGCACGATCGTCGCGCCGCCGCTCTCGGCGAGCTCGCGCCAGATGTTCACCGCATCGGTGGTGATCACGGGCGTCGCGGCCGCGAGCGACTCGATGAGCGAGACACCCCAGTTCTCGTGGCGGCTGGGCAGCACCGAGCAGTCCGCTTCGAGCAGGAGGCGCTGCTTCGCATCGCCGGTGACGTATCCGGCGAACTCGACGTGGTCGCGGACGGCGCATTGCGCGACGACTCGATCGAGCTCGCGTCGATAGCGGTCGTCGCCCGTTCCGGCGATGACGAGCGCCGTCTCGACACCGGCTCGATTCACCTGTCCGATGGCGTCGATGAGATCCTCGATCCCCTTGATCGGATCCAACCGACCGAGGAAGAGAACCCGCGCCGGAGCGCCGCGGCACGGTTGCCCGCGCGACGGAGTGGCGCTCGGCGCGGCTGGTGCACTCGGCTCATCCGCGCCGCTCGAGCCGGCGCATTCGGCCGACGCGGCGCGGCCGACACGATGGCCAGGCGGCAGCCGTGGCGTTCCTCCTTCCCGCGATTCCGGCCGCGGCGCCGCGAACGGCGAGAGGTCGGTGAGGAGCGGCGCGACGATCGTCCGACCGCGCGGAAGCCATCGCTTCGACTCCTCGGCCTCGGTCGCCGAGTTGCACTGAACGAGCGCGGCGAGCTCGAGGAATCGCCTCGCGCCCGCTGCGAGGAAGAGCCGCTTCCTGATCGGATGGATGGCCATCGTCCAGTCGTCCAGCATGCCGTGCGGCGTGACGATGTATGGCGTCCCCAGCGCTCGAGCGCGGCTCGCGATGGCGATGCCCAACGGATCCCACGGGACATGCAGGTGCGCAACATCGCAGCGGCGGAGCGCCTCGTCCACGACGCGTCGCTCGCTCGCATCGAGTCGCCGCAGCCATCTCCAGGGGCCCAGCTCCAACAGGCGCGGCAGCGCCTCCGCGCGAACCTCGGCGCTCACGTCCGCGCCCGGTCGCGCGCCCACCGTCGAGCCACGCGCCGTCCCGGGGGTCGCCTGGGATGAAGCCGTCGTTCGCCACGGCTGCGGGACCATCTCGGCGCCGCCGGTGGCCAACGTCACGTCATGGCCGTGCGCGGCCAGCGCCGCACAGAGATCCAGCACCGCACGCGGTACGCCGCCATCCTGCGGCCGAAAGCGCGAGAGGTAATGGAACAGACGCATGGCCCGTGGACGGACGTCGCCGCAACCAACCTTCCGCGCGTTCGCGCCAACAGCCCGCGGCCGGCGGCCGGGGCGCGACGCCATGCGCGGTGCAGCGAGGAGGCGACCCTAGCGCAGCGCCCACGGGCCGGCAAACTCGTCGACGGAGGGGTTGGTGCGGAGACGGTCTCCGAGCCTCGCTCGCGACGAGCGCTATTTGCGGCTCCCGCCTCCGCCCTGCATTGGATCGTCCGAGGTGCCGCCGCCATTGCCACCCGCTCCGCCGGCGCCACCACCTCCCGAACCGCCAGCGCCACCGGCAGCGCCGCGACGTCCGCCCTGCCCGCCTGCTCCGCCGGCAGCACCGCCACTCCCTCCCGCTCCGCCGGCACCACCAACTCCACCGCTTCCGCCACCGCCAGCGCCTCCCGCTCCACCGGCGCCTGGCTTGCCATCCGGTCGGCCTTCTGCGCCGCGACCGGGCTTCTCCGCACCGCCGGCGCCGCGCGGCCGCTTGCCGTCCGCGCCCATCTGCTCGCGCATCTTCTCGCGGCGCTTCTCGAGCTCGGCGAGCTTCGCCTTGAGCGTCTCCTGCTGCGCCGGCGTCAGGAGCTCGAAGATCTCCTTCTGGTACGGCTCCGGCTTCGGCGCCTTGTCCATGATCTCCTGCGCCTGCTTGCGGAGCGCCACGCCTTCCTTGCTTCCGGGTCCGCCTGCATCCTTGATCTGCTTCTGGAGCTCGCGACGCTTGTCGCCGAACTCCTGCTCGAACGCGGCGCGGGCGTCGTCGAATCGCTTCAGGACGGCGTCGACCTTCTGCTTCTGCTCGCCCTGAAGGTCGATGAAGTTGAGCGCCTCGAGCCACATGCGTCCCTGGGCCACCGGCTGTCGTCCTCCCTCCGGCTTACCGGGCTTGCGCTCCTTGCCGAACGCCTTGTCGTCACGGGCCTCGTCGTCGCCGACCTTCGGGCCGGCGAGGAGGCCATCGTCGGCGTGCCGCCCAGAGCCACCGCCGCCGCCACCCGCGCCTCCAGAGCCGCCGCCACCGCCACCGCCGGCCGTCTTGCCCGCCGGCGGCGCATCGTCGGGCGACGCCGCGAACGCCGCACCAGCGGTGGCAAGGACCGCGACAAGCGAAATGCCGACACCCGCGGCACGCAGCCGCGTAGCCAGACGGCTGGCCGGGAACGTGAACGATGACGAGAGGGCCGACGCGTGCATGGGATTCTCCTGGTCGATTGGGGATCGATGACCCAACTATGATCGCAATTGCGGTCGCGCGGGACATCCCTGCCGACATTCCCGCCACACAACGGCGTCACCCAACCCCCTCCCGGAAGCCGCCTCCCCGCATGCCACTCTCCAGCCGCGACCTCCACGACGCCCTGCGCACGGTCAAGGACCCCGACCTTCGGAAGGACCTGGTGACGCTGAACATGATCGCCGACGTCCAGGTCGACGGGCCGCGCGTCGGGCTCACGGTCGAGTTGGCCGCTGGCGCCGGGCCGACCTCGTCGATGTCGAAGGGCGAGGAGCTTCGCGACCGGCTCCGGGCCGACATCGTCGCGGCGGTGCGCGCCAAGGCGGCCGAGCGCGGCGAGCGCGTCGACTCGATCGAGGTGAACTTCGCGCAGCGCGAGCGGAAGCCCAACGAGCAGGTGCGCGACGGCCACAATCCCCTGCCCAACGTGCGGAACGTGATCGCCGTCGGCGCGGGGAAGGGCGGCGTCGGCAAGTCCACGGTCGCGACGCTGCTCGCCTGCGGCTTGGCGCGGACCGGTGCGGCGGTCGGACTGCTCGACGGCGACATCTACGGCCCGTCGATGCCCACCATGCTGGGGCTGGAGGATGTTCCCACCCAGGCCCGTGGCAACATGCTCCTGCCCTTCGCGGTGCACGGCATCAAGGCGATGAGCATCGGCAAGCTCGTCGAACCCGACAAGGCGCTCATCTGGCGCGGCCCGATGGCCCACGGCGCATTCAAGCAGCTCGCGATGCAGACCGAGTGGGGCGCGCTGGACCATCTCGTCATCGACCTGCCGCCGGGCACCGGCGATGTCTCGCTCACGCTCGCCCAGCTCCTGCCGCTGACGGGCGCGATCATCGTCTGTACGCCGCAGCGCGTCGCCCAGGACGATGCCCGCCGCGCCGTGCGCATGTTCCAGCAGCTTGGCGTGGAGGTGCTGGGCGTCGTCGAGAACATGAGCTGGTTCGTCGGCGACGACGGCCGGGAGTACGACCTCTTCGGACGAGGTGGCGCGGAGATCATGGCCCAAACCATGAACATCCCGTTCCTCGGCGCGCTGCCGATCACGATGGCGCTGCGCGAGAACTGCGACACCGGGACGCCGCTGCGGAACTGGGACGACGCGGCGCTCGCCGCCCGGATCGATCGACTGTGCGCGAACACGGTCGACCGCATCGCGCTCGCGGCCGCCGGTGGTCGCACGACCGGTCCGACGCTGAGCGTGCGCTGAGACGGATTCCAGGAGACCTCCGTGCGCTGGACCCCGTGCCCACAGCGGTATCTCACGGCGGAATTGGGTTGGGTGGGGCGCGAGAGTCAACTCGGATGCGTATGAGACGGATTCCAGCAGACCTCCATGCGTTGGACCCCGTGTGAGCCGCGCCCCATCCGGTGCGCCGCCCCGCCGTCGCGCCGCGCGGCGCCGACCGAGCGCGCCACCGCCCGTCGCCGCGCCGTTACACTGCGGCCCCATGCTTCAGCGGCTCCGCGACTTCAGCTACTGGCACGTCGAGAAGCACCTGCTGCCCATCTTCCACCGACCGGAACGGCGCGTCGCGGTCGACGTGCTCGGGGACTTCCTCGTGCCCGCCGGCCTCGTTCGGAGCGGCGCCATCTGCTACTGCGCCGGCATCGGCGAGGACATCCGCTGCGAGACGGCGCTCATCGAGCGCTTCGATGCGGAGGTCTGGGCCCTCGATCCGACGCCGCGCGCCATCGGCTACGTCGAGCGCATGCATCCTCGTTCGCCGCGGTGGCATTTCCTCCCGGTGGGGCTGTGGCGCCGCGACGAGGTGCTGCGCTTCCACGCCCCGGCCAACGAGACGCACGTCTCCCACTCCGTCGTCGGCGAGCTCGGCGGTCACGGCCACTTCGAGGCGACCTGCCGGTCGATCTCGTCGCTGATGCGCGAACTCGGCCACGAACGGCTCGACCTGCTCAAGATGAACATCGAAGGCGCCGAATACGCGGTGCTGGAAGGCATGTTCGAGGACCGCGTGAAGCCGGGGATCGTGACGCTCACCTTCGAGGGCGACCGCGTGCTCCGGAAGTCGATCGAATGGACGAAGCGCTTCCGCGCCGAGGGCTACGCGCTGGCGTCGCAGGCGGGCTGGTACTTCGCGTACGTTCGGCGCGACCTCGCGTGACCGGCGGCGCGCCGACCGCGGCTCAGCCTCCGAACTCGCGGCGCAGCGTCCGCAGGCCGCCGAGCAGCGCCTCGATGTGGGCCGGCTCGTGCGCCGCCGAGACCTGCACGCGCAGCCGCGCATGGCCCTCCGGAACCACCGGATGGCCGAAGCCGATCACGAAGACGCCCAGCTCGAGCAGGCGCCTGCTCATCGCGATCGCCTTGGCGGTGTCGTGGACGATGATCGGACAGATCGCCGTCGGCGAGTCGAGCACCTCGAAGCCCGTCTCCTTGATGCCCGCACGGGCCATGGCGACGTTGTCGCGGAGCTTCTGCACCCGCTGCGGCTCGCGCATGAGGATCTCGATCGCCGCGTTGGACGAACAGGCGACGGTCACCGGGAGGGCGTTCGAGAAGAGCGTCGGGCGGCCGCGCTGGATCATGAGTTCCGTCGCCGCCCTGCTGCCGACGAGGTAGCCGCCGGCGGCGCCGCCGAGGGCCTTGCCGAGCGTGCCGGTGATGAAGTCGATCGACGCGCCGGACATGCCCCAGTGCTCGTGCGTTCCCCGGCCCGTTCGTCCCATGACGCCCGTTCCATGGCTGTCGTCGACGACCAGCATTGCGCCGAACTCGTCGCAGACGCGGCGCAATCCCGGCAGGTCGCCGATGTCGCCCTCCATCGAGAAGACGCCGTCGGTGACGACCCAGATCGCGCCCGTGACCTCCGGGTTCTCCCGCGCCTCGCGCAGGCGGGCGCGCAGCGATTCGAGGTCGCCGTGCCGATAGACGCCCTTGTGCAGCCCCTTCTTGATCACGGTCGCGAGACGGATGCCATCGATGATCGAGGCGTGGTTGAGCTCGTCGGAGACGATCAGGTCGCCCGGCTCGCAGAGCGTCGGGAAGATCGCCTCGTTGGCGTTCCAGCACGAGGTGAAGGTGTACGCGCTCTCGACGCCGTAGAAGGTCGCGAGCGTCCGCTCCAGCGTCTCGTGCGGCGCGAACGTGCCGCAGATGAAGCGCACGCTCGCCGTGCCCGCGCCGTGGCGGCGCAGCCCGTCGATGCCCGCCTCGACCACCCTGGGATGGTTCGCCAGCCCGAGGTAGTTGTTCGAGCAGAAGCATGCCACCTCGCCAAGGCCGCGCAGCCGGACGGTGGCGTCCATCGGACCCTCGATCATCTGGAGGCGCTTGAGCTGGCCCGACGACCCGAGCTGCTCGAGCGCCCGCTGCGTGCGCGAGGCGAAGACATGCGCGGAGGACGCGGCGGTCGTTGACGGAGACGAGGACATGGCGCGCGATGGTACCGGGTCGTCGGGAATCCGGAAGCATCCGCCGAGAAGACGCGGCGCTGCGGGCCGTCCACCCGCGACGAGCACCGTCGCACGACACCCGGGCGGGTGCACTCCCAGGTCCCGTCTCGGAACCCATGACCGCATGTCCGATGTCCGAACGCCCGCTTCCTTCCCGCCGGCAACCACGCTACACTGGCCCCCTTCGTCTCCGCCTCGAACCCCACCCACCGCCCATGCCACGCGTCTGCCACTTCACCGGCGCCAAGACCCGCTCTGGAAACAGCATCCGCTATCGCGGCCGCGCCAAGTACCTCGGCGGCGTCGGTCGCAAGATCACCGCGTGCACCGGCCGCACGTTCAAGCCGAACCTTCAGAACGTGAACGCGGTCGTCGACGGCGCTCCCCAGCGCATCAAGGTGTCGACCCGCGCCATCCGCATGGGCCTCGTCGTCAAGCCGATCCGCCGCAAGTACACCTACACGCGGCAGCAGAAGGCCGGTTGACGGTCGTCGGTTTCCGGACTGCGTCGGCGCGATCGTCCGCCCTGTGCGGGCAACCCGCCGGCGCGCGGCTCGACCGGGCCGAACGTTCTTCGACGTCCACGTTGCACAACCCGCGCGCTCGCGCGGGTTTTTTTCTCCGCCACGTTGATCGTCGTGCGCACCGCCCTACCGTTTGCGAAGACTCCGACGCACCGCCTTCCGCGTCGACCCGCTCCGCGCCCTTCGCGACGATTTCCCGGGACCACCGATGGGCGCCGGGCCGCCAGGCGTCGCCTGCGTTGGATGCGCTCGACCAGGGACACGAACGTTGGCACCGCTTGACGCTTCACGGACGAACGGACTGAGCGATCGCGACCGCGTGCTCGCGGCGACGGATTTGGTTGCGCTCGTCGGCGAGCATGTGGCGCTTCGCCAGAAGGGTCGCGAATGGGTCGGGCTCTGTCCGTTCCACGACGACCGCACGCCGTCGCTCGCCGTCGTCGTCCACAAGGGGGACGGCTTCTACAAGTGCTTCGCCTGCGGCGCCGCCGGCAACGCGATCGACTTCGCCATGGAGCACCTGCGCATGGACTTCCCGGCGGCGCTGCGCTTCCTCGCCCAGCGCGCCGGCGTGGCGCTCTCCCCGTCGCCGACGCGCCGCTCCGGCGAGATCGACCGGGAGGCGCTCCTGCGCGCCAACGCCGAGCGCTACGCGCACTGGCGGGGACTGCTCGTCGCCGCCCATGCCGGACGGAGCCGCAATCCCGCGGCGATCGCCGCAGCGAGGATCCTCGTCGAGCGTCGGATCGACGACGCCATGATCGAGCAGTTCCAGCTCGGCGTGGCCAGCGAGGGTTGGAGCGACCTCGTCGACCTGGTGCGCGCCCGCGAGCTCGACGAGAAGGCGTTCATCGCCGCGGGGCTGCTCAAGCCGCGGCAGCGCCACGACGGCGATGGCACCATCGACGAAGCCAGGCCGGCCACGACGGGGGGACGGGGCGCGTCGGGCTGCTACGACGCCTTCCGCAACCGCATCGTCTTTCCGATCTGTGACGAGGCCGGCCGCGCCATCGCCTTCGGCGCCCGCAAGATCGATCCGGCCGACGAACCCAAGTACCTCAACAGCAGCGAGTCCGCCGCCTTCTCGAAGTCGCGGACGCTCTACGGACTGCACCTGGCGAAGCGGGCGATCATCGACGCCGGCTGCGCGGTGGTGACCGAGGGATACACCGACGTCATCGCGTGCCACCAGGCGGGCTTCCGCAACGTCGTGGCCACGCTCGGCACCGCGCTCACGATCGAGCATGCCCGCACGCTCCGTCGGCTGTGCGAGCGCGTCGTGCTGCTCTTCGACGGCGACGAGGCGGGACAGAAGGCCGCCGACCGCGCCGCCGAGGTCTTCTTCGCCGAGCCCGTCGACGTGCTCGTCTGCGTGATCCCCGACCATCGCGATCCGGACGAACTGCTCAAGCTCCACGACGGTCCGGACCGTTTCCGGGCGGCGCTCGACGGTGCGCAACCCGTCCTGGACTTCCTGGTCGACCGGTTCATGGCGACCTATCGCACGGCGACGACGATGTCGGGACGGCAGCAGCGCCTCGAGGCGTTCCTCGCGCGGCTCGCGGAGCTCGGTCTCGGACGAGCGAAGGACCTGCGTCGCCGTTTCGTGCTCCAGCGGCTCGCCGCGCTGGTGGGCGTGCCGATCCACGACCTCGAATCGTCGATGCCCGAGGCGCGCGCCCGCCGTGCCCCGCTCCGCGACCTCGCGGCGAAGGACGCCACGCGCGACCCCTCGCCCGGCGGCCATCCGTCCGATGCGCACAGCGGCGCGACGGGAGCGTCGAGTGAATCGTCCGGCGACGCGACGCCGGCGCCAGGCGCGACACCGCTCGCGATTATCCGCGCCGAGGAGGCGGTGCTCGGACTCCTCGTCGCCCATCCCGAGATCGCCAACGAGACGGTCGACGCCGGCGACGGCCATTGGCTGCCCGTCACCGAGGCGATGAGCGCTGCAACCTTCCTCCATCCGCCGCATCGCGATCTCGCCGACGTGCTCGTCCCGCTCCTGGAGGATGCGGCCGGCGTGGCGGGCGCGCTGCCGATGCGGAGCCTTCTGGCCGAACTTGCCCAGCCATCCCGACGGGTTCTAGCATCAACCTTGTACTTCGCCGCGGAAGCACGCCTCGCCGCACGCAACGAGTCTCCCGCAACGATGCTCAAGCACGTCTGCGCCGATCTAGACGCCGCACGTCGGCGACTGGGGCTTCCGTACGGCGAGTCGGTTCGCGACGACGCGGTCCGGGCCGCCTCGGCGCCTCCGGCTCGAGTCTCTTCCGCTCTCGCGACGACTCCAGCGATGGCTGCATCGACCGCCTCCAGCACCGATCCGCCCATCGCCGAGGCTTCGACCGGGTCGCCGCACGACGAGCGGCCCGACGCGACCGTTCCGCAAGGCGCCACCGGGGCGGTCGACGCCGCGGCCCAGTTGCTCGAGCGCCTCCGCCGGCGCGGCCCCGACCCGTCCGCGATCGCACGGTTCGCCCGTCGCGCCTGACGACCCCGTATCGGCCCAGCCCCACTTCGCCCTCCCGTGCCTCGACGCTCCCCTCCGTCCTCATCTCCGACCCCGGAGCTCCGACCCGTGACAGCTCAGATCCCAGATCTCCATCCTCCCCTGCGGGAGCTGATCGCGCTCGGCGTGACACGCAAATGGATCAGCTACGAGGAGCTGAACACCGTCCTGCCCGATCAGATGGTGGATCCCGAGCAGCTTGACGTGCTGCTCGTGCTGGTGGACGAGCTGGGCATCACGATGATCGACCAGCCGGAGGTGCGCCGCAACGGCTACGTGACGTTCCAGGCGCCGCTCCAGACGGACCTCAAGTTCCAGCGCGACGATCCACGGCGCAACGGCAAGCCCACGAAGATCCGGATGGTCGAGGACGAGGCCGAGGGCGACGATGCCGAGCCCGTCGTCACCGTTGTCGAGGACGAGGATCCGACCGCCGAGGTCGAGGAGGAGATCCTCGACGACGCCGAGGCGCAGGCCGTCGTGGAGCAGGCCATCGCCGAGCAGGGCAGCAAGCGGATCGACGACCCGATCCGCATGTACCTGACGCAGATGGGGACGATCCCCCTGCTGACCCGCGAGGAGGAGATCCGGCTCGCGAAGAAGATCGAGACGACGCGCATGATCTTCCGACGTCGCGTGCTCGAGAGCGACTACGCCGCGACGCAGGCCGTCGACACGCTCCAGCAGGTTCACGACGGGAACCTGCCCTTCGACCGCACGATGCGCATCTCGACCGCCGAGGACAACGCGAAGGACAAGGTCGCCGCCCGCATTCCGTTCAACCTCCAGACCGTCCGCAAGCTGCTTCAGCTCGACCGCGACGACTGGGACGCCCTCGACTCGCCGAGCTGCTCGGCGGCCCGCCGCGCCGAGCTCCGCCGCACGATCGAGCGCCGTCGGCGAAAGATCGCGACCTTGCTCGAGGAGTGCTGCCTGCGCACGGGACGCATCCAGCCGTTGCTGCGGAAGCTTCAGGCCGTCAACAAGAAGATCAAGGAGCTCCTCAAGACCCTTCACAAGGCCGAGAAGCACCCGGAGCGATACGACCCCGACGACCTCTTCGTGATGAAGGAGGAGTTCGACGGACTGAGATCGCTCGTGCTCGACGAGCCCGAGGACCTCGACCGGCGCGTGCGCGGCATCGAGCGGGTCTTCGGCGAGTACGAGCAGGCCAAGCGCGACCTCTCCGGCGGAAACCTCCGGCTGGTCGTCTCGATCGCCAAGAAGTACCGAAACCGCGGGCTGCCCTTCCTGGACATCATCCAGGAGGGCAACACCGGCCTTATGCGCGCCGTCGACAAGTACGAGTACAAGCGCGGCTACAAGTTCTCGACGTACGCGACGTGGTGGATCCGCCAGGCCATCACCCGCGCCATCGCCGACCACGCGAGGACCATCCGAGTGCCCGTCCACATGATCGAGACGATGAGCAAGCTGCGCAACATCCAGAAGCACCTGCTTCAGGAACTGGGCCGCGAGCCGACCGTCGAGGAGATCGCCCTGCGCGCCAAGATGCCCGTCGAGGAGGCGCGGCGCGTGATGAAGATCTCGCGCCATCCGATCTCGCTGGACCGTCCCGTTGGCGAGAGCGAGGACAGCCACTTTGGCGACTTCATCGAGGACGAGCGGCAGGAGTCGCCCTCGGAGAGCGCCACCAGCGACATGCTGCGCTCGCGCATCAACGACGTGCTGAAGACCCTGACCTACCGCGAGCGCGAGATCCTGAAGCTGCGCTACGGCATCGGCGACGGCTACACCTACACGCTCGAGGAGGTCGGACGCATCTTCAAGGTCACGCGCGAGCGCGTGCGCCAGGTCGAGAGCAAGGCGATCCGCAAGCTCCAGCATCCAGTGCGGCGCCAACGCCTCGCGAGCTTCCTCGGCGGCGAAGAGGGATGACCCGTCCCCAACGTGCACCGGCGCACGATGCGTGCAGAACCAGTAACCAATAACCAGTAACCGGGAACCAGGAATCAGGAATTCGGAATCGGGGACGCCGTCCTCCAACGACCGACGACGCGGAATCGCGCACTCCGCGGCTCGGCGCGCCAGCGACATCCTCCGCCAACGGACAGCGTCCCCGACTCCCGATTCCGCCGCAGCGGCTTCCTGATTCCCGCCCCACGCCTCGCGCGCCAGCGACATCCTCCGCCAACGGACAGCGTCCCCGACTCCCGATTCCGCCGCGCAGCGGCTTCCCGATTCCCGCCCCACGGCTCGGCGCGCCAGCGACATCCTCCGCCAACGGACAGCATCCCCGACTCCTGATTCCGCCGCGCAGCGGCGTCCTGATTCCCGCGCCCCACGGCTCGGCGCGCCAGCGACATCCTCCGCCAACGGACAGCGTCCCCGACTCCTGATTCCGCCGCGAAGCGGCTTCCTGACTCCCTCGCGATTCCCTCGCTCGCCCGCGCTACCAGCGGGCGTCGTGCCGCAGGGCCTTCGCAAGCCGTTCGAGATAGTCGGCCGCGGGGATCTCGACCGTACCGAACTGTCGCATGTGGTCCGTCACGACCTGGGTGTCCAACAGGCTGAACCCACCTTCGCGAAGCCGCGCGACCAGGTGCGCCAGGCAGACCTTCGACGCGTCCGTGCCGCCAAGTTCCGGCCTCACGAACATCGACTCGCCGAAGAACGCGCCGCGCAGACGCACCCCGTAGAGGCCGCCGACGAGCCGCCCATCAAGCCACGCCTCGACGCTGTGCACGTGCCCGCGCGCCGCGAGGTCGAGGTACGCGGCCATGAGCGCCTCGTTCATCCAGCTCGGGTTCCCGCGCCCACGATGTCCGGCGCACGCCGCCATGACTTCCCCGACGGCGCTGTCGATTCGGATCTCGAACCGCTGGCGGCGCAGCGACTTCGCGAGGTTGTGCGGAACATGGAACCGGTCCAGCGGCAACACACCGCGCGGCTCCGGGCAGTACCACTCGATGCGGTTTCGCCTCGTGTCGACCATTGGAAACACCCCGCGCGAGTACGCCTCGAGCAACAGAGCGCCATCAGGTCGCTGCGGATCGAATGATCGGGAATCGCTGGGAAACATGGCTGATTCACGATCTCCCCGGCGGTGCGCGCGTCGGATCTCCCTCGAAGCGCGGAGCGCTGTGCACGGTCGACTTGCGTGCGCTTTTTCCATTTTTGCGGGATGGCGCGTGAGTGACGGTATGTTGTCGCGGTCCGAGGGATTCCTTTCCGGGAGAATAAGAATGAACACGCGTTTGGTCCTCGTGGCCCAAGTGGCCATGGCTCCTGCGGTCCGTGCGACCGCGATCGACAACCTTCCGATGATCCGGTCCATCAGCTTCTCGGCTGCGCTTCTCGTGGGTGGCGCCATCGCGCCCCTCGCAAGCCCCTGCGCCGCCGCCGGACGGATCGTCATCACCGAAGTCATGTACAACCCCGCCTCCGACGAGGATCGCGGGCAGTCCGAGTGGGTCGAGATCGCCAACATCGGCGACGCGCCGGTCGTCCTCGCAAGCTGGCGGCTCGACGACGAGGACAAGCTGCCGATGGACGATTGGGGCTCGTTCAGTTGCACGCTGGCGCCTGGGGCCGTCGCCGTGCTCGTGAACGGCTCGTTTGTCGACGAGGCGCAGTTCCGCGCCGCATGGGATCCCGTCGAGGCCGCGGCCGCCGTCGGTTCGCCGAGCACTTCGTCAGGTACGCCGAGCGGTGCGAACCCGGCCTCGACGCCGGCCTCGACGCCGGCCCCGGCCCCGGTCCCGGCCCCCGGGCCGACCTATCTGGTCATCCCGGTGAAGTGGGGCGGAATCTCGAACTCGCCCGGCGACGGCAACGAGGTGCTTCGACTGCTCGACGCCGACAACCATGCGATCTGCTCCGTCGCGCTGGGCAACGGTGGCTCGTGGCCCAAGCTCTCGCATGCCGGCGGCCCGAGCGTCTATCTCGCGAGCCCCCCGCCAGCGCCGGCCACGACCGCGGTCGGTGGTACTCCGCCCACGATCGAACTGAACGACGGCGCCGCGTGGAAGGCATCGTCGATTGGCGATGCCGGCGCTCGCGAGTGTCGCCGGACGGCGATCTTCAATGGGCGCGACATCGCCTCGCCCGGTCGCCTTCCAGCAGCCCTGCTGCCCGCGACCACCGCCGTTGGCACGGCGGCGACGGGTGCAACCGCGGAAGCTCCCCGCCCGCCGAATCCGGCGCCGGGATCCAGCGCCGATCCGGCGGCGGGCAATGGGACTGGCTCCAAGCCCGGTTCAAGCCCCGGTTCCGGCTCCGCTTCCGGTTCCAGTTCCGGTTCCAGTCCCGGTTCGACCGCCAACGCGGGGTTCGCCGCTGAACCCGATTCAGCCGCGCTCCGGTCGTTCCCGCCTCTCGCGACGCGCCGTTCGCCGCGGACAATCGGCATGGTCGATGAGGTCGATGAATCGGGATCAGCCGTGGTGCACGTGGCAGCGTGTCATACGGACTCCAGCAGACCTCCATGCGTTCGACCCCTTGCCCAGAGTGGGATTCCCGGGCGGGATTGGGCTGCATCGGACACAAGCGTCGACTGGGACTCGGATCACAGGGAGTCGCACGCGCCACGCACCTGATCCAATGGCTCCTTCCTCTTGCGGGACGCGGCGGGTTTGACCCTTCCTCCGCGTCACCCTTCCACAGGCGGCGGCGCGGTTCTGACCGCGCCGCCGCTTTTCCGCCGAGGGAAGGGATGCATCCTCGCCGCCATCGACAACTGTGCCATGCCGATTGCCACCGGCGCGTCAGCCCGTGGTCTCAGCCGCGGGCAGGTACGACGCCGCCACCGGAATCGCCCGGCGCCGCCGGACCGCCTTGGCGACGGCGTATCGCAGCGAGAGCCCACGCGACGCTCCACATGCGCCGTGATCGCGATCTCGCGTTCTCGCATCGTGGCGAGGACCAAGCGCCACGCTTGAATTCGAGGCAAGCGTGACGGAAGCGTCCGATGCCCAGCGCGTGATGGCCGATCTCGTGCAGGAAGACAGCGGAGCCATGCCGCCGCGCGGCTCCGGCGATTCGACCCAGCGGTGAGCGACCTGTCGGGGCCCGGGCCGAGCCAGCCATGCCGCTCATGTGCCGCCACCGATGCACGCGGACGCGATGTCGCGAGAGCATCTCCTCGACCAGCTCAACGGACATCGCGCTCGGCGATCCGGACTCCGCGACGACCATCGGCTCGATCGTCGCTCCGGGCGACAGCGCCGCCCGCGCGAACTCCTCGAAATCATGGCCCGACCGCCCGCCGGCTGCACCTCCAGGAGCGCAGGAGACCCTCGCCACAACGAACGATCCCGTCGCCGAGCAGCCGCCCGGCGCCTGCACCGCGGGCGGAGCACCTCGTGCGTCCTCCGCCGGCCACATCTCCGCCTTCGTCGACCGGCGACGCCGCGTCCGCCTTCGCTCGCCGCGCGCCATGCCCGCCTTCGCTCGCCGGAGCTGCCTTGCACCACCGAATCGGTCCGCGCGCCGCCCTCAGCCGACGCACTCCACACGCCCTCCTCGGCCGCCGGCTGGGCCGGCGTGGGCCGCGCCACGCCGATCGACGCGTCGTCCGCCCCGACCGCGCCGTCGACGACGATCTCCTCCACCCGAAGCAGGCGAACGGTCTCGCCACCAACACGCACGGTGCATCCCGGCCACGGCGACAATCCGTTCACCCGACAACGGATCTCGTGGGCGGAGCGCTGGAAGGACAGGACTGCGTCTGCACGAGAGAGCTTCGGCGCCCGCGTTGCCAGCGATTCGTCCTGCGTTCGAGGCGACAGCGCCGCTGGAGAAGCCCGCGGTCTCGAGCACGGCCGACGGGCCGAGCCGCCGCAAGGCGGTCGTGCAGTTCTCCGCCGTCCGCGCGGACCGATCGGCGTCGTCCGCACGGCGAGGATCTCCCCCGCGTCCATCCGCTCGGCGAGCGTGATGACGGTCACCCCGGTCGTCGAGTCGCCCGACAGGATCGCCCAGTTCACCGGCGCTGCGCCGCGGTGGCGGGGCAGGATCGACGCGTGCAGGTTGATGGCGAAGGTCGACCCGAGCAAGGCCGGCCGCAACTTCTGGCCAAACGCAATGACAACGAACGCGTTCCGACGATCCGGTCCCTGTGTCGCGCTGAAACGTGTCGCGTCGGAACGCGTCGCGCCGGAACGCGTCGCGCCGGAGCTGGCCGCGCCCGACGATCGGCCGGCGTCGCTTGCATCGGAACTGGTCGGCGGCGGGCCCGCATCGACTCGCCGACGAACCTCGACGACGACCGCGGGATCGTTGACGTCCTGCGGCTTGATCACGGCCATCCCCAGGGCGGCGGCCCGCTCGCCGATCGGAGTCGGCTTCATCGCCCGCCCACGTCCCGCCGGTCGATCGGGCTGCGTGACCACCAGGACGACCTCGTGTTCGGCGCGCAGCGCCTCGAACGTTGGAAGACCGAAGGCGCCGGAACCGAAGTAGACGACTCGCATCGACGCATCCTTGCGATCGGAGAGCAGACCGATGCTCGCCGGAGCGGGAACTCCCAACCTACTCCTTCGCCGCCAGGAGCTCCTTCACCGCCTTGCGCGTCGCGATCCGATCGATCGGTGTCATTCGATCGAGGATCAGGACGCCGTCGAGGTGGTCGAACTCGTGCTGCCAGACGCGGGCCACGAGACCCTCGGCGGTGTCGGTGAACTCCCGCCCGTCCAGGTCGAGCGCCGTGATGGTGACCTTGGGTGGGCGCCGGATCTCGGCGCGGATGCCGGGAAGGCTCAGGCAGCCCTCCTCGCGCGCCACGAGATCGCCCTCGAATCCCGAGAGCCGCGGATTGATGTACACCGCATGCTCCGTCTCGGCGAGGTCGATGTCGACCACGAACATCCGCAGCGAAACGCCGACCTGCGGCGCCGCCAGCCCGATCCCCGCCTCCTCGCGCATGATCTCGCGCATCCGGCTGGCGATGCCGCGCACGGACTCGTCGATCCGCTGGATGGGGCTGGCCCTCCGGCGCAGCACCTCGCTCGGGAAGTGCGCAAGGCGCAACTGCGATGGATCGACCGTCATCCGTGTATGCTACGTTCCGGTTCCGCAACCCATCCACCGCGCCGCGTCGAGTTCGCGCCCGCGGCCGGAGGGAGGCACGCACGCTCGTTTCGCCACACGACACCGCCCCGCGCACGCTCGCGTCCGCTCGCCGCCACACACGCATCCGACATGCCGGTAGCGGTTTCCCTTCAAGAAGCAGACCGACCACTCCTCCCGCCGCCGGAGCGCCGCGGCGGGCAAGGGCGTCGCCGCGCTCCATCCCTGTCGGGCCCCGCGGGCGGTGCGCCTGGAGCAACCACCGCGACACCGCGCGCGCCCGGCGCCTCGACCGGCGATGGCTTTCAATCGCAGCCGGACAAGGCCAAGAAGTGGTTCGATCATGGCCGCACGATGACGCTCTCGCAGAACTACGAGTATGCGTTGACTTGCTATGCGAGCGGCATCAAGCTCGATCCGGGAAACATGGATGCCCACCGCGCCATGTGGGAGGCCGCGGTGCAGTACTTCAGCGCCGGCGGGAAGCCGGCGACGGGGAAGGAGATCAAGGCGATCGACGGGCCCGGTCCCGTCGACCGCTTCGCCGCGGCCGAATTCGCCTGGATGAAGGATCTCAACAACGTCTCGCTGGCGATCAAGGCGCTCGAGGCCGCGGCCAAGGCGCAGCAGATCGAGCTGGGACGCTGGATCGCGCCGCGCATCAAGAACATCGTCTTCAAGCAGCTTCAGCAGAAGCGATCGTCGAAGTCGGTGCTGCTCCAGGCCAAGGAGGCGTTCAGCGAGGTCGGCGCGTGGGACGAGGCCTTCCAGTGCGGCGAGCAGGCGGTCAAGCTCGATCCCAACGACAACGCGCTGCTTGCGGAGCTCAAGGAGCTCACCGCCCAGCGTGCCATCCACCAGGGCGGCTACGCGCAGAATGCCGGCACCGAGGGTGGCTTCCGCGGCTTCGTCAAGGATGCCGACAAGCAGCGCGCCCTCGAGGAGCAGGACGCCCTTGGCGGCGGCGCCGACACCGACGCCCGCAACCTGGAACGAGCCAGGCGCGAGTACGAGGCCAACCCGCTCTCGCCCGAGGCGGTGAACAAGTACGCCCAGCTCCTGAAGCGCTCCGAGGAAGGCGAGGAGACCGCGCACGCGGTCTACATGAAGGCGTTCAAGGAGCTCAACGAGTATCGCTTCCGCATGGGCGCCGGCGACATCCGCATCGCCCAGGCCCGCCGCGCCCTGAAGGCGCTTCGCGAGGCGATGCAGGCGGCGCCCGAGGAGGCCGAGGCCAAGACGGCCTTCGAGGCCCAGCGCGAGAAGTTGCTCGCCCTCGAGGCCGACGAATACCGCCAGCGCGCAGAGCGCTACCCGACCGACAAGTCGATCCGCTTCGAGCTGGGCCGTCTCGAGTTCGAGCGCGGCAACTACGAAGGCGCGATGGCGAACTTCCAGACGGCGAAGGAGGAGGCCCGCTTCCGCGTCTCCGCCGCGTGGATGCTCGGCAGGTGCTTCGCCGCGGAGAGCTGGCATCAGGAGGCGATCGGCGAGTTCCGCGAGGCGCTCAAGGTGCTCGACGCCTCCGACAAGGAGCGCGAGCTCGAGATCAAGTACGACCTGATGGCCTCGATGCTCTCGGTCGCGCGCGAGGAGCAGTCCCTGGCGATGGCCAAGGAGGCCGCCGACATCTGCTCGACGATCCTGCGGCGCAACATCTCGTTCCGCGACATCCGCAACAAGCGCAAGGAGCTGGACCAGCTCATCCGCGATCTGGGTGGAACGGCGGCATAGAGCACGCTCCGCTCGCATGCCGCGATGACCCGCCTCCGACCATCCATCGCCGCCGATCTCGGCTCCCTCGCGACGCTGATGTCCCACGCGTTCGGTGGCTCGCGCGAGGAGACGGCGGGATTCCTCGGGCGCGTCGATCCGACCTGGATCCAGGTGCTTGGCGAACCGCCCGAGGGTTGCGCGGTGCTCATTCCGATGTCGCAATGGTTCGGCGGCCGGCGCGTCTCGATGATCGGCGTGCAGGCCGTGGCGGTCGCGCCGCACCGGCGCGGCAGCGGCGTCGCCCTCGACCTCATGCGTCAATCGCTGCAAGGGATCGCCTCCCGAGGCACCGCCCTGTCATGCCTCTTCGCGTCGGTACAGTCGCTCTACCGGAAGGTTGGCTTCGAACACGCCGGCGTCGGCGCGGAATGTCGCCTGTCGCTCCGCACGCTTCCCAGGCGAGGCATCGACCGCGACGGGACGCACGACGATGGCCAGATCGTCCCCATCGAGACGGTCCCGGCCGGCGACATGTCCCACGAACGGATCCCGTCGCCTGCGGTCCGCGCCTGCCATGCCAGCTTCGCGTCGCGCTTCGACGGCAACGTCGACCGCTGCGAGTACTCGTGGCGGCGCGTCTGCCGCAACCGTGGCGTCGACTTCGACTGTTATGGTCTTCCGAGCCGCGACGGCGCCGGCATCGACGGCTACGTCTTCCTCGCCGCCCGCCGCAACGAGTCGTTCACCGAGTGGAACCTCCAGATCTCGGATCTGGCGTTCGCCGACGCCGACGCCGGACGGGCCCTCCTGCGCTTCATCGCCGGCTATGCACCGACCATGCGGACGGCGACGTTCGCCGCCGCGCCGGCCCATCCGCTGCTCGTGCTCCTCGCCCAACAGTGGTACGAGCTGACGTGGCGCGACACCTGGATGCTGCGCATCACCGACCTGCCCGCTGCGATCGGCCAGCGCGGCTACGCGCGCGGCGTCGACGCCGCATTCACGCTGCGCTTCGACGACGAGCTCCTTCCTGCACATGCCGGCGACTGGATCATCGAGGTCTCCGGGGGCGAGGGTCGAGCGCGCCGTCCCACGCGTCTCGAGGACGCCCCGCTCCTCCGCAGCGGTCCGCGCGGACTCGCCGCGATCTTCAGCGGCCACCTGTCGCCACGGCAGGCGACGCTGGTTGGCCTGCTCGACGGCGACGAGTCGGCGCTCGATGCCGCGACCGCGATCTTCGCCGGGCCGGCGCCTTGGATGGCGGATCGGTTTTAGTTTGAGCGCTCCGTTGCGGCCTTCGGCCGCACACTCGCTTTCGCGATGCGGGTGCCAGCGGCCGCACACTTGCCGCAACCACGCCAACGACCCTCCACATGCATGCCGTCGCCATCATCCCCGCCCGCTTCGCCTCGTCGCGCTTCCCCGGGAAGATGCTTGCCGATCGCACTGGCAAGCCGTTGGTGCAGCATGTCTGGGAGCGCGTGCGGCTCGCCCG
This sequence comes from Phycisphaerales bacterium, assembly GCA_046350555.1. Taxonomy (GTDB): domain Bacteria; phylum Planctomycetota; class Phycisphaerae; order Phycisphaerales; family SM1A02; genus JAXMAF01. Next base: position 59,845 of record JAXMAF010000019.1, read on the forward strand.
CCGCGTCGATCGCGTGATCGTGGCGACCGACGACGCGCGCATTGCCGACGCGGTGCGCACGTTCGGTGGCGAGGCGACCATGACCCGCGCCGACCATCCCAACGGAACCACGCGGATCGCCGAGGTCGCCGCATCGCTCGATTCGGAACTCGTGGTCAACGTGCAAGGCGACGAGCCGGAGATCGACCCTGCGCTCATCGATCGTGTCGTGGAGCTGCTGGACGATCGCCCCGACTGCCCGATGGCGACGCTGGCCGCGCCGTGCATGGACGCCACCGACTTCGCCAACCCCAACATCGTCAAGGTGGTCCTGCGGCGCGACGGCACCGCGCTCTGCTTCTCGCGCGCGCCGATCCCGTTCGACCGAGACCGCGCCGGCGAGGTTGCGCCGCTCCGCCACATCGGGATCTACGGCTATCGACGGGACTTCCTGCCTCGATACGTCGCCATGCCCGAAACGCCGCTCGAACGATGCGAGCGACTCGAGCAGCTTCGCGCCCTTGAGCACGGCGTCCCGATCGCGGTGGCCATCGTCGACGCGACCGTGCACGGCATCGACACGCCAGAGCAGTACGATCGTTTCGTCGACCGCTGCGCCGCGGCGGCGGCGGCCGCGGCGCCGGGAAAGGACCTCGGTTCCGGTTCCGGGCAGCCTCGCTAGCACGACAGCGCCCCGATCCCCGACCCGCGATCGCTGATTCGTGTCTGCGCTCCTCCGCCGGCCGCGTTGGTCGCGCGGCTCACTTCGCACACTCGCCCCATGCGGCGAGGATCGCTCCAACGTCGCCGCCATCGACGACGCCGTTGCCGTCGAGATCGGCGGCGGCGGCCCGCGGACCGACGGCGCCCCACATCGCGAGCAGCGCGCCGAGATCGGCGCCGTCGACGGCACCCGAGCCGTCGAGGTCGGCGGCGCACGGCGCCGATCCACATGAACCCAGGAGCATCCACGCGATGGACGACGCGCCGAACACGGCGTCGAGTCGCCCGTCGCCATCGAAATCGGCGAACGCCGCGGCATCCAGAAGCGGGCTGGCGAGTCCCTCGGCGCGGCCGTAATGGCGGGGCCAGGCGAAGCCCGCCCCGGGCTCGCGCCGGCGCTCGGTCACGCGCGGCCCACCGGCCGTCGTGGGAACGTTGAGGTAGACCAGGTCGTCGAGTCCGTCTCCATCGACATCGCGCAGCAAGGGCGCGATGGCGCTGTTGTCGCCGCCGGGCACCATGATCGTCAGCCAGGCGGCGCCGCCAAGGATCGGTTCGATCACGCCGACGCCGACGCCGACGAGGAGCAGCTCGTCGTCGCCGTCGCCCGTCCAGTCGACCGTGAACGCGGACCGCGCGACCGGAAAGGCGCCGACGACGAACGGCTCGACGAGCGCAAACCCACCCTCGGTGTCGGCGATCAGCACGGGAAGGTGGTCGACCCCGCAAAGCACCACGTCCAGCCGCCCGTCGCCGTCGACGTCGAGCACGCCGGCGCTCGAGACCGCCTCGCCGACGAAGACCGTCGCGGCGATCGCGAGCGAGCCTGCGCCGTCGTTGCGCAGCACGCTCACGTCCGATGCGTTGCCGATCCGACCGATGGCGATGACGTCGGGATCGCCGTCGTCGTCGATGTCGTGCACCGCGATCGCATCGACGCCGTGGGGAAGCGCAACGAGCTCCGGGGCGGGGAATTGCTCGCCGGAACGCGAGTGCACCACCGCCAGGCCGCCGGCTCGGCCGACGAGCAGCTCGATCGCGCCATCGCCCTCGAGGTCGACGGCCGCGAGGGCCGCCACGCCCTCGTCGCCGGGAAGCACGATCGTGGCGCTGGGCACGAGGTCCTCGCCTCGATCGTTGCGCCAGACCTCGAGCACGTTGCTCGTGCGAACCCGCCACGAGGTCGGGGCGCGTCGTCTCCGAGCACGTCCGCGGCGACCAGCGCGGCGAGGTTGGACGCCTCGAAGAGCGGGAACTGATCGGCGAAGAATCCGTTCGGCTGCTGATGCGCCACCAGCGGCGCGGCCGCATCCTGGCCGACGACGATCTCGGCGCGACCGTCGCCATCGAGATCGTCGACCAGCAGCGCCCGCGCCGCCACGACGGCGATCGCCGGCAGGCCGGCGGCGAGGACGCCATCCACGTTCTCGTATCGCACGATCGCCGAGCCCTGCGCGGCGGCGACCAGGAGTTCCGGAAAGCCGTCGTGCGCGAGATCGCGCGCCGCCAGTCGCCGAGGCTCCTTCGGCGCGAGGCTCGGCTGCGGAGGATCGAAGACCGGCTCGCCGGCGCGTGGCGTCGCGTTGCGCATGACCGAGATCGTCTCGTCGGCCGCGTTGGCGACCGCGAGATCCAGCCAGCCGTCGCCATCCAGGTCCACGACGACGAGGCCCTCGGGCGCTCGGCCCGCCTGCACCGCGAGACGCGCCGCGAACGACCCGTCGCCCAATCCGCGGAAGAGCGCAACCGTGCTCGCCTCGACGCTCGCGTTGCAGACGAGCAGATCGATGTTTCCGTCGCGATCGACGTCGGCGAGACGGACCGATTGAGGCGCCGGGCCCGCGTCGAGATCGACGCGCGGACCGAAGGGCGGCGCCGTGCGGCCGCACGCGATGCCGGGATCGCACGCGTCGAGCCAGACGCTCACCGTCGCGGCGAGGCCGTTCGCGGCCACGAGGTCGAGTCCCCCGTCGCCATCCACGTCGCCCACGGCCAACGAGCGCGTTCCCTCGCCCGCGGCGAGCGCCGCCACGACGTCGAACCCGCCGGCACCGTCGTTGCGCACGATCACGACCTGGTTCGCATCGGCCACCGCCACGAGCAGATCGATGTCGCCGTCGCCGTCGACGTCGCCCGCGACGAGATCGCGCGGATCCGCGCCGACCGGCAGCGATTCGAACCCGACGAAGGCGCCGTCCAGCTCGGCGAGGCCGACCTTCAGCGTCGGTGGATCGCCGCCGATCGCCGCAAGGTCCGTCCTCCCGTCGCCATCGAAGTCGGCGGCGACGAACGCTCTCGCCCACGAGCCGAAGGGCAGCCGCTCGATCGGGAAGTGTGGCGGCCGACAGCGCGACGACCCGGCGCTGCATTCGGACGACGCCACGAGACCGATGACGATCGATGCAGCCATGCGGCGCACGCGACGCTCCACGCGGCGTGCTATCCGCCGCTTCGTGCGGTCGGACCCTCGACCGATTTTCCGACCGGCTTCTCCGCCGACCTGTCGACCGGCTTCTCGGTCGGACTCTCGCCGCGCCAGACGCGCTGTCCGTTGCCGCTGGCGACGATCTGCCTGACGAACGCGTCGTACTGCGCTCCCAGTTCGTCCAGGTCCGCGTTCAGATACTCGATCGCCACCCAGCGACCGCCGCGGGCCAGCAGCCACGGATGGCGGACCTCGGACGGAATGGCGTTCGAATTCACGAGCCGCGCGACGAGGCGACCCGCGGCCGCATCGGCGACGACCTGCCGCAGCGCATCGCGATATCGACCGCCCTCGCCCTCGTTGAGGAAGTGCACGAGCGCCCAGACCTGCGCGTAGTAGGTCAGGAGCGTTCCCTTGCCCTGCCCGAGCGCCTCCTGCGGCGTCGACTTCAGCAGCTCGGCGAAGGGCACGAGCCGTCCGGAGCGCGCCGCCTCGCGCAGCTCGCCGAAGCGCTCAACGTTGCGCCACGGCATGAACGTCGGGGCCGCGCTCTCCCGCCGGAAGCGCATGCCTTCCATCCAGCAGGCGATGCCCTCCTCGAGCCAGACCGGCAGGCGGTCCTTGAAGACCGTCTGCGTGAACTGGTGCCATCCCTCGTGCAGCGCGATCGTGAAGGTGTCCTCGCGGCCGATGTCGAAGAGCGCGCTCTCTCCATCGGTCGTGTAGCCGCCGCGACCGATCGCAAGGTACGTGTCGGCGTCGCGCGGCATGCGCCGCTTCGTGTGCGCCGCCCATTCGCTGCGCTTCGCGAAGATGCTGCTGCGCAGCGGGTGCGTCGGCATCGGCAACCGAACGAGCTCGCTCGCGTAGTGTCGCAGGGCGGCCTCCATGAGCAGAGGCAGCTCCCGCAACATCGGCTCGTCGACGATCGTCGTGTTCAGTCGGTAGTTGGGCGTGACGAGCACGAATCCCGGGGCGTCGCCGAACGTCCACGGTTCGCGCTGCACCGTCGGCGCGGCGGGTTCGAGCGCCGCGGAACCAGGTTCGGGGCCGCTCGCGGGCGCGCCGGACGGATCGCCCGTCGCGACGGCGGCCGGCGCCATGCCTTCGACGATCGATGCCGATCGATCGTGATCGATCGCCGCCGGCGACGTGGTGGACCCGCACGCGGCCATCGCGGCGACGAGCGCGCTGGCGCCGAGCACGCCCGCCGCGGTCATGCCGTGCACGATCATCGCATCGGCCCGCGCTCGCCTCCCGACGCGCCTCATGAGTGCCCTCCTGAGTCCTCGCCTGAGTCCTCGCCTGAGTCCTCGCCTGAGCCCTCTCATGGCTCGTCTCCCCAGATCGCCCCGTCGCGAATCCATTGCACGAGCAACGCGATCTCCTCGGCGGGCAGCGGATCGTCCGGTGGCATCGCGTCGATCTCCTCGTTCGTGCCCCGCACGACCTGGATCAGGAGGCTGCCCTCGGGATCGCCGGGCACGATCGCCGGAAGGCCGTGCTTTCCGCCCGCGAGCGCGCCGCGGCGCGTGGTGAGGTCGAGCCTGCTCTTCGGGCGGACGGCGCGATGGCACGACTGGCAGCGAGCGGCGAGCAGCGGCTCGATGGCCTCGTTGAAGAAGACGACGCGCGGATCGCGAAGGTCCGCCACACGTCCCAGCGAACCCTCGATCGGAGTGGTCGGCGCAATCGGCGCGGTCGGCGAAGCTTGCCCTGGACCTTCGCTCCCGTCGAGACGATCGGACGCGACGTCGCCCGGAACGACACCTCCGCGCCCCGAGGCGTCGACGGGATCTTCGTCGTCGTTCGCGTCGCCCTCCGGCGCGACGGGCGCAACCCCGGCGCCGTGCGTGTAGACCAGCGCTCCACCGTGATGCGCCGTCACCGCCGTCCAGCCGGCGCAGAAGACCGCCGCCGCGATCGCCAGGACGAGCGCGAGGAACCGCACGATCCGATCGCGCACCAGCGAGACGGCGAAGAGGGCGGCGGTGCCCGCCGCGAAGAGCCAGATCAGCTCGCCCATCTCTTCGTGCAGGTCCACGCGGATGAAGGCGTCGTCCGGAAGCCGCGGAGAGAGCGCACCTTCGGCGAGTCCCCCGCTCTGCTTGGCCAGGAACGCGGCCACCGCAAGCGCCGCGAACCAGGCGATCGCCACGACCCGCGCCGCGCGGCGCTTGCGCCAGAGCGCCGCCGCGAAGGCGACGACGATGCCGATCGACGACATGGCCACCGGAAAGTGCACGAGCATCGCGTGGCGGGTCGATGGGTTCGCCAACGCGCTTCGCATCTCGTCGATCAGGCCGGATGCCGCGAGATCGGACATGCCTGACGGTAGCCCCCGAGGCCGCGGCCCGTCAGTTTTCCGCACGCAGCGCCGCGACCACCTCGGCCAGGCGCTCGTACTGCTCGGCCCGGTTGTAGACCTGGCAGCACGGGCGGACGAACCACGCGCCGCCCCACTGCACGACCGGCACCTCGACGCGGAAGCGGTCGAAGAAGACGCGCTGGAGCTGCTCGAACGTCTCGAAGCGCGACCGTCCGGGCTGGAGCGGCGCGGGCAGGCGCACGGTCGCCATCGAACCCAGCATCGAGCCGTCCAGGGGGCTCAGCGGCTCGACGTCCCACGCTGCGCAGAGGTGCGCCTGCACCCACGTCGCGAGCGCATGGTTGTGCGCCAACACCCGCGCCCATCCGAGCCCGATCGCCTCGTCGTCCATGAACGCCAGCGCCGCACGAACCGAGAGCCACGGCGTGATGTCGCGCGTGCCCTGCCAGTCGAACTCGCGCCGATACCCCTCGCCGAGGAAGTGACTGATGGTCGTCGGATGGACCGTCGACTGGCGATCGCGCCGCGTCCAGAGGAACGCGCAGCCCTTCGGTGCGCAGACCCACTTGTGCAGGTTGGCGCTGTACCACGTCGCGCCCGCGCCGGCCAGCGCGCCCAGGTCCAACGGGATCGTCCCCGGAGCGTGCGCCCCGTCGACGAGCAGGCCGACGTTGCGCGCCGCGCACTCGCGCGCGATCTGGTCGACGGGAAAGACGATCGCCGTCGGCGAGCTGATGTGGTCCACGACCACGACGCGCGTGCGCGGCGTGATCGCGGCCACGATCGCGTCGCGCGCATCGTTGGCCCCGCGCAGGGGAACGTTCAGCGGCACTTCGACGTACCTGGCGCCGTGCCGCTCCGCGACGAACTTCATCGTCTGGCGGACGGCGTTGTAGACATGGTTCGTCGTCAACAGCTCGTCGCCGGCGCCCAGCGTCATGGACCGCAGCACCGCGTTGATCCCGCCGGTGGCGTTGGTCACGAACGCGACGTCGTCCGCCTCGGCCCCGACGAAGCGCGCGACCGCCTGCGCCGCCGGCGCCAGCAGCTCGCGGCCGCGGCGGCCGAGCATCTCGATGGGATTGGCCTCGATGGCGCCGCGCCATCGCTCCTGTTCGGCCGCGACCACCTTCGGCATCGCACCGAACGAACCGTGGTTCAGGAAGTCGACCGACCGATCGAGCATCCAACGGCTGGCGAGATCGGGCGCGAGCGGCAGAGGCCGCATCGGCGGCTTCGCAGGCTGGATGATGTCGGGTGCGGCGTGTGGCATCGGGGCCGGCAAGTCTCCGCGCCTGCGCACGCGGCTTCCACAACTTCATCGAAGATCGAGAATGACTCAAGGGATCCTTGTCATTTGGTCGATGTTTGGGTAACGTATTCCGAACGAGGTGCACGATGCCCGTCATGAACCTTCCTGTCGCAAACCCGGCTGCCTTCGCGAACTCGGCCGCCATCGAACCGTTGGTCGCGACGGATGCAGCGCGACCGCTGGCTCACCCGCTTCTCTGTCTCGGCCCCGGCGGGGCGTTCTCCACAACGGTTGTCGCCGTGGGAGCGGTCATGGTTGCCGTCAACGGCCGGACCATCGACGAACTTCCATCGATTTGCCGTTCGAAGGAGAGAGCACACGGCATCGCGGCCGCATTTGGCAAGGCCCTACGGGCCATCGGCCTCAGGCCGATCGGACCTCGATCGCTGCTGGATCGGGTCTTGAACATCCACCACGCGCGGCGCGTCGAGGGCGACCTTGTCGACGAAGCACAGGTCGCTCTCCGCGTCGCCGCGGTGCCGCGTGCGACCCCGACGATGGAAGGGACGACCCGTTCGATGGCCCGTCCGACGATCTCGTCGATGCATGCTCCTCCAACGACCGCTTCGTCGATGGTGCGCCGAGAAGGTGCCGCTCAGGACTTCTCGCCCACGGACCCATCTTCGACCGATCCTCGATCGACCCTCGCGACGCGCCCCTCGTCGACGGACGTTCCGGTTCCCCAAGGGATCCCCACGTCTCTCGGTGCGGGGCCGGGAGTCGCACCCCCGCCAGTTCGAGCCGTGCCAGTTTCGGCAGTGCCAATTCCAGCAGCACCAGTTCCAGTAGTCCGAGCTCCAGCACTCAGAGTTCCAGCCGTCCGAGTTCCACCCCCCGGAGCGCCCGCGCGCCGGGCCATCACCACCGCCAACCCCGACGCGCGAACCACCTCTCCCGCCGAGTCCACCCATGAACCTCACACCGAAGCAACTGCGAATCGTTCAGCTCATTCGCGAGTCCCGTCTCACACGCGGCTATTCCCCGACGATGCAGGAGCTCGCCGACGCGCTCGGCGTCAGCAAGGTGACGGTCTTCGAGCACGTGGAGGCGCTCATCAAGAAGGGCGCTCTCACGCGCGATCCGAACAAGGCACGCTCTTTGTCGCTCGCGGCTGACGCGCCGATCCCGGACGAGGTGAACCCGCTCAGCTTCCCGCTGGTCGGGCGAATCGCCGCGGGCCTTCCCATCGAGAAGTTCGAACAGAGCGATCAGCTCAGGCTCGAGGACCTCTTCGGCCCACGCGTCGGCCAGCGAGGGGGAACGTTCGCCCTTCGTGTCGAGGGCGACTCGATGAAGGACGAAGGCATCCTCGATGGCGACTTCGTCATCATCGAGCGGCGCGAGACGGCGCGAAACGGGGAGCGCGTCGTGGCCCTGCTCGGCGAGGGCGAGACAACGCTCAAGACCTTCTTCCGCGAGCCCGACGGCCGCATCCGGCTTCAGCCGGCGAACCCGGCGTTCCAACCGATCTTCGTGAACGAGTGCAAGGTGCAGGGGGTGGTGATTGGGGTGTTGCGGAGGTATTAGTTTGAGCGCTCCGTTCGGCCCTTTGGGCCGACACTCGCTTTCGCGGAGCGGGCGCTGGTGGAACTCTTGCTCCGTTCGGCCCTTTGGGCCGACACTCGCTTTCGCGGGGCGGGCGCATGTGGAACGCTCGCTCCGTTCGGCCCTCTGGGCCGACACTCGCTTTCGCGGGGCGGGCGCATTGTGGTGCAGGCCTCTGGCCGCCGCTTCGCGGCAAACGGCCAACGCGCACGCCCGGTGATCGGCGCCTCCCGCTCTACGATCGCCGCCGATGCCAGATCTCCCGACGCAACGTGGCTTCGTGCCCGCGAGTTCCCCAAGCACGCTTCCTGCGTCGCTTCGTCGGCATGCGCGATGGCTTCGGCTGGGGCCGACCGGCGTGCCCGCGCTGCTCGCCCATCCGGTCCGATCGATTCGCCAGTGCCGGTCGTCCTCTGGATCCACGGCCGCACCGCGAACAAGGAACTCGATCCCGGGCGCTACACGCGTTGGATCGCGTGCCGGGATCGCCGCGTGCGCCGTCGATCTTCCCGGTCATGGCGAACGCTTCGACGCGGCGCGGCAATCGCCGGAAGCGACGCTTGACGTCGTCGAGGAGATGATCGGCGAGATCGATGGCGTGATCGCCGCGCTTGCCGACGCTCCAGCCGAGATCGGCCGTTTCGACCTCGATCGCGTGGCCATTGGCGGGATGTCGGCGGGCGGCATGGCGACGCTGGCACGACTCTGTCGCCCCCATCGCTTCCGCGCCGCAAGCGTCGAGGCGACGACCGGCTCGTGGCGCTGGCAGGCGCATCGGGCGATGTGGAAGCCCGACATCGTCGCGCGGCTCAATCCCTTCGATCATCTCGATGGGTGGCGGGACATCCCGCTCCAGGCCATCCATGCGCGAAACGACGAATGGGTCGCGCTTGCGGGACAGCGGGAGTTCATCGACGCGGTGCGCGCCAGATCCTCGCATCCAGACCGGATCGAGCTCGTGGTCTACGAACAAACCGGCGCACCGGCGGAGCACGTCGGCTTCGGGCGGCACGCCAGCCACGCGAAGGACGCCCAGCTCGCCTTCTTCGTGCGCGAGCTGCTCGGCCCGAAGCATGCACCCTGACGTCGCGCGCCGCGCTGGCCGCACCGCGCGCCCGGCCAACGTGCGGCCCGACTGAAGTCCGTGCGGATCGTCACGCGGTGCCACTTCGACCATCGCCCGATGCTCCATCGGCCTTCGACGGAGCGTAGAGCAGCACCCGCATCTCCTTGCCGTAACGGTGCACCTCCGGACCATCGAAGCCCGCGATCCGGTGATCGACCCGACCCGGATCAAGGGGCGTCCGCAGCACCACGAAGCCGGTGTCGCCCATGAGCGCGCGGCAGCGGGTCACCTGCGCGAAGACCCGCGCACGGCCTTCCTCGGTCTCCATGATCGCATAGGGCGGGTCGATGAAGACGATGTCGAACCGCTCGGCGACAGCGCGGGCCGAGGCGATGACCGCCGGCGAGAGCGCATCGCCGGGCACCACCACCGCCCGGTCGGCGCATCGGAGCGAGGCGATGTTGCGCTCGAGGAGCCGCACGATGGTCCGGTGGCGCTCGACCATCACGGCCTTCGACGCTCCCCGGCTGATCGCCTCGAGTCCCATCGTGCCCACACCCGCGAACAGGTCGAGCACCGCCGTATCGTCGAACCAGCCGCGAAGGAGGTTGAAGACCGACTCCTTGGCGCGCGACGCCATCGGCCGCGTCGACTCGTCGTCGGGCGTCTCAAGCCTGCGAGAACGGAATTCGCCGCCGATGATTCGAAGCATCTTGAACGTCGTCGAAGTTCGCGCCGCGGCGCGCCGAGGGGCGGAAGGTCGCCGCGTCACGGCGAGTGAACCGGATCGTGGCCTGCGGCGCGAGCGCACCGACGCGAGGCCGAAGTCCCGATCGCTTCCCGCCTACCCCGTGTACTTCTTCAGCCACCTCGCCGCGGACTCGCGCAGCCCCTCCGGACCGCTCGCGGCCATCGCCGCGATCCGATCGCGCGCCGCCGGCGCCTTGAGATCGGAGAGCGCCTCGCCCGCGGCGCCGACGCTGCGGCGCTCGGGGTCGTCGAGCAGCGCGACGAGCGCCGCGACCGCGCCGTCCATGTCGTGCTTCGCGAGCTTGCCGACCACACCGATAGCCCGCGGGCGAAGCGCGATCAGGATTGCCGAACCGCGACGCCTCGATCGCCTTGGCGAGCGCCCGCTCGTCGTCGAGCGCCGCGAGCGCGTCGAGCGCCGCCAGCTTGACCTTGTCGTTGTGGCTCGGCGCGTCGACCAGGGCGAGGATCGCGTCCTTTGCCTCCATCGCCTTGAGTCCGGCCAGGCCGTTGACCGCCGAAACGCGGCAGTCGTAGCTTGGGTCGGAGGTGGCGACCTTGGTGAGCAGCGCCACGGCCGCCTCGCGCTCGAGCGTCCTCGGCGCCGCGTCGATCCCCACGACACGGATGCGCGCGTCGTCGATGCCCTCGTCCAGGAACGCCCGGACCCGCGCCTTCGCGTCGTTCGATCCGAACCTGCCCAGCGCCGCGAGCGCGCCGGCGCGTTCCGAGTGACGGCGCGCCGCGTCGCGGGCGACGCGCTCCAGCGTCGCGACGACCTCGGGCCGATCCTGATCGGCGATCGCGTCGACGGCGGCGCGGCGCGCCGCGATCGTCGGTCCCTTCTCGGCCTGCGCCAGCAGCAGCGGCAGCGGTGCGTCGAGCTCGACCTTCTTGAGCACGGCGAGCTCCGGATCGACCACGATCATGCTCGGCGTGCCCTCGACCGCGACCCGCAGCGTCGCGGTCTTGTCGCGCATGGGCACGACGAAGGTGCGGGGTCCGTGCTCGGTCATGACCCAGATCGGCAGGTCGAACCGGAAGGCCGGCGTCCGCGCATCGATCGACTGCGTCTGGGCGACGTCGACGACCACCTCGCTGCGCGGCGCATCGAAGCCGACCTTCACCTTGAGGCGCGGCGTCCCCGGACGGACGCACCACTGGTCGAAGAACCACTCGAGGTCGCGGCCCGAGACCTCCTCGAGCGCGTGGCGGAGGTCGTCCGTCTCGGCGACCGTGTCCTGCCTCGCCTGGACGTAGCGATGCACGCCCGTCCAGAAGAGATCCTCGCCGAGCATCGTGCGCAGCATGTGCAGGATCGACGACCCCTTCGAATACGGGTTCGCGGCGCGTCCGAAGGTCTCGCCGGGCGAGCCGTACTCGTTCGAGACCATGCCGATCAGGTTGGTCGTCGTGTCGCGATCCGCGACGGCGAAGGAGCCGCGGATGGAATCGAGGTACGCATCGCGTCCCTCGCGCTCCTCGGCCCACAGCGCGCTCGCGTAGGTCGCCCATCCTTCGTTGAGCCACAGGTGCGCCCAACTGCGGCAGGTCACGAGGTCACCGAACCACTGATGGCCGAGCTCGTGCGAGATGAGGCCGTCGTAGTCGCCGTCGAGCTCGGCCGCCGCGTCCAGCAGCGCGCCCGGCTGGAGCGTCGTCACGGAGGTGTTCTCCATCCCGCCTGCGCCGAAGTTCCGCGCCAGGACCTGGTCGTAGCGCGCCCACGCATACGGCACTCCGAAGCGCCGCTCGAAGAGGTCCATCATGCGCCCCGTCCGGCCGTACGTGCGCTCCACGCGCTCGGCCACGTCGGGCAGGCCCGGCGGGGCCCAGACCGTCATCGGCACGCCGCGGGCACCGGGCTTCAGGTCGACGCGATCGAACCGGCCGATCACCAGCGAAACAAGGTAGTTGGCGTGCGGCCGCTCCTGGAGCCAGCGCCACGTCGACACACCGTCGAGCGTCGACTGCTCGACGAGCCTCCCGTTGGAGCTGACGAGGTAACCATCCGGAACGTGGACGACCAGCTCGGTCGCGAGGCGCTCGTTGGGCGAATCGTGGCACGCGAACCAGTTGCGGTTCTGCTCGGGCTCGCCCTGCGTGTGGACCTCCGCCCCGCGCGCCGGATCGCCTGGATTCGACGGCGTGAAGATCATCCCCGACCTGGGATCGACGCACGCGTAGTCGATCCCGAGCGACGCCTCCTCGCCCGCCGCGAGCGCCGGATCGAGGGTGATCGTGAGGTGCTCGTCGTCGATGAAGAAGGGTGTCGGCCTGCCGTCACGCGAGACGGCGTGCACGTCGAGCCCGACGGCATCGAGCTCGAGCTTCGTCACCGGCGCCCCGAACCCCCGGACCGCCAGCGTCTCGCGCCCCTCGAAGCGCTTCGCGTCGAGGTCGGCGAACGCGAGGTCGAGCGTCATCTTCACGAAGTCGACGACGCGATCCGGCGGATAGTTGCGCGGGTCGCGGCCGGTCGCGGCATCGAAGGTGCGTCCCTCGGACCGCTCGAGCCTGCCTTCGAGGCATTCCAGCGACGATCCCTCCGCCTCGATGGATGCGGCCCCGCCCTCGTGGGCGCGGGCCGCGAGGGAGACGGTCGCGGCGAGCACCGCGGCCGACCAACGAACGGACGACGAAGCGAGTTGGCTGGGCATTCCTCGGGAGCGTACGCGGGAAGCGCAGCGACCGGGCCGGGCGCGACCGCACGAACGTCGTCGATCGCCACGACCGGGAACGAGGCGCCTCGAGCGCGCTCAATGGTCGCGGAAACCCGTCGAAGACCGCCGCGCCAGCGCACTTCCGCTCGCAACGGGGCGCCACGCGCGGTACATTCGGGAATGCCCATCTCGGAGCGCCCCACCCCCTCAAGCCGCGACGCCGCCACTTCCAGCGACGTCGGGGACGATGTCGCCGCGCGCGGATCCGCGTCGTTTCTCGCCCAGTTCGGCAAGAGCGAGGAATCGACCGAATGGCACTCGCCGGCGCCGCCGGGCTATCAGCGCGGACGAACGAAATACGTCGTCGTGATCGGCACGGTGATGAGCGGACTCGGAAAGGGCATCTTCAGCTCGTCGCTCGCCAAGCTCATCCAGGACAAGGGTCTCTCCGTCGCGCCGATCAAGATGGAGGGCTACCTCAACATCGACTCGGGCACGCTCAACCCGTATCGCCACGGCGAGGTCTTCGTGCTGGCCGACGGCATGGAGACGGACATGGACCTGGGCACGTACGAGCGCGTGCTCAACCAGGATCTCTCGGCCAGGAACTTCGTCACCGCCGGGCAGGTCTACACCGAGGTCCTCGAGCGCGAGCGGCGCGGGGCGTACCTCGGGCGCGATGTGCAGATGATCCCCCACGTGACCGGCGCGGTGAAGATGCGCCTGCGCGAGCTGGCAATGACGGGAGGCGGACCCGGGGGCGCGGGCGGCGCCGCGAAGCCCGCGGATGTCGTCTTCGTCGAGGTCGGCGGCACCGCCGGCGACTACGAGAACGGCTTCTACATCGAGGCCCTGCGCGAGCTCGCCTTCGAGGAGGGCCCCGAGTCGACGTGCTTCGTCGCCCTGACGTACATCATCGAGCCGCAGATCCTGGGCGAGCAGAAGAGCAAGGCCGCGCAGCTCGGCATCAAGCGGCTGATGGAAGCGGGCATCCAGCCACACATCGTCGCGTGTCGCGCCCACAACCCGGTGACGCAGACGGTCATGGAGAAGATCGCGATGTTCAGCAACGTGCCGCTGCGGCGCGTCTTCTCCATGCATGACCGCGAGTCGATCTACGTGATCCCCGACTCGATGCGGCAGGCGGGCCTCGACCGCGAGATCCTCTCGCTGCTGCACCTGCACGACCGGGTCGACCAGGCGCACGAGGACGAGTCGCGGCAGGTCTGGAACGGCTTCATCGGCAAGCTGCGGGCGCCGCGCCGCCACCGCGTCGCGATCGGCATCACCGGAAAGTACGCGGCGCTGCGCGACGCGTACGCATCGATCGACAAGGCGCTCGAGCATTGCAGCGCCCACCTCTCGGCGCAGATCGACCTGCGCTGGATCGACACCACTGGCGTCGACGGCAACAACGTCGCCGCCCAGCTCGACGGCGTCGACGCGGTCATCGTGCCCGGCGGCTTCGGCACGCGCGGCGTCGAGGGAAAGATCCAGTGCGTGCAGCACGCCCGGGAGCAGCGGATCCCGTACCTGGGCATCTGCCTCGGCTTCCAGGTGGCGGTGATCGAGTACGCGCGCAACGTGCTCGGCCTCGCCAGGGCGAACTCGACCGAGTTCGATCCGCGCACGCCCGATCCGGTGATCGACGAGCTTCCCGGACAGAAGAAGATCGAGGGTCTTCTCGGCGGCACGATGCGCCTCGGCGCACAGGACGTCGCCATCGAGCCCGGATCGCTGGCGTCGATGCTCTTCGACGGGCGCACGATGATCCACGAGCGCTTCCGCCATCGCTACGAGGTCGAGCCGGCGTACATCGATCGCCTGGCCGCCGCGGGGCTGCGCTTCTCCGGTCGGCATCCGCGCCATCCGATCATGCAGGTGCTCGAGCTCGACGCATCGGCGCATCCCTACTTCATCGGGGGCCAGTTCCACCCGGAGCTCACCAGCCGACCGCTGCGACCACAACCGATGTTCATGGGGCTGGTCGCCGCGGCCATCGCGCACTCCCGTCCGGACCTGCCGCGCGAGGCGATCGGCGAGCGATGGCTCCGGGGAACCGGCGCGACGCGTGAAGCCGGCGGCGCGTCGCGAACAAAGCCGGCGATGCAATCGGTCGCGACCTGATACGCGTCCTGTTGATTCTCCCGTCCCACCCAACCCAGTTCCGCCGTGAGACGCCGCTGTGTGCAAGAGGGGTCGAACACATGGAGGTCTACTGGAGTCCGTATGACCGGCGGGCGACGCGCACTCGCCGCATACACGCCGGGGACTTGGCCCCTGCAACGACGCTGCGTACGCTCGGTCTTCCCTGCCGATGTAGCTCAGCTGGCTAGAGCGAGGGATTCATAAACCCTAGGTCGGCGGTTCGAGCCCGCCCATCGGCATTGCATCCGGCGCGCTGGGCATGGTGGCGCCCTGCACGGCGCGGCCCGCATCTCGCGCGACGGGAGTGATGCCTTCGTCGTCGGTCCACGGACCCTCAGGCGTCCGTCACGGTGCAGCGCTTCCGGAGGGCAACGTCCATGAACGGGCAGCTTCGCTCCAACTCGTCGTCGCGCCGGTCGGCGGCCCGCGTGGACGACCTCTTCGGCCTGGGCATCAGCGTCCTGCTCTTCGGCTACTTCGGCTTCTTCACGAGCTGGGCGGACAACGCCCCGGCGATGGCCCACCTGTTCAAGTGGACCCTTCGCCTCTCGGCGATCGGATTCGCGATCGCGGCGCTGCTTCTGGCGATCGGGCGGCGCGAGGGCAACCTTGTCGCGGGGGTGGTCGGATTGCTCGGCTCGGCCGCGTTCCTCGTCGTGCTGATTCTCGACGTCCTCGACGATCAATGGAGCGTCGGCCTGCATCCGGTGATCCTTCTCGCGTTCGCCCTGTGGAATGCGTGGGTCTCGGTTGGGTCGATCCGGGCATGGCGCGCGGACGCGCGGATCGGCCCGTGATACGGATTCCAGTGGACCTCGATGCGTTCGGCCCTTTTGCCACAACGGCATCTCGCGGCGGAATTGGGTCTGGGTGGGGCGCGAGAATCAACTGGGACGCGCATGAGACGCCGGTGACGGCCGGGCCAGCTCGTCCGCGGGCCGCCATCTCGGATCAACCCCCGTCCTGCGACGCAAGAGGAAAGCAGGATTTTCGTGGTAGATGTATACTTGTCTTCGTTTCGCCGCCCGCGACGCTCGCGGGCGGCAGTCGGCGGCTGGCATGAAGGCCTGTCGCCATCGCACGCGATGACGCATCGCCTTTTTGGAGACACTTTCATGCGCACGTTCAGCATCACCCTCGCCACTGCCGCCACCGCGATGGCCATTCTCGTCGGTTGCGAGGACAAGAAGGCCGGTTCCGCCGGCGCCGCCGCCAGCGGCGCCGTTGACAAGATGAAGTCCGCCGCCGGAAGCGCCACCGACGCGGCCAAGAACGCCGCCAACAAGGCGGGCGAAGCGGCCAAGGACGCCGCCAACAAGACGATGGACGCCACCAAGGACGCGGCCAACAAGATGAGCGACGCGACCAAGGCCGCCGCGGCCGACTGGATGGAGGCCGCCAAGGCGAAGATCGCCGACATGGGCGGTGCCAACGCCGCCATGGCCAAGGTGAGCGACAGCGCCAAGGCCCAGCTCGCGGCGCTCAAGGACAAGGTCAAGAACGCGCCGGCCCCGGTGAAGTCGGCGGTCGAGCCGCTCATGACGCAGATCGACCAGCAGGTCGCCACCCTCGCCGGCAAGGCCGACGAGCTCAAGAAGGCGACGCCGGACAACTGGAAGTCGATCTGGGAGAGCGCCAAGCCGTCGATGGAGAAGATCGACGCCCTGGTGAAGCAGGTCAACGCGAAGCTCGCGGGCTGACCGAGCCAGGCCGACGGACCCGCTCCGTCGATCGCGACAAGCCACGGCGACCCCGGCGACGTGCCGGGGTCGCTTTCGTTCGTGGTTGCCGTCAATCCTTCAGGACGATCCACAGGGCGTGGATGACACCGGGGATCCACCCGAGCAGCCAGAGCACGATGTTCAGGAGAAGCTGAAGTCCAAAGCCGCGCCGCAGTCCGACGGCGAGCGGTGGAAGCAGGATGGCGATGATGACGTACAGCAGCTTGTTGGTGTCGTCGACAGGCATGGAGCGCTCCCGATGGGCCCGACGGTGCGCGCGGCGCGCCCGGCGGCGCTGCGAGTCTACATGATCGACGTCGCCCGAGCCCGGGGCACGGCCATCGTCGCCGACGCGCCGTCAGCCCTCCGCTACGATGTCGCCGCAGCGCCCGTAGCTCAGCTGGATAGAGCAGCGGTTTCCTAAATCGCAGGTCGTTGGTTCGAATCCAATCGGGCGCGCTTCCGGTTCATCGGGCGTGGCGGCGACCTCGAGCCGCAGGTCGATCGGCCCCACGACACTTCGCCGCAGACGGACCGCGCGCCACTGGTTACGCTGGAACCATGTCGTCGAGCCCATCGTCCAGCGAGTCCTTCGGCCAGTCCTCCGGCCAGTTTCTCCATGCACCAGCGGGTGCGCCCGCCGGCGCCTCCACCGGCATCTCCGCCGCCGCGGCGCACCATCCGCCGTTGCTGCTCGAAGCGGTCGCAGGACCGCATCCGCTGCGCGTCGAGCTCGCCGCCGAGGAGACGCACACCCTGGGGCGCGGCGTGGGTTGCGCGGTGCTGCTCGACGACCCGGCGACGCTCGTCTCGCGCCGCCATGCCCAGCTTGCACAGACCGGCGGCGAATGGTCGCTGACGGACCTCGGAAGCCGCCACGGCACGCGGCTCAACGGCGTCGCGATCGGCGCCAACCAGACCGTTCCGGTGCGCTCCGGCGACCTCGTCTCGATCGGGCCGTGGACGCTCATGCTCGGGCTCCCGGCGCGGGCGGGGATGACCGTCGGCGAGTCGACGCATGGAACGATCAATCGTCGCGTCACCGATGACGACCGAGGCACGACGGGACGCACGATCAAGTCGATCCAGCCGGGCGAGGACGCGGCGCTGGCGAGCGACCGCCTGCAACTGCTCCTCCAGGTCGCCGAGGCGATCCACCGCGCCGACACCCTGACGCAGCTCTCCGAATCGGTCATCGGCGTCCTCGCCGCGGGAACCCGCTTCGGGAACATCGCGATGCTCCGGCCGATGGCCTCGGACGGCTCGGTCGAGGTGCTGGCGCTCCGCACCAGCGGCCGCGTGCGGCCCGAGCACTACCGCTTCAGCCGTTCGATCCTCCTCCAGGCGGCCACCGGCGTCGTCGTGATCCGCAGCGCGATGGATTCGCCCGGAGAGATCGAGGCGTCGATGGTCACGCTCGAGATCGCCGAGGCGCTCTGCGTCCCGCTGATGGCCGAAGGCGTGGTGCTGGCGCTGCTCTATCTCGACAACCGCGGCGACGGACGAAACGACGACGGCCGCGCCAGCCGGCGTCCGGCGCGAGCGGGCGAGGACCGCGCCTTCGCGACGGCCGTGGGACGCATGGCGGGGCTGGCGATGCGCAACCTGATGTCGCGCGAGATCAGCGTCCGCCTCGCGGCGCGCGAGGGCGAGGTCGCCGCCGCCGCGGCGATGCAGGGCATGATCCTTCCGGCGGAGCGCGGCGCGTTTCCCGGCGTCGACTACGCGGCCCGCTATCGCGCCGGGCGCGACGTGAGCGGCGACTTCTTCGATGTCATCGCGCTCGACGACGGCCGCGTTGCCGTCGCCGTCGGCGACGTGAGCGGCAAGGGCGTCGGCGCCGCGGTGCTGGCGGTCTTGACGCAGGGATACCTGCGCGGCGCGCTCTGCGCCTCGGGCGACATGCGCGACGCGCTCGGCGCGCTCCAGACGTTCATCTGGGCCAAGAC
The DNA here is from genome assembly GCA_046350555.1 of Phycisphaerales bacterium. Classification (GTDB taxonomy): domain Bacteria; phylum Planctomycetota; class Phycisphaerae; order Phycisphaerales; family SM1A02; genus JAXMAF01. The sequence continues at coordinate 78,455 of JAXMAF010000019.1, forward strand.
CGGCGCCGAGCGCTTCGTGACGCTCTGGCTCGGGGTGATCGATCCCGCGGCCGGACGCCTTCGCTACGTTGACGCCGGCCACGGCTACGCGATGCTCGTCGAGCCGGGCGGCCGGCACACGGTGCTCACGGAGGATGGCGGCCCGCCGCTGGGCGCGACCGACAACACCGTCTACCAGTTCGCCGAGCGCGACCTGCCAGCGGATGCGGTGCTGTTGCTCATGAGCGACGGGGTCATCGAGCAGCCGAGCGCCGCGGCCGCGAGCGGCACCGCGGAGAGCCTCGAGCACTTCGGCGTCGAGGGCATGATGGGGCGCATCGACGTTTCGATGCCGCCCAACGGCATCGTCGACGCGATCTTCGCCGCCGTCGCCGAGCACGCCGGGACGCTCCAGCTCGCCGACGACGCGACGGTGGTCGCGGTGCGCCGCACCGGCCCGTAGACGACGCCGGCTCGCCTCGCGTCAATCGTCCTCTTCGTGGTGCGGCTTGTACGCCGCCACGACCGCCGCCTGCACGTTGGGCGGCGTCTGCTCGTCGTGGCTGTACTCCATCGAGTACGAGCCCACGCCCGCGGTCAGCGACTTGAGCGTGTTGGCGTAGTTCATCACCTCGGAGAGCGGGACCTCGGCCTTCACCACGGCCTGGTTGCCCGGCAGCATGTCGGTGCCGTGGATGCGGCCGCGCTTGCCCGAGAGGTCGCTGGCGATGTCGCCGATCATGTCGGCGGGGATCGTGATCTCCATCTTCACGAAGGGTTCGAGCAGCGTCGGCCGCGCCTTCTGGACCGCGTCGATGAATGCGCGCTTGCCGGCGGTGATGAACGCCACTTCCTTCGAGTCGACCGGATGGTGCTTGCCGTCGTAGACGCTCACGCGGATGCCGTGCATCGGATAGCCCGCGACGCAGCCCAGGCCGAGCACCGTGCGGATGCCCTTCTCGATCGCCGGCATGTACTGGCGCGGCACGCTGCCACCGAAGGTGTCGTCGACGAACTCGAACGTCTCGCCGCCCGCCGCGTCCCCCGCCGGAAGCGGCTCGACGCGCAGGAAGACCTCGCCGAACTGGCCGGCGCCGCCGGTCTGCTTCTTGTGGCGGTGATGGCCCTCGGCCCGCGCCGTGATCGTCTCCTTGTACGCGACGCGCGGCGGCTGCGTCCGGACCTCGACGCCGTAGCGGTCCTTCAGCATCCTGAGCTTCACGCGCAGGTGCAGCTCGCCCAGGCCGCGCACGACGAGCTGCTGCGTCGCGGCGACGCGCTCGTACTGGAAGGTGGGATCCTCGCCGGCCATCCTCTGGAGCGCCTCGCCGAGCTTGGTCTCCGCGTTCTTGTTGGCGCCTTCGATGGCGAGCCCGTACATCGGTGTCGGCAGCGGCATCGGCTGGAGGTGCAGGTGCTCGCCGATGGTTCCGTCGTGGAGCACGCTGTTGAAGTGGATCTCGTCGATCTTCGCCACCGCGCCGATGTCGCCGGCGATGATCGCGTCGACCTCGGCGTGCTGCTTGCCCTGGAGCTTGAAGACGTGGGCGATGCGGATCGGCTTGCGTCCGTCGTCGAGCTTCGGCTGCACGTCGTGGCCGACGACGCCCTGATGGACCTTGAAGACCGCGAGCTTGCCGACGTACGGATCGGCCGAGACCTTGAAGACGTGCGCCAGCAGCGGCTTGGACGGATCGAGCGTCGGCGCGAATGTCTGCCCGGCGCCCTCCTTGTCGAACTCGAACGGCCGCGGATTGCCCTCGGTCGGGTTGGGGCAGAGGCCGACGATCACGTCGAGCAGCTCCTTCACGCCGACGCCGTCGCGGGCGCTGGTGAAGCAGATCGGGATCAGGTGCGCCTCGCGGAGCGCCTTCTCGAACGGTTCGTGCAGCGACGCGTGCGCGACGCGCCCCTGCTCGAGATACGTCTGCATGAGCGCCTCGTCGACCTCGATCACCTGCTCGTGGATCGCGGTGTGGAAGTCGTCGACGGCGCCGAGGTCGCTCGTGCCGACGACGTTGCGGAAGCAGTCGACGACCTTCTTGCCGCCGTCGATGGGAAGGTTCACCGGAAGGCAGACGTTCCCGAAGGTCTCCTTGATCGCCGCGACCAGCTCGGCGAGATCCGCGCCCTGGTCGATCTTGTTGATGACGATCATGCGCGGCAGGTTGCGCTCCTCCGCGAGCTTCATGAGCCGGCGCGTGACGTTGTGCACGCCGGTTGTCGCGTCGATCACCATCATGATCGTCTCGACCGCGGGGAAGGCGCTCATCGCCTTGCCGATGAAGTCGGCTGCGCCGGGGGTGTCGATCAGGTTGATGTGGGCGTTGCCGTGGTCGATGTGCACGAGCTTGCTGTCGAGGGAGTGGCGCATCTCCTTCTCGAGGTCGTCGTAGTCGCAGACCGTGTTGCCGTCCTCGACGCGCCCCGCGCGGCCGATGGCCCCCGACGCGGCGAGCATCGCCTCGATCAGCGTCGTCTTCCCGGAGCCAGGACCGCCCGTCACGGCAAGGTTGCGGATGTCCTCGGTTCGGTACTTGGGCATTGGAGCGCTCCTGAAGCTGGGGTGGGACTGAGGGCGGGGTGCGGTCGGGCCGCCGTCGCGCGGGGCGACTCAGGGAAGCGTTGCACTATAACTGACGCGACCGCGGCGAGGCATAGCGGCTCCGTCGACGGCCGCGATGCGGCGAGACGGCGATCGCGCCCCCGCGCCTCGACGGGCCTCGGCCGACGCGCCGCGGCCAGTTCGCCCCCGTCCGCCCGCTACTACACTCGCCGACATGGCCACGGTTCATCCAACAGCGATCGTCGAAGGCGACGTGCGGCTCGCCGACGACGTCACGATCGGACCGCACTGCGTGCTTCGCGCGCCGGCCGGAACGTCGATCGTCATCGGCCGCGGGTCGCGCCTCATGGGCCAGTCGTGGATCGAGGGGCCGGCCGTCCTCGGCACGGGCAACACCGTCTATCCCTTCGTCACGCTCGGCTTCTCGCCGCAGGACCTCAAGTGGGATCCGGCGGACGCGGGCGCGGGCGTGACCATCGGCGACGCGAACGTCTTCCGCGAAGGCGCCTCCATCCATCGCGCCACCTCGCGGACCACGCCGACGATCATCGGCAACTCGAACTACTTCATGGCCAATTCGCACGCCGGACACGACGCGCGCATCGGCAACAACTGCATCTTCGCCAACGGCACGCTTCTCGCCGGACACGTGGTGATCGGCGATCGCGTCGTGACCGGCGGCAACGTCTGCGTCCACCAGTTCTGCCGCATCGCGCGCGGGTGCATGCTCTCCGGCGCCGTCGCGACCGGCCGCGACCTCCCCCCCTTCGTGACGCTCACCGGCCTCAACATCGTCGGGAGCCTCAACATCGTGGGCCTGCGGCGCAGCGGCGCCGATGCGGAGACGATCCAACACGTCCGCTGGGTCTACAAGACGCTCTACCGCGAAGGCGTCTCGCCCCGGGCGGCGCTGCCGGCGCTGCGCGAGCGCGAGCACGTGCCCGTGGTGCGCGAGTACATCGAGTTCATCGAGTCGTCGAAGCGCGGCATCTGCCCGTCGCACGGCGGATCGGGACGACGCAGCCTGACGACCAACGACGGAGGCGCCGAGCAGTTGGAGGAGTGATCGCGTGGGGATCGATCGCGACGCCCTGCGACTCGACATCGCACGGTCGGCGCACGCCTCCGAATCGGCGCACGGCCCCGAACCCGCGCACGGCCCCCGAATCGACGCACGCCCAGACAGGTCGCGATTGGCGTGAACGCTCCCCTCGCCCTTTCCATCCTTGGCAGCGGCTCCAGCGGCAACTGCACGGCGATCGTCCTCGGTCCGGACGAACCGGCGCCGCGCGTGATCCTCGTCGACGCCGGACTCTCGCCCAGGTCGACGCGACGGCGCCTCGGCGAGGTTGGCCTGCGCTTCACCGACGTCACCGACATCCTGCTCACCCACCTCGACAGCGACCACCTCCATGCCTCGTGGCCAGCCGCGCTCTTCCACAACGACCGGATCCACGTGCACATCCATGCGCGGCACGCGGCGGCGCTCCGGGCGACAGGCCTCAATGCGCGGCGCCTCTGCGTCATCGACGACACCTCCGAGGAACTTCCGCTCCTTCCGCCACCGGCCACGTGGCCGCGCGAGGGCGAGGCCGCGCCGCGCTCGCCGACCTTCCACGATGGAACCCGCGTCGGCTCCGTTGGACTGCCGCACGACGAGGCCGGCGCCACCGCGTACGTGCTCGAGCACGCGGGCGCGCGCATCGGCTTCGCGACCGATCTCGGCCACGTCACGGCGCGCCTGCTCGAGGCGTTCGTCGACCTCGATGCGCTCGCCTTCGAGAGCAACTACGACCCGCACCTTCAGCTCGCCTCGGCGCGCCCGGAGTTCCTCAAGCGCCGCATCATGGGCGGCCACGGCCACCTCTCCAACGAGGAGGCGCTCGAGGCCATCGTCGAGATCGATCGTCGCAGCCGCCTTCAGCATGTGGCGCTGCTGCATCTCTCGCGGCAGTGCAACGATCCCGGGCTGGTGCGCAGCCTCTGGGCGTCGAAGGCGCCGCATCTCGTCGGCCGACTCGTGCTCGCCCGGCAGGACGTGCCGACGCCGATGCTGCGCGTGGCTCCAACCGGTCAGCGCTCGCCCGACGCCGGCTCATGCCGATTCCAGTAGACCTCCATGCGTTGGACCCCCTGCCCACAGCGGCGGCGCACGGCGGAATCGGGTTGGGCGGGGCGCGAGAGTCAAATGGGACGCGTCTCAGCGGCCCGGTGACCGGACGGGAAGGCCGCCGGGCGGCAGCCCCGCAGGCATCGCCGCGCGCTGCCTGCGCTCGATGGCCTTCGCGTCGATCCGCGCGCGGCAGACACGGCGTCCGTCCTCGCAGAGGGTCTCGAGCAGTGGCGTTCCGGCGGGCGCTTCGTCGGTGATGGCAACCACGAGATCCTCGGCGGCGCGGCCGTCGGCGCCGATGACGCGATGGACCTGGCGCGGAACGGCGACGTCGCGCACCTCGGTCGACGGTCCCGCGTCAAGCCGGAGATCGTCGCGATCGACCCACCACGCGATCGGCTCGCCCGGCATGAGGATCGTGCCCGGCGGCGCGACGACCAGCGTGCCGCGCTGGTCGAAGCCGTCGGCCTCGGGATCGCACCCGGCCAGCGGCGGAACGACCAGTTCGCCCGGCCCGAGCCACGCCAGCTCGCGCGCACCCAGCCACGCCGCGGACGCGAGCGCGGCGGCGGCATCCTTCTGCAATTCGAGCAGCGCCACAGGCGGCGCGGCGCCCCGCCAGAGCTCGCCGAGCCGCGCATTGGCCGCGTGAACGATCAGCGCCGCGCGGTCGCGGGCCAGCGCCCGCTCGTCGCGCGCGAGCTGCGCCGCCTCCTTCAGGGCCATCGTCGTCGCGTGCAGCTCGATGATCGCGGGCACCGCGGCGCGCCAGCGATCGCCATCGGCGTCGCGCGGCAGCGCCACCGCGGCCCGCGCGAACTCCATCCATCGGGCGAGCAGCGACGCCCACGTCAGCGCTCGGGTCGATGATTCGTCGATCGATGCGGACATGGAGCGTGATCGCCGGACGGAAGCGGGTGGTTGGTCGACGATGATTCCGGCGGTGGCGGGGAGTGGCGGGCCGGGAAACAGCGATCAGGAGAGAGGGAACAGGAATCAGGAATCAGGGACCAGGAATCAGGAATTCGGAGTCGGGGACCCCGTCCGTGGTCGAAGGCGGTTGCTGGCGCGCCGAGCCGTGCGGCGGTGCGCCGGCAGCATGGCTTTCGCCGCGGGCTGCCAGCACTACGGCGCTAGCATCGAGGCCGTCCGTCGAAGCGCCGCGATGTCCGATCCACTCCATCACGAATGCGGCCTCGCGCTCGTCCGGCTGCGCAGGCCGCTCGATCATTATCGGCGCGTGTACGACGACGTGGCGTGGGGCCTGCGGCGCCTCTACCTGCTGATGGAGAAGCAGCACAACCGCGGCCAGGACGGCGCCGGCATCGCCGTCGTGAAGTTCGACATGCCACCGGGCGACGCCTTCATCGACCGCGCGCGGTCGGCCAAGCGGAACCCGATCGAGCGGCTCTTCGACGACGCCATGCGGCCGCTGCGCGACCTCTCTGACCTCGAGTTCGACACGCTCGGCGAGATCGAGCTCAAGCGGCGCGTTCCGTTCCTCGGCGAGGTCTACCTCGGGCACCTGCGCTACGGCACCTTCGGCGGCCACACCCAGGAGGCGTGCCATCCCTTCCTGCGCCGCAACAACACCACGAGCCGGAACCTTGCGCTGGCCGGCAACTTCAACATGACCAACGCGCCGGAGCTCTTCGACCGGCTCGTGCAGTACGGACTGCACCCGGTCGGCGAGAGCGACACCCAGGTGGTGCTCGAGCGCATCGGCTACTCGCTCGACCGCGAGCACGATCGGCTGCGCGCCACGCTCGGTCCGGAATCCTTCCGCCAGCTCGAGGGCGGCGCCCTCGCCGCCGAGGTCTCCCGCGAGCTGAACATCGCCCGCATCCTCGCCAAGGCCTCGAACGACTGGGACGGCGGCTATGCGCTCTGCGGGCTCGTCGGCAACGGCGACGCGTTCGCCTGCCGCGATCCCGCCGGCATCCGCCCCTGCTTCCACTACATCGACGACGACGTGATCGCGGTCGCCAGCGAGCGCCCCGCGCTGGTGACGGTCTTCGACGTCCCGCCGGAGCGCGTGCAGGCGCTCGAGCCCGGCCACGCGCTCATCGTGCGCCGCGACGGCAGCGTGAGCTTCGAGCGCTTCGCCGAGGCGTCGCTTCCGCAGCTCGGCCCGCGCCAGTGCACCTTCGAGCGGATCTACTTCAGTCGCGGCAACGACCGCGACATCTATCGCGAGCGGCGGACGCTCGGGCGCAACCTGGCGCCGCGCGTGCTCGAGGCGATCGCCGGCGACGTCGACCGCACCGTCTTCAGCTTCATCCCCAACACCGCCGAGCTCGCCTACCTCGGACTCACCGACGAGGTCGAACGGCTGGTGCGCGAGGATCGGGCCGAGCGGCTCTGGCCTCGCGGCGCGGCCGGCGCCGCGACGCGCGACGATCTGCTCGCGCTGGCCAACCTGCGGGTGCGCCGCGAGAAGACGGCGCACAAGGACCGCCGCCTGCACGTTCATCACGCACGACAAGGCGCGGCGGAACCTCGTCTCCCACGTCTACGACATCACGCCCGGCATCGTCGGACGGGACGACACGCTGGTCGTCGTGGACGACTCGATCGTGCGCGGCACGACGCTGCGCGAGTCGATCATCACCATGCTGGCGCGGCTCGAGCCGCGGCGCATCGTGGTGGTGAGCAGCGCGCCTCCCATCGCCTACCCGGACTGCTACGGCATCGACATGAGCCAGCTCGGGCGCTTCATCGCCTTCGAGGCGGCGGTCGCGCTCCTGCACGACCGGGGCGACGAGCACCTGCTCGAGCGGGTCGAGCGCCTTTGTCGCGAGCAGGCCCACCTTCCCGCGGGGCGGATGGTCAACCACGTCCGCGCCGTCTACGAGCCGTTCACCCTCCAGGAGATCGAGGGCAAGGTCGCCCAGCTCGTGCGCGCCCGCTCCCTCGCCTGGCCAGGCGAGATCGCGGTCATCTACCAGTCCATCGACGGCCTTCGCGCCGCGATGCCCGACCACGCCGGCGACTGGTACTTCACCGGCGAATACCCGACTCCGGGAGGCTACCAGGTGCTGAACACCGCCTACCTCCGCTGGCGCGACCGCGACGACCGCCGAGCGTATTGACGGACGACGGACCGGGAAGCGTCCGCCGGGGCGGGTCCGGGTGGACGCTCGCGCCCATCCCCGCGCGGCCGCGCTGGCCGCCTCACCGCGCGCACGCCTTCCCGCCACTTGACGCGACCGGGTCGCCCCGCCACAATGCTTGGTTCTTCACCCCCCGGCCGGAAACCACACCTCCACATGGCACGCTACCTCGGTCCCAAGGTCAAGCTCTCCCGTCGCGTCGGCGTTCCCATCGCCGACATCCCCAAGCACACGGCGAAGCGGCAGCTCACGCCCGCCGGCATGCACGGGGCGCGCGGCCGCCGCGCGAAGGACTACGGGATCCGCAAGGACGAGAAGCAGAAGCTCCGCTACCACTACAACGTGCTGGAGCGCCAGTTCCGTCGCTACCTCGCCGAGGCGGGTCGGAGCAAGGGCAACACGGGCGAGGTGCTCCTGCAACTGCTCGAGCGCCGCCTCGACAACGTGGTCCGCCGCTCCGGCCTCACGCGCACCATCTGGGCGGCCCGCCAGCTTGTCGTGCATGGCCATGTTCTCATCAACGGCCGCAAGACGGATCGTCCAAGCTGCCAGGTCAAGGTCGGCGACACCGTGACGCTCAAGGCTGGCGTGCACAAGCTCGTGCGCGACAACATGGAGTCGATGGCTGGCCACATCGTCCCGGGCTGGGTGAGCTTCAATCCCGCGGAACTGAGCGTCCGCATCGTCGCCAATCCAACGTCGGATCAGATTCCGTTCGACGTCAACACCAACTTGATCGTCGAGTTCTACAAGTAAACCAAGCGGCTGCGCCCTCCGGACAAGGCCGTCCTCGCGGCTGGACGGACGACGCGGCCGGCGGTGGCGTGCCATGCTGCGATTCCTACGCCGTTACAACAAAGGCATCCTCGTCGTCGGCGGCGTCCTGCTGCTGGTGGCCTGGTCCATCTCCGGTTCGCTCGACCGCATCGCCAAGGCGACCGCCGGGCGCGGCGCGACGTGGGCCACGGTCGACGGCACCGCCGTGCGCGCCGGGGATCTCCAGAAGCTCCAGGCCGAGCTTCAGCTCATCGACGTGATCGGTTCGGGCGTCCTGCCCGTGCCCGATGTCTCGAAGGACCCGCTCTACTACTACCTGCTCCAGAAGGAAGCGTCGGAGAACGGGCTGATCGGCACGCAGGTCGACGGCTTGCGCTGGCTCGAGACGACCCTCGCCGCGGGGAACGCCCAGATCACCCCCGATCAGTGGATCGGCGTGCTCCAGGCGCGCACCGGACAGTCGCGCCAGGCGATCCTCGAAACGCTGGCGAAGATCAGCGGCATGCGCCGTCTCGTCAACATGGCCGAGAACGCGCCGCGGCTCTCCGATCGCCGCCTCCAGGGCGCGGCGTCGCTGATGCGCGCGTCGGTCGACGCCGACGTCGTCGTGATCGACGCCCGCCGGCTCGCCGCGACGAGCTCCGTCCAGCCGACCGACGCGCAGCTCCAGAAGCAGCTCGATGAATACGGTGCCAAGACCGCGGGCGTGGATGGCGCCATCTTCGGCTACAAGCTCCCCAACCGGCTGAAGCTCGAGTGGCTGATCGTCCCCGCCGCGTCGATCCGCACCGCGGTCGAGGCGAGCGATCGGCTGAACAACATCGAGCTCCGCAAGTACCGCGACCGCAACATCGCCATGTTCCCGAAGCCGGCGGATGGCTCGGACAACTTCGACGACGTGCGCGACACGGTGCGCACGGCGCTGCTCAACGATCTCGTCGCGGAGAAGACCGGCGACGTCGCCAAGTTCGCCGCCGACCAGATGGCCCTTCCCCTGCGCGGCCTGCCGCGCGAAGGCGTCTACTTCACGCTGCCCGCCGACTGGGACGCCAAGCGCCCGGCGCTCGACCAGCTCGGCGCGACGATCCGCCAGCAGTTCAACCTCACCGACCTGCCCATCTACCAGTCGAGCGGACCGGACTGGATCGAGCCGGGCGCCGTCGATCGCCAGCCGGGAATCGGCACGGCGACCTCCGACCGCTTCGGTCAGACGCCGGTCAAGGCCTCGGCCCTCGTCGCCCAGGCGAAGGAGTTCGGCGGCGCCGACACGTACGCGATCCAGGAGGGCGTCGTCGGTCCTCCGCTGCGCACGCCGGTCGGCGACGTGGTGCTCTTCCGGATCGTCGACACCGACCCGGCCCGCGCGCCGCGCACCATCGACGAGGTGCGCGACAAGCTCGTCGCCGACGTGAAGGCGATGGCCGAGTTCGAACGGCTCAAGGCATCCCTCGACGCGCTCAAGCAGAAGGCCGCCGAGCAGGGACTCGTCGAGCTCGCCGCGGCGAACAACGCCTCGGTGCAGGCGGCGATCGACCTTCGCCAGGTCGATCCTCGCTTCCTCGGCTCGCCCTTCCGCTTCGCCCCGTCGATCCCCGGTCTCGGTTCGTCCGAGGCCGCGGTCAAGGCCCTCGTCCAGTTCGCCACGGCCCTGCCCGGCGCCATGGGCGGCCCGTCCGCGAAGCCCGTCGCACAACTCGCGGAGTCCGATCGCATCTTCGCGTTCCCCGCCGAGCAGCAGCTCAGCGTCGTCGTCGGCCGCGTCACCGACGTCAGCCCCCTCACCATCGAGGACTTCGAGATCGTGGCCAACACCGGCGCGATCGAGCGCGCCGTGCTGATGGAGGAGACGGCGGACCTGCGCACCGCCCTCTTTAGCCGCGACGCCCTGATGAAGCGCCACGATGTCGTCCTCGCCCGCGCCGCCGAGGACGCCGAGAAGGCGAAACAGGATGCGGCCGCCGCGGAAGCCGCAACGTCGAAGGCCGCGACGGGTTGATGGGACCGGGACGCACCGCTGGCGCCGCACGTTCCCGCGCCAACGCGCCCCCGCCTACGGCGACGTCTGCATCCGAGCCATCAACAGGTCGAAGTCGCGCTTGAGCTGGGCGCGCACGTCGTCGGAGAGACCCGACTGCTGCCGCATGGACGCAACATCTCGGAGCAACGCCGCCAGCTCCGCTCGCGACATCGTCTGGACACGCTCGGACGTCAGGGGATCGCGCCACCTCTGGCGCGGGCCCTTGGACCCAGTCGGAACCTGGGTGAACCGATCCGGCGCCGCTGCTTCATCGGCGCTCGCGACTCGATCCAGCGATCGCACGAGCCGCTGAAGGTTGCACGCGCTCGCAGCGGTGCCCCGGAAGATGAGCTGGCTGGCGTCGGCGTCGAAGACGACGGTCGAACGGGCGTCCAGCATCTGGACCGCCTGCTGTGCGACCATCGGCGCCGCGGCCTTGCGGATCGGAACCTGCAAGCTCACGACCACGCCCTTGCACGGCAGGGCGCAGACGTCCTCGTCCGCCCGCACCTCGAGCGGCAGTCGAGGCGATGCCGCCATCTCGCTGGCGCTGCCGATCCAGACGGCCTCCTCGTCCTCGACGATCGCAAGTCCGCCTTCCGCCATCGCCTCGTAGACCCGGTCGAGCGCGGCGCCACGGGTGATCGGCCGGTCGCCGAGGATCGTCACCTTCACGCCCACATCCGACGTCAATCGCGTGATGAGCGTCTTGCCCGTCGATTCGACGATGAACTTCAGGAGCTGCGGGACCGGCACATCCTTGAAGCCCATGACCATGAGTTGGTCGTCGGCGGCATGGCGGCTCGCGACGATGCGGAGCCATCCCGCCGGCACAGGGCCGGCGCAGCCGTCGGACGACGAGGCCGATGATTCAGCCACCTTCGGCGGACAGGCGTCCGCGTTCGCGGCCGCGAGGATTGCGACGATGGCGCAGGACAGCGCGCCGGCCATGGCGATCGTGGAACGATTCATTGCAGTTGTCTCCGGAAGGAGGTGCGGAAGGGCTCGGTCCGATTGGGCGCATTCCCAATCGCAGGTGCAACGAGTCGAGTGTCGTCGGGATTGCAACGCAGCATCGCAGGAAGGGCGATCCGCGACCCGGGCCAGGAACGCAGCGAGCGCGGCGCCACGAGGCTCATTGCCGCTCTTTCGTTCGATCTACTCGGCCTCGGCGGCGCGCGGCTCGACGTTGGAAGGCCCTCTGATCTTTCGGCGCGCTTCGGCGAGTTCCGCGCAGAAGCGTTCGACCGCCGCCACGTCTCCGCGCCGACGGGCCAGCTCGATAGCGTCGATCAGCGTGCACGCCAACGGCGCCGTTTCGCCGACGGTGAGGCCGATGCTCGCGTGCGCCGCGTCGACGAGCGGCGCCGCTTCGTCGAGCCGGCCGCGCGCGATCAGGACATGGCCAAGGTGCCGCTGGAGCAGCGCCAACTGATCCCGAGGGGCGCCGCTTCTCGACGAGTAGCGCTCAAGGGCCGATCGAGTGAGCGCCTCGGCCTCATCCGGCCGCCCGAGGTGCAGCGCAACCCAGCCCAATCCCCCCGTGCAGATGTCGCCGAGGTAGTGATCGACGAGGCCGGCGCGGGCGAGCCCGTCGATGGCCGCGCGATACTCGATCTCCGCCTCGGCGAAGGAACCGCCGAAGGCGAGCGCCAATGCCAGCCATCGATGCTCGTTGGCCAGCCAGAGATCGTCGCGCGCGGGTTCCGATTGGGCGCTCCAGATGTCGAGCATGCGCCGACGAGACGCGGCGGCACGCTCGAACTCCTCCAGGTCCATCAGGTTCTCGCACAATGACTCGATCGCAGGAATGAGCGCGACATGATCCCGGCCCAATCGGGCTTCAAGGAGCGGAAGGAGCCGGCGAAGCGCGGCGTCGACGCCGGGCAGGTCCACGGCCAGGTAGTGGTCCGCGGCGATCGAGGCTGCCGTGCGCGCAACGCTCGGATCGTCCTTGTCGAAGAGGGCCGTCCGGATGGAGAGGATGGTCTCCAGGCCTGCGGCGTGGGCAAGGCAATCGGCGGCGCTCGTGCCATGGATGCGCAGGCGATGCCCCGCGGCGCGCAGGGCATCGGCGACACCCGCCCGCGTCGGTTGCTGAAGCGCGGCGGCGAGAACCGGTTCCGGTGGCGTGGGACTCGCCGCGCCCAGCAGATCGGCGCTGCGGAGAAGGCACTCGATCACGAAGGGATCGTCGTCATCGACCAAGGCCTCCAGGCCCAGGACGAGGGCCTCGCGTGCATCGGCCTCGGCCTCGGCGGCTCGACCGAGTGCGCTGCGGATGTCGCTGCGCGTGGCCACGGCGCCGGCGAGTTCCAAGGTGTTCGGCTTGCCTGCGATACGAAGCGCCGCAACAGCCTCTTCGCACGCATCCGCGGCGCCTGCGGCATCGCCCCGCGCCAGCAGGATCCGGGCGAGCAGGTGCTGGCTGGCCGCAAGGCCCGGGTCGTCACCACGAAGAAGCGCGCGCCGGATCTCCACGGCTCGACGAGCCGAGCGCTCGGCTTCGATCAGGCGGTTGCCTCGCCCGAGCAGGACTTCGGCAAGGCCATGAAACGCCTCGGCAAGGGCGGGGTGGTTCTCGCCGTGCTGCTTGGCGAGGGATGCAATGTTGATGCGCAGGAACCCTTCGGCCGCAGCGGGATCCTGCTTCAAGACTTCCGAAGCGAAGACGGACCGAGCCGTTGCCTCTCCGTCGGGGTCGTCGGCGAGCGCCCCGAACTTCAGGGTCGTCCAGACTCGCAGCCTGCCGGCGAAGACGTAACGGCCAAGCTCGGCTTCATCGGTGATCACGTCGACCGGTACAAACAACTGCCGCACGAGCCGGCCGGCCGACCGCGCCGAACGGGCCTCGCTCTGGGCGTGCACGCGTTCGACCGCCTCATACGCGCGGGCATCGCGGGCTCGTGTGAGGCCGTACCCGGCCGCGCCCGCGCCGGCGAGGAGCGCCAGGGCAACCACGCCGGCACCGGCCAGAAGCACCTTGTGCCGGCTCGCGGTCTTCCGCACGACGTACCACGTACTGTCGCGCCGCGCCTCGATCACGGTGCCCGCGAGATGCCGCGCGATGTCGGCGCCCAGCGCGCCTGCGGACTGGTAGCGCCGATCGGGCGCCTTCGAGAGCGCCTTGAGGATGATCGTCGTCACGTCGGCGTCGACGCGTCGATCGAAGATGTCGGTGCGCGGCGGGATCGGCTCGGCGTGCGCGATCGCGTTGACCACCGACTCCATCGGTCCGGCCGTGTCGTACGGCATGGTCCCCGCGACGAGCTCGTAGAGGACGACGCCGAGCGAGTAGACGTCGGAGCGCGTGTCGGTCTCCTGCGCATCGGACGAGACCTGCTCGGGTGCGGCATAC
>JAXMAF010000020.1:0-91762 GCA_046350555.1 Phycisphaerales bacterium
GAAGGCGAGGTCGAGGACGAAACGCTCCTCGATCCGCAGGAGGCCGCCAGACGTGCCGCTGCGCGGGAGGCGTCGGAGCGTTCCGCGCGGCGGACGTTGGCGGTCGAGCAGGTGACGGAGATGCTCGCGCACGCGTTGCGTGCGCGCGCCGACACGCGTTCGCATCGCCGCGCGGGAGCGTTCGTGCACGACGGCGCGAGCGATCAGCGCGACGGTTCGCGCGAACCATGCGACGACTCGATCGACCAGCACGACGACCTGGACGATCGGCGCGATGGCGCAATCCACCAGCGCGACGCTTCGAGGAAATCCTGCGACGCTCCACGCGAATCGCATGGCGGCGCCGGCGCGTGGCTTCCAACCGGTTGGCCCGAAATCGATGCCGTCCTTCGCGGAGGCCTCGCGCGCGGGGCGATCCACGAATGGTTCACGACATGGCGGACGCACGACGACGGACGCCTTGGAAGCGCTCCGTTCATCGGACGCGCTTGGCCTGTGGGCTGTCCGCAAGCGGGCTGTTCGTCTGCGAACCGTTCACGAGCGGACTCTTCACGGGCAAGCCCTTCGCCGGTCGACTGGCTCGTCGGGCACGATCCGTGGTTTCCACCGCTGTCGATCTTCGTGCATCTGGCGCACAGGATGCTCGATGCACGCGGCGAGCGCGGTTCGCTCGGCGTCCGCGACATGTCCAGTTCCCTCGTCGTCTGGATCGGGCGCCGCTGCTGGCCGAACCCCCATGCACTGGTGCGCCGTGGCGAAGGGGGATTACGGCGAGCCTTCGAACCGCGATGGGAACGTGGACAATGGCGCGAGCGCGAGCGCGAGCGCGAACGAGAGCACGAACGCGAACGGGAAGGGAAGCGAGAACTAGCGCTCGAGAAGGAATTCGATCGCACGCTCCTGCGAGCCTCCCTGTTCGTCGACATCGCGGAGAGGATCCGTGCAGGTGGATCGAACGCGAGCGGGTTCGGCGCCCATGAACCGGACGCGCGGCTGTGGGCGATCGATCTCGCCCTGCGTTGTACGGGCGTCGCGCTGGTCGTCGCCGATGGTCGTGGTCTCGACATGGCGGCGACGCGCCGGCTTCAGCTTGCCGCCGAAGCTGGACAAACGGTCGGCCTGCTCGCGCGGGCGCCCGACGAACGGGCCACGCTGAGCGCCGCCGCGACGCGATGGCTGGTGCGTCCCGCGGGCCTCCATCCGCCTCTTCCTCGGCCAACCGCCAGCATTTCGCAACCGAGCGGGCGCTTGGTCGCGGCAAACGTGGCTGCGGCTTCCCGCGACGAACCGGGGCGGCTCTCGAGCGATGGATCCCGCATCGGATGCAGGATCGAACTTCTCCGCTGCAAGTGGCGCCATGGCATGCTGGGCGGCGCGTTGCACCCTGTCCACTGGATCGATGCACGATCCGCTGCGCCAACGTCGGCGCCGCAGCCGGCCGATGGCGGCGCGACGCGCGATGGACGCGAGTGGCTCCTGGAGCGCGACGATGAGACGGGCGATGTCGTTGTGGTTGCCGATGTGGCCGATCGATGTGATCCGCAGGGCGATGCGCCGGACCGCGGCGGGTGATGGCGGACCGGCCGCGAGCTTCTCCGGGTCGCTCTCGGCTCGCCCCGTCCTGCTCTGGTCGGCGCACGCCGGCGCCCAGCGCGTCGAGGCCTGTTGCGACCGCTGCGGACGGCGCGGCATCGTGCCGGGCATGGGCGTGGCGCATGCCAGGGCGCTGCTGACCCGCGCCGAGGTCGACGCCATCGTGTTCGAGCCGCATGATCCCGCACGCGACGCGGCGGCGCTGCACAGGCTCGCGGTCTGGGCGATGCGCTTCAGCCCGCTGGTGGCGATCGACACGTCGCACCGGTCGCACGGCCTGTGGCTCGACGTCTCCGGCTGTGCCCGCCTCTTTGGCGGCGAGGAGCGCCTCCTGCGGCGGTTGGTGCGACATCTCGCGAGGTTCGGCGTCGAGGGGCGCGCCGCGATGGCGCCGACCTTCGCGGCGGCGGCGGCGTTGGCGAGGTTCGGGACGATCGCCGTGTGCGACGAGGCCTCGCTGCGCTCCGCGCTCGCGCCGCTTCCCATCGAGGCGCTGCGGATCGACGCGTCCATCGTGGAGGCGCTGCACGAGGTCAACGTCCGGCGCATCGACGAGCTGATCGACCTGCCGCGCCGCCAGCTCGCCGAGCGCTTCGGCCTGATGCTGTTGCGGCGCATCGACGAGACGCTCGGCCGCGTTCCCGAGCTTCTCGAACCGATCGCCGTTCCGCCGGCGCTGCGGGTCGAGCCGTCTTCGAGGGATCGGCGACCCGCCGCGAGGCGGTCGAGCAGCGGTCACCCCGCCGAGGAAATACGGACGGCCTGTGCACCGAGCTTCGCCGCGCTTGGACGGGCGCGCGTCGGCTCGAGCAGTCGATCCGAACGGCCGCGAGGGGCGTGCGATGCGCTTGCATTGATAACGCACGGGGCGCGCTTGGGATCGGCGAGGACGGCAGCGTGAACAGGGGGCAGCTGGCCGAGACGCCCGCTCAACGGCGCTTGGCGAACGGGAGCGTTTCGTCGTCGATCTCGCCCGGCCGTCGCGCTTCGACACCTGTGGTCGCTGCTGCTGCCGCGGGTCGAGTCGCTGCACCTGGACGACGAGCTTGGGCGGCGGGGTCGATTCGGTGGCCGTGACGGCGGTGCGCAACGCTCCATCATGCCGACAACGCAGGTCAGCCGCTCGGCGAGGGCCGCGGCGCGCGGTGATCGAGGTCGGCGTTCGCCATCGCCGATCGTCCCGGCGATCGCGCCGCCGAGGCGGCGGGGGAGTTCGTGGACGTGCTCCTCGCCCGTCTCGGTCCCGACGCTCATCGTCCGCGCCCATGCCGATGGAGCGCCATCTGCCCGAGCAGTCCGTCGTGCTGCGCGGTGAAGCCGGATCTCTCGTCCAAGGGATTTCCGCCGCGGCGATCGTCGACGCCGATCGCCCGACGATCCTGCTGCGCACGCGGAACGAGCCGAGGTCGGACCGCTCGCCCCGGCGCGACGCCCGCGACGACGAGCGCCGGCCATCCTCCGCTGGCGGCGGCATCCATCGCATCGTCGCCGCCATCGGCCCCCGAGCATCGCGCGCCATGGTGGCCCGGCGGCGTCGACGATGCGAGCGCCGGAAGGCGGTGTTCGCGTTGGGGCCATCGTCGACGTGCAGGGCCGGGGCAATTCATGACTACTGGCGCTGCGCGACGATGCCGGCCGATCGCTGTGGGTGTTCCACGACGTCGAACGCCGCAACGCGTGGCTTGTGCATGGAGTGTGGGCGTGAAGCCGTCGAGCGATGCCTGAAGATTACTCCGCCCAAGCCGCGCGCATCCGTGGGAGACGGCTTCAAGCACCGGGCCGCGTCCGCTACTGCGCTTCACGCGACGCGCCCGGCGTCCATCCGCTTCGCCGATCCCGACACGCCTTCAACTTCGTTCTCGCCGGCGCGAGAGCCACCCCGACGAAAACGGTCCGGCGCGCCGAACGAGCTCGGCCCGTCGCCGCGTGCATCGCCGACACCAACACCCTCGCTGGCGTGGTGCGGGCCCACGTCGCCGCGGCAGGTGGGGATTCCCCTCGCCGTCGGCTCGCGACTGGTGCTCGCCGATCCATCGCAACTTGCGCTTATCACTGGCGTATCCGGTCTCGCGTCGCGGCTATGCGCTGACTCTGCCGGCTGCTCACCATCGGCTGGCAAGCGGCCGCGCGCCAGGGCGAAATCGTCTCTCGTGCACGACGTGCTCGAGCACGCCGACGAGATGCACCTGATCGTCGTGCCGCCGACGCACCGGCCGCAACGGGCGGGGAGTCGCCGTGCGACTTGGACTGGCTCTGCGGTCCGGAAGGGCTGGCCACGATCGATGCCCTGCGCCCGCCGCGTCGGCGAGCACCTCTCCATCTTCGCCTGCACCACCGGCTGCAGATCCTCAACGACGATGAACGCCTGGCGCGGCTGGCGAACCTCGCCGAGACGACCGGCGTGGCGGCTCGCCGCGTGCAACGACGTGCATGCCCACGACGTCTCGCGCCGGCGGCTCCAGGACGTCCTGGTCTGCATCCGCCACGGCTGCACGCTCGCCGACGCCGGCCACCGGCTCTTTCCCAACGGCGAGCGCCACCTCAAGGCGCCGCACGAGATGGCGGCGCTCCTCGCGTCATCTCCGCGCGGCGCCGACGCGATCGCCCGCAGCGCCACCATCGCGATCGAGGCCGCCAGCGGCTTTTCGCTCGACGAACTTCGATACCAGTATCCCGACGAGGTCGTTCCGCCCGGCCGCACGCCGATGGAGCACCTGCGCGACCTTGCCCGGGAAGGCGCCGCACAGCGCTATCCGCAGGGCGTCCCGGCCGAGGTGAGGGTGCAGATTGAGCACGAGTTCGCGATCATCGACGACCTCGGCTACGCGCCGTTCTTCCTGACGGTGCACGACCTCTGCGCCTTCGCCCGTGGGCGCGGCATCCTGCACCAGGGCCGCGGCGCCGCGGCCAACAGCGCCGTCTGCTACTGCCTCGGGGTGACCGCGGTCGATCCGGCCCGCATCGACGTGCTCTTCGAGCGCTTCATGAGCCGCGAGCGCAACGAACCGCCCGACATCGACATCGACTTCGAGCACGAGCGGCGCGAGGAGGTCATCCAGTACATCTACGGCAAGTATGGCCGCGACCGCGCCGCCCTCACCGCCGAGGTGATCAGCTACCGCCGCCGCAGCGCCGTGCGCGACATCGGCAAGGCGCTGGGCCTCTCCCTCGACCTGGTCGGCCGTCTCGCGAAGGACATCGACTGGTGGTCGCCGGCCTCCGGCGCCGATGGCCCCTTCGACGACGCCCGCCTGCGCACCATCGGCGTCGATCCGCGCGATCCGACGATCCGCGTCCTCGGCGAGCTCGTGGCCGAGATCCTCGGCTTCCCGCGCCATCTCTCGCAGCACGTTGGCGGCTTCGTGATCACGCAGGATCCGCTCTGCGAGCTCGTTCCCGTCGAGAACGCCGCCATGCCCGACCGCACCGTCGTCGAGTGGGACAAGGACGACATCGACGCGATGAACATGATCAAGGTCGACGTGCTCGGGCTCGGCATGTTGACCTGCATCTCCCGCGCCTTCGCGCTGGTGAACGATGCGGCGGACGGCCTCGCGCTGCACACGGTTCCGCCGGAGGATCCCGCGGTCTACGACATGGTCTGCGCCGCCGACACGATTGGCGTCTTCCAGATCGAGTCGCGGGCGCAGATGTCGATGCTGCCGCGGTTGAGGCCGCGCTGCTTCTACGACCTGGTGATCGAGGTCGCGATCGTGCGGCCGGGGCCGATCCAGGGACAGATGGTGCATCCCTACCTGCGGCGGCGCGACGGGCGCGAGCCGGTCGTCTTTCCCGACGAGGCGGTGAGGAAGGTGCTCGGCAAGACGCTCGGCGTTCCGCTCTTCCAGGAACAGGCGATGGCGCTCTCGATCGTCGCGGCCGGCTTCACGCCGGGCGAAGCGGATCGACTGCGCCGCGCCATCGGCGCATGGAAGACGCGCGGCAACATGATCGCGGAGTTCGGGGAGCGGATCGTCGCGGGCATGACGAAGCGCGGCTACGACCGCGGCTTCGCCGAGCAGGTCTTCACCCAGATCAAGGGCTTCAGCGGCTACGGCTTCCCCGAAAGCCACGCCGCGAGCTTTGCGCTGCTCGTCTACGTCTCCGCGTGGCTCAAGAGGCGCCATCCCGCCGCCTTCGCCGCGGCGCTGATCAACAGCCAGCCGATGGGTTTCTACGCGCCGGCGCAGATCGTGCGCGACGCGCGCGAGCATGGCGTGCAGGTGCTTCCGGTCGACGTCCTCCGCAGCGCATGGGACTGCACGCTCGAGGCGTCCGCGAGCGGGACGGTCGATGGGGCGGAGGTTCGTCCAGGCCTTCATCCAGGGCTTCGTCTCGGCCTTCGCCTCGTTCGCGGCCTGGCGCGCGTCGACGCCGATCGCATCGTCGAGGCGGTCAGGGCGCACGGGTCGTTCGCCACGATCCGCGAGCTGCACCGCGCGAGCGGCGTGCGCGCGACGGCGCTGCGCCGGCTCGCCGCGGCCGACGCGTTCGCGTCGATGGGGCTCTCCCGCCAGCATGCGACAGGGGAGGCGCAGCCGCTTGCGGACGATCGCCTGCCGCTCTTCGAGATCGTCGGGTCCGATCCGCCTCCTTGCCCGAAGCGGCTGGAACGGCTGTCGCGGCCGGCACGGACGGCGCCGGCGCCACTGGACGGGCCACGCTTCGCCGACAAGGCGACGTGCTCCGACGACGTGGCGTGCTCCGACGACGCGACATGTTCCGACGAAGTGCCTCGCGCGGGCGAAGCCGAGCCCGACGACCTGCCGTCGCTTCCGCCACTGGGGCCGCTTTCGCAGGTGTCGCGCGACTACGGAACGATCGGGCTCTCGCTGCGGGCCCATCCGATGTCGTTCGTGCGCGAGGCGCTCGTGCGCAGGGGCGTCCGATGCAACGGCGTGCTGCGCGACGAGCGTGCATGGCCGCAGGGTCGGACGGTCGCGGTGGCGGGCGTGGTGCTCGTGCGTCAGCGCCCGGGGACGGCGAATGGGATCGTCTTCATGACCATCGAGGACGAGACGGGCGTCGCCAACATCATCGTGCGGCCCGACGTGTGGGAGCGGCACCGTCGCGCCGCGAAGCACGGCACCGCGGTCCTGGTGCGAGGGCGCGTCGAGCGGCAGGGGATCGTCGTCCACGTGCTCGCCCGGCGCATCGACGAGGTTCGCATCGGCGACGCCAGCGTCGGCGGGATCACGGGGCGTTCACGCGACTTTCATTGAGGCGTCCGTCCGGCGCAGGCGCGATTTTCTCCCTTCTCCTGCGGAATCCCTGTCAGGACCGGCCGCGTCGCGTCTAACTCGTCATGCGAGGGGCGAGCGGCGCGGCCGATTGGCCGCGGTGCGCCCAAGGTCCGCGCCGCGACCTCCGCGACGCATGTCAAGATTGGGGGACTGTCTGATGAGAACGATCGGTCTGTTCGTCCGCGCGGCCTCCCCGCGCTCGCTGGCCGCGACGGCGCTCGGCCTGGGCTGCTGCGCCCTGCTGCTTGCCGCCACCCATGATCCGCTTGCACCGGGCGACCAGCCCCCGGGTGGCGCCGGAGCTTCAGGTGTCCACACGCCGCCCGCCGCGCCGGGAGACGAGGCGCCGCCACTGCTGATCGGCCCCGTCGCCGGACTGACGGTCGGCTGGCACGCGGCACCCGAGGAGACGGCGATTCCCCTCGGCACGGTCGCGACGTTCAAGGCCCCGGCGCCGATCGGCGCCCGCGTCGCATGGCGCGGCGCGCACGAGGTTGCCCGCGACGCCGAGTGGTCGACCGCGACGTGCGAGCTTCGCCGCACCGGCATGATCGAGGTCGGCGTCACGATCCGCGGCGCCGGCGTGACCGACGCGTCGTGTCGCCTCGACGTGATGGCGATCGATCCGGCGACGATCAAGGTCGCCCCGATCTCGGTCGACACCGCGCCGTACAAGATCGACGACTCCGCGCCGCAATGGGAGATCAACGCGCAGAGCGCCGAGCTGCTCGCGCTGCCCTCGATCGCCGCCGTTCGCGCGCTGGGTGGCGGCGTCTATCGAACCTCGGTCGACCGCTCCATCGGCGCAACCCTGCCCAGCGTCGATCCGCCGGCCTTCATGCCGCTCATGGAATGGCGCATCGACGGCGAGCCGATGTCGCTCGGCGGACGCATCGACCACGCCTTCCCGGCGGTCGGCGTCCACCTGGTCGAGACCGGACCGCTCGCCGTGCCCGCGTCGATCGACGTGCAGACGTATCGCGCGACGATCGTCTCGCCCGCGCCGGGCGAGCACATCGCCGATGGCGCTCCGGTGACCTTCGTCGCCGAGACCGATCCGCCGGGATTCGAGGACGACATCACCTGGATCGCCTCGACGCAGCATGGCGCGACGACCGCCATCACCGCGAGCGGCGCGGTCTTCACGACGCAGTTCAACGGCCCATGGGACGTCTCGCCGGACGGCGCGTTCGAGTCGATCGGCGTCCGCGCCGACAACGCGATCGTCGAGCAGGCCCTGGCCGCGACCGACCTCTACCAGGCGAGCTACGAAGGCAGCCCCGGCTTCATGTACACGGATCTCGGTCCGCAGCTCGTGCTGCTCAACGGCTTCATCAGCATCTTCGCGACGCCGCCCGACGGCTTCGGCTACCGCACGCTGATTCCCGACACGATCTTCCTCGACGGTCCGTCCGCCCCGACGTCGACGTCCGAGACGGGCGGCATCTCGTTCCGCCTGCTCGACGGCTCGCCGTCGGGTACGTGGAACGTAAACGACGGCGCGTTCGTCATGCCGCTCGAGTTCGAGACGCACTACTGGCTCATCGACCAGTTCGTGCCCCCGACGCCGCCGGTCTGCGATCCCCTCGGCGAGACCGGATTCACGGCGAACGAGCTCTTCGTCGGCGGCCTGTGGGGCACCGCGACGCTCGACGTCGGACCCGAGGGACCGGAGCTCAACATCCAGCAGCCGATGGGACTGATGGGCGGCAGCATCACCGGCCAGCTCGGCGGACTCACGCAGTGCGGCTGGCCGAAGCTCAAGCTCAAGATCCCCGCCGGCCCCGTCGGATGCCCCTTCGAGAACCGCGTCAACACGCGCAAGGTCTGCATCCAGCCCGTCTTCTTCAAGACCAACGACATGGACATGAACCCGACCGGCGCGAGCCTGCCGGCGTTCAAGGCGAAGGCCGAGACGGTCTGGAAGAAGTGCTGCGTCGAACTCGAGTTCAAGCCGGCGATCACCAAGATCGGCGACAAGATCGTCAAGGAGAAGGCGGCGGGAGATCGTTGGGCCAACTTCCGCGCCGTGCTCGACAAGGAGGACGCGAAGGGCGAGAACGACTGCATCGAGGTCTTCTTCATCAGCGAGATGCAGGACAAGGACGGCAAGAAGAACTTCTCCGGCGATGGACTCTGCTTCAACGGCGGAAACAAGGCGGCCAAGGTGATCGTCGCCGACGATCCGATCACCACCTGCCCCGCGCCGAAGCCCGATGGCGTGCTGGCGCACGAGCTCGGCCACGCCATGGGCAACCTCCAACATCCCGAGCAGGATCCCAACGCCGCCGGCTCCGTGATGGAGGGCACCGGAATGGCCCCGCCCGCGTGCCCGGGCCTCAACCCGGACAAGGTCAAGGCGTTCCAGTGCGACACGACCCGCAAGGGCCCGCTCGTGAAGGAGAAGAATCCGAAGGAGCTCTGCTGCCTGATGCCGGATCCGTGAATTGAATGGATCGGGGGAGGCCGCTGCGCGGCGCGAGGTCGCCGCGCCGCGGCCGACGGTTCAATCCTCGGGGATCGAGTTCACGGTCGGGGTCCGGGCGCGTGCGCTCGGGTGTCGACGCTTGCGGTCTCCCCGCGTCAGAGCGAGCGCGCGCCCGAGCAAGCGCGCGATGCAGCCACCGCGGATCGACCGAAAACGCCTACGCGTCCGGCTTCGTCCCCGGTGCCGGCGTCTCCCGTTCCGTCACCCGACCCAGCGCCGGCGGCAGCTCGATCCCCGCCTGCCTCGCCAGCTCGTGCAATCTCGGCAGCGAGTTCACGAAGCCCGAGAGGAAGTCGCTCGTCGCGTTGCGGCCGTCGCCGTCCTTGCCGTGGCGAGTGCCCTGGTCCCAGACCGTGATCTTGTCGATCCTGAGTCCCGAGATCGCCTTCACCTGCTCGG
The DNA here is from genome assembly GCA_046350555.1 of Phycisphaerales bacterium. GTDB lineage: Bacteria > Planctomycetota > Phycisphaerae > Phycisphaerales > SM1A02 > JAXMAF01. The sequence goes on from JAXMAF010000020.1 coordinate 9,724, forward strand.
CCACGAGCTGCGGAAGCTGCTCGATGAGCAGCAGCGTCGGCCCGACCTGCGGGTTGGTTCCGCACGCCTCGATGAGCTTGCGGTAGCCCTCGGCCTTCGCCTCGAGCACCTTCTGCACGCCGCGGGCCTCGGCCTCGAACTTGGCGTAGACGGCGTCGGCGGCGCCCTGCGCCACGAGCCGCTGCTTCTCGCCCTCGGCGGCGGCGGCGATCTCGATGCGCTTGCGCTCGATCTCCTGTGGCGCGATCTCCTCCTTGCCGAGCCGGGCGATCTCCCGCTCGCGCTCCGCCAGCAGCACGGCCTCGCTCGCCTTGGCGGCGGCGACCTCGGCGCGGCGCTTCGCCTCGGCCTCGACCTCGCGGAGCTGCGCCGTCGACTGGGCCATCTTGATGCGCGACGTGTTCTCCCCCTCGACGGCCTTGGCCTCGGCCTCGGCGACGCGGATGCGCTGCTCCTGCTCGGCGAGCTTCTTGCTGGCCATCGTCTCGGCCATGCGCTGGGCGACCGCGACCTCGCGGTCGCGCTGCGCCTGGGCCTCGCCGGTGACGGCCTGCGCCTCGAAGGCGGCGACCGCGATGCGCTGCGTCTGCTCGGCGTTCTTCTGGCCCTCCACCGCGGCCGCCGCCTCGCGGGCGACGTTCACGGTGCGCTCGCGCACCGCGATCGACTCGCCGGTGGCGCCCTCGCGCTCCTGCTGCGCGACCTCGACCTTGGCCCGCTGGATCGCCTCGGCCGCGGCGCGCTTCCCGATCGCCTGGATGTAGCCGCTCTCGTCGGTGATGTCGCGGATGTTGACGTTGATGAGCTCGAGGCCGATCTTGTTGATCTCCTGGCCGACGTTCTCGTTGATGAGCGTCATGAACTTCTCGCGGTCCTTGTTGATCTCCTCGATCGAGAGGGTCGCGATGACCAGGCGGAGCTGGCCGAGGATGATGTCCTGGGCCTGCTCGCGGATGGCGCTCACCGGGAGGTTGAGCAGTCGCTCCGCGGCGTTGTTCATGAGGATCGGGTCGGTCGAGATGCCCACGGTGAAGGTCGCGGGAACGTTCACGCGGATGTTGTTGAGCGAGAGCGCACCTTCCAGGGGGATGTCGATGACCAGCGGCTCGAGCGAGAGGTACGAGTAGTCCTGCACCAGCGGCCAGACGAAGGCGCCGCCGCCGTGGAGGCACTTGCTCGCCCGGTTCCCGCCGACGCGGCCGTAGATGACGAGGATGCGGTTGGACGGGCAGCGCCGGAAGCGCCGCACGAAGAAGAGCGAGAACGACAGGAAGAGCAGGACGACCGCCGCGACGACCGCGAGCCAGACGAGCGGTTGCGACGAGTTCGCGGCGCCCGTTCCGCCCGAGGGCGATCGGGACGAGAGCGCCATCAGGACCGACGAGCCCCACGCGAAGACGACCAGCGGCCCCGAGATCATCGAATCATCCTCCTCGTCGTCGGCTACGCCGACGTCACCGTGAGCGAGCGGTCGTCGTTCACGCGGACGACCTTGACGCGTCGGCGGTCGCAGCTCGCCGCCCGCCGAGATGGCCGTGAAGATGCGCTGGCGCTCGCCGATCACCACGCGCACCTGGCCGCGTCCGCCACCGGCCTTCGGGACCGTGACGTACACCTCGCCCTCGCAGCCAAGCGCCGACTGGATGGAGATGTTGCCGCTGCTCTCCATGCGCAGCGCGCTGCGCAGGAGGAATCCCAGCAGCCACATCATCGCCGCGCCGCCGGCAAGGCCGACCAGCGCCGAAAGTCCGGGTCCGAGCCCGCTGCCCCGATAGGCCGCGAACGCCGTCCAGCCGAAGCCCATCAGGAACGCGCAGAGCGCCTGCACCGAGAGCATCTTCATGGCGCCGGTGTGCTCGTGGTGCCCGTCCGCCGACGAGGCGTCGCCGGCGTGCACATCGACGCCGTGGGCATCCATCGCCCCGGACGTGTCGTGATCGCCGCCGCCGGGCATCAGCAGGCGCAGCACGAAGAAGAACGTCCCGATGAGCGCCGGCGCCGTGAACCATCCCGCGTGTTGGCCGAACAGGGAATCGAGCATCGGAAGCGCGGATGGTACCGGCGATCGAAGCGCCCGTGTGTACCAGGGTGCGACCGGCGACCGGGGGGCGCCGGTGTGGGGGAATCCGGAAGCCGCCGCTGCGCGGGCGGCGGACTTGCGGGCCACCTCGCGCACGACGCACGCATCCGTGGGACATCTACGCGTGCGCCGAGATCTTCAAAGACCCCGCGCCATCGGACAGCGTCCCCGACTCCTGCGCCGACATCTTCAAAGACCCCGCGCCATCGGACAGCGTCCCCGACTCCTGCGTCGACATCTTTGAAGACCCCGCGCCCTCGAACAGCGTCCCCGACTCCTGCGCCGACATCTTCGAAGACCCCGCGCCATCGGACAGCGTCCCCGACTCCTAATTCCGAGTTCCCAACTCCCAACTCCCCACTCTCAACTCTCAACTCTCAACTCTCAACTCTCAACTCTCCCTCTCCCCGCGCTACTTCTTCATCTGCGGATAGATCAACAGGCGATCGTGCGCGACGAGCACGATGTCGGGCAGCCCGTCTCCGGTCACGTCGGCGATGAAGACCTCGCTCGGCTGGCTCTCGCGCGCGTCGCCGCCCGAGAAGACCTTGCTCTCGAACGTCTCGAAGCCGGTGGCGTAGAGCAGCTTCTCGGCCTCGCTGAAGGTGAGGATCTCGCACATCTGCTCGCCGTCGTCGAGGAGCACGAGGTCGGCGAAGCCGTCGTTGTTGACGTCGCCACACGCCATCTCGTGTTCGCGCCGCTTGTCGATGTCGGTGCGCCACGCGGCGACCTGCTCGAGCGCGTAGCGGTCGCCGCCGAGGCGGATCACCGCGAAGCCATCGTCGCCGATGGCCAGGATGTTCTCCTGTCCGTCGCCGGAGAAGGCGCCGGCCTGGATGGAGTTGAACTTGAATCCGCGGATGTCCACCGAGTCGGTCTGCTTCCAGCGGCCGTCCACCTTGCGGAAGGTGACCAGCCGCGAGTTCTCCTTGTCCGCGGCGACGATCGCCGAGCCGCGGATCGCCAGCGAGACCAGCTTGCTCGCCGGGTCGTCCGCGTTGATCTGGGCCACGACCTGCCATCCCGGACTGGCGCCCCCGGGAGGCTTGGCGTCGTAGCGCACGGCGCGGATGTAGTTGCGGTCGGCGATGAGCAGCTCCGGCTTGCCATCGCCGTCGATGTCGAACGTCTCGGTGTTGCGGCTGTCGGCGGCCTGCACGAGGCCAAACTGCCCCATGTCCTTGCTCTCGAGGAGCTTGAAGCCCTTCTCCTCGGCGCGCAGCATGGTCATCGGCTTCTCCGGCGTGAAGAGCAGGAGGTCCGTGCGTCCGTCCTGGTCGGCATCGAGCGCGACGATCGTCTCCGGCGAGCGGCTCTGCGAACCCAGGTCGATCTTCTCCGACGTGTTGTTCGCGGGATCGATGAGGTCGATCGCGTAGTTGCGTCCGTCCTTGGCGACGACGGCGAGTCGCCCTTCGGACTCGGCGCCGTTGACCAGCTCGACCAGGTTGATCGCGACCGGCGTGTGCCCGGGCGTGATGGAGACCGCCTTCGGATAGCCGAGCCCGGGCGCGGCGCCCTCGGCGCTCCACTCCATGCGACCGACGACGCCTTCCTTCTCGGAAAGGACGAAGACCTCGGCCGGCGCATCGGCGTCGACGTTCCCCGCGGCGAGGTAGGTCATCTCCGCGAACGCCGGATACGACGTCGCCGCCTCGAGTCCCTTGCCGGGAACCTGCCGGTAGACGAGCACCGCGTTGCCGTCGACGTCGGTCGCGACCAGGTCGAGCAGGCCGTCGCCATCGACGTCGGTGATGGCGGTGCTGCGCTTCTTGTTGGCCCCGTCGCGGAACGCGTAGACGCGCAGCGCCGCCTCCGAGCCGCTGCCCGCGTCGACGGGCTTCTTCTCGAGCGCGTTGACCACCAGCCGCTTCGAGGCCGCCTCGATGAAGCCCAGCCGCGCCGCCTTCTCGTGCGGCAGGCGGATCGGTGCCACCTCGCGCAACGGCGGCGTCTCGTAGCGCAGTTGCGGACCGAACGCCTTGTTGCTCGGGTCGCCGCCGGCCAGCCAGACGCGCAGCGGCGCGGGGTCGTCGGGAATCACGCCGACGATGTCGGTCGTGCCGTCGCCGTCGAAGTCCTCGAGGATGAACGCGACCACGTTTCCACCGCCTGCAAGGTCGATCGACGGGCCGAGATTGCCCTGGTTCAGCGGCCAGATCCGGATCTTGCCGCCGGCGAGGGCGATGAGCTCGGGCGCCTGGTCGCCCACCATGTCGGCGATCGCGAAGCCGTCGCGGGTGGCGCCGAGGTCCTTCACCGTGTGGCGCCGGGCGACCTCGAACGTGCGCGGCGCGGTCTGGCGCATCACCACCAGCGAGGGGGGCTTTCCGGCGTAGACGATGTCGAGCTTGCCGTCGCCGTCGACGTCGTGCAGGGCGAGCGCCGTGACCTGATGGCTCACCGAGACGAACTCGCGCTTGTAGCGCCAGTTCTCCGGGATGTCGTTGACGCCCTGCTTGCGCGTCGGCTCGTCGTCGGGCTTGGCGTTGGGCTTGAAGTAGTGGATCTCGATCCGGCTCTTGCGGTTGTTCGCCACGACGATGTCGTTGAACCCGTCGCCGTCGACGTCGGCGATCGCCAGCGGACCCGGATTCGAGTCGATCTTCACCACCTCGAGGGGGTCGAAGCCGAAGTAGTCGGCGAGCGACGGCGACTGGGCCGGCGCGACGCGGAACGCGACGAGCGCCGCTGCGCCGACGAGTCCCAGCAGCGGCGCTCGCCGGGCACCGATCCCCGCGCTCGATCGCATGCAACGTGCCTCGTGGCGCACCGCGCCGACGGCGGGCGACGCGATGTCGGGCGGGCATGAAGGGCTGGAAGGGCTGGAAGGGCGGGAACGATCGTGGCGGCGACGGCGGAGCGAATGGAGGTTCATGTGGCGGTGACGGACGGTTGCCGAGCTGGTTGGGGACCCTTCGCGAAGCGCCGCGGGCGCGGCGTCCGGCGTGAAACGCGGACGGCCTCTTCCGCCCAAACGTCGCTCGGGAGCGGGTCAAAAGAGGGTCTATAGTAGCGACCTTTCGCGCGACACCTTCGGCATCCGCTTCGATCGCGACCTTGGATCGGGCCTTCGATCCGCCCGCTCGACGCCGTTCGACGGGACCCAGGATCCGCGCGAGCCCGATGGACCAGACCGGCCGGCGCGCCGAGGATCCCCGACCCATGCCCACACTTCGACTCCTCGCCGCCGTCGCGCTGCTCTGCACCGCGGTCGGCGCGCCGGCCTTGGCCGACTCCGTCAAGCTTCGCAACGGGAACGTCCTCCAGGGCGACGTGCTCAAGCGCAACGACAAGCGCGTCTGGCTCGACGTCGGGCCCGAGGTGCTCGTCCTCAGCGTCGACGACATCGACGACGTGACCGTCGACGAGAGCGGCAAGCCCGCGAACGTCCAGCAGGAGGCGCTCTACACGGTCGCGACGGATCTCCCCGAGCTGGCGCCGCGCGAGCACGCGAAGCGCATCGGGCCCGCCGTGATCAAGGTCTCGACGCCCGGCGGACTCGGTTCCGGCGTGATCATCAACAAGGACGGCTACGCGATCACCAACGCCCACGTCGTGCAGGGCGAGACGACGCTCAAGGCGACCGTCTGGCTTCCCGAGGCGGACGGCACGCTGCGCCGCGTCGTGATCGACGACGTGGAGATCGTCGCGGTCAACAACCACCTCGACCTGGCGCTCATCAAGATCAAGAACCCCGAGGGCAAGCCCTTCGACTTCGCGCCGCTCCAGAAGGAGGAGAAGCTCGAGATCGGCTCGCCCGTCTTCGCCATCGGCAACCCGCTCGGCCTCGAGCGCACGCTTTCGCAGGGGGTCATCTCGACGGCCCAGCGCAGCTTCAACGGCCTCACCTACATCCAGACCGACGCCGCGATCAACCCCGGCAACTCCGGCGGTCCGCTCTTCAACAGCCGCGGCGAGGTGATCGGCATCACCAACATGGGAATCCTCGCCGGCGAATCGCTCGGCTTCGCCATCCCCAGCCGCTACGTGAAGGACTTCGTCCGCAACCGCGAGGCGTTCCTCTTCGACAAGGACAACCCCAACTCCGGACATCACTACCACTCGCCGCCGCCGCGCATGGCGGCCGGCGTTGCGCCGCAGCTCAAGGACGGCAGCGGCGGCGGGGGCGGCCGGTAGCTCGACGCCTGCGGCGCCCGCCGTGGAGCTCCTCCAGCGCGGCGCGTTCCGTTCCACGATTCAACCAACGCCTCACGCCCCGTTCCCACCACACACCCAACCCCAGGCCATCCACCGTGCTTCATCGTTTCAGTTCCATCGTCGTGTCGTGCGCCATGGCGCCAGCGCTCCTCGCCGCGGATGGCGAGATCCGCATCGAGCGCCTCGTCCCGCAGGAGACCGTGCTCGCCGCGAGCATCGACAACTGCAAGGATCTCGAGGCCCGGCTGCGCCGAACGCCGCTCTGGGGACTGCTCAACACCTCCGAGGCGAAGAAGCTCTGGCAGGCGTTCATGGACGACATGAACAAGGAGGGGGGCAAGTCCCTGAAGGACCAGCTCGCCGAGTTCGGGCTCTCCGAGGAGAAGCTCGCCAAGCCCGAAGGCACCGTCGGAATGGCCATGTTCCTCGAGCTCGACGAGGAGAAGGCGGTCAAGGTTCCGGCGATCCTCGCCCTGGCCGACTTCGGGGAGAACGCCGACAAGGCGCAGGAGATGTTCGACGCCATCCTCGAGAAGGCCGCGAAGGACGGGGGCGTGAAGATCGAGGATCGCACCGTGCGCGGCCGCAAGGTGCGCAGCGTGAACATTCCGCGTCCCGCGCCCGCCGATCCGGCCAAGCCGAACGCCGAGGAGGAAGGTGACGAGTTCGGTGGTCCCGGCTTCGGCGACCTGCTCGGACCGATCAAGCAGATCCGCACGGTGCACCTCTGCCGCGACGGCAAGCGCTTCATGGCGTCGAGCAGCCTGATCGCCCTCGAGGACGCGCTGGAGGTCGTCGACGGGCAGAAGCTCGCCGCACCCCTCGCGGAGAGCAAGGACTTCGCCGGCGCCATCAAGCAGCTCGGCGACGGCACGCAGGGTTGGGCGGTGCTCCTGACCGGCCCGGCGCAGCCGCTGTTTCAGCCGCTCCTCGCCGGCCCCGGCGCGATGGCCCTGCCGTTGATCGGTCAGGTCTTCGGCGACATCCGCGCCTATTCGTTCGGGCTCGGCGTGGCGCCGGGCAGCGAGCCGGCGGCCGCGGCGGGCGCGGCGGCGGCGACGACGGGCGCGTTCGAGCCGATGCTCGAGGAGACCGTCGGCATCTACGTTCCCGGCGACAAGGTGGGGCTGCTGAGCCTCGTCACCGATGGCAAGCCCAAGGGCGACGTGCCCGCGCACGTCGGTCCGGACACGGTCTCGTTCGCCCGCATGAGCGCCAAGTTCGCGGGCGTGATGCCGCTCGTGAACAAGATCGTGAAGGGCCTTCCGCCGATGTTCGCCGAGCAGATCGAGATGCAGCTTCAGCAGTTCGGCCCGGCGCTCGAGAAGGGACTCGCCGAGCTTGGCCCCGAGGTCTACGTCGCGACGACGCAGCAGGAGCCGCTCACCGCGGAGAGCCAGCGCACCTCGGTCGCGATCAAGTGCGCGAAGCCCGACGCGGTCCGTCCGCTCATCGACCTCTTCGCTCCCGCGATGGGCCTCCAGCCCCAGGATTTCGTCGGGCAGACGATCTACGCCGACGAGCTCTCGCCCGAGGCGATCGGTCTCGGCACCGGCTGGCTGGTCCTTGGTCCGCAGCTCGCCGTCGAAGGCGTCCTTCGCGCGTCGGGCCAGAAGGACCTGCCGCTGCTGGCCGACGACAAGCTCTTCAAGCGCTCGCTCGCGGCGCTGCCCGGCGGCGACCTCGTCGGCTGGGGGTGGAGCAACACCATCGCCGGCTGGAAGTATCGCCAGGTCGCGAACAAGGCGATGCTCGCGGAGATGCGCGGACTGATGGACGACGGGGCGATGGGCATCGGCGGAGCGGTGATCGACGACCTGCCGCTCGGGAAGATGTACGAGACGATCACGCCCGAGCTCCTTGCCAAGTACGTCGGCCCGAGCGTCTGGTCGCTGAAGTCGATCAACGACGGCTTCGTCTACCGCACGTCGATGCTCGGACCGGAGTGATCCGCCGCCCGCGCGCCGCAGTCGTCGCGCAGGAACGCGGCCACTGCGGCGCGGTGGGCGTCGGACGCCACCTCGTGCACATCCGGATGGGCGCCCGGCAGGAGAACGAAGGTGCCGCGCGGCGCGGCGGAGGCGATCATCTCGGCGCCGTCCAGCGGCGACACGATGTCGCCTTCCCCTTGGATCACCAGCAGCGGGCAGCGCAGCCGCGCCGCCGCCGGAACCGTCCGGCGCCGCCGGACTCCGACGATCCGAAGCAGCGCCAGCGCCGCATCGGTGAAGGGCCGCGCGGGCGCCTCGCGGGCCCGCAGGCGGTTGCGCATCGGCACGTGCACATCCGTGTAGGGCGCCCATGCGATCACGCCGCGCACCCGCGCGGCGATGGGATCGTCGCTCGCCGCGGCGAGGATCGAGACCACGCCGCCCATCGAATGGCCCGCGAGGACGTACGACGGCGCGTCGATGCGCCGCAGGAGCTCGAGCAGGTCGGCATCCTCGCCGTCGGCGAGGCGGCTGACTTCGGCGCCGCTCTCGCCGTGGCCGCGAAGCTCGGGGACGATCACGCGGTCGATCGCCCCCGGCGCGGCGACGTCGGCGGCGCGAAGGAGCGCCGCGACGCGCCCGAGCGAGTCGATGCGCGACCGGCCCCAGCCGTGCAGGACGATCGCGCAAAGGCGGGCGTCGCGAGGGTCGGTCGCGGCGCCATGCGTCGCGCCGTCGGTGGCGTCGTTCGCGGCGCGGCCCGTTCGTCCGCGGTCGTCGCCGTTCCGCGCCGGCGCGATCTCCCAGACGGGCATGCGGGCGCCGTCGGGCCGGTCGAGCGTCCACTCCACGAACGGGAGACCCAGATCGCCCGGATCGACCGGCTTGCCGTGCGCGATGGCCCACGCCGCGGTGCGCCGCGGTGGATGCGTCGTCTCCCAGGCGATCGCCCCGGCCAGCAGCAGGAGCAGCAGCAGCGCAGCCAGCGAAAGCAGGAGGATCATCGCTCGGAGATCCCGTCGCCAGCCGTTCCGCCGCCCGTCGGGTCGTGCGCCGCGTCCCTCCGCGCAGGCGCGCCACCCGCTTCATCGTGCAGCGCCCGCAACACGTCGAACGCCTGGAGCGGTGTGAGCCGATCGAGCTCGATCCGGCGGAGCCGTTCGAGCGCCGGGTGCGGCAGGTACTCGGTGAAGAGCGCAAGCTGCGCGCCGGCGCGCGGCGGTGGCGTCGGGTCGATCGCGCGTGGTTCCGTCTGCACCGCGAGGGTCTCGAGAAGCTGCTCGGCGCGCCGCACCGTGGTCGCGGGAAGTCCCGCGAGCTTCGCGACGTGGATGCCGTAGCTGCGGTCGGATCGTCCCGGCAGGATCCGATGCAGGAAGACGATCTCGTCGTTCCACTCGCGCACCGCGACCTGGAGGTTCGCGACCGCGGGCAGGCGCTCGGCGAGCCCGGTGAGCTCGTGGTAGTGCGTCGCGAAGAGCGCCCGGCACCGCCGTTGCGCGAGCGTCTCGGCGATCGCCCAGGCCAGCGAGAGCCCGTCGAGCGTGCTCGTGCCGCGGCCGATCTCGTCGAGCACCACGAGGGAGCGCTCCGTGGCGTGGTGCAGGATGTTGGCCGTCTCGGTCATCTCGACCATGAACGTCGACTGCCCCGCGTGCAGCTCGTCGCTGGCGCCGATGCGAGTGAAGATCCGGTCGCACAGCCCGATCGTGGCGCTGCGGGCGGGAACGAACGCGCCGATGTGCGCCAGCAGCACGATGAGCGCCGTCTGCCGGATGAACGTGCTCTTGCCGGCCATGTTGGGGCCGGTGATGAGCGCGAGCGAGGCGGACGCGTTGGCCGGACCGGCGCCTCCGTCGCGCTCGGCGGTCGGGTCCTCGTCGGGACCGACGCGACCGATCCCGGTGCCCTCGACGGCGCGCTCGCCGGTGGAGGCGTCGTCCCATCGCAGTGCGCAGTCGTTGGGCACGAAGCGTTCCCCCAGCGCGGCGTCGAGCACCGGATGGCGCCCTTGGACGATCCGAAGCCGCGGCGAATCGACGATCGTCGGGCGCACGCAGCGATGCCTCGCGGCGTGCTCGGCGAGCGCCGCGAGCACGTCGAGCGTCGCCGCGACGTCGGCCAGCTCGGCGAGCGCCACGACGACGCCGGCCACGGCGGCGCCGAGCGCCTCGAAGAGCGTCCGTTCCCGCTCCAGCGCCCGCGACTCCGCCGAGAGGACCTTCTCCTCGTGCGCCTTCAGCTCGGGCGTGATGTACCGCTCGGCGCCGCGCAGGGTCTGTCGCCGGGTGAACGTGGCTGGGACCTTGGCCGCGTGCGCGTTGGTGACCTCGATGTAGTAGCCGAAGACGCGGTTGAAGCCGACCTTGAGCGAGGCGATCTCGGTCTCGGCCACAAGCGAGCGCTGGTACGCGGCGATCCAGGCGCCGGCGTCGCGCTGGAGTCCGCGGGCCTCGTCGAGCGCCGCGTCGGCGCCGTCGCGGAAGAGGCCGCCGTCGCGCAGGTGTGGCGGCGGGTCCTCGACGCACTCGCGCTCGATCCGCGCCGCGAGCGGAACGACCGCGGACGAGACCGCGGCGAGCCGCCGCAGCGGCTCGGCGAAGGCGGGGCGACCATCGAGCTGTTCGGCGATCTGCGTGACGCGCCGCGTCGATCGGCCCAGCGCCACCAGGTCGCGCGGCGTCGCCCGTCCGAGCGCGGCGCGGGCCGCGATCCGCGCGACGTCCTGCACGCCGCCGAGCCGTTCCATCAGATCCGCCGCGAAGGGGCGGTCGTCGACCAGGGCGGCGACGCAGCGCTGCCGCGACTCGATCGCCTCGCGCTCGCAGAGCGGAAAGCAGAGCCACTGGCGAAGCAGCCGCTTGCCCATCGGCGTCCGGCAGCGCTGCATCGTGGCCAGGAGCGATCCATCGACGCCGCCGGTGCGCATGGTGCGCTCGATCTCGAGCGATCGAAGCGACGTGGCGTCGATGGCGAGGTGGCGCGACGTCTCGACCAGGCGCGGCGGGCGAAGATGCGCGAGCCTCGGCGCGGAGGGCGCCGCGGCGACGGCGCCGCCTGTCCCGGCGATCGTGGCGCCGCGAGCGCCTTCGCCGTGACCGGGCCTCGCCCGATCGCCCTCCGATGCCCCCGGGGCCTGCGTTTCGCGCAGATAGCGCACCAGCGCGCCGGCGGCGCCGATCGCCGGATCGTCGGCCGCGAGCCCGAAGCCGTCGAGGGATGCGACGCGAAACTGCTCGCGAAGCGCCTCGGCGGCTTCGCGGGTGCGGAAGGTCCAGGCCGGGCGTGCGGTGAGGGCGGCGCCGTGCAGCGAAACGAATCGCCGCAGGAGCGCATGCGGCTCGCCCTCGACGCAGAGCAGCTCGTTGGGCGCAAGCCGGACCAGCTCGTCGAGCACGCGCCCGCGCGGAAGCCGATGCAGCGTGAACGCGCCGGTCGAGACCTCGGCCAGTGCGAGCACGCCGCTCGTGCGATCCGCGGCGCCGTCAGCGCCGCCCTCTGCGTCGCGCGCCGCGTCGTGGTCCTGGCGCGGACGGGTGTCGCGGCGCCCTGCGCCGGCGGCCGGCTCGTCGACGAGGACAACCGAGCCGAGCAGGTTGGGCCTCGACTCGTCCAGGAGCGCTTCATCCACCAGCGTTCCCGGCGTGAGCACGCGCATCACGGCCCGCTCGACGACGCCCTTGGCCTGCGCCGGGTCCTCCATCTGCTCGCACACCGCGACGCGGAACCCCTGCTCGACCAGCCGCCGCAGGTAGTTCTCGCCGGCGTGATGCGGCACGCCGGCCATGGGAACGCCCTTGGTCCGTTCCGTGAGCGTGATGCCCAGCGCGCGATGGGCGGCGATCGCGTCCTCGTCGAACATCTCGTAGAAGTCGCCCATCCGGAAGAAGAGCAGGCAGCCCGGATGCTCCGCCTTGAATCGGAAATACTGCCGCATGGCAGGCGTGGCGCGGGGATCGGACGCGGTGGGCGGCATGGGGCGGTCGAGGCGTGCGCGTCGGCGCAGCCGCTTCGCGGCGCCGATGTCGACGCACGCGTGAGGGTATCGATCGTGCAGGATCGCGGGGCCCGCGAGACCGCGCGAGGCACGCGGCGCCGGACGGTCGTGGCGCGGGGGTCGCGGCTCCCACGAGCGCCCCGATCAACGACAACCCCGCAGCGAGCGCTGCGGGGTCGTCATGCGTTCAGCGAAGCTGTGGCCTTCGGCGCCACGCCATCAAGCCAGCAAGTGGAGCAGATGAGGGTCGAACTCACAACCTCCTCGATGCGACCGAGGCGCTCTCCCAATTGAGCTACTGCCCCAACGACCAACGTGCGAAAACTCCTTGAAACCGGCCACGAATCCTGCGCGACGCGAACCTGAACGGATCTTCCGGGATCGATCGTCGCAACCGTGCGAGGCGCCGCGTTCGATCGGCTCGGCGAGTCCAGCAGGCTCGTTCCGAACGGCCTGTATAGTAGCCCCGAATGGCACAGCTCATCAAGGCCGAGCGCGTCCTCGCGGAACTGAACCGGCTCCGCAACGACCTCGAGAAGGATCCGACCGACCTCGAATGGTTCACGCTTCACCACGCGTTCTGCTTCATCTCCTACCGGATGGGCGATTTCCAGAAGTATCTCGACGAGGTCGTCAAGCCCGGTGAACTGCCCGAACCGGGTTGAAGCTCCAGCGGCGGATGTTGCGGGATCGAACCGCCGGTCGGCGGATTCCTCACTTGAACCCATGCCAAACTACAAGGACACGCTCAACCTTCCGAAGACCTCGTTCGCGATGAAGGCGAACCTCGCGCAGAACGAGCCAATCTCGCAGAAGCGATGGGAGGAGCGGAAGCTCTACCGGGCGATCATCGAGCGGTGTGCCGGGGCGCCGCCGTTTCTCTTCCACGACGGCCCGCCGTATGCCAACGGCGCGATCCACACCGGACACCTGCTGAACAAGGCGCTCAAGGACATCGTCGTGCGCTCCCGCCTGCTCATGGGCCGGTGCGTTCCCTTCGTTCCCGGCTGGGACTGCCATGGCCTGCCGATCGAGCACCAGGTGATGACCGGCCTCGTCGAGAGCGGCAGGATGCAGAAGCTCGCCACGCTCGATGACGATCAGCGGCGCATGGCCGTGCGGCGCGAGTGCGCCGCCCACGCCCAGAAGTTCATCAGGATCCAGGCCGCGAGCATGAAGCGGCTGCTGACCCTGGCCGACTACGACGAGCCGTACCTGACGATGTCGCCGGCGTACGAGCGCGGCGTGCTCGAGGTCTTCGCCGACCTGGTCGAGCAGGGACTCGTCTACCGGGCGCTCAAGCCGGTGCACTGGTCGATCGCCAACCAGACCGCGCTGGCCGAGGCGGAGCTGGAGTACGAGGACCGCGAGGATCTCTCGATCTACGTCGACTTCGAGGCCGCCGATCGCGCCGCGGTCGAACGGACCTTCGGCGTCGAGCTCGACACCACGCCGAGCTTCATGATCTGGACGACGACGCCGTGGACGCTCCCCGCGAACCTCGCCATCGCCGTGCACGAGAGGTACCGCTACGCGCTCGCCGAGATCGACGGCAGCGCGACGGTCGTCGCGTCGGAACTGCTCGGAAAGGTCGCCGCGGCGGCCAAGGCGGAGGCCGTGAAGGTGCTCGCCGAGGTGGATGGCGCGAAGCTCGTCGGTCTCGTCTTCCGTCACCCCTTCTGCGACCGGACCGGGCGCCTCGTCGCCGCCGACTATGTGACGCTCGAGGACGGCACCGGCCTCGTCCACACCGCGCCGGGCCATGGCGAGGAGGACTATCGCACCGGGCTGCGCGAGAAGCTCGACATCTACTGCCCGGTGCGCGACGACGGCACGTACGACGACACGGTGCCCGAGTGGCTTCGCGGCGCGAGCGTCTGGGACGCGAACCAGCTTGTCGTCGACCGCCTGCGCGAGAGCGGCCATCTCTTCTTCGCCCATCGCTTCACGCACAGCTATCCGCACGACTGGCGAAGCAAGACGCCGGTCATCTTCCGCAGCACCGAGCAGTGGTTCATCGGCGTGGACCGCGGCACGGCGCGCGACGGCCGAACGCTGCGCGAGCTGGCGCTCGACGCGGCCGAGACCAAGGTGCGCTTCGTGCCCGAATGGGGACGCAACCGGATGCGCGGGATGCTCGAGTCGCGTCCGGACTGGTGCATCAGCCGTCAGCGCGCGTGGGGGCTTCCGATCCCCGCGTTCCGCCTCCCCGACGGCTCGACGCTGCTCACGCCCGCGAGCGTGCGCGCGGTCGCCGCGGTGGTGGGGGCGCGGGGAAGCGACGCGTGGTTCACGGAATCGCCCGCGTCGCTGCTCGCCGGCTACGACGCCGCGAAGGACCCGCTGGCCCCGAAGGGATTGGAGATCGCGTCGCTGAGGAAGATGCACGACATCCTCGACGTCTGGTTCGAGAGCGGCGCATCGTGGAACGCGGTCATGCGGCAGCGCGGCCTCGGCTACCCGAGCGATCTCTACCTCGAAGGATCCGACCAGCATCGCGGCTGGTTCCAGGCGTCGCTGCTGCCGGCGCTCGGGGCGACCGCGCAGCCGCCCTTCCGCACGCTGGTGACCCACGGCTTCGTGGTCGACAAGGACGGCCGCAAGATGGCCAAGTCGCTCGGCAACGCGCTGGGCGTCGACGACACGCTCAAGGAGTTCGGCGCCGACGTCTGCCGCTGGTGGGTTTCGTCGCTGCCCTACGAGAACGACGTCAAGATGGACGTCGAGTTCCTCCGCCTCGCCGGCGAGAGCTACCGCAAGGTGCGCAACACGCTGCGCTTCCTGCTGAGCAACCTGGACGACTTCGTCCCTTGCGTCGAAGGGTCCGCGCCGAGCGGCGCCGGCGCGGCGGCGCGCGGCGGCATGTGCGTCGACCTCGGGCTCGTTCCGCCGGCGTCGATCGACGGCTGGATCCTCGGCGAGACGGCGGCGCTCGAGCGCGAGGTCCTCGATGCGTACGAGCAGTACGACTTCCGGCGCGCACACCAGGCGATCTACGACTTCTGCAACGAGACGCTCTCGGCGACCTACTGCGTCGCGGTGAAGGACCGGCTCTACTGCGACCGCGCCGACTCGCCGCGCCGGCGCCGCACGCAGACGGCGATGTGGGACATCGTCGACGTCCTCACGCGCCTGCTGGCGCCGATCATGCCGCACACCGCCGACGAGGCGCATCAGGCGCTGTGGAGGGATCCCGCCCGTTGCGTGCACGGAACGACCGCGACGGGGCTCGCCTTCGCCGCCGACACCGGCTGGCCGAAGGCGCTCGCGGCGCGCTCAGCGGCGCTCAAGGCGATCGAGGCGGCCAAGTCCCGCGGCATCGAGAACCCGCTCGACGCCGCGGTCGTCGTGCCCGATCCGGATGGGACGCTCGCCGCGTTCGGCGACGACTTCGCCGATCTCCTGGGCGTCTCGCGGGCGACGTTCAGCCGCGACGCGAGCGCCGTCGAGGTGGTCGATCTCCGCGACGAGCCGCGGTGCGAGCGATCCTGGAAGCGAGACGGCACCGTCCGGCTGCGATCGGATGGCGGGATGCTCAGCGACCGCGACGCCGAGGCGGTCGGGGTGTAGGGGGGTCGGACGATGCCACTCTTCGGCGACACCATCTCCATCGAGGACAAGGACGCGGCGCGATCGGTCGATGTCGAGCTGGCGCGCGTGCAGCGTCGCGGCGCGCTCACCTATGCGGGCATCTACACCGGCTTTGCGCTCTTCGGGGCGATCGCCGGAGTCGTCGCGTGGCGGTTTGGAAGTGCGACGACCGCCGACGCGACCGCCTTCGGGCTCTTCAGGAGCGGCGCCGGCCTGGTGCTGAACGTCGGCGCGTTCCTCCTGCTCCGGCGCCTGCGCGCGCCGCGCCGCCGCATCGTCGGGACCTTCCTGGGCCTGGCGATCCTCAGTGCGATCATCGACAGCGCCTATTGGGTCATGGTTCCGAGGTTCTCCCCGGAGGAGCTCGCGCCGGGCGGCGCGAACCTTCCGATCGCCCCGTACACCATCGCGCTCATGCTCCTGCTGGGGATGTTCATCCGCAGCCTCGTCGCCTCGGTGGCGGTGCCGCTCGCGGCCCGGCCTGCGCTGGTCCTGCTTGGAGGAATGGCGCTCGCGTACGGCCTCGCGGCGGCCATCACGCTGGCCCCGGTCAACGCGCTCGCGGCGGTGGCGTGCATGGGCGGGGCGTTCGTCGCCGGGCTGCCGGGGCTGTGGGGGACGACGACCCGCTACGCGGAACAGGTGGAACGCGCCAAGGACCGCTATTTCGGCGGGCGCTACAACGAGCTGCGCGTGGACCTCGCCGAGGCGCGGCGGCTGCACTCGAGTCTCTTCCCCGCCGACCTTCGCGGAGGACGCGTCGAGCTCTCGTACCACTACGAGCCGCGGCGCGAGGTCGGCGGCGACTTCCTCTTCGCCCACCGCATCGACGACGACGTCGTCGTCGCCGCGGTCGTCGACGTGACCGGTCACGGGATCGCGTCGGCGCTCGCGGTCACGCGCATCCACGACGAGCTGCGGCGCCTCACCGCCTCTCCGTCCGCCACCTCGCCGAGCGCCGTGATCGTCGGGCTGCATCGCTTCACGCAGGCGAACCTGGCGCCGCACAACGTCTACGCGACCGCGTTCTGCGTGGTCGCCGACGCCGCCGAAGGCTGCCTGCGATGGTGCAACGCGGGGCATCCCCCCGCGTTCCTCCGCCGCGCCGCCGGCGCCGTCGACATGCTCGAGTCGACCGCGATGATGCTCGGCGCGACGCAGGGCGAGCCGTACGACGTCGAGGAGCGCGAGTCGCCCTTCGCGCCGGGCGACACGCTCGTGGTCTTCACCGACGGCGTGATCGAGGCCGACGCCGAGCTCGGCCGCGCCTTCGGCGTCGATCGCGCCCGTCGCGCAGTCCAGGACGCCGACGGCCGCGGTCCGGCGCAGTCGCTCATGGATGCGGTCCGCGCCCACCGCGAGACCCACGCGAGCGACGACGCGCTCGCGGTGGAGGTGATCAGGGTGATGTGAGCGCGGAGCGGTGCGGAGCGCCTCGGAAGGGGCGACCAGCCGTGGAACACGGTGCCCTTCGCGGCCGACCCTCGCCTCCTGGTCATGTGCGCGCTGCACGCCATCGGCCATCCGTCGTCACTACACTTCACGCCCATGCCAGAAACCAGCCCAGAAACCAGCCCCAAGACCAGCCCCGAAGCCACTCCGCAGGCCTCCGACCTGCCTCCGATCGCCTACGACGTCTTCGCCAAGCTCGACCTGCGCGTGGCCACCGTGCTCAGCGCCGAGCCCCATCCCAACGCCGACAAGCTGCTCAAGGTGCGGCTCGACGACGGAACGCCGCAGGGACGTCAGGTGTGTGCGGGCATCCGCGCGTGGTACGACCCGCAGGCGCTGGTCGGCAAGCAGGTCGTGATCGTCGCGAACCTCGAGCCGCGCAAGCTGCGCGGCGAGATCAGCGAAGGGATGATCCTTGCGGCGAGCGATCTCCGAAGCGGCGCGGCGCCGGATCCAACCGCGCCGGCGGGCCCCGACGAGCGCGACGTCGTGCTCGTGACGGTGCAGAAGTCGGTGAAGCCCGGGTCGAAGGTGAGCTGAGACACTTCCCAGTTGATTCGCGCGCCCCACCCAACCCGATTTCGCCACGAGACGCCGCTGAAGGAACACGCCATGAGATCGGCAATCCCCATCGTCGCCGGCATCTTCGCGGGTGTCGCGACGTCCGCGGTCTTCGCCGTGCAGGTTCCGAAGGTCGAGTTTCTCTTCACGCCCGTCTCCGGCATGCCGTCGCTGGTCGTGAACTCCGGCTCCGTCGGCGCCGCCGCCGATGGCACGCTCGGCGGGAACGCCGCGCTGGCGTCGGGTGGGCCCTTCGGTGCCGGCGACTACCTCCTGCTCGACGGCGCGGGCGACTTCGTGGCCGTGCCCAACGCCTTCAACTACGGCGGCGCCGCCACCGTCGAGGCGTGGATACGGCCCGATGCCGTCGACGGCCAGCGCGTCATCTGGGACGACTATGGCAACCCGGGCGTCCTCATGACGGTGTTCAACGGCACGCTCCAGTGGAACATCTCGACAACGTCGAATCCCGGTCCAGGCATCGGCTATCTGGTGGGAACGATCTCGACCGGTGTGTGGCATCACGTCGCGGGGACGTACGACGGCGCGTTCATCCGCGCCTACATCGATGGCGCCCTGGTCGGCTGCGCCGCGACGAGCGGACCGATCCAGGACAACGGCTTCCCGCCGAAGATCGGCTCGGACAACATCGTCACCAACGCGCTCAACTTCCTCGGCGGCATCGACGATCTCCGGATCTTCGACGTCGCGCTCGCACCGAGCGAGCTCGCGGGCGGCTACTTCGCGACCCATCCGCCGAAGGCCGGCGACCTCGACGGGAGCGGCACCGTCGACGGCGGCGACCTCGGCCTGCTGCTCAGCGCGTGGGGCCCGTGCCCGGCGCCGGCATGCTGCCTCGCCGACCTCAACGGCGACGGCGTCGTCGATGGCAGCGATCTTGGCGTCCTTCTCGCATCGTGGCAGTGAACGAGGTTCGCCCGCCCCTCGCGCATCGGCGAGCCGGCCCGCGCGGAAAGTCCACCGGCGCTCGGCGCGCCTTGGCGCGCGTCGAGCGCCGGTGGTCGATCGGCGTCGCTTCATGTTGCTTCACTTCGCTTCATGTCGATCCATGTCGCTTGATGTCGCCGCATGTCGCTCCATGCGCGGTGACGCGCATGTCGGCGTCCATCCGTCATCGCGCCTACGGGCAGTCGATCTTGTCCGGAACCCAGAACTGTTCCGGCGGCACGGCGAGGTTCTTGCACTTGAAGCAGACCTCGAACATGTGAAAGACCAGCCCGTCCTGGATCAATTTCACGGTGACCTTGCCGCCGGTCGCGTTGCACTCCTTGCACTTGATCTCATTGGTGCCGCTGGCCTTGCCGTTGGCGTCGGCGGTGAGGTCCTGGAGCGCTCCCACGATCAGGATGTTGCCCGCGTCGGTCCCGCCCGCAACGGTGTACTTGCGGGCGGGTGTGCCGCCGGTCAGCTTGTAAGTGAGCTTGTTGTTGTCCGCGTCCCACTCGGGCGTGAACGTCGGTCCCGCGCACGGTCCCCACGCGGCGAGCATGATGCCGAGGTCGGCCCCGTCGGTCGTGCCGTCGCCGTTGAGGTCGGTGGGTCCGGCGCCGCCCCAGCCGGCGAGCTCGATGCCCAGGTCGGCGCCATCGGTCGTGCCGTCGCCGTTGAGGTCGGTGATGCACGCCGACGGGCACTCGCCAAGGTTCTCGATCGCCAGGTTCCCGTTTCCGCTTCCGTTGAAGCCGCCCACGCGGATGACGTAGGTTCCTCCGCAGACGGCACCGAAGAAGAGCGAGGACTGGAGACCGCATGAATCGTCGTTGCAGGCGAGCGGCGCGTCCGATGGGCCGTTCGGACAATCGACGTACACGGCGATGCGGGTGTCGTAGTCGGAATCGCACGTCGACACGTGGACCGGTCCGGTGCCCGATGAGACGTAGCGATACCAGACATCGTCGACGAGCCCGGGCCCGTGGCCTTCCTCGCACGAGGGTGGCAGCGGTGGTCCCGAGGTCGTCGCGCCGATGGTGCTGAAGGACGTGACGCCGTCGTTGACGATCGTGGCGTGCGAGCATTCGTCGTTGGCCGGCGGCGGCGCGAGGGCGCACGCCTCGAACGCCTCCTTGACGCACGACTGATCCCATTGCACCGCGCAGCAGAACGACTCGACGGCGCACACCACGTTGCAGCAGCACGCGTCGGTGCAGCCCGGACCGCCGATCGTCGCACAGTCGTGGTTCGCCGTCGCGCACGCTCCCGGCTCGACGGGAATTCCCGTGCCGATCCCCTCGGCGACGATCCGCAGGTTCACCTGCTGGATCTGGTTCGGAAGGCCCGGCTGCGGATCGAAGATTCCGGTGAAGCCGAGCGAATACGACGTCGCATCGACTGGCTGGATGACGATGGAGCCGGGAAGGATGCGCCCCTTGCGGGAGAGCCCGCCGCTGATGCCGTCGAGGCTGACGGTCTGGAAGACATCGAAGAACGAGTCGATCGTCGGCGGGATGCCCGGCGCCAGCACCTTCGAATGGGCGTTCAACAGGAAGTAGTTGTCGTTGAATCCCGGCGCCGCCAGATGCAGGCCCAGCGACTGCAATGTCCAGCTCGAGTCGCCGCCCATTGGCGGCAACTGGATGAAGCAGATCACGTTGACCGGCTGGCCGATCTGCAAGGGCGGGCCGACGACCGCGCCCGCCGCCGTGATGCGGCTGCGAAACGCGTCGGTCTGCTGAGAGGTCGTGTTCACGTTCAGTTGTTGCTGGCCCACCATGATCGTCTCGGCGAGGATCCCCGCCTCGATCGTGTGCGTGGGCATCTGGATGTGCACCGAGAGCCCCGAGCCGGCGGGGACGACGGGTCCGGCCGCCCCGCCGTCGGGACAGGCGAAGTCGGGCGGCACGTTGCAATCGGCGGAGAGTCCCGCGCCCGAGCACGCCAGTGCCGCCGGCGTGCCATCGTCGTAGGTGCCGGTCACCATGACCCGGCTCTCGCACGTCGATCCACAGCCGCACATCGGCCACGAGCGCTGCGCAATCGCCACCACGCGGCTGCCTCCGGGCGGGATCGTGAGCGGCTTGCTGATCGTCGGCACGCCGAAGGATGGTGGATCGGGCGGCAGTGGAACCCACGGATCGCCACAGAGGTCGTCGACGAACGCGATCGGGAAGTTGTCGCCGCCCGCTGGATCGGAGATCGAATACAGGCCGTTGGGCGAACCGGGCGGAAGCGGCGAGCCGCCGGGAAAGCGGGCGACCTGCTCGCTGTCGGCGGAGAGCACGATCGACACGCCGACGTTCGGATCGTTGTTGACGAGCCGATAGAGATGCGTGCGCTGATCGCCGGGATGGGCGAATTGCGTGGCGCTGGAGAGCCGCTGAAGATCCAGTCGAGGAACCGTCGGATCGACCGGCGACGGTTCGACGATGCAGAACGTCGTGTCGCCCATGCCGATGCTCGTGGTCCCGTCGGCCCAGAGCGTCGTCGCCGTGCCACTGACCGTGCAGACGCGAGGTGGCCCCGGCGGGATGGCCACAGGAACCAGCGCGGGCGTGGCGCCGACCAGCGGCGTCGGAATGGTGACCATGCCGGCCGCACCGGGCGGCGGAAGGCACGCGACGGTCAGCGCGATCGTGGTGGTGACCGGTGGCGGACAGGGTCCGGTGGCGCCGAGGCCGACGCTCACCGGAAACATCACCACGCCACCCGCGGGTGCCACCGGAAAGACAAGTGGTGGCGTCTTCGTGAGCGTGGTCGTCTTGCCGCACATCGGCGGCGGTGGCGTTCCACCGCAACCGGTGGCGTCGTCGGGCGCGACGATCATGATCAGCACGAGCCGCGGTCGACGCCACGACGGCGCCGCGACGACACGCGATGGCGCCGCGACGAAGGTCGACGGCGCGGGAACGAATCGAGTCTCCACCGCTCGCACGGGCGCGATGCGACACCGTGCACACATGAGTGCGTGACATGCCGATACCTCCATTGCATGCGCCGCCGGCCGTTCGTCGCTTCGACCCCCGAAGTGGCGACACGGTCGAGAACCATCCACCGCCGGTTGGGGCGGCGGTGCGCGGCGGCCTGGGTTGCGCGGGCGATCGCGGGACAATCCGCGTTCGGGCCCGGTGCGAGAGAAACGGGAACCGCCAAGGTCGCTCACGCGAGGGAGCGCAGAACGAAGGAATTCTCCAGTCCAGGCGCATCGCGCTCGGCGCCGGCGGGCGTCGCTTCGTGATACCGTGACCGCATGGGTCCGGACGAGGTAGCCATCCTGCTCTTGTCGAGCGCCGTGGCGCTCTTCGCCGTCGTGCGCTGGTATGTGGGGGTGGCGCGCGTCGATCGATTGGTCTGCACGCCGGGCCTGCGCCGTGCGATGCGCCTCGCCCCGCTTGCGGCCGTGGCCACGATCCTCCTCGTCCTCGTGCGCTGGTCCGCCTCGGATGTGCGAGGCAGCGCCGGATGGATCCTCTACTACCTGGTCCTCGGCATCGCCTGGCTCGGCGCGGCGACCCGGTTGCTGCCGTTGGTCGGACTCCAACCGCGCGACGATGTGCTCGAACGGCGCAATCCGGCGGCGATGATCGCCGTCGCGGGCGCGATCGAGGCCTTCGCGCTCTGCTACGCCGGCGGCAACATCGGAGATGGGCCGGGCTGGTGGGTCGTCGTCTTCAGCGCCGGGCTCGCCACGGCGACGCTCCTGATCGCGCTGCTCGTGCTCGCGGCGCTCGGCGGTGCGGACGCGCGGATCGCGATCGATCGCGACCAGGGCGCGGGCGTGCGCTATGCGGCGCTCTGCATCGCCTCGGGACTCCTCCTCGGGCGCGGCGCCGCCGGCACGTGGCACGGCGTCGATGGCGCCCTGCACGACTTCTCGTTCGCCGCGTGGCCGATTGCGATCATCGTCGCCATCGAGATCGTGGCGTCGCGCGTTCCGCGCCGGATCGAGCCCCGCGAACATCCGGGAGTGGGCGGGGTGGCGCCGGTGCTGGCCCTGGTCTATGTCGGCGTCGCCGCGTTCCGGCTCGCGCGGCTCGGGTGGTGGTCGTGAGCCGCGGGCGCCTCGGCATCGCCGCCGGCCCGGCGCTCGACCGCTCGGCTCGGCGCGAGCTGCGCCGGCGGCTCGTCTTCGAGTGGGGCAAGTGGGATCCGCAGAACGCCGACGGCGCGGCGGTCGCCCCGTTCGCGATCGAGCTCGACACGGCGGAATGGAAGGTCCTCGTCGAGGCGTCCGAGGCGCTCGCCGCCGAGCTCGTCGCGGCGGAACGCGCGTTGCTGGCCGCCCCGCGCGCGTGGCCCACGCTCGCCCTGCCTCGCGGCTTCACCGCGGCGCTGCGCCGCGCTTCCCGCGACGGATCGCTGCGCTGCGCCGGTCCGCGCGTGCTGCGCTTCGACTTCCACCCGACGACCGACGGCTGGCGCCTCTCCGAGGTCAACGCCGACGTTCCGGGGGGCTTCATCGAGGCCGCGGCGCTCGCGCATCTCGTGAAGGAACTCGGTGGCGGCGAAGGCGATCATCCCGGCGATCCGGGCGAAGCGCTCGCCGACGCCCTCGCGGCGGCGCTCGGTGGCGCCGGCGACGTCGCGATGATGCACGCGACGGCGTTCACCGACGACGGCCAGGTGATGGTCCATCTGGCGCGCCGACTCGTCCCGCGCGGGCTGCGTGCACACCTCGTCGCGCCCGATCACGTATGCGCGTGCGCACCGGCGGCGTCGGCGCCGGCCGCATCCGTGCGGCAGGGGCTCGTCATGCGCACGGGCTGGCGCGAAGGCCAGATCGACGCCATCGTGCGTTTCTTCCCCGCGGAGTGGCTGCCCGGCCTGCCTCGCTCCGCGGACTGGTCGACCCTGCTCCGCGCCGAAGCGCCGCAATGCAACCCGCCGACGGCCCTGCTCGCGCAGAGCAAGCGCTTGGTGCTCGCGACGCGCGCCATCGGCCTGTCGCTTCCGTGGTGGGAACGGTTCCTTCCCGAGACCCGCGATCCCCGCGACGTTCCGCGATCGGAGCGCCGCCGCGCCGAGTCGTGGATCCTCAAGCCGGCCCTCGGTCGCGTCGGCGAGGGAATCGCGATCGCCGGCGCCGTCGACGAGCGGGTGCGCCGCCGCATCGCGCTCAACGCCATGCTGTGGCCTCGCCACTGGATCGCGCAGCGGCGCTTCGACTCCGTCGCGCTGACGACCGGCGACGGGCCGCGCCATCTCTGCCTTGGCGTCTACGTCGTCGCCGGCCGCGCCGCCGGGGTTTATGGACGGCTCGCGCCGCGTCCACTCATCGACGCCAGGGCGCAGGACGTCGCCGTCCTGATCCGGCGTTCACCGACCGAAGCCGCCAACTCCCGCCGGGAGCCTCTCCATGGATGCGCAATCGCTCTTTGAACAGTGGGCGCCGACCGAGTCGTTCTGGTCGGCGTGGGCCAAGCCCTCGCTCTTCGCTCGTTCCGGGCGCGACCTGGCATCGGAAGGCCGCGGCGCGCCACCTTCGGCGCCAGGCGCGGCTGTGCCGGGCGGAGGTGCGCCGCCACCACCGAACTGGCTGCGTCATCTTCCACGGCGCGCCGCGATCGTCGTCGATCTGCCCGGCGCCGAGGCGGTGCATGCCGGCGTTGCGCTCGCCGTCGCCGGCTTCCGTCCGGTTCCGCTCTTCAACACCACCGCCAATCCGGCGGCCTTGGTCGACGTCAAGTCCGTCGTGGCCGCGTTGATCGAGCATGCGAGCGCGATCGGCGCCATCGCCATCGACGCCGACGCCGCGCCGGCGTTTCTCATCGACTGCAACCGAGCGCCGGGAACCCGTGGCGCGCCGGGTCGATTCGACAACCGCTGGATCGTCTTTCCGCAGGATTTCCCCTCCGGCGAGGTCCTGCGGGCCAACGGCATCGAGGAGGCCATCGTGGTGCGCGACGACGCCAAGCCACCTGCGGCCGATCTCCTTCGCGTGCTCGCGACCTGGCGCGCGGCGGGACTGCGAGTCGACCAACTCGACCGCTCGAGCGACGCTCGGCCGTGTGCGCTCGACATGCGACCCCGCCGCTTCTTCGGCCCGATGCTCGCCATGGCCACCGTCTTCCTCGGCCTTCGCCGCAACAGCGCCGGCGGCTTCGGCGCGTGGATCCCGGTTCGCGCGAGCGGGCACGGGATCGGGTAGGGGAGTGTCGGCTTCAGTCCGTGTGTGTCCTTCCGTGTGTCCGGGGTCTCGCGACTGCACCGGATCATGCGCAGGCATGGCGCAGACACGAGCGCAGACACGAGCGCAGACACGAGCGCAGACACGAGCGATCGACCGTGCGCACGACGACGCCCGCAGCGTGCGCTGCGGGCGTCGTCCCCGGAAGCCGTTCCGACGCGACGCTGATACGCGTCCTCGGTGCTGACACGCGTGCCCGTTGACTCTCGCGCCCGACCCAACCCAAGTCCGCCGTGAGACATCGCGCTGGGCAAGCGGTCCAACGCATGGAGGTCGACTGGAATCCGTGTCACTCCGTCGCTCCGATCCCGGCAGACCTCCACGCGCTCGACCTCTCCTGCCAACGGTCGCGTCCTTGGAGCCCGGATTGGCCCCGTGTGGGCCGCGAGAATCGACCGATACGCGCATCAGGGCTCGCAGGCACCCCACGAACCGAGCAGGAGCCCAAGATCCGAGCCGTTGACCGTGCCGTCACCGTCGATGTCGCCCACGCCGGAGCCTCCCCAGTTGCCGAGGAGCTGCCCGAGATCGGCGCCATCGACGACTCCGTCCCCACCGAGGTCGCCGGAACACGCCGACGCGCATTGAACGAGGCATCGTGAGACGGCGACGCCCAGGAACTGCTCTGAAGGGCCGCCGGTTGCGATCACGATCGGTGTGCCGCCGAGACCCAGCGGTGCCTGGCGCACTTCGGACGCGCCGCCGTTCCAGCACGTCCACCACATGAGCCCGACACCACCGTCGACCGCGATGCCGCGGTACTCATTCTGGAGGAAGCCAACCGGGCCGGATCCGCCGGGCGGGTTCAGCAGCACCGTCTGGACGGTTCCTCCGGGCAGCGCGACGCGCACGATGAAGGGTTGGTCGGGATTGAGCTGGTTGCCGTATTCGCCGAGCACGTAGAGCCAGCCACCGGAGTAGTCGAAGTCCATCCCCCGCAGGTGCGGGAAGTTGTTCGGCGCAATCGGGGGGATCGTCGCGAAGTGCGTGAAGCTGGCTCCGTTTGGATCGCAGGTCCAGATGTCCGAGTCGGTCGCGATGTAGAGCTTGTGCTCCATGCAGTGGAACGCGATCGCACGGATCGTCCCGAGCATCTGTGGCGTCAGCGGCAGCAGTGTCGGGATGCCGGCGCTGCCGCCGGAAATCGGAATGCGGTAGATCTGGAGGCTCGTCTGGCACGTCACATAGAGATCCGTCTGGCTCGTGGTGATCAGCGATGTGTCCGTAGAACACGGCGCCGCCCCGAGCACGGTCGGAATCGGGGTTGCACTGGGCGCGCCCGCGGCGTCCCAGTAGATGAGGCCGGACTTCTTCCAGTACAACGACGGCGGAGTGCCGGTGTGGTACGCGATCGATGGATTGGTGGTGGCCAGGGTGTTGAAGACCATCGGGTTGAATCCGTCGTAGTCGGCCGACGTAATGTTCGCTCCGCCTGGTGCGCCGCTCCGGACCCAGTAGAGCCGGCAGCTCGACGGAAGGCTGGCGACCTTCCGGATGCAGAGCGTCACATCCTCGACATAGCCGGGCTGCGTGCCGATGGAGGTGTCGCCGAAGCCCACCTCCACCACGATCCAGCGCGTGCCGACCGGGATGAGCGAGTCGACGGTCTTCTGCTGCCACGTCGTTGGATCGGCGTCGAGCAGCCCGCCGTTCGCGACGTTCGAGATCTGGCTTGTGTAGGACGCTCCGCTGAAGAAGCGCAGCATTGGATACGCCGACGCCGCGGTCACGGCCGACCCGACGTTGAACCTGGCGGCGAACTCGGCCTCGAGCAGGCCGGCGTCGATCAACGGTGCGCACGAGCTGACGTCGATGGCCTGGACCGCCTGCGTCACCGTCAGGCCGTCGTTGTTCATGCACAGCATCTTCGATCCGTCGTAGGGCGTCACTCCATTGGCGGTACCGACGGCGATGCTGCCGACCTCGGCGCCCCACTGGCCTTCGTTGAGCGCGAAGTCGTTCACCACGGCGCTGTAGGAGAGGAGCGCGTGGTATTCGAAGCTGGGATCGGTGACGAACTTCGTGGGGTCGCAGGGGTTGCTGCAATCGGCCGGGGCATCGCCACCGAGGGACATCACGATGTGGACTGCGGGAAAGCCAATCGAGGCGAACGTCACGAAGCTGCCGGCGCCGCAGGCCGTCGCCTTGATGTAGCTGGGCGCGAAGTTGATGCTTCCCGCGGTGTTGCTTCCGAGGAAGATGGCGCCGCCGTCGCCCGGGGGGTCGTTGGCGTTCGGCGGAGCGAGCAGATCGCGGTCGGGCGTGCGAAGCTGGACCGAGAGCGCCGATCCGGCGGAGACGCAGATTCCCGATGGAAGCGCGACACTGAAGAGTTGCTTGGTGGTGTTGTTTGGAATGGTGACGATCACGCGTCCGAGCTGCGGCGCGGCGGGGTTCGCGACGATGTCGCCGCCGAACAGGGTGACCTCGACCGGCCACTCGCCGCCCGTGTTCGTCTCGACGCCGAACTCCACGCAGCCGACCTCCAGGTCCGTCGCCATGGTGAAGACGCGGGCGACGGCGTTCTCGTAGGTGAAGCCGAAGAGCGTGCTCTTGCATGCGATCGTGTTGCCGAGCACGATCAGCGTCGGATTCCAGTTCTGGGTGATCACGGTCGGACCGCACGCCGGCGTTGCGACGCCGCCCTCGTCGGGCGGCGCCGATGGCCGGGACGGTGGTGGCGCATTGCGGCCGAACTCGCCCGCCGAGGTCGCCGATGGCTCGACGCCTGCGGACCATGCGGTCGATGCGCCGCCATGAATCGAGGCGAGAAGGGCCAGGATGGCGGCCGTGAACGACGCGGGACGTGAGAATGGCTTGATAATCTGATGGAACCTCAAGCGGGTGTGCCAGAGGCAGCGAACCGCCGGAATCGTTGAGGAACTTGGAGGTGGAAGACGCTGCTGTCAGAACCAGTGCGTTGCAACCCTCCCGAACCTTGCAGGGGAATCGCGATATTCATGCGCTCTTCGGCGCACCGCCGTGATCGGACCGGCGCGGCAGCGAGCTCCTCGAGTGGCGACCCGGGCGCGCAGCGGACACCAATGAGGCGATCGCGGACTCGTCCGCGATCGCCTCGCCCGGAAGGAGCTTCGGCACCGCGCCGTTGCGGGGCCGCTGTGGACATCCGTCACGGCGCGCAGATCTCGACCCAGAAGTACATCCCCATGTTCGGGTCGTACTGGAGGAACTGCCCGCTGACCGGGTCGTATGGCCGGCCGATCGACATGGTCACCGTGTTGCCGACGACTGTCGGTGTGCACGTCACGAGCTTGCCCGTCTCCTGGAAGACGACCGTGGTGAACGTCTGGCACAGCGCGGTGGCGCATTGGGCCGGTGTCATGTTCGGGACGGTCATCACCTTGGCCAGTTGGTCGAACGCGAAGGGGAACTGCTGTCCCGCGGTGTTCAACGTGCCGGCGTCGACCTGAATCGACATCGTTGTGCCCGCCGGGCATGGCTGACCGGGCGGACCCGCGAAGCTGATGGTCATCTCCAGGTTCTGGCCGACGAGGTTCCCGTAGGAGCTTGCGCAGGTCAAGGCCGTTGCCTGACTGAACGTCACCACCTGCGACGACATCGCCGACGGACCGCCGTTCATCTGCCACGTCCACGCGCCGGGCTCCAGGAGAACGACCGTCGGAGGAATGCCCGGGGGAGTGGTCGTCTCGCCCTCACCCGCGGTGATCTTGATCCGGCCCGACCAGATCCACGGCGGCACGCCGCTCACGCGCGCGGTCACCTGCGTCGGCGTTGCCGTCAACGCCCGAAGGCCCTGCACCCGCATCTCGCCCTCGCCGCAGGACTGCGCCGAGTCAGGAACGGCCTGGATGCAGATGTTGTCGGGATTGGTCGGAAGGTTGATGCCGGTGATCGTGATCACATCGCCTTCCTGCACTTCGGTGGGGAAGACGCCGGTGATCTTCATCGCGGTGTCCTTCGGGCACGCTCCCCACCCGCCCAAGAGCATGCCCAGGTCGGCGCCGTCGACGACGCCGTCGCCATTGAGGTCGGCCGCCCCGCCCGCGCCCCAACTTCCAAGCAGGAGTCCGAGGTCGCTGCCGTCGATCTGTCCATCGCCGCCCAGATCGCCCACACAGGGGTTCGACGGCGAGGGCAGCGTCGTCGTCGGATTGGAAACCACGAGTCCCGAGATGCCGCCGAACGAGAGCGTCACATGATCGAACGGGGCATCGCTCGTGGGGCCTTCCGATTGCATGACGAAGCGGTCGATCGGAAGCGCATCCTTCGATCCGAGCGGAGTGAAGAGGACTTCCTCGGGGAAGAGAACGAAGACGTCCTTCGACGGGCCGAACTGGACGGCAAACGATGAATCCGTGGTCTCACCGAACGTCATCATCGGATCTGGCCGAATGCCTGATTCGCTCCAGACCTTGACGCCACGAAGGTATGCAATGGCCGTGTACGGCTGTGCTACATCGTCGAACGAGAAGTCGCAGTTCCACTTCGGGTTCCCCGAGAAACTGGCGTCCACGAATCGGCCCGGTCGACTTCGATCGCGGTCGTTGTCCTTGCCTCCGTTTATGGTGATGAAAGTCGGGCCAGATAAACCTGGATCGATGTCCATGAAGTCGATCCCCATCGAAGCGACGCCACCAGGGAACATTTCCACCTCGGCCGTGTCGCCGTCGCCGAGGCCACCGACGTGAAGTTCGGCCACGCCATCGCCGTCCGCATCGTCGCCCCACAGGGCGAACACGTCCGCGCCCGGCATGGCGCCAGCCAGCAAACCGCGGCTGGAAAGCACCTCGTCGCCGACCACGACCGGGTGGGTCTCCGCCACGCCGAAGGCGAGCTTCGGCGTGCTCTTGTCCGACAGCCGAATGCTGGGAACGCCCGAGGTCGACACCGTGATGTGGTCGGGACCCGGCATGCCAGCCCCGAGCGGGACGCTCGGCCGCAGCACGACGTGGCCGCCGCGGAACGGACCTGCGCCCGGCGCGGAGAACTCGAACACGCCGGCGCAGTTCGTGTCGGTCGTGGATGCCTTCCAGAATGGATCGATCTGGTACGTCCCGCCCCACTTGGACGCGAGGCCCGGCGGATCGGGAATGCAGCAGCCCTGCCAGCAGCCGTTGCACGTATACAACTGCGGCGTCATGGAAACCGTGCCACTCGACTGGGCGGGCAGCACGCCCACGAGGTCGGATCCATCGAAGACAAGCACATCGAAGGTGTTCCACTCCGGCATCGCGAACTTGGTGTGCATGACCAGGGTGATCAGGTCGGCGGCGGTGACGAACGAGATCGTGTCGGTGACCTGCGGCCCCTGGAACTCGAGGCTCAAGGTCGACCCGACCGCGTCATGAACCCAGTCGATCAGTCCGGTTTCGGCGCCGCTCGTCAGCGTTCCATAGGCAACCGACACGCCATACGGACCACCGTTGCGATTGCCGGAGACGACCAGGTCGTTCCCCACCACCTCGAGCGAGGCGCCGTTCACGGGCGTGTGCTCGAATCCCCACATGACGATCGGTGCCGGGACCCCGCAAGATTTCGATGCGAGGTCCACGCACGCTTGATCCCACGCCACGTCGCAACAGAGGGGATCGAACTCGCACACGTTCAAGCAGCAGGCGCGATCGTCGCAGCCGGCCTGGGGATGCGTCTTGAAGCAGCTTCCGGCGCCGGGATTGCCGCACCCGGACCCGACGAACGTCGTGGAGATCGCGCCCGGCCCTGACTGGGCCACGGCGCCGCTCTTGAACCCGGCGACCTGGATCAGGTAGTACACGCCCGCGACGCCGGGAAAGACGGCCGTCTCGCCGCCGAGGCCCTGGGCGTTGACGCACCCTGTGAAGTAGAGAAACAGGTTCGCCGGATCGAAGTCGGGGCTCATCCCGAGGTAGTAGACCCCCACGACGGAGTTGAACGTGGGCGTGTCGATGACGATCGTGAACTCGCCGTCGGCCGGGGCATGGATCAGGTACCAGATGTCCTTGCCGTAGGGGCACTGGAAATTCGGCGGACCGTCGGTGTTCGCGGTCGACGTGTTGAACGCCAGCGCCTGTCCTGACGACATCGGTGTGGCGTTCACGGCGCAGTCGTTGACCGGACCGCCTGGCGGGCATGTGTAGCCCAGCGCGAGCGCGTTGGTGACGAGTGCCGCGAGAATGGCTGTGACTGGAAGAGCGCGCATGCAGGTGCTCCGGAAGGAGTCGGGGATGAAGCTCGATCAGCGGTGTCGTCCACCTCGATCAGGGCGGACCGGTGAGCGACGCGAACCCGGGGAGCCGAAAACCTCCCCGTCAGAACCAGTGCGTAGCAACCCTCCCGAACCTTGCAGGGGAAATCCGACATTTCTGCGCTCTCCGAGGCGCCGCCCTGATCGCGCCCGCCCGGCAGCGAGCGCCTCGAGTGGCGACTCGGGAGCGCGCAGCGGACACAGGCCCCTCGAACGCGAGTCGCGAGTGGAGACGGGTTGGACCGTGCGGGGGAGGCCCGGTCGCAAGGCCCGGACGCGGTCGCTCGGGCGTCCGGAAACGATCCGTTGGTCTTCGCGTGCTCGTGTCGGCGCCTCGCCGAGGTCCTTGGGGTCCGCTGGTGTGCGGCTTTCGTTGGCGCAGACCCTCGCGGAAGTCCCCAGGTTCACGGTACCCTTGGGTCACGGAATGGCGGCGGGCACGACCGTGCATGCGTGAGTGGGTGCCACACGCCGCCGTTCCGGCGTTCAGTGGCCATTCCTCTCACCACAACCACCCAGTTGCTCGACGCCCTTCGTACGCGCGACGACAGCGGCGCATGGGCCCTTCTCGTCGAGCGCTACGACCCTGTGCTGCGCGGAGTTGGCCGCCGCCTCGGTCTCAGCGAGCCGGACGCCGAGGATGCCGCGCAGCAGGCGCTCCTCGAACTCGTTCGAGGCCTCCGTGACAACCAGTTCGATCGGGCTCGCGGCGGCTTGCGGCGCTGGACGCTCGCCATCCTGCGACACCGAATCCGCGACATCCAGCGGCTCAAGCGAGGGCGGGGCGGGGGACCGGACGACGTCCGGATGGACGAGTCGGGCGAGGCGGGGCTCGAGGATCTCTGGCATGAGGAGCTTCAGCGGCAGGTTCTCGCGGTCGCGCTCCAGCGGCTTCGTTCCGAGACGCACATGGCCGATGCCACGCTGCGGGCGTTCGAGCTCACCGCGATCCGTCAGGTTCCGGTCCAGGCCGCAGCGCTCGATTGCGGCATGAGCTGCGACGAGGTGTACGTGGCGCGCAACCGGGTGCTTGGCCGACTGCGCGGGATCATCGCCGAGGTGGAGGAGGCGATGGAGGACGAGTGATGCGCGTCCCAGTGGACGCTCGCGCCTCACTCAAACCAACTCCGCAGTGAGACGCGATTGTGGGCAAGAGAGGGGGCGGACGCATGGAGGCCCACAGGAATCCGTGCGACTGGCGCGAAGGCGTCCCGCCCTTCGTTGCAACGTCGGCATCGTGTCCATTCGGGAGTTGTCGAAGGGGGTGCCCATGGG
This sequence comes from Phycisphaerales bacterium, assembly GCA_046350555.1. GTDB lineage: Bacteria > Planctomycetota > Phycisphaerae > Phycisphaerales > SM1A02 > JAXMAF01. The sequence goes on from JAXMAF010000020.1 coordinate 42,121, forward strand.
GTTCATCGAACAAGCCGACGACTGTCCAAGCGAGGCGGAGCTCGTTCAATTCGCGTCGGACGAGATCGCCGACCGGCGCGCGCTCGCTCGCCTCGAAGGTCATCTCGCAGGATGTTCGCTGTGCGCTGCGCGTCTTCGAGAGATCCGCTCGAACCAACGGCTTCTGGCCTTCATTCGGCACATGGGCGCGCAGGCGACTTCGGGGGCGCAGCCGGCCGCAACAGGGCCGCCGGTCCCGGCATCAGGGCCTTCCTCCTCGGCCAACCATGCCACCGACGCCGGCCGCGCACTCGATCCGGCGGCGTCCGACGAGCGGGCGCCGCTGCGCGGTTACCGCCTGCTCGAGATCCTCCATCGCGGCGGTCAGGGCACGGTGCACCGCGCGACGCACGAGCCGACCGGCCGCGCCGCGGCGGTCAAGGTGATCCGCGCCGGCAGCACGCGCGAGCGCCAGCGCCTGTGGCGCGAAGCGCAGCTCGTCGCCAAGCTGCGCCATCCCAACATCGTCACGGTGCACGATTGCGGCCTGCTGCCCGACGGCGGCTTCGCCATCGCGATGGAGCTCGTCGAAGGCGTCACGCTGGACGAGTGGCGCCGGCGCATCGACGCCGAGGATCTGTCCGCGGGCGATCGCGTTCGCAGGAAGCTCGCGCTCTTCGTGAAGGTGTGCGACGCCGTGCAGCATGCCCACCAGCGCGGCGTGATCCACCGCGATCTCAAGCCGTCGAACATCCTCGTCGACGCCTCGGACGAGCCGCGCATCCTCGACTTCGGCATCGCCCACGACACGACCGGCGTCGAGCCGACCATCACGCGCACCGGCGAGTTCACGGGCACGCTCGCGTATGCCGCACCCGAGCAGGTCTCGTCCGATGCGCAGGAGACCGACACGCGCTCGGACGTCTACTCGCTCGGCGTCGTGCTCTACGAGCTCGTCGCGGGGACCATGCCATACGACACGGCCGGACCGATGGAGTCGGTGGTCAACGCGATCGCGCACGCCGAGCCGATCCCGCCGCGCACCGACATCTTCGATCGCCGCGTCGACGCCGACGTCACGACGATCATCCTCAAGGCGCTCTCGAAGGCGCCGGATCGGCGCTACCAGTCGGCCGGCGCGCTGGGCGCCGACATCGCGCGGCATCTCGCGGGCACGGCCATCGAGGCGCGGCGCGACAGCACGTGGTACGTCCTGCGGAAGACCGCGTCGCGGCATCGCGTTGCCTTCGCCGCCGCGGGTGTGATCGTGGCGATCCTCGCGGGCTTCGGCGCCGCGATGGCGTGGCAGGCGCGCCGGCTGGCGGTCCGGGGCCGCGAACTTGCGAGTGCGCTCAGCGACAGCAACGTCGAGCGCGGACGCTTGCTCGCCGCCGCGGGCAACGTCGTGCAAGCCGAGGCGGTGGTCTGGCCCGAGCTGATCGGGGCGGGCGTGACCCGCATCGACGGGCCGGAGGTTGGCTTCGTTGGATCCACGGGCGCGATGCACGCCTATTGGGCTCTGTGGGACATGTTCCGGAAGTCCGCGCGTGTGGCGACGCTCCGTACCGGTGGGCGCATGGCGAACCCTCTTCGTTTCGACAAGGATGGTCGGCGCCTCAGCGCGTTCGACGGCGATGGAAGGTTGGTTTCCTGGTCGACCGCAACATGGGAGAGGTTGCGCGACACCAGCCTGGTCGCGCCGGTTGACAAAGTGAAGTTTCGAGCCGCCATGTCGCCGAACGGAGACATCGCCATCTTCGGAGGCGGCATGCTTCGTGTCATCGATCCAGAGACGGGCGGCGTGCGGGCGCAGGTCGCCGATCCCGACGATCAGGCGGTGGCCGGCACCTTCGGTCCTGATGGGGCGGTGCTGGCGACGATCGGGCGCGACGGCCGACTCCGCCTGTGGGATGCGGGATCGCTCGCAAGCTTGGTGACGATCGCCGGGGAGAGCGTTTGCAAGGACGCCGACGATTGCTCCTTGCCGGCGTTCTCCCTCGACGGCAGCCGTGTCGCCGCGGCGCTTGCGGATGGCGCTCTGGGTGTGTGGAATGCCACCTCCGGGGCGTTGGAGCGCACGTTGCGCCCACCGCAGTCGCTCGAGCGCGATGGCCGTGTGATCGGTTTTCCTCGGAGAATTGCCTTCGGATCCGATGGAACGATCGCAGCATCCCTTGTCGCACATGTGGTGGTCTGGCCGGCGGGCAACGAGCGTCCGTTGGACTTGGGCGGGCAGTTCGGTGCCGGCGGCGCGACCGTGGCATTTGTCCACGGTCCCGAGTGCGAACTCCTGGTCGCCAGTGGCGGCGCACCCGGAGGTGGATCGGGCGTCACGCTGATCTGGAAACCACTCACTGGAGAGCGCGTGGCGACATTCAAACATTTGACTGTCTCATCCACATGCACTGCGAGCCCCGATGGTCGATTCATCGCAGTGGGCGGCTTCGAGGGTGGCCGTGGGACCCTGGAGGGCATGGTGCAGGTCTTCGAGGCCACGGAGGAGCCAAGCTTCTCGGTCCTGCATGAGGAGGCCGGGCGCGGAGCGGTCGCCGCGATGAGTCGAGATGGAACGACGGTGGCGCTCGCCGCCGCACATCCGGATCGATCCGGACAGGATGTTCTCGTCATGGATCTCAAGTCCGGCACGACGACGAATCGATTTCATCGGGAAGGATCGCCTCTCTCGAAACTGGCGTTCGCTCCTGATGGCCTGTCGCTGTTCGAAGGCCAGTGGAACGGTCGAATCACGCAGGCCGAGCTGCCCGCCGGGACAACGCGGTGCGAGTTCGTCGTGCCCGATGCTTCCGGGTCGGACGAGCCCACACCTGCACCGGGTGCGGCCGACCAGGATCAGACGATGGATGCAAATCAAATGCGGCTGAGCCCGCAAGGGAACGTCATCGCCCGTGCCGGTCCGCGCGGCCAGATCGATCTCTGGGAAGTCCCGTCCGGTCGTTGGATTGGTGCTCTCGCCGGCGGCGGCGATGCAGACGTGTTCCCGTCAGCGGTGATCGAATTCAGCCCGGATGGCGCAACGCTCGCGGTCCGCGCGTCGAACAAGTGCGTGTTGTGGGATGTCCGGGCTCGGACGATCCAGCGATCGATGCCGATGGGAGGTTGGGGCTGGATGCGTTTCTCCCCCGACGGATCGGTCCTCGCGAGCGGCGTGTACGGCAGCATCATCTTCTTCGACGTCCACACGGGGCGCGTTCTCAGCGAGAACAAGGATCCAGGATCAGCCGGCACGGCGGTCGTCTTCCATCCCGGCGGCAACCTCTTCTTCGCGTCTTCATCGAGCAACTCGATCCGCGCGTGGGACGTCCGGACAGGACGTGAGCTCTTCTCGCTTCCCCAACGCGCCTCGCTGATCGGTGGCTCGCTCTTCGTGACGCCGGATGGCAAGAGCTTGATCTCCTCCGACGCGTCCGGCGCTGTCGTCGCCTGGGACCTGACGTACTACAACGGGCATATCCGGCGGGAATTGGAGTTCCGCGCTGCGCACTGAGTTCGCACGGATTCCAGTAGAGCTCCATTCGTCCGGCCCCTTGCCCACAGCGGCGTCTCACGGTGGAATTGAGTTGGGTGGGGCGCGAGAGTCAACTGGGACGCGTATGACGACGACAACCGCGCTGCCAAGGTCGATGAAGAGCCGCACCGACAAGGCCGCGCGCGAGTGCGGCATGTCGGTGGACGAGGTGTACACCGCGAAGGCGCGGGTGACCAGGCGGCTGCGCGAGATCGTCGACAACCTGACCGCCGCATGGCGGGAGGACGAATGACGAGGCCTGCCGGAACCTGCCCGTCGCCCGCGGCGCTCGATGCGTTCGCGGCCGGCGCGTGCGCCGACGAGGCGGTGGCGGCGCACGTCGAACGCTGCGAAACCTGCCGCGCGGTTGTCGAGGAAACACGCGGGAACAACCTCTTGCTCGCCGACGTGCGAGCGGCCTTGGCCGCGAAGATCGCGACGCAAGCGCCCTCGCCGGAGAGGGGTTCGCGCACGAACAAGCCCGACCTCGTCCCCGGCTACGAGCTTCAGGAGGAGATCCACCGCGGCGGCCAGGGCGTGGTCTACCGGGCGATTCAGACGCGCACGCGCCGCACGGTGGCGATCAAGATGCTCCTGAACTGGCGCGGCACCACAACGCGCCAGAAGGAGCGCTTCGAGCGCGAGATCCGCATCGCCGCGGCGCTGCGCCATCCCAACATCGTCACGGTCTACGACAGTGGCGCCATCGGCGATGGACAGTTCGGCCTGGTGATGGAGCACATCGAGGGCGTGACGCTGGACCGCTGGTCGCGCGGGCTCGACGCGGCGCGCGGGCGCGATGCCCGGCGCAATGCCTTGCGGAGCCGCCTCGCCGTCATGTCCAAGGTGTGCGACGCGGTGCTCTGCGCCCACCAGCACTCGATCGTCCACCGCGATCTCAAGCCCGCGAACATCCTCGTCGACGCCGCGGGCGAACCGCACGTGCTCGACTTCGGCATCGCCCGCGATCTCGGGCCGGAAGAGCGCACGCGACTCACGCACACCGGCGAGTTCGCGGGAACGCTCGCCTACTCAGCGCCCGAGCAGGTCTCCGGTGATCCATCGAAGGTCGACACGCGCACCGACATCTATTCGCTCGGCGTGATCCTGTACGAACTGGTCGGCGGCAGAATGCCCTATTCGGTGGACGGCTCGATGGCGCGGACGATCCAGGCCGTCGAGTCGGACGAGCCCGCGCCGCTGAACCGGCGAAGCAGTGATCCCGATGGACCGTGGGTCGATGGCGACGTCTCGACGATCGTGCTCAAGGCGCTGTCGAAGGATCCGGTGCGGCGCTACCAGACGGCCGCGGGGCTCCGCGACGACATCGACCGCTACCTCGCGGGCAGGCCGATCGAGGCGCGGCGCGACAGCACGTGGTACGTCCTGCGGAAGACCGCGTCGAGGCACCGCGTCGTCGTCTCGGCGGCGGCGCTGGTCATTGTGCTCCTCGCGGGCTTCGGCGCCGCGATGGCGTGGCAGGCGCACCGGCTCGCGATCAAGAGCCACGAACTCGCGAGCGCGCTCAGCGACAGCAACGTCGAGCGCGGACGCTCGCTCGCCCTCGCAGGCAAGCTTCCGCTGGCGGAGGACGCGGTGTGGCCGGAGCTGATCGGCGCGGGAGTGACGCGGATCGACGGACCGGAGGCGGGGTTCACGGGATCTCCCGAAGCGCTGCACGCCTACTGGGCAATGTGGGACATCTTCCAGAGGTCGTCGTGCGTGGCGACGCTTCGTACCCATGGCAGCGCAATCGAGCTTCTCCATTTCGATGAAGGTGGCAACCGCTTGTGCGCGCTGGATCGGAACGCCACACTCAACAGTTGGTCGGTCGCAACGTGGAACGCCCTGCCCAACAACACGCTGATCGCCGCGGTCGATCGAGCGAGATTCCGGTCCGCCTTGGCCCCGAACGGGAACATCGCCCTCCTCGGGGGCGGCCTGCTCCGGATCATCGAGCCCAACACGGGCGCCGTCGAGGCGCAACTGGACGATCCGGGCAATCAGGTAATCACGGCAACGTTCAGCCCGGACGGCGCCAACCTGATGACACTCGGGCGCGACAACCGGCTCCGCGTGAGGGACGCGCAGTCACTCCAACCAGTTGTCACGATCGAGAACGCCCCGTGCGTCTGCCGGCCGGCCGTCTCCCCCGACGGCCGCCTCGTCGCCTCGGCGCTTCCCGAAGGTGCCCTCGGCGTGTGGAATGCGGTCTCGGGCGCGCTGGAGCGCACCTTGCGTCCGCCGGATTCGCTTGATTTCCACGTCTATGGGTACGTTGCGAATGAAATCGCATTTGGACCCGACGGAACGATCGCGGCCTTGGTTGGCCCCCACCTGGTTGTGTGGCCGTCGGACGGCAAGCCCCCTATCGACGTCGGGCTAAATGAGATGATTCCAACGACCTTGGCATTTCTTCCCGGCTCCGGAGGCCGCAAGGTCGTCGCAAGCGGGAGCGAACAGGGAAACGATGATGGCCTGACGATCGTTTGGGACATTTCAACTGGCGAACGCTCCGCGACCTTCGGCGGTGGGAGGACCACCACCGCACTGGCCACCAGTTCCGATGGCCGAATGATCGCAACGAGCGACCAGCTTGGCACCGTGCGGGTGTATGAGGTGACCAAGGATCCACATGTCCGGGTCCTCCATTCGGGGGGTTGGGGTCGCTCGATCGCCGCCTTGAGCCCCGATGGAAGCGTCGTGGCGCTGACCATGGTGCCGCAGGGACAAACCGGCCGCGACCTGCTCCTGGTGGACCTCAGGTCCGGTGCGACGATGAGCCGGTTTCACCGCGACGACGCGCAGCCGTGCGATCTCGAGTTCGCCATCGATGGCCAGTCGCTCTTCGAGGGCGAGACGAGCGGGCGCATCACGCAGTTGGCCATTCCGAGCGGGGCGGTGCTGCGCGAATTCTCCACATCAGCGCCGGCGGCGCCCGATGCAGCGAGCGACCAATCCACACCCGTCGGCGCGCCGGCTGACGATGGCCTCGACTTCAATCAGATCCGGTTGAGTCCCGATGGAAGCGTGCTCGCGCGAGCTCGCGCGGATGGACGGATCGACCTTTGGGACACCGCGTCGGGCCGCTGGCTCGATTGCCTCGATACGGGCACGAGCGGCTTCACGGTCGCCGACTTCAGCCCCGACGGCAGGACGCTGGCAGCCCGTACAACGGACGCGTGCGTGCTCTGGGATCTCCAAACCCGGACGATCAGCCGCTCGATCCCCGCGGAGGGCAATGCCGGGACCATTCCAGTGCGCTTTTCCCGCGATGGGGCGATCATCGCGAGCGGTGTGCATGGCTGCATTCGGTTCTTCGACGCAGCCACGGGCCGCGTCCTGGCCAAGAACAGGGTCCCGGGAACATGCGGACTGGGGATGGCGTTCCATCCGAACGGCCAGATCCTCTTCACTCCCTCGCTGAATCGATCGATCGCGCTCCTGGATACTCGAACGGGGCGCGAGCTGCTTTCACTCAAGAAGCACAGCGCATTCATCATCTCGCTCCTCGTCACGCCGGACGGGAACACCCTGATCTCCTCGGACTGGTCGGGCACGGTGCTGGCCTGGGACCTCGGCTATTACACCGAGCGGATCCAACGGGAGTTGGAGTACCAACTCGCCCACCGTTCACCACCGTGATTTGCCGCCGCGAGGCGGCTTCGTCGCGCAGCTCTCATTCGGATTCCAGGAGACCTCCATGCGTTCGACCGCATGCCCACAGCGGCGTCTCACGGCGGAATTGGGTTCGGTGGGAAGCGACAATCAACTGGGGCGCGCATGAGGCGATCGTCCCATGGACAGGCCCGAGCGACGCGAGCTACTCTCGGGGTTCATGAACAGAGCTCCACTGAATTCACCCGCGAACGGGATGGCGATGGCGTTGGCCCTGTGCGCGCTGGTCTCCGCATCGGCGCACGCGGTCGGCCTGCCGTGTTCGTACGACTTCACGGTCCCTCCCCCTTGAGCGCCGCGCCGCCTCGTGATGAAATGCACGCTTTCCCCACCCAAGAGGAGCCATCGATGAGCGGAGTCCGAGTCCTGGTTGGCACGCGCAAGGGCGCGTTCGTCCTGACCGCCGATGCCAAGCGCGAGCGCTGGGATGTCGCGGGGCCGCACTTCGCGGGGTGGGAGATCTACCACATGAAGGGCTCGCCTGCCGATCCGAACCGGCTCTTCGCGTCGCAGACGAGCGGCTGGTTCGGACAGATGATCCAGCGCTCCAACGACGGCGGCAAGACGTGGGAGCCGGTGAGCAACGAATTCAAGTACGTCGGCGAACCCGGAACGCACCAGTGGTACGACGGCACGCCGCATCCGTGGGAATTCAAGCGCATCTGGCATCTCGAACCGTCGCTGACCGATCCCGACACGGTCTACGCGGGCGCCGAGGACGCCGCACTCTTCCGCTCGACCGATGGCGGAAGGAGCTGGCTGGAGCTCGATTCGCTTCGCGCCGTCAAGGCCAATCTCTGGCAGCCCGGCGCCGGAGGCATGGGACTGCACACGATCCTTCTCGATCCGAGCGACCCGAACCGCATCTTCATCGCCATCTCCGCGGCGGGCGCGTTTCGCAGCGACGACGCGGGGAAGACGTGGCGGCCGATCAACCGCGGCCTGACATCGCAGTACATTCCCGACCCCAACGCCGAGGTCGGCCACTGCGTCCACCGCATCGCGATGCATCGGTCGCGTCCGGGCGTGCTCTTCATGCAGAAGCACTGGGACGTCATGCGCAGCGACAACGCCGGCGACTCGTGGCACGAGGTCAGCGGCAACCTGCCGAGCGATTTCGGCTTTCCCATCGACGTGCACGCGCACGAGCCGGAGACCGTCTACGTCGTGCCGATCAAGAGCGACTCGGAGCATTTCCCCCCGGACGGCAAGCTGCGCGTCTACCGCAGCCGATCGGGCGGCAACGAGTGGGAGGGGCTCACGAACGGCCTGCCCCAGGACAACTGCTACGTGAATGTGCTGCGCGATGCGATGGCCGTCGACACGCTCGATCCATGCGGCGTCTACTTCGGCACGACCGGCGGCCAGGTCTACGCCTCGGCCAACGCCGGCGACCGATGGGCGCCCATCGTGCGGGATCTTCCGGCCGTCCTCTCGGTCGAGGTGCAGACGCTTTCATGATCCGATCGATCCGATCGATCCGAGTCGCGATCCCGTTTCATCTGCGCATGCTCGCCCAGGTCGCCGGCGAGGTGACGCTCGAGGTCGCGGATCCAGTGACGCAGCGCTCCGTGCTCGACGCGCTCGAGGCGCGACATCCGATGCTGCGCGGCACCATCCGCGACCATGCAACGCAACAGCGCCGGCCCTTCATTCGCTTCTTCGCCTGCCGGCAGGATCTCTCGCACGAGCCGCCCGATGCGCCGCTGCCCGAGGCGGTCGCGAACGGCGCCGAGCCGCTGCTGGTCGTGGGGGCGATCGCGGGGGGATAGCGGGCCATCGGCCCGCGGCGCGCTCGACGCTGCGCCTGCATCTTCGCAGGTGTCCCGCGGGCATGTCCCGCGGACATGTCCCGCGGACATGTCCCGCGCGTCTCCTGCACGTGTCCCGCGCGCGGCTCCATCGGCAAACATGCTGCGACCGGCGCAACCGTTGCCTCGGTCGCGCGTGATCCGCACGCATCCGCTCGCAGTCATCGTCAACTCGGGAGGCCTCTCATGCTCCAGGTTCGAAGCAGTGTTGTCGGCGCGCTCGCCGCGGGCGCAGCGCTGGTGATCTCGGCGTCGCCCGCCGGCGCATCCGATTGCGCCAACACGTCGACCGGCCTCGTCCCGCTCACATCCCTCGGCGGCGGGCTCTATCTCGGCCAGTACCAGGGCGGCCTCTACGCCAACGGATCCAACTTCATGCCCACCGGCCACGCCAGCGCGGGACTCTTCCGCGGCTTGTCGGTGATCCCCCGCAACACCGCCGGCGCTCCGGACCCGAAGGGTTCCTACGTGCTGCTTTCGATCGGCATGAGCAACACGACGATGGAGTTCTGCTCGGGTTCGCCGCAGGGCTGCGCGCCCTTCTCGTTCATCGGCAAGGCGGCGAACGACCCGCAGGTCGATCACGCGAACCTCGTCATCCTCGACGGGGCGAGCGGCGGACAGACCGCCGGCACATGGGACGATCCGGCCGATCCCAACTACGACCGCGTGCGCGACCAGGTGCTCGCGCCCGAAGGACTCGCCGAGCCGCAGGTGGCGGCGCTCTGGATCAAGGTGGCCAACGCCAATCCAACCATCTCGCTGCCGAATCCCGGCGCCGATGCGTTCACCCTGCTCAGCCAACTCGGCAACATCGCCCGCGCCGTGCACGTGCGCTACCCCAACGTGCGACAGGCGTTTCTCTCGAGCCGCATCTACGCGGGCTACGCCTCGACGCCGCTCAACCCCGAGCCGTATGCATACGAATCCGCGTTCGCGGTCAAGTGGCTCGTCCAGGCCCAGATCACGCAGATGCAGACGGGGCGGATCGATCCCCTTGCGGGAAACCTCGATCCGGAGGGGCCCGACGCCGTGGCGCCGTGGCTCGGGTGGGGACCCTACATCTGGGCCGACGGGCTCGCGCCGGCGCCGGGCGGCCTCACGTGGACATGCGCCGACTTCAACGCCGACGGCACGCATCCCGCGACGAGCGGTCGCGAGAAGGTCGCCGAGCGCCTGCTCGACTTCATGCTCCACTCGCCGTGGACGAAGCAATGGTTCCTCGCCGATCCTCCGGTCGTCGGCGACCTCAACGGCGACGGTCTCGTGAACGGCGCCGACCTCGGCCTGATGCTCGGCGCGGCTGGACCGTGTCCCGGCCCGATCCCCGGCGTCGGCACGTGCGCCGCGGATCTCAACGGCGACGGCGCTGTGAACGGCGCCGACGTCGGACTCCTGTTGGGGAATTGGACATAATGTCCGCGGCCGCCCGGTCGCGGGGGGCGATCGATTTCGAATGGAGGCACCATGCTGCGGAACATCCTCGGGGCAGTCGCCGGCTACGCCGCCACATTCGTGGTGATCATGATCACCATGACGCTCCTCTTCGTCGTGCTCGGCAAGGAACGGGCATTCGCGGCGGCGACGTTCGATGTCAGCGCGCTCTTCGTCGCGTGTGCGATCGCGCTCTCCCTCGTCGCGGCGATCGTCGGCGGCTGGGTCGCGGCGCTCATCGGCCGGCCTTCGTCGCGGGCGGTGATGATCCTCGTGGGCATCGTGCTGGTGCTCGGGATCGTCTCGGCGGCGATGGAGATCGGAATGCAGCGGAGCGGCCCATCGGAGCGCGACGAGACGATATCCGTGTTCGAGGCGGCGCAGCACGCGAGACAGCCGCTCTGGTACTCGCTGCTGCTGCCCGTCATCGGAGTCGCGGGTGTCCTGCTGGGCGGGCGGCTGGGTGGCGGGGCGCGTGACGGGACGGGTCGCAGCGCCGCCAGGGGCTGAACGCGCACGCGCACGTGCACGCGCCGATCCCGAGGGCGGAGCTTCGTGCGCTCCCGCTGTTTTGCGCGAACCCTCCCGCCGCCCCCTCGATACTCCTCTCGCCGGCTTCACACGGATTCCAGTAGATCTCCATGCGTTCGACCCCTTGCCCACAGCGGCGTCTCGCGGCGCACTTGGGTTGAATAGGTCGCGGAACTCAACTGGGAGGCGTCTCAGAACCCAGTGCGCCGACCACGAGCAATCCCACATCCACGAAAGGCGACATGAACATGCGCAAGGTCGTGAGCAACGTGAGGGTGTTCCGACGTGATATGGATTCCAGTCGACCTCCATGCGTTCGACCCCCTGCCCACGGCGGTGTCTCACGGCGGAATTCGGTTGGGTGGGGCGCGAGAATCAAATGGGACGCGCATGAGTGGTCCATCGCCATCGTCGCGGCGACGGCGTTGGGCGCTGCGGCAGTCGCGGCCCCGCCGCTCGTCACGTTCACATCGCAGAATCCATGGCCGACCGGCTACTCCGGATCGATCACGATCAAGAACGACGGCACGGCACCGATCGACAACTGGGTGCTCACCTTCACGAACGGACCAAGCTGGTCGGACATGTGGAACGCGCAGGGTTCGGTGAACGGCGCCGAGGCCACGATCACCCACGCCCCCTGGAACGGCGTGATCGCGCCCGGCGAAACCGTCGCGATCGGCTTCACGGGGGAAGGAACGTTGGTCGAGGATGTGCTCGACTGCAAGGTGAACGGCGTCCCCGCGACCGTCGCCTATGTCGGCGCCGCGCCCGGCGGCGGTCCAGCGCCCCTCCAGATCTCGACCAGCGCGCTGCCGAACGCCACCATCGGCGTGCCGTATGCCGCGGCGCTGATCGCCACCGGAGGCACGGGTCCATACACGTGGTCGCTCGATTCGGGCATGCTGCCTCCGGGCCTGGCGCTCGCGACGGGCGGCGCGATCGCGGGCACGCCGACCGACAATGGCACGGCGAACTGCGTCTTCAAGGTGACCGATGCCGAGCTCGCGACCGCGACCCGCTCACTTTCGCTCGTCGTGACGAACCCACCGGCGCTCTCGATCGGCGATGCCCAGATCGTGCTCGCACCCCTCGCGGATCCGGGTGGGGGTGGCGCCCCCGGCTTCCTCTCGACCAACGGCAACCAGATCGTGGACTCCGCGGGCAATCCCGTGCGCATCACCGGCATCAACTGGTTCGGGTTCGAGACGGGCAACCATGTGGTCCACGGCCTCTGGAGCCGCAACTACAAGGAGATGCTCGATCAGGTGAAGCAGCTTGGGTTCAACACCCTGCGGCTCCCCTACTGCAATGCCACGTTGGAGAGCGGCGCCGCGACGAACAGCATCAACTTCGCCAAGAACCCCGATCTCGTCGGCCTGACGCCCATCCAGGTCCTCGACGCGATCATCGCCCACTGCGCCGAGATCGGACTGCGCGTCATCCTCGACCGGCACTCCGCGAAGGCCGACAACTACGTCAACGAGGATGTCTGGTACATCCCGGGAAGCGCCACCTACACGGAACAACGGTGGATCGACGACTGGGTCATGTTGGCCGATCGCTACAAGGGCGACCCCACGGTCATCGGCGCCGACCTCTTCAACGAACCGAAGAAGAGCGCGACGTGGGGCGACAGCAACGCGCTCACCGACTGGAACAAGGCGGCTGAGCGCTGCGGCAACGCGATCCTCGCGGCGAACCCCGACTGGCTGATCATCGTCGAGGGCACCGAGAAGTTCGATGGCCAGTCGACCTGGTGGGGCGGCAACCTCATCGGCGCGGCGCAGTTTCCGGTGCTGTTGAACGTCGGCGGCAAGCTCGTCTACTCGATGCACGACTATCCCGCGAGCGTCTACGCCCAGGCGTGGTTCGGCGCGCCGGACTATCCCGACAACCTCGACACCGTCTGGCACACCCATTGGGGCTACCTGTTCGAGGAGAACACGGCGCCACTGCTCCTCGGCGAGTTCGGCTCGAAGCTTGCGACGACGAGCGATCAGCAGTGGCTCGACACGCTCACCGACTACATCGACGGCGACCTGAACCTCGACGGCCAGGGTGACCTTGCGGGGACGCAGAAGGGCATGAGCTGGACCTATTGGTGTCTCAACCCCAACAGCAGCGACACCGGTGGGATCCTGGCCGACGACTGGACCACGGTGAACACCGACAAGATGGCTTACATCCAGGCCAGCTTGGCGCCGCTTCTCGACGGTGGCGGCGGCCAGCCGCCGCAAACCATGACCTTCCCGGTCACGCTGTCGAGCGCACCGGGCCCGGGCGGCACCGTCAGCGTCGCGTGGACCACGGTCGACGGCACGGCGATCGGCGGCGTCGACTACATCGCCTCGAGTGGCACGCTCGTCTTCGAGAGTGGCGTGACATCGCGCAGCATCGTGATCGTCGTTCCGCCGCACGCGGCGGCCGCAACGGTGCAGTTCACCGTGCAGTTGAGTGCGCCTGTTGGCGCGACGCTGCTGGATGGCGCTGCCCCCGGCACCATCGTCGCAGGCTGCCCCGGCGACCTCGACGGCTCGGGCGCCGTCGACGGCGGCGACCTTGGAATCATGCTCGCGACATGGGGAAACGGCGATCCGCTCGCCGATCTCGACGGCAGCGGCCTCGTGGACGGCGGCGACATCGGGCTGCTTCTCGCCGCGTGGGGCGCGTGTCCATAGGCGCGCTTCGTCGCGCTCGCGAACGTAATGGCGGGCGGCGATCGACGAGCAAGGATCCGATCAACCAAAGACCTGCCAGAGTTGCACTCCATCGCCGATGACCGCCACAAGCACGCCGATGATCGACACCACGACCCCGACCGCCGTGGCGGCGTGCAGCCGCAGATAGCGGTGGCATGCGGCGATCCACCAGACGAAGAGTCCTAAGAGCGGCACCCCGAGCCCGAGAACGCCGCAGAGCCAACCATCGGACAGGAGCGGCAGCTTGATGGCGGCGATCGCGGAAACGTATTGGGTCAACGGCCGCACACAGAGGGGGACGAGAAGCAGGACGAGCGCAGAGGTCGACCCACTCGAAGACGAGACCGCACTCGGCGCATGTCCCGTTGACGGGACACGCGTCGATCCACTGGCTCATCGCGCCACGAAGGTCGTAGCGGCATCGCGGACAGCATGCGCCCCGGCTCACGCGCTCCACGCCCCGAGGAGCTGGCCAAGATCGCTGCCGCCCACGCTGCCGTCGCAATCGAAGTCGGCGGGGCACGAGGCGCCGCACGGCCCCCACGCGCCGAGGAAGATGCCCAGGTCGGCGCCGTTGACGACGCCGTCGTGGTTGAGGTCGAAGACGTCCGGGGCGACCTCGCCGGGATTGTCGAACATCGCCTGCACCTGCCGGCACGAGAGCGCCGTGTCGTAGATCTGCACGTCGTCGAGCAGGCCGTCGTAGTTGGCGACGGTCGTGCCGCTGGACATCGTGAAGCCGCCGAAGACCAGTTGCGAGGCCGTGGCCACGATGGACGTCGTGGGTCCGGTCGCCTCGGCGAGGCCGCCGTCGACGTAGATCGACTTGAGCACGCCGGCGTTCACCACGCCGACGATCTGATGCCATGCGTTGTCGTTGAGCGGCGTGGTTCCGGTCACCTCGCCGCCGCAGGTGTTGCTCGTGTAGAACGAGGCTCGATTCGGGAGGCCATAGCAGCCGCCCGTCGTTCCACCGAAGACGATCCATCCATTGAAGAAGCCGCTGGTGTGCTTGGAGACGGGAACCTGGGTCTCCGCGACGGCGGCGTCGAGCTTCACCCAGAGTGCGACCGTGAAGTCGGCGTTGCCCGCGAACTCGAAGATGTCGCCAAGGACCACCCGATCGCCGGTTGCGCGACTGAACGAAAGCGCGCTTCCCGCCACCCCACCACCGACGAAGGTCGCGTTGCCGAGGATCGTGCCGTTGTTCGCGCCGGCAACGTCGAGAACGACCGTGCCGCCGGCCTGGTCCATCGGCCAGTGTCCGACCAGACCGGCGTGCGCCGCCGTCGAGGCGACCATCGCCGCAACGGCGACGGTGAACTGCATGAACGGCGCGAACGAGACGAACGACATGAACGGAACGACGCGACGCGCGCGGCTGGCCATGGGTTGCTCCTGGCGGGGGTGACGGGAATCCACACGAGAATCGTCGATCATCGCCGCGGTGGCAAGCGGACTCGCGTCGGTTCGCCGGCAAGCGAACCCACCGAACGAGGGCTCGTGTCGCCGCCCATGGTTGGAACAAGTGGTTCGCTCGATCCTCCGTGGCGATCGGATCCCCGATGGCTACCCAGTATCATGCGTCACGACTCTGGTGCGGCAATCGTCTGGGAGGTGGCATGCTCTTTCTATCGTACAGACAACGTGATGAGGCGATTGTCGAGGCAGTCAGCGGCTACCTGAACAACATCCACTCGCTTCCAACGTACTTCCATCCCCACCGTCGCACGGTCGACTCCACCTGGATGGAGCAGATCTCGGAAGCGCTCAGCACGTGCGACGCCACGGTCTCGTTTCTCGGGGACGAGATTGGGGAGATTCAGCGCGAGGAGATGAAGCATGCGGGAGTGACACATGCCCCGGCGCTCTGCGTCGTCCGCCTGAGCGAAGGCGCACGCGTCGCGCAGGTCGCGAGCTGGTCGGGCGCGGCCCCGATCAACGCGTTTGGGCTGGACGAGTCATCCGCACGCAAGTGCGCCGAGGATATCGCGAAGATCATGTACCGGAGCCGCCTCGGCGCCGTCCCGTTCGGCTATCCCTTCAGCTACGAGAAGGAGATCGTCGACGAGTTCGTCGACCCCACGAAGACCCAGTCCGGCCGCCCCATCCCCGATCGATGGCCGCGCGAGATGTGTGTCCCGGCCGGACAGGCGTATGCGAATCCGGTTCCGCCAGCCATGATCGGCGAACTCCAGGAGACAGGCATCGCCGCGAGCCGCGTCAACGTGGTGGCGCGCGCCGACACCAAGCTGCAACCCTACTCGTTGCTCGAGGCGCGACCGCGCAGGTGGCTCGTGTATCCCGCAGCGCCCTACGCACCGATGCTGCGAGTCGGCATCCTCGTCTCCGGCGGGATCGCCCCGGGGATCAACGCGGTCATCAGCGGCATCTGGCACCGGCATCGGCTGTACTCGGAGTGCTCGCGGGATCCGAAATACGGACAAGAGCGCCCCCACAAGATCGAGGTCTACGGGTACTACGAAGGCTTCAAGGCGCTTCTCGAACGCACGCACGGCCACGCCCCAAGCAAGCCGTTCAAGGAACTGCACGAGCGCAACGGCGAGTTCGTCGACGAGCACGCCCATCTCGGCGGCTCAATGATCGGAACGTCCCGCTGCGACCGGCTCATCTCCAGTTCGAAGCGCGACAAGCTGGAGGCGCTCGACGCCATCCTGGCCACCTTGCACCACGACAAGGTGGACATCCTCTATGTCATCGGTGGCGACGGCAGCATGCGTGCCGCGCATGAACTCTACTGTCGCGCGAGCAGCGCCGGCCAGGTGAGGCGCCCACTTTCGATCGTCGGCATCCCGAAGACGATGGACAACGACATCCTTTGGGTGTGGCAGGCGTTCGGCTTCATGTCCGCGGTCGAGCGCGCCCGGGAGACGATCCAGCACATCCAGACCGAGGTGCAGTCCAATCCTCGCCTTGCCGTGGTGCAGCTCTTCGGTTCCGACTCCGGCTTCGTCACAGCGCATGCGGTCCTGGGCGCCGGCGGTTGCGACTGCGCGTTGGTGCCGGAGGTGTCGTACTCGATGACGGAGCTGTCCGCGCACATCGGCGATCGCCTGCTGGAGCGCCGACGGGAGAACAGCAAGGCCCATGGCATGATCGTGATGGCCGAGGCGGCGATCCCGGAGGATGCCGACCGCTACCTCAACGGCGACGTGGCGAAGCTCAGCGAACCGGAGAGACGGGCGGTCGAGCTGTACCTGGACCAAAAGCGGCGGGTGCGCGGCCAGATACCCGACGAGCTTCGCACGGCCGGCCTGAAGATCGTTTCGCGCGTGCTCGAGGACCACATCCGGCGCCTGGATCCCAACGATCCGTATTGGAGGAGTTTTCGCGTCCTGACGAACGAACCAAGGCACATCATCAGGGCCGTGGCGCCCAGCGTCTCCGACGTGGTCTTCGGCCAGCGCCTCGGCGCCTTGGCGGTCGACAACGCCATGGCGGGCTACACGAACTTCATGATCAGCCAATGGCTCACGGAGTACGTCGTGGTGCCCTTGGAGCTGGTGGTCCTTGGAAGGAAGCGGCTTCCGGCGGAAGGCATCTTCTGGAAGTCGGTCCTCGCGAGCACCGGACAGCCCAACCTGGCAAGCCCGGTCTGATCGGCTGTTCGTCCCATGCGGACTCCATGTGATCCTCGGACGTTGGCGCTCGTTGTGGTGCAGGCCTCTGGACTGCATCGCAGCCGAGACGGCTGCACCACAAGCCCGGCGGATGCTCGCTGCGCGCGGACGAGGAAAACGATCGCCGGCTCTCGAGACCGGTCTTCGTCGCCGACTCCTACCGATCGGGAGGGGTCCCCACCGCAGGCCGCGACGCGGCTCCATCCGGCGCCGGCGTCGCGAAGAGCCTGTTGAGCAGCGCCGCGAGCCGCACGCCGCCGGCGGCGAGGCGGTCGAGGACGATGCCGATGTTCCGGTCGTAGTAGACCTCGCCGAGGATGCCGTTTGGCGGAAGCTCGCGATAGATGCGGCGCGTGATCGTCAGCGACTCGTTCGCCCAGTCGATCGGCGCGACCGAGGCCTGCCAATCGGACCGTTGCGTCGGGGTCGTCGCCTGGTCGATCTCGTCGGCGAGCGCCGACCAGTCGCCGTGCGTGCGGTGCTCGAGGATCGTCGCGTCCCAGACCGCGTGCAGGTTCATGAAGGGATGGCCGAACGCGGTGAGCTTCGTGTTGTTGCCGCCGCGATCGTCGGCGTACGAGACGTGCAGCGGCTGGTGGACGTCGCCCACGAAGTGGACGAGGAACCTGAGCGCCGCCGCGCGCACCTCCGCAGGCTGGCTCCGATCCCGGGCGAGGGCCGAGTACGTCTCGATCGCCTGAAGGACGCAACTGGTCGTCGCCGGATCCGGGGCGTGGATCGACTCCGCGGTTGCGGCGGGCGGTGCGCCCGACGCGCCGTTCGAGCCACCTGGACCGCCGGCGCCGCCGGCGACACGTGCGCGGTCGGCGCCACCCGCGCCGGCCGGATCACCCGCGCCTTGCGCCCCCGCGGAGACCGGCGCCGGAACGCAGTCCCTCGCGACGTCGACGCTCGACGCGTCGCGCGGCACGTTGAGGTAGTGCAGCGGCTTCGCCCAGTCGTAGCGAGGATCGGTGCGGATGTCGTCGGCCCAGCATCCGGCCGTCCCGAGGTCGTCGTTGCCGAGCAGCTCGACGACCGCCGCCCGCGCCTCGGGCGAGAGATGCTTCGTGGCGATGGCGCCCACGATGTGATGTCCCTCGCGGCCCCAGCCCAGGCATGGCGCGACGATCGCGAGCGGAACGAGCAGCCTGAGGGTGCCGTTGAATCTGGACATCGAATGGCTCCGCGGTGCGTTGCGCCGGAAGCGTACCTGACCCGCGGGCGCATCGCGAAGCCGGACGTGGACGAATCGCGATGCGGGCGCCCTCATGCGCGTCCCGGTTGACTCTCGCCTCCCGCCCAATCCAATCCCGCCGTGAGGCGCCGCTGTGGGCAGATGGGGTCGAACGCATGCAGGTCGACTGGAATCCGTAGAAGCCGTTCGAGCAAGTCGACCAACGTGACCCTGCGGGTATCCTCCGAACCTCGTGCGTCTCCCCGGCTCCCAATTCCGAATTCCCGTCGCGATGGACCCGCACAATCAACCTGGTCGCTCCACTAGACTCTCCCAATGGCCACCCTCGACCATCCGACGCTGCCCATCGTGAAGGCCGCGTTTCCCGACGTGAAGTTCCTCGCCGCGGAGTTCCGCGGGCAGACGACGCTCGTGGCGCCGCCGACGGCGCTGCACGAGCTCATGCGCCTGCTGCGCGACGATCCGCGCTGCACCTACGACTACCTCGTGGACGTGGTCGGCATCGACTACCTCGACTATCCGGCGGCGCAGCCGGGCCGGTTCGCGGTGGCCTACCTGCTGGCGTCGACGACGCATCCGCGCCGCCTCACGATCAAGACGTATGTCGATCCGACGATGGAGACCTCGGGCACCGCGGTCGATCCGGCGCTCGAGATCGACTCGATGTGCGACATCTGGCCCGGCGCCGAGTGGCCCGAGCGCGAGGTGTACGACATGTACGGCATCCGGTTCCGCAACCATCCGGACCTGCGGCGCATCCTGATGTGGAAGGACTATCCGGCGCATCCGCTGCGCAAGGACTACCCGCTGCGCGGCCGGCTGGAGCGCGAGACGTACGTGCAGCTCACCCGGGAATCGAGCTGATCCGGCCACGATCCGGCGCACAGGCGCTCGGCAGCAAGTGACCGGCCGCGCTGATCCGGTGGCGGCTCCGGCGGAGCCGATCCGGCGGCATGCGCGCCGCGTGGCCGCGGCGCTGAACTACCCTGCCCCATACCGCACGCTCTCGTTCTCGGCGCCGGAATGGTCGGATCGGTGATGGCCGCCGACCTGCTCGCCTCGCGGCTGGGCGGTCACCCTCGTCGATGCCCGATCGGAACTCGACCGCCCCGCACAGCGGCTGTCGGCGCGCGACGAGGCAGGCGCTGCACGCTCGTGGCGGACTGCTCGTCGCCACGCGAGATCCTGCGTCTCGCGGCGGAGCATGACGTGGTGCTCGGCGCGGCCGGCGACCATCTCGGCTTCGCGGCGGCTCGCGCGTGATCGAGGCGCCGACCGTATGCCGACATCGCCTTCATGGCGGAGGACGCGCTCGGCTCGTCGCTCGCGAAGCGGCCGCGCGCGACCGCCGTGGTCGACTACGGCGTCGCGCTCAGGATGAGCAACCTCTGGCGGGCGTCGCCGCGGCGACGCTCGATCCGTGCGAACGGCTCGACATCATGGTCGGCGGCCTGCCCGTCGAACGACGCCTGCCCTTCCAGTACAAGGCCGCGTTCGCACCCGCCGACGTGATCGAGGAGTACACCGTCCGTCGCGGCTGGTCGAGCATGGGCGCGTCGTCGTGCGCGAGGCGCTCGAGCGAGCCCGGGCTCGTCGACCTGCCGCACGTCGGAACGGTCGAGGCGTTCAACACCGACGGGCTCCGCTCGCTGGTCCGGACGCTCCGGGTGCCGTCGATGCGCGAGCGGACGCTGCGCTGGCCGGGGCACGTGGATCTCATGCGCGGCTTCCGCGCGCGGGGTTCTTCTCGACCGAACCGGTGCGCTCGCCGGCATGATCGTTCCGCGGGAGGTGACGGCGGCCTTGCTCTTCCCGAAGTGGAGCTACGACGACGACGAGACCGATCTCACCGTGATGCGGGTCGTGGGCGAGGGTCGCGTGCGCGCGGGGCGAGACCGGCCCCGCTGTCGCCTGACCTGGGACCTCTTCGACCTCCGCGACGCCGTCACCGGGTTCACGAGCATGGCCCGGACCACGGCGTTCCCGTGCACGATCGTCGCCCGCCTGCTCGCGAGGCGGGCGCCTGCGCCCGCCCCGGCGTCGTGCCGCCCGGAGCCCTCGCGGAGACCCCCGGCATCGCCGACGCGATGAGTTGCGGGCTGGCCCGGCGCGGCGTGAGGTACGCGAGCGCCGTCGAGCGGCTCGACCCGCACCGCGCGTGAGGGGCGCACGGGACCTGCGTGCAACGGAAGCGCCCATGGAATCGATCTCGCACGCCACGCTGAAGCGGCTCGCCGCGGAGTTCCTCCTGCGGATCGGTTGCTGCACCGCGGCGAGCGAGGTGACCTGTCCGATCGCCCGCTACCGCGTCGACGCGGCCGGCTACGCCGACGACGAGATCACGCTGCCGCGCCGAGGCGAGCGGGCCCTCGCGACGCTCTGGTCGCTCGAGGCGGCGCTGGTCGTCGACTCGGGCCCGTTCCGCCGGGCGAGCCCGCGGCGCGCGGCGATCGCGGAGGAGCGGCGCCGCGGCCTCGGAACCGGGCGGCGCGGCGGCGGCTCCGGCACCGCGGCGGCTGCGGGCCGCACCCCGCACGACGATCGTCGAATGCAAGCAGCTCGCGAAGCGACTTCTTCCGCGACGGCGAGGGCGTCGACGGGCTCCTCGCCGAGCGCGAGCGGCTTCAGCGCGGCGCGCGAGATCGAGGAGACCCGGATCAAGCGCTGAGCCGCACCTGCGGCGGCTCCGGGCGCAACGCTCTTCCCGGGCTCGAGTCGTGGGACTTCTCCGGCAGTCGCCTCGCGGTGTACCGGCGCGTGCTGCGCGGCAGCCTGCTCGACCGGCGCTCTACGGACACACGAAGTTCTCGCGGCTCGTCAAGTACCGCCTCGCGGACCGGTTGCTCGTGCTCGCGCTGAGCGGCCTGCTCCGTCCGACGGAGCTTCCGGAGAGCTGGGGATTGATCGAGTGCCCGCGCCTGCACCTGCGTCGCGGCGCGCTGCGGGATATCGGACCGCTCGACGACCTGCCGCTGCGCCTGACCGTCGAGCCGCCGCGGCACGAATCGCCCTCGGTGCGCCCGACAGCGGCTGCTGCGGAACATCGCGGTGGCGCTGACGCGGAGGGCGTGAGGCCGTTCGTCGGAGGCGAGGAGCATTGGCCGCGTCCCTACCATCGCGCGTGTCCGACGTGCCGGAGCCAGCGCCCGAGACCGCCCCGGAATCCGAGTCGGAGAAGTCGACCGATGCGATTCGCGGCGTGGTGACCCAACTGCTCACCGCCGCCAGCGGCGGCGACCACGCGGCGGCTCGAGCGCAGCTGCTCAATGTACGAGGACCTGCGCCCGGCAGGCCGACCGCTTCCTGCGCCGCGAGCAGCGCGACCACGCTCGAGGCGACCGCGCTCGTGCACGAGGCGTGGCTGCGCCTCGCGGGCCAGCACTCGGCGGTGGCAGAACCGCAACCACTTCCTCGCCGTCGCCGCGACGGCGGTACGACGGATCCTCGTGAACCATGCAGCGACGCGGCCGGCTGAAGGCGCGGCGGCGGGCGCGTCGGATCGATCTCGACGAGTCCGCCATCGTCGCCGCCGAGCCGGCCACGGACCTCGTCGCCCTGGACGAGGCGATGAACCGGCTCGCGGCGGCGCAGAGCGCACCACCGCCGGACCGTCGAGCAGCTTCTTCAGCGGGCTTTCCGTCGAGGACGCGGCCGAGGTGCTCGGCGTCGGCAGCGCGACGGTGAAGCGGGACTGGGCCTTCGCGCGGGCGTGGCTGCGCAAGGAGCTCGACGCCGCAGCCGCCGGAGAAGCCGAGGATGGCGCGGCCGGCTGACGATTCCAGCGACGGCGCCGCGCTCTCGCGGGAGGATTTCCGCGCGGTCGCGGACCTCTTCGGCGCCGCGTGCGCCCTCGCTCCCGAGAGCCGCGTCGCGTTCGTGCACGAGCGCACGGCCGATGCGCGCGTGCGCCGCGAGGTGCTGGCGCTCCTCGCGTCGTCGGAGCGGGAGGATGGGTTCCTCGAGCCGCCCGCGGCGCCGCCGGAGCTCGTCGCGACGGCCGAGCAGGATCCGATGGTCGGACGGCGCGTGGCCGGCTACACGATCGTGCGCCGCATCGCCGCAGGCGGCATGGGCGTGGTGTACGAGGCGGCGCAGGAGAGCCCGCGCCGCATCGTGGCGGTGAAGCTCATCCGTCCGGACCTCGTCTCGGCGGAGACGCTCCATCGCTTCCGCCAGGAGGCGGAGATCCTCGGCCGCCTTCAACATCCGGGCATCGCGGCGATCCACGAGGCGGGCGCGTTCGTCGTCGACGACGACCCGCGCGGCCGGCCACGTCCGTTCTGCGCGATGGAGTTCGTGGACGGGATCCCGATCGACCGCTGGACGGACGAGCGGGGACTCGACGTCGAGGCGCGGCTCGCCCTGCTCGCACAGGTCTGCGACGCCGTGGACCATGCCCATCGACGGGGCGTCATCCACCGGGACCTCAAGAGCGGCAACATCCTGGTGACCCCGGCGGGAGCGCCGAAGGTGCTCGACTTCGGCATCGCCCGCGCCGTCGACGTCGAGCGCAGCGCCACGCAGCGAACGAGCGTCGGCCACATCGTCGGAACGCTCGGCAGCATGAGCCCGGAGCAGCTTCGGGGCGATCCGGACGCGGTCGACTTCCGCTCCGACATCTACTCGCTGGGCGTGCTGGCGTACGAGCTGCTCGGCGGACGATCGCCGTTCGACCTGAGCCAGCGCGGCGTGCCCGCGAGCATCCGCCACCTGATGGAGTCGGAGCCGACCTCGCTCGGCACGCTGCGCCGCGACCTGCGCGGCGACATCTCGACGATCGTCGCCAAGGCGATGGCGAAGGAGCCGGAGCGGCGCTACGACTCGGCGGCCGCCTTCGCCTCCGACCTGCGCGCCTGCCGCGAGCATCGACCGGTGCTGGCGCGCCCGCCCAGCCGCACCTACCTGATGCGGAAGTTCGTGCGCCGCAATCGCACCGCCGTGGTCGGCGTCGTCGCCGCGTTCGTGCTCCTGGTCGTCGCGGCCGCGGGAACGACCGTCGGCTGGCGGCGCGCCGAGGCCGCGGCGACGCGCTCGCGGCGCGTCAACACCTACCTCACCGAGCTGCTTGCGGGCTTCGATCCGAACAAGGTCGGCAGCAGCAACATCCCGCTCGAGAAGGCCCTCGACGAGGCCGGCGAGAAGATCGGCCCGCTGCTCGAAGGCGAGCCCGAGACCGCCATCGACGTGCACCGCGTCCTCGGCGAGCGCTACGCCGCGCTCGGCCTCTGGACGCAGGCCGAGCGGCACTTCCGGGGCGTGCTGGAGCTCGTTGGCGAGCGCTTCGGCGAGGAGTCGCTCGAGTGCGCGGAGGTGCTCGGGTCCATCGCCCGCATGCAGAAGGAACAGGACCACACGGGCCAGGCGCAGCGCCTCTTCGAGCGGGCCCTCGCGATCCAGCAGGCGCGCCTGCCGCGTGGCGACCTCCGCATCGGCGAGACGCTCAACGACCTGGCCGTGGCCTACGTCGCGTCGGGCGACTTCGCCGCCGCCGAGCCGCTCCAGCGCGAGGCGCTCGCCATCGCCCGCAGCCATCCCGAGATCAGCCGACAGAACCTGGCCACCGCCATCGACAACTTCGCCTCCACCCTGTTCATGAACGGCAAGCTCGAGGAGGCCGCCGCGGCGATCGAGGAGGCGGCGCAGATCCGGGAGACCCTGGGCAGGTTCGACCTCGAGGACGCGCAGCACCTCTCGGCCGGCGCACAGATCCTGATGCACATTCCCCAGCATGCCGAGCGCGCCGAGGCGATGCTGCGCGAGGCGTACCGCATTCGCGCGAAGCTCCTGGCGGCGAACCATCCGAAGCTGGCCGACTCGCGCTTCTCGCTCGCCCGGCTGCTCCTCTTCACGGACCGCAAGCCCGAGGCGATCGAGGTCCTGCGGGAATGGCTCGCAAATCGGCCCGACTCCGAGGACATGACGCAGGAGCTGCGCGTGCTTCGCATGCTCGCCGACGCCCAGCGCAGCGTGGGCGACGCGAGCGGCGCGGCCGAGACCGAAGCGCGGCTCGAGGCGGCGACGCGCAGCGCGCCGTGATCGCGGTCGCCGGCGCGGCGCCCGGCGCTCCGTCGAGGGCGACGCGCGCGTCGCGCCGATGCGCGACGTTCGCGCTCACTGCTGGAAGATCTGCTTCATCGCGTTCAGCTTGTCGATGTGCACCTGCACGATCTGCTGGTGCGTCGGCTGGTTGGCCTTCGAGGGCGCCGCCGCGGCGGCACCTGCGGCGACGCCCGTCAACTGCACCGGCGGCAGCTTCCCGACCCCGGCGAAGTAGTCGTCGGCGCCCCACCACGCCACGCCCACGGCGCCGGCGGCCAGCGCCGGCTTCACCTGACCGTTGAGGAACTGGTCGTCGGGAAGGACCTTCAGGCCGTCGCGCTGGTTGCTGTCGTGGACCCGGTGCCACACCATCGGAATCACGGGCTTGCCCTTCGCCATCTCGACGGCGAGTTTCGTGCACGCCGTCGAGTACGCCGGCGTCGCCTGCGTCCACTCGGGATTCGTCGAGAGCAGGTAGGGCGAGTAGATCGACGGCGAGACCCAGTCGGACGCGTCGACGACGGGCTGCGCGCGGCGACCGATGGCGAACTGCTCCTCCTTGGACTTGTCGCTTCCCTTGTCCCAGCCGACGGTCGAGCCGGTCGGCGAGGTGACGAAGAACGGCAGGCCGGGAACGCCGTACATCGCCCACTTGGCGCCCGGACGCACCTCGTGGGCGACCTGGAGGAGCCGAAGGAGCGCCTTCTGCCCCGCGACGAACTCGGCCGATCCCGGCGTCTTCTTGAGGTAGTCGGTCCACTCGCCCTCGAAGTCGAGCATCGCGAAGGGATCGCCGTCGGCGGGAACCACCTTGGCGATCTCGGTGCGAAGCTTGGCCTCGTCGTAGCGGCCGTTGCTCTCGCCGCTGCTCTGGTAGACGATGAAGCATCGCGCCGCGTTGAGGTTCATGCTGCGCACGGCGGCGTAGAACGCGGGGTCGTCCAGGCACGCCAGGAGCAGCAGTGGCCGCTTGGTCGACGCCGCACCCGAGGCCGGCACGGCGGCGGCCGGCGCGGCGGGGTTGCTCCCCGCCTGCCCCGAGCCGCCGAACATGCTGCATGCGGAGGCGAACGAGGCGAACGCGAGCACGGCGAGACGCGCGAGGGTGCGATTCATGGCGGCCTGGATGATACATCGCCGCGCATCCGCGCACGGGCGACGGCACAATGTCTCCATGCCGCTCCAGGATCTTCGTCCACAGGCCCTCCGCCGCGATCCCGAGGCGCTGCTGCGCCACCTGCGCGACTTCCGGCTGCCGATGCGCTTCTCGGCGGGAATCTGGTACTTCAGTCCGGCCGCCAGCCGCTTCCACGACCGCTACCAGCCGGTCGTCGACGTTCGCGCCCGCCTGGAGATCGCGGCGAGGGTGGCCGAGACCAGCGGCGATGCCGGCGCGACGGCGCGCACCGACGGACTCGTCGCCCTCGAGGCGCACTATCCCAACGAGATCAACCGCGAGAACCTCGACGTCTGGCTCGCCTTCACGCGCGACACCGGCGTGCGCGTGCTCACCGTCATCCCGCTCCTCTTCTGGGATGGCGACTTCGAGTTCGGATCGCTGAGCAGCCCCCTGAAGGCGCCGCGCGCGCTGGCGCTGCGGCGCACGATCGAGGCGCTCGAGCTCAACCGCGAGCTCGCGACGGACTTCGCGGTCGTCTGGCCGGGCATCGACGGCGTCGAGAATCCGTTCGGCGCGGACGTCGTGGCGATGCGCGACCGGTTCGCCGCGGGGCTCGCCGAGGCGATGGACGCGGTGCCGGGCGTGCGCATCGCCTTCGAGCCGAAGCCGTACGAGCCGCGCGGACGCATCCTCTTCGGAACGACGGCCGAAGGCATGCTGCTGGCGCCGATGGTCGAGTCGCGCCTGCGCCATCCCGCGAACCGCGCGCTCCTTGGACAGGGACACGGCCTGCTCTGCCTCAATCCCGAGGTCGGCCACGTGCTCATGGGCTACGAGGACCTGGCGATGGCATTCGCGTGGCCGCTCGGCGAGGCGCGGCTGGCCCACTCGCACTGGAACAGCCAGCCGCTGGGCAACTACGACCAGGACCTGCCCGTCGGAACCATCTCGCCCGAGGCGCTCGAGGCGCTCGTCTACCTGCTGCGCCTGCACGGCTACGCGGGACACCTCGGCATCGACATCAATCCCGAGCGCATGCCGGTGGAGGTCGCGCTGCGGATCTCGATGGACGCGATCCGCGCCGCGAACGACCGCGTCGAGTCGCTCGACCATGAGGCGATCCTCTTCGCAAACGACCATCCCGACCGCGCCCGCGGATGGCTCGAGGGATACCTCGTGCGGGCGAGGGCGGCCCGCCCGGAACGGCTTGGACCGTGGGCCCGTCCGATCTGATCGCCGACCGAGTCGCCGCCCATGCCTCCATCGCACCCAGCGTCCGAGCCGCCGCTGCTCCTCGGCCTCGATGTCGGAACAAGCGCCCTCAAGGCGCTGCTGATCGACGCGCGGGGCGATGTCGTCGCCGACGCGGACGCCTCGTACGCGTTCGACACCCCGCGCCCGCTCCGGGCCGAACAGGATCCGCAGGCGTGGTGGACGGGCGCCATCGAGGCGATCCGCGCGCTCCTCGCCCGCGTGCCCGACGCGGCGGAGCGGATCGCGGCCGTCGGCCTCGCGGGCCAGATGCACGGACTCACGCTCGTCGACTCGCGCGGGCGCACGCTGCGGCCGTGCATCCTCTGGAACGACCAGCGCAGCGAGGCGGAGTGCGCATCGATCGAGCGCGAGCTCGGGCTCGAGGCGCTCATCCGCCACACGGGCAACCGCGTCCACGCCGGGTTCACGCTCCCGAAGCTGCTCTGGGTGCGCGAGCACGAACCGGCCGTCTTCACCGACATCCGGCACGTGTTGCTTCCGAAGGACTGGCTGCGCTGGCGGCTCACCGGCGAGTTCGCGACGGACGTCTCCGACGCATCCGGAACCTCGATCCTCGACGTCGGCGCGCGGCGCTGGTCCGACGAGATCGTCGCCTGCGCCGGCATCGACGCCGCATGGCTCCCCGCGGTGCATGAATCGTGCGAGGTCGTCGGCGCCATCCACCGCGACGCGGCGGAGGCGACCGGGCTCCGCGCCGGAACGCCCGTCGTGGCTGGCGCCGGCGACCAGGCGGCGTCGGCGATCGGAATGGGCATCGTCGACGACGGACAGGTCTCGGTGACCATCGGCACCTCCGGCGTGGTCTTCGCGGCGCGCGACGCGCACCGACCGGATACCGACGCGCGGCTTCACGCCTTCTGCCACGCGGCGCCCGGGCGCTGGCACCAGATGGGCGTCATGCTCTCCGCGGGCGGCTCGCTTCGCTGGTTCCGCGACGTCGTCGCGCCCGACACCGTCGACGAGGCGAGGCGCCGCGGCGTCGACGCCTACGACGTGATCATGGAGCGCGCCGCGACGGCGCCCGCCGGATGCGACGGGCTCACCTTTCTGCCGTACCTCACCGGCGAGCGCACGCCACACGCCGATGCCCACGCCCGCGGCGCCTTCGTCGGCCTCACGCTTCGCCACACCTCGGCGCACCTCGCTCGCGCGGTCCTCGAAGGCATCACCTTCGGCCTGCGCGATTCCCTCGACCTCGTGCGCGCAACCGGCGTCGAACCGGTGCTCCTGACGCTGGCCGGCGGCGGCGCGCGCGGCGCGTTCTGGAGGCAGCTCTGCGCCGACGTCCTGGGCCGACCGGTGGTGGCCGCGGGCGTGGCCGACGCCGGAGCGCTGGGCGCAGCGCGGCTGGCGGCCGTCGGCGCCAACCTCCACGCGACGATCGTCGATGCCTGCCGAGCCATGTCGTCCGCTGGAGGCGCCAACCCTCCTGGCGAAGCCACCGCCCGCACGAATCCCTCGCCCAGCGACGAACTCGCCGAGGCCCTGGAGCGGTATCGATCCCTGTATCCAGCCCTCGCCCCGTCGTTTCGTCCGCCGCCGCACATGGTGAAATGAACGGACGCCCGTGGGCGTTCGCCCAACGACCGCATCGCCCGGCGCCCCCCGCTGCGCCGCGCCCACCCAGACGAGGTCCGGGATCCGCCGGACCATCGGAGCCCTCCATCCATGACACGTCGACTCACGAACGTCACCCCAACCGCTCCCCGGCCCGGCTTGCGCTCCGGCGGCCCGTCGATCCACGACGGGTGCAGTTCGGGGCTGGCTTCGCGCGGGCGCTCGGCGCCGACGCGCCGGCGCCTGCGCGTCGGACTGCTCGCCGCGCTCCTGGCCGCGCCGTTCGGCGTCCCGTTCGCGCCATCGACCGCGTCGTTCGCCGCGCCGCTCGTCGCCGACGACGATCTCGCGCCGGCGCGCGACGCCAGCGCGAAGTCCGACGCCAAGCCTCGCGACCAGGAGAAGCCGGCCACGGAGCCGTCGTCGGCGAAGGTCGCCGACAAGGCGACGGAGAAGCCGAGAACGGCCGAGGACGAGGCGCGCGAGGCGGCCAAGAAGGAGGTCGAGGCGATGAACCTCGAGCTCCAGAAGCTGACCGTCGAATACCAGCTCGCCCAGCAGCGACAGAAGAACCAGCTCGTCCAGTCGGAGCTCGCCAAGCAGGAGATCGCGACCAAGGCTGGCCTCGAGCAGGCCAAGCTGGAGGAACAGCTCGCGGCGATGAAGAACGAGGTGGCGCGGCTCTCCGCCGAGCTGGCGGTCGAGAAGGCGCGGCAGCAGAAGGCGACCGCGGCCACCGAGGCGAGGCTCGACGACCAGTCCCTTGCATCCAAGGTCGCCAGCGCCGAGCTGGAGCGCCAGCTCGAGAAGGGCAAGCTCGAGGCGCAGCGGCTCCAGACGGAGAACCTCGTTCGGCAGGAGGAGCTCAAGCGGGCGCAGATGGAGGCCGCGGCGGCCAAGCAGGCGCTCGACTCCGAGCTCTACGCGATCAAGTCGAAGCTCGAGGTCCGTTCGACGCAGGACCAGGCCTCGGCGAAGGTGACCGCGCCCGTGCAGCACCCGCTCGATCCCGTCGATGGCAAGGCGCTGCGCATCAGCGACCGGAGGATTGCGCTCGACGGTCCGATCTTCTCGGGCACCGCGGACTTCGTCTGCGACCGGATCGACTACTTCAACAACAAGTCGACGACGGAGCCGATCTTCATCGTCATCGACTCCAGCCCCGGCGGCTCCGTGATGGAAGGCTACCGGATCGTGAACGCCATCCGGAACAGCCCCGCGCCGGTGCACGTGCTCGTGAAGAGCTTCGCCGCCAGCATGGCCGCGGTCATCACGACGCTCGCCCCGCACTCGTACGCGCTGCCCAACGCGATCATCCTGCACCACCAGATGTCCAGCGGCATGAACGGCAACCTCACGCAACAGAAGGAGCAGCTCGAGAACTCCCTCGAATGGGCGAAGCGGCTCGCCGAGCCCGTCGCGGCCAAGATGGGCATCACCTACGACGAGCTCGTGAAGCAGATGTACACCCACAACTCCAACGGCGACTGGCAGGAGTTCGGCGACAAGGCCAAGGGGCTCAAGTGGGTCGACACGATCGTGGAGGAGATCCGCGAGGAGGGCTTCCGCGACCAGCCCGGCGGCACGCGCGGTTCGCTGCCGTTCTGGATGGACAACATGCAGACCGATGCGAAGGGGAAGCCGTTCGTGAAGCTTCCGCCGCTGATGCCCTTCGACCACTACTTCATCTACGACCCGCAGGAGTTCTTCCGCTGACCCCGACCGCCGGCCTTGGCGCGGCATGGGGACCCGGTTGGCACAGCGCTTGCTGATTCCAATGGTCCATCCATGCTTCTCCGCGCCCTCCGCCGCCGCCGCATCCGCCGCGAGCCCTTCCCGCCCGGCTGGGAATTGCTGCTCGACGAGCAGTTCGCCCACTGGGCGCGGCTGGGCGACGACGGCCGCGCGCGCCTGCGCGACGAGATCCGCTTCTTCATCGCCGAGCGCTTCTGGGAGGGATGCGCCGGACTGGAGATGACCGAGCGGATGCAGGTGATCATCGCCGCACAGGCGTGCCTGCTGCTGCTTGGACGGCCCGACCTCGAGTTCCGCAACGTCTCGACGATCCTCGTCTATCCCAGCGGCTACTTCGCCGGTCCGCAGCCGACTCCGGTGCTCGGCGGAACGCCGCGCGTGACGGACGGCGCGGGCACGCCCGTCCTCGGCCAGGCGTTCGACCGCGGGCCTGTCATCCTGTCATGGCGACACGCCCAGGCGGGCGCATCCGACGCGGGCGACGGCGAGAACGTGGTGATCCACGAGTTCGCGCACAAGCTCGACATGCTCAACGGCGCCGTCGACGGCCAGCCGCCGATGAGCTCGCGCGAGCAGGCCCGGGCGTGGCATCGCACGATGACCGACGCCTACGAGAAGCTCGCCAGCGAGGCCCGCATGCGCACGCGCATCGGCCCCTGGTCCGGGGCGCCCGCGCCGTCGGCGCCGATCCGGCCGTATGCGCTCACCAACCCCGCCGAGTTCTTCGCGGTGGCGACCGAGGTCTTCTTCGAGCGCGGGGCGGCGCTGCGCGCGTGGGACGAGGAGCTGTACGGCGCGCTGGCCGGCTTCTACAGGCAGGAGCCGTAGCGCGTCGGGCTCGTGGTTCGCGTCGACCGGCCGCGCGGCGAGCGCGCCGCGCCGCCTCGGCGCTACGCTCCCGCATGAAGCGGAATTCGTCCACTCGCAGCGGCCGCGCCCAGGCCGGCAGTCGTTCCCGCGCCCTCTCGATCGCGCCGCGCACCGGTGAATCGCAGCCGTTCGGCGTGCTCGTTCCCCGTTCGATCGCCCTTCCGGCGCGGACGTGCGCGTCGTCGGTCGCGAACCTCAACCGAGTCCTCGCCGACACGATGTTCCTGCGCGACCTGTACAAGAAGCACCACTGGCAGACGACCGGGCCGACGTTCCAGCAGCTTCACGAACTCTTCGATGCCCACTACGGGCAGCAGGCGGATCTCGTCGATGTGCTGGCGGAGCGCATCGCCATGCTCGGCGGCGTCGGCGTGGCGATGCCGCACGACGTCGCCGAGCTGGCCTCGATCCCCAGGCCGCCCCGCGGGCGGGAACCGGTCGCCGCCCAGCTCGCCCGGCTGCTCGAGGCGCACGAGACGATCATCGGCGAGTCGCGCACCTTCGCGGCGCAGGCCAGCGACCAGGGAGACGATGGAACCAACGACATGCTCGTCGGCCAGGTGATCCGGACCAACGAGATGCAGGCGTGGTTTCTCGCCGAGAACGCGGGGCGCTGACTCCGAACGCTACCAGTCGTTTTCGCGATCGAAGCGCTCGCGCTCGCGCTCCTTGCCGCGCTCGCGATCACGCCCCGGCTTGCCGCCCTTCGGCGGACGACCTTCCGGCGGCGGGCCCGAATAGGGCGCCTGCCTGAACGAAGGGCCGCTGCCGCGCGGCGAATACGAACGCTGGCCGCCATAGCCACCGCCTCCACCACCGCCGCCGCCACCGGGACCGGGACCACCCGGGCCACCGGGGCCGGAGCGGGGACCGCGAGGCTGCGCCTCGTTCACGACCAGCACGCGGCCGTCGATCTCCTTGCCGTTGAGCCCGGCGATCGCCGCGGTGGCCCCCTTCTGGTCGGCCATCGTGACGAACGCGAAGCCGCGCGATCGGCCGGTCTCGCGATCGATGCCGATGTAGACCTCCTGCACGGGGCCGAACGCCTCGAAGATCGGTCGCAATGAAGCCTCGTCCGCCGAGTAGCGGATGTTGCCGACGTAGAGCCTGGTCATGCAGTGATCCCTGAGCGGGCGGCCGCCGGGGCCGCGAAACGGCGGCGAGTATACCGCACCGCGCGGCTGTCAACAGCCGCGGCCGCCAATCTCATCGGCTCCGCGCGTGGCGCGCGTAGGCCTCGACGAGGCATGCGGCCGAACGATCCCAGGTCAGGTTCCGCAGCACGTGGTCGCGAAGCGCCGTCGTGCGAGGCCGCTGCCACGCGCGCTCGAACGCGGCGCGGAGGTCGTCGGTTCGATCGGGATCGACGTACTCCGCGAGGTCGAGGAAGTAGTCGGGCGGTCCGCCGTTGCGCGTGATGACGATGGCCGCGCCGTGCACCGCGGCCTCGAGCGCCACGAGCCCAGTCCCCTCGTGCACGCTCGGAAGGCAGAAGACCCGGCAGCCGGCATAGAGCGACTCGAGCAGCTCCTGCGGCTGGATGCCGAGCAGCTTCACGTTGGGAAACCTGGCCGCCGCCTCCCGCACCAGGGCGAGGTTGCGCGTCTCCTCGGCGTTGCCAGCGATGACCAGCGTGCGACCGGTGGGACCGACCGCCTCGATGAGACGGACCACGTTCTTGCGCGGCTGGTCGTACCGGCTCACGTGCAGCGCGTACTCGTCGGGCAGTCCGTGCGCCGCGCGGGCCGGGCCTGGATCCGCGGGTGGCGGCGGATCGACGCCGTTGAGCACGATCTCGGTGCGCTCGATGTCGACCCCGAGCCCCTCGACCACGCGGG
This sequence comes from Phycisphaerales bacterium, assembly GCA_046350555.1. Taxonomy (GTDB): domain Bacteria; phylum Planctomycetota; class Phycisphaerae; order Phycisphaerales; family SM1A02; genus JAXMAF01. Next base: position 75,075 of record JAXMAF010000020.1, read on the forward strand.
CGCGCTCGTGCTCCGAGCGGCAGACGACGAGATCCGAGCCGAGCGCCTGGTCGCGATAGAGCCGCGGAATCGTGAAGATCTTGCGATGGACGCCGCCGACCCGCGCGGCCAGCCGGTAGTTGCGGTTGGACTCGTTCGTGTCGATGATCGGCGCGAAGACGAGCATCCTCACCCCGGCCGACCGCACGCCCTCGATCATGTGGAACGCGCCGCCGCCGAGGAAGAAGTGCGCGACGTCGATCGATCCTCGCTCGAAGGGCGTCCACGCCTCCATGAGCTCGACCTCGTGGCCGGCGCGGCGCAGGGCCTCCGCCTGCCGCAGCGCCTGCACGCGCACTCCGTTGCCGGGACCCGAGAGGCAGTAGACCGCGGGAAGCAGGAAGCCGATGCGCATGGGTGGTTCGAGCCGATTCAATTCACGCGTGGCGTGCGGGCCGACGGAGGCGTCGCATGCGGGGAATCGAGCCCGCGGCCGCGCCGCGACGAAACGCTCGAGACGGCCCCAGCGTAGTCGAAGGCGGCGCGGCCGCAAGGCGGATCGCATCCCTGCGGCGCGAGCGGCAAGGACCCGCGCCCGCCCGGCCACTACCCTTCGGCATGCGCTCGTCCAATCAACTCGACGGCTGGCTGCTCCGTCCATTCGCCGCATGGCTTGCCTTGGCGCTGACGTCCACGGCGTTCTCCGCCGGCACCGCGCTCACCGACGATCGGCCGCCGCTCGATCCACGGATCAACCCCGCCAAGATCACCGAGAGCGACCCGCCGCCCATGCCCGGCGCGGTGGCCCAGCCGCTTCCGGCGATCCATCGAATCGCCGATGGCCACGGCGCCGACACGCCGATGAGCGCCGAACACTTCGCGAAGGCCCGCGCCGCCGTCGAGCGCGGGCTGGCCTTCCTGCGCACGCGACAATCGCCGGGCGGCGCGTGGATGGTGAAGGCCCAGGCCGCGCCGACGGGCGAGCCCGCGAAGACCGAGCCGGTGGCGCTGGCGGTGACCGGGCTGGCGCTCAAGGCGCTCGCGCAGGCCCCGGGAACGTCGGCGGCGGGCGCTGGCGAGCGCGGCCCCGATGGACCGCCGCGCGACCCCGCGGCGGCCCGCGCCGTTGCGCTCCTGCTTCGGGCGCGCGGGCCGAACGGCCTCTACGACGGCGAGCAGATGACGACCTACGTCCACTCCTGCATCGCCTCGGGGCTCGCCAGCGTCGGGGGCGCCGAGGTCGCCGACGCGCTCCAGGCGGTCGTCGCGGCGCTCAAGACGGGCATCTGGGAACACGGCGAGGGACTCGACGTGCGGCAGGACTGGTATGGCGGCGCGGGCTACGGCAAGAGCGGGCGTCCCGACCTCTCCAACACGCAGTTGATGCTCGACGCGCTGCATGACGCGGGCGTGTCGCCCGACGATCCGGCGGTGCAGGCGACCATCGCCTTCGTGAGCCGCACGCAGAACCTCAAGGCGACCAACGGCAGCGCGTGGGCGCAGGCGGGCGCGAACGATGGCGGCTTCGTCTACACCGCCGCCAACGGCGGCGAGAGCATGGCGAGCGAGGCGGCGAACGAAGGTCGCGCCGGCGAGAAGCTTCCCGCGGGCACCCCGCGCTCGCTGCGCAGCTACGGCTCGATGACATACGCGGGATTCAAGAGCATGCTCTACGCCGGTCTCTCGCGCGACGACGTGCGCGTGCGGGCCGCGTGGGACTGGCTGCGGCGACACTTCACCTTCGACGAGAACCCGGGCCTGGGTCAGCAGGGCCTCTTCTACTACTACGCCGCGATGTCGCGGGCGCTCGTCGCCGCCCAGCAGCCGACGATCGCGCCGCTCCGCGACGGTGTCGAGTCGACACCGGTCAACTGGCGCGAGGCGATGATCGATTCGCTCACGAAGCGCCAGCGCGACGACGGGAGTTGGGTCAATTCCGCCGACCGCTGGATGGAGGGCGACCCGGAGATGTGCACGATCGACGCCGTGCTCGCGCTCGAGGAGGCGCTCAAGCCCGCCGGCGGTCGATGACGCGGGGCGCCATCGACCGCCGGCGGCGCGCGATCACTTCCTGTCGGCGGGAACCGCGGGCGTCGCCGGCGGCGCTGCGCCCTTGCGCTTGTAGACGAGCTCCATCGACTTGAACTCCTTGCCGTCGGCCCCGGTGTTGAAGAAATCGACCTTCCTCGTGTTGTCGTCGACGAAGGTCATCACCTGGCGGTACGGCACTTCCTTGCCCTGCACGGGATCGACCATCTTCCCGCTGGCGTTCATCGTCTTGCCGTCGGCGGACATCGTGCCGGATCCATTGGTGATGCCGGTGCCCATGCTGTCGATCCACGTGAAGACGAACTTCCTGAGCACGTTGTCGTAGCCGGTCGTTCCCATCCCCTCGAAGGGCATGCCCATCGCCTCGCCTCGGACGCGCTCGATGACGTAGCGCCCGCCCATCGCGGGCTCGAACCTCGAGGTCGCCTTGCTCGTCTGCGGCGGCGCGCCGGGCATGGTGAACTGGGTCACGTCAAGGTCCCACTCGCCGACCCAGCGCAGCAGCTTCGCGTGCTCGGGGCCAGGCGTCATGTACTTCGACCACGCCTCCATCATGGCGGCTTCGTCGGCGCCGCCCGCGGGCGCGCCGCCCTTCGCGGCATCGGCGGGCTTCGCGGGGGCGGGCTTGGCCGCGCCGGGCGCCGCGGCGGGCGGGGCGGCAGGCTTGCCGGCATCGGGGCGCGCGGGCGGCGTCGCGGGGCGCGCCGGGGCCGACGGCGGTGGCGCCGCGGGCTTCGTGGTGTCGTCGGATGCGAGCGCGACCGCGGCGAGGGAAAGCGCCAAGGTCGAGGCGAGAGCGGGCGCGATGCGCCGGAACGGCTTCAGTGCGGACATGGTTGAGAACTCCTCCCTGTGCGAATTGCTTCGAGGGATCGTTGCGATCGCCCAGCGCGATGGAGCGCCGCCCCCAATGGACGGACCAGCGCCGGGTGTTTGTTCGGTACCGGAATACGTCATTTCGGCTGCGTCGGCAAGCGACGACGATCGGCGCTTCATGCGCATCATGCGCATTCCACAAGAACTCCATGCGTTCGACCCCCTCCCCACCCTCGCATCTGGGCGCGGGGCTGGGCCTTGGCCGGGGCGCGGAGAGTCGACCGGGAGGCGCATCGGTGCCGTCGGCCGCGGGTACCATCGGCCGCTTCGTCCGCGGCGCCGTCGCGAGCCATCCTCGCCCGCGAACCGGCCCGCGAGGCTCTTCGCCTCCGTGTCCCCCACCGCACACGCCGCCGCCGCCGCTGAGCTCGCTCGACGCGAACCGGTGCGCTGCGCGGTGCTGACGATCAGCGACACGCGGACGATCGAGAACGACGACAGCGGCGCGACCATCGTCCAGCTCCTCGAGCAAGGGCACCATCGCGTCGTCGACCGCGGGCTCGTGCGCGACGATCCACCGACGATCCGAGCCACGCTCGAGGAATGGATCGACGACCCGCGCGTGCAGGCGATCCTCACCACCGGCGGAACCGGAATCGCCCGGCGCGATGGCACGGTCGACGTGGTGCGAGCCCTGCTGACCGCCGAACTCGAAGGCTTCGGCGAGCTCTTCCGCGTCCTGAGCTACGAGCGCGTCGGCGCCGCGGCGATGCTCAGCCGAGCCGTCGGCGGAATCGTGGTGCGCGGCGCCGGCACCGACGACGCCACCTTCGTCTTCGCGATGCCCGGATCGGTCGACGCCGTGACCACCGCCATGGAGCGCCTGATCGTCCCGGAACTCGCCCACCTCGTCTGGGAACGACGGCGCGGTTGATGGCCCGACGAGGCCGGGAACCGACGCACCTCGAAAGTTCGCACAATCTTCCCGGCAGGCGCTGTCAGGAACGCGCCGCCGAACGCTAACAAGGGGGCCCCGCGCTCATGCGCCGCGTCGCGGGGCGGGACCGGGTCGACCGGTCGCCGCCGCGGATCGTCCCTCCCGGGCGCCGTCGTGTGCCCGGACGACGTCCGCATGGCGGGGATCCGTCGACGGTCGTGTCGCGCGGCGAGCAGCGGATGTCGAGGCGGATCCCGTGGAGGCGACCGCCGGCGTCCGATCCCCTGGAGAGAGGTGTTGAATGCTGACGGTGTTCATGGGCCCGACGATCGCTCGATCGCTCGGCGCCGGGGCGCTGGCCCTGGCCATCGCCGCGCCGGCGCTCATCGACGCGCCGGCCGCGGCCGGTTGCACGCCATCGTGCGTGGGCGACCTCAACGGCGACGGCAAGGTCGATGGCGCGGATCTCGCGATCCTGCTCGAGGACTGGGGCACGGCGTCGCCCTGTTCCGACATCGTGGTCGACGGTGTCATCGACGGCGCCGACCTGGGCATCCTCCTGCGGCGCTGGGGCGACTGCCCGCGCGAGGAGACGACGATCGATCTCGACGTCGACACGAACCGCGACAACGTCATCGACGACGACGACGAGCGGGACGAGGAGATGTGGTCGCGCGATCGCGGCGCCTTCTACCTCGTCAACTGCGACGACGACGACGGCGACGGCAAGGCCGACGCCGCCGAGTACGACAAGGACGAGAACGTCGTCGTGATCGACGAGGTGATCAACAACGCGATGGACGAGAAGGACATCACGCCCTTCATCGTGCGCAAGCTGACCAACCTCGCGAACCGCGCGGTCTACCTCAAGGCCGCGAACCTCGACCAGATCAAGGCGGTCCACGTCTTCGAGACGATCGCCGCGGGCGAGATGAAGTTCTGGGGCGGTCCCAACGAGATCGACGACGAGGTGGACATCACCGCGATGGTGAGCGAGACCGACGACACGACCTTCGGACTCGAGGGGCTCAAGTACCGCATCGACGCCGGCGGGGTCGCCGGCTTCACCGCCGACATGCTCTTCGACGGCTACATCGACCTGACGCTCTCGGTGGTCGACACGACGACCGGACTCGAGGTGGGCAGCGACACGGTGCGGCTCAAGGTCGCCCCGTGGCTCATGCTGCCCAACGTCCAGGAGGCGGACTTCGTCTTCGCGCAGGAGTTCTCCGTTCCCGTCGTCGGCGGCATGGCGGCCAACGACAAGTTCCTCCAGGACATCGAGGATGGACTTCCCGCGGGAACGCTCGAGACGTTCACGAGCGACACGCAGTGGGCGCAGGACGACATCGAGATCGGGTACTCGCAGACGCCGCGCTCGAGCGCCCGGGTCGCCGCGTACACGCGCCATCACGGCAGCGACGAGGATCCGGTGCTCGAAGGCGGCCAGCCCGTCGGCGACGCCGCCTGGCGGCGCGAGCTGCTCATGGGGATGAACGCGCTGACCGACGACGTCGGCATCTACCGGAACCCGCGCGGCGCCGCGGACAGCGGCGACTACGGCGGCAACCTCGAGCTGCTTCCGCCGACGACCACCCATCCGCTCGGCCGCATCTGCCACGGCGACACGATGACCGAGAAGAAGTCGCAGTTCCTCGCGAGCCAGGAGGTGCAGGAGCCGTTCGAGATCGTCACCTCGTGGCTGAGCGTCGGCCACGTGGACGAGTTCGTCGCCTTCTGGAAGGAGACGCCGCTGACCGTCGTGCTCGCATCGCCGCGGCTGGCGTACGACACGCTCGGTTACGGCGCAGGATTCCCGGCACCGCCGGCGTTCGCGCCCGGCGGCGGCGACACGGGCGGCGGGGACGGCGGCGTGGCCGGCGCGGCGCCGCCCGACTTCGCGACGTTCTTCTCGGTCGGGCTCAACGACGATGGCGTGGCGGAGGGCTTCGCGCCGGGCCTCGCGATGACGACCCTCACCGACGTCGACAAGAACTTCCTCGATCCCGGCGCGCCCGTCTGGCAGTTCGTCCGGATCTACGACGGAACGGGCGCCGGACAGATCGCGCACATCGCGGGCTATCTCGATCCGACGACGCTCGTCATCGACACCGTGTGGTCGGAATTCCCGATGACCGATCCGGCCTCGTTCTCGCTCGGTTCGACATTGCCGCCATCGGCGGCGCCGATCAACTCCATCGGCTTCTCGACGATGGTGAGCGGCACGTGGATGCAGCCGCTCGACTCGACGAGCAAGTACGTCCTCGTGCAGGACACGCTCTGGTGGAACAGCCCGGGCAACTTCGATGCCGATGCCCTGGCGGGTCCCGTCTTCCCGCTCAATAAGACGCCGGCGACGATCACCCGCAAGGAGTTCGACCCGGCGAAGCCCAACGGCAAGAAGATGAAGGACCTCAACATCGCGGCGCAGGAGCTGATCGACGATGCACGCACGGCGATCAAGGCCGCGGCGGCGCCCGACGCGGTCACCTTCATCGAGGTGCCGGTGCTGTACACGGGACGGCTCGACGCCGCTGGCGACATCGTCGACCGCAGCGCCGTCGCATGGACGCCCGGCGCGGCGAACATCCTCTTCGCCAACGGCAACCTCTTCATCGCCGCGCAGAAGGGCCCTCGCTGGCGCAACCCCGCGACGGGCCTGATGACCGAGCACTTCGAGGACGTGATCGACAACACGATCACCGCCGCCGGCGGCAACGTCGTCTTCGTCGAGGACTGGGACCACTACCACGCCCTCTCCGGCGAGGTGCATTGCGGAACGAACGCGCTGCGGGAGATCTACGCCTTCCCGTGGTGGGAGCATGCGCCATGACGGCATGACGCCTGATCCGCGCCACGCGCGGTGAGACGGTCCGGAGGGGAGGGAAAGGGAACCAGCGATGGTTCCCTTTCTTGAGCGCTCCGTTCGGCCCTCCGGGCCGACACTCGCTCCCGTACGCCGCGCCGGGCTGAGCCCGGCGGGCTGAACGCACGCGTGCGGCTGGTTTGAGCGCTCCGTTCGGCCCTCCGGGCCGACACCTGCCCGTACGCCTGCGCCGGGCTGAGCCCGGCGGGGCTGAACGCACGCGTGCGGCTGGTTTGAGCGTTCCGTTCGGCCCTCCGGGCCGACACTCGCCTCGTACGCCGCGCCGGGCCGAGCCCGGCGGGGCTGAACGCACGCGTCTCCGCGCTCGTTCAGCCCTCCGGGCCGACACTCGCTCTTGTACGCCGCGCATGTGGTGCAGGCCTCCGGCCTGCCGTCCTTGCAGCTTCCGCGAAGCTCAACACCAAGGCCATCCAGCACGGCCACGATTCACCCGTCGCCTGTGCCAACCCCATCCACGCGTCGCGCGTCGCCGCGAGTCCGCCCCACGGATCGTTCCATTGGGCGCGGATCGGCCACGACGGGACGGGCAGCTCGCGATGCGGGCGCGACGGCGTACGCGAGCCGCATCGAGACGACCGTCCGGCATGCGGCCGCGCGGCGGCCGGCAGCCCCTGAACAATCGGCGACGAAGGCGATGACGCAGGCCGCGACGAGCTTCGCGGCCGAAGAAGACGACACGAGCGGCGATCGCATGCCCGCGATCGAGAGATCGCTCAGCGCGCACCGCCGAGCCGCGCGCGCATGCTGCGCGACGGCCTTCGCGGGATCGAGCCCTCGCGCGAGCCATGCGCGCCGTCGACGCCGACGCGCAGTCGGCCGTCGAGACCGCTGGCAGCCGGCGGCGGCACCGCGTGATCGACGAGCCCGACGCCGAATCGCTCGCCGTGGCGAAGCATCGCGGCGAGCGCCTCCTCGAAGCGCCGCAGCCCGGCGCCGGATCGCTCGCCCGCGCCGGCAGGAGCACGCTCACGGGCACGCGCCCGAGATCCGCGGCGAGCTGATCGCCGCGATGACCGCGTCCACGGCGCGATCGATGTGCGCCGACTCGACGAAGTGCGCCGGCGGGATCCACAGGTCGACGCCGCTCGGCGAGAGCTCGAGCCAGCGCAACCGCTCGCGGAGCCCGCGCCGACCCGTCGCGTCGAGCTCGCGCGGCCGCAGTCCGGGCCGCGTCGCGCTGAGCTGGACGCATCGAAAGCCGAGCCGCGCGACGCCCGCGAGATCGTCGCGCGGATCGCCATCGAGTCCAGCCAGCGCGGCGGCGAGGGCGAGAGCCATTGCGGCAGCGTAGAGCCCGTCGCGCCGCGCGGACGGTCGGCGCCGCGTGAAGGCTCAAATCGCTGCGCGTCGCGGTGCGGCGCAGGGGATTCGCGCCCGCCGCGCCGGCGATCGCCACTACGATCGGCCGTGCATCCGTTCCTGGACATCCGCCTCGTCCCGCGTCCACTGGAATGGATCGCGATCGACCCGTTTCCGCCGACCGCCGGCGCCGAGTGCGCCTTCATCGGGCGCACGCGCCACGAGACGCATCCGACGCACGGCGAGCTCGTGCGCCTGGACTATCACGCCTACGACGCGATGGCCCGCCGGGTGCTCGAGGATCTCGCCGCCGACGCGATCGCGCGCTTCGACGGTCGCGCGGTGCGCCTCCTCCATGCGCTCGGTCCCGTCGCCGTCGGCGAGGCGAGCGTGCTGGTGCAGGTCGCATGCGGCCACCGCGACGCCTCCTTCGCCGCCTGTCGCATGCTCATCGATCGCCTGAAGCGCGAGGCGCCGATCTGGAAGCGCGAGGTGTGGGCGGATGGCGCGACGTGGTCCGAAGGCGTCGCCGTGGCGAGCGAGGACGCGACGCGATGACGCGCACCGACCCGTTCCCGACCGCTCCCGCGCCGCGAACCAGGGCGCGGCTCGCGACCACGGCGATCGACGCGCTGCATCTGCTGGCGCTCTCGCTCTGGATCGCCACGCTCGTCGCGGTCGGCGCCGCGGCGATGGGCGTCTTCGCCACGCTTCCCAGGATCGGCGTCGAGCTGCCGCGCCTTGCCGAGTACGTGCAGTCGCTCGACGCCACCGGCGACGGCGGCGCCGCGGCGCACGCACGGCAGATGGGCATCCTCGCCGGCGGCATGGTGATGCGGCCGATCTTCCACGTCGCCGCCTGGGCGGAGTTGACGTTGGCGGCGATCACCGTGGTCACGCTCGCCTGCCAGCTCCTCTTCCTGCGGGGCCGGTGGACGTGGCACTGCAACGGCAACTGGTTGCGGGCCGCGCTCCTGGTCTCGTGCGCGTGGCTCGCGACGCTCCATGCGCTGGATCGCGGCCCGGAGATGGAGGACCTGCTCGATCGCGCCTGGACGTCGGCCCAGGAAGGGCGCTTCGCGGACGCCAACGACGCCCGCGCCCTCTTCGACGAGGCGCATCTCCGCGCCGACCGTCGGTTCCGCGCGAGGCTCTTTGCGCTCCTGGTCGCGCTCGCCGTGACAGGGGCCGCCTCCGCGCCCGACCCGCGTTCGGCGCGCACGGCGGCATGACGCTGGCGCGCATTCGACCATTCCCTCGCCGTCGCCCATGACGTCCACCCTTCCTCGCAAGACCCCCGCGCAGCGAGCCCGCGCCGCGAGGCTCCTCAAGGCCCTTCGCAAGCGCTACCCCGATGCGCGCTGCGAGCTCGACGCCGCCCGGCCGCACGAGCTCCTGGTCGCGACGATCCTCTCCGCGCAGGCGACGGACGTCGGCGTGAACAAGGCGACGCCGGCGCTCTTCGCCGCGTTTCCGACGCCTGCCGACTACGCCCGCGCCACGCCGCAGCAGATCGAGCCGTACGTGAGGTCGCTCGGCTTCTTCCGCAACAAGGCCCGCGCCGTCCACGAGGCGATGACGCGCGTGGCCACCGTCTACGGCGGCGAGGTGCCGCACACGATGGACGAGCTGCTGACGCTCCGTGGCGTGGCGCGCAAGACCGCGAACGTGGTGCTCGGGAACGCCTTCGGGATCAACGCCGGCGTCGTCGTGGACACGCACGTGCAGCGATTGTCGAGACGCCTCGGGCTGTCGCGCCACACCGATCCGGCGAAGATCGAGCTCGACCTCATGGCCCTCGTTCCGCAGCGGGACTGGTGCATGCTGAGCCACCTGCTCATCTGGCACGGCCGGCGCGCCTGCAAGGCCCGCGGCGGAAGCTGCGCGACCGATCCGATCTGCCGCGAGTTCCACGTGCGCGGCCCGAGGAGCGCCTGATCCGGGCTGGACGAACGCCGCGCCGCGCCACCGAGCCAACCTACGCTCCGGCGATGCGTCCCGTCGTTCTCCGTCGGCCCGTTCCCGCGCGCGCGGCGCCTCGCGCCGCGCTGCCATTCGCGATCCGCTGCTCGGCGTGGGCCGCGGCCGCGCTGCTTCTCGCGTGCGACACGTCGCAGAAGGCCCCGGAGGGACTCGTCGCGCCCGGAAGCTCGCTGCCCGCCAAGAAGGCTGTCGGCGGCGACACGCCAACCCCCCCGCCAGCCCCGAGCCAGCGCGAGCTGCAACTGCTCTCGCACTGCGGTGGAACCCATCACCGGACGCTCGTCCACGCGGGCCACTGGTTCCAGACATTCTCGAATCAACTCCTCGTGCTCGATCCGAGGACCGGCGCCGTCGAAGGCCGGCAGGAGCTCGCTCCGTTCGGCACCACCGGCGCCGCGGTGGATGTCGCGCTGCTCGGCGCCGGAACGCCTTCGCCGCGCCTGTTCGTGGTGCTCGAGCGCGACGCCGTCGTCGAGGTGGACCTTGTCGACCCGACGCACCCCGCGATCGTCTCGCTGCGCCGCGCCGACGAGCTCGGCGTGCGCCCGCGGCGCGTCGGAATCGTCGACGGGCAGGTGTACGTCGCCGGAGATGGCGGCGTGGTGCGCTGGTCGGATCGGGCCAGGTTCCTCGCCGACAACATCCCCGGTCCGGCGGGCGCGGTCGTCGGGGGCGAACGCTGCCCGGTGACGTGCGTGGGCCGGCGCGTGCTCTCGCTCGTCGACGGCAGCTTCATCGGCGCCGCCACCGACCTGACCGAGCTGCCACCCGGCGCACCCGCGCCGCTCGCGTTCGTGTTGCAGGGAAAGGACGCAGCGACGGTCGGCCTCATGGGGCGCGACATCCGCGAGGTGAGCTCGGTCGTGATCCCCGGCACGGTCCGGCGCATGCGCTGGTTCGACGACCGGCTCTGGGTCGTCACCGACACCGAGATCGTCTCGTGCGCCGTGGCCGAGACACGGCTCGCGGATCGCCGGAGCTTCCGCGTGAAGGGCGCGCGCGACGTCGACCTGCTCAGCCAGAACACGCTGGCGGTCGCCGGAACGTTCGGACGATCGCTCTATCGGCGCGTCGAGGAGGACGGCAAGCCGGGCGACGCCTTCTTCGGTGCCCATCGCGAGGCGAGCCGCCTCGAGCGGGCCATCACGGACAACCGGCGGGTGCTCGCGGGGAGCGACGAAGGCACGTGGATGTACCTGATCGGCGATCGCGCCGAACTGAGCAATCGCACCATCGACATCGCCCGCCAGCCCTCGGCGCACGCCGCCGGCGCGTGGGGCACCGCCGAGATCGGCGAGGACGGCCGCTCCGTGACCGGTGTGGTCGACGGCATTCCGCAGGAGTTCCGTCCCGACGGATCGCCGCAGATCTGGTGCATCGCCGGCATCGACAAGGCGCTCTGGATCGGTCACGAGAATGGCATCACCGTCGTCAGCCGCGGCGCGAGCGGGCTCATCACGGCGCTGGGCACGATCCACCTCGACGGTCCCGTCCGCTATCTCTTCCCGAAGTGGGACTCCGGCTGCACGTATGTCGCCGAGCTCGGTGGATTTGGCGTCGCCAAGCTGGTTGACCGCAGCGTGCCGACGACCGAGGGCGACGCGAAGGGTGGAAACTGACATGGCCCATGCATCCAACCCGTCGGGCGCGCCGGGCGCGTCCGGCCGGCCCGCACCGGATCGGATGGCGGCGCTGCTGAAGCTGCTCGACGCCGATCCCAACGACACGTTCTGCCTCTACGGCGTCGCCCAGGAACACGTCCGGCGCGGCGACCACGTCCAGGCGATCGCGTGGTTCGATCGCACGATCGCCATCGACCGCAACCACGCCTACGCATGGTTTCACAAGGCGAAGACGCAGGATGCCGCCGGCGACCGCGCCGCCGCGCGCGAGACGCTGCGCGAGGGACTCGCCGCGGCGCGCCGCGCCGGCGACGCGAAGGCGGCGAGCGAGATCGAGGGATACCTCGACGAGATGGCTCACGGCACCGGCCACGCCTTCGGCGGCGGCGCCGCGCGGGCGCCGTCGGCGGGTGGCCGGCCGTAGTCGACGCCAGCGCCGCGCCAGCAGCCCGCCGCTCCCCCGCCACTCCGTCATGTGCACCGTGATCGCGTCCATCCTTCCGCACCGCGACGATCCGAACGTCCGTCGCATCCGCGTCGGACGGCGCGTTGTCGCGGAGCTGGCCGCGCACGAGATCGAGTCGCTCCGCCTCGCGCCCGGACGCGAGTGGACGCCCGCGCTGGCGGCGCGCGTCGCCCGCGTGCAGGCGCTCGCCCAGGCGCGGCGCGACGCGCTTCGCATGCTCGCCCGCGCAGGGGCGTCGTCGTCGCGCCTTCGCGAGCGGCTGATCCGCAAGGGCCACGATGCGGCCATCGCGGCGGCGGCCGTGGACGGGCTGGCCCGCGACGGGTGGGTCGACGACCGCGCGTTCGCGGGCTCGCTGGCGACGTCGTTGCAGCGCACGGGTCGCTTGCCGAAGGACGCGCTCGCGGCGCGCCTGGCGCGCCGCGGCGTGGACGCCAAGCTCGCCGCGGAGGTGGCGCGCACGGCGGGTCTCGCCGACGGAGCGGACGCGCACGCCGCGTGCATGGAGGCCGCGACGCGCCTGCTGGGAACCGCGCAGGCGCGCAACGTCGACCGCGCAACCCGGGCCCGTCGACTCGCGGCGGCGCTCGCCCGCAAGGGGTTCGATGCGGATAGCATCTCGTCCACGCTCGATCGATTGCGGCTTTCCTCCGCCGTCGAAGACGACGCTCCGCTCGACGAGTGACCGATCGCGACCTCACCCAGCATGCGACGTTCCACGCCCCATTCCCGCGGACAGCTTCTCGGCCTCGCGCACCCGGCGGCCCGGGCGGGCGCGAGGGGCGCGCCGTTCGCCGCCTTGGCGTGCGCCGCGGCGCTGACCGGCGGATGCACGGGGTCCCTCAACACGAGCAACCAGTTGGTCGATGCCGAGCCCCTTCCCGCGCTCGCGCCGGCGGTGATCGGCCCGCAGATCGACGACGGGCCGAGCTTGAACGGACTCGATCGCCGCAACTGGCCGATGACCACGATCTCGGTGCCGCGCGGACAGGTCGAGCACCAGCCCATCTACTGGAGCGAGGTCCTGCCCGATCAGACGCTGGCGCGCCAGCGCGGCGAGCGTCCACACGGCGGCGACGTGCTCGATGGGACGGGCGATCCCGGCGCGCAGGCCGTCGAGGCGAGCGCCAACCTCGCGTGGACGCCGCTGCTGCTCCCGCTCTCCCCGATCGAGATGATCGTCGAGAACCGCTGGCCGTGGACCACGGTCGTGGATCACCCCACGTACGAGCGCATCCGGCCCGCGTCCGATCGTCGCGATCCGTGGATCTGGATCACGCCGCCGGCCCCCGATGCGCCAGCCGTCGGCGTTCCATCGGCCACGGTGCCGCCGGCGCCAGCCGGGACGAAGCCCTCCGGATGAGCGCGACCAGCGACGCCTTCGACGCCTCCGGCCTGCCTCGTGGATCGACGCTGGATCCCGGCTGGGAGGTCGGACCGCGCGACGTCGGTCGACGGCTCGCCGCCGGCGCGGATCTGGTGCTGATCGACGTGCGCACCGCGCAGGAGCTGGCGTTGGCGCGGATCGACGGCGCGCGACACGTGCCGTTGCAGAACCTCGCGTCGCATCTCTCGGCGCTGCGCGAGCTGGAGGAACGGCCGATCGTCGTCTTCTGCCATCACGGACGACGATCGCTCCAGGCGACCGCCTTCCTGCGCGAGCAGGGCTTCGGCGACGTGAAGTCGATGGCCGGGGGCATCGACCTCTGGTCGCAGGCGGTCGATCCGCGCGTGGCGCGATATTGACGGACCGCGCCCACCCGGAGCGCGCAGAGACGCGGGCTCGGCGACCGATCGCCGCGCTCCGGCGACGAGCCCGCTCGCACGCCTCCGATGGGCCGCCGATCGACGACGCGACCGTCTGCTACGCTGCGACGCTCATGCTCTCGCTGCGTCTCATCACCGGCCCGCTGCTCATCGTCGGCTGGCTGGTCGTCATGGCCATCGACAACTGGCTTGACGGCGTCCGCTGGCCGGCGTGGTCGCAGCCGTTGCTCGCCTGGCGCGGCGGCCCGCCGCGCGGCATCCTGCTCGGGGCCATCCTGCTGCTGGCGATCGTGCCGCTCGGAGCGCGCGAGCTCGGCCGGATGATCGAGGGCAACGGCATCGCGACGCGACGCTGGCTGCTGGCGATCTCGGCGGCCGCGGCGCTGGTCGTGCTGGCGCTCTGGCCGGAGGCGCAGCGCGGCGCCGCGCTGGCGATGGTGGTGGTCGCGGCGCTGGTCGCGTCGATGCTCGTCTTCGCGCGCGGCCGCACGATCGAGGGCGTGCTCGCCGCGAGCGGCGCGATCCTGGTCGGGGTCGCCTACCTGGGCCTCATGCCCGGCTTCATCCTGCTGCTGCGGCAGCACGCGTCGGCGTGGCTCATCGTCGGCGTGATCCTCGCGACGAAGGCGTGCGACATCGGCGCGTACTTCACCGGGCGGGCGATCGGGCGGCACAAGCTGATTCCCTGGCTGAGTCCGGGAAAGACCTGGGAAGGACTCGCGGGGGGCATCGTCGCGGGCGCCGCCGCGGGCGCCGGGCTCGCGGCGCTCGCCGCGGCGGTCGCCGACGGCGCGCCGGCGACGCCCGCGTACGGCGCGCTGTGCGGCGCACTCTTCGCGGTCGTCGGCCAGCTCGGCGACCTGGGCGAGAGCCTCCTCAAGCGCGGCGCGGGGCTGAAGGACTCCGGCTCGCTCCTGCCGGGAATGGGCGGCGTGCTGGACGTGCTCGATTCACCCCTGTTGGTCGCGCCCGTCGCATGGTGGATGCTGGGCGGCGCCGCTGGCGGCACGTGACGGGCACGTGGACGGCTACACTTGTGCCCACACGATGAGCGTTCTCGACCAACTCGTGAATCTGCACCGCGTCGACAGCCAGGTCCGCGGCCTCCGCGCCCGGCTCGACACCGCCGACGAACATCTTGCGGCACAGGAGAAGCTTGTCGCGACGCTCGAGCGCCAGCGCCAGGAGCTCGACACGCAGTGGCGTCACGTGCAGGCGAAGATCGCGAATCTCGAAGGCGAGGCGAAGACGCTCGACGCCCGCATCGAGAAGCTGCGCGAGGCCGCGACGAACTCCACGGCATCGAAGGTCAGCACCGCGCTGCTCACCGAGGTGAACCACGTCAAGGCGGAGCGGGCGACGATCGACTCGCGGCAGCTCGCCGAGATGGAACAGGCGGAGAAGATCAAGGCGGAGCTGGCCAGGGTCGCCGCGGCCGTGGCCGACCGGCAGCGCATCCGCGACCTCGCCGTGAAGGAGCGCGCCGAGCGCGCCGCCGAGGTCGGTGAACGGCTCGCCGAGCTCGAGGTGCAGCGCGAGACCGCCGCCGCGGCGCTCCCCGAGGTCACGCTCAAGCTCTTCAACAAGGTCGCGGCGCTCCACGCCGGCGACGCGCTCGCCCAGATCGAGGAAGTCGACCGGCGACATCGCGAGTACGCCTGCGGCGCGTGCAACATGCACCTGCCCTTCGAGTCGGTGTCGCGCCTCACGGCGCCCGCCGGCGCCGTGGTCCAGTGCGGAAGCTGCCTGCGGATCCTCTACCTCCAGCAGGACACGCGCACGGCGCTCGCGAAGCGCTAGGTTCGGGAGCGCACGCCAGCTCCGCGCCCGCCGCCCTGTCCCGCCATCGGCCCCACCATCTTGCCCACCGTCGTCCTGGGCATCGAGACCTCGTGCGACGAAACCGCCGCCGCGGTCGTCGAGGATGGCGTGCGCGTGCGGTCGAACATCATCGCGACGCAGCACGATCTCCACGCCCGCTACGCCGGCGTCGTGCCCGAGATCGCCAGCCGCGCCCATCTGGAGCGCATCCTTCCCGTCGTGCGCGAAGCGCTCGCCACGGCCGGCGCGACGCTCGGCGACCTCGATGCCGTCGCGGTCGGACATCGGCCGGGCCTGATCGGCTCGCTGCTCGTCGGCGTGAGCGCCGCGAAGGCGCTCGCCTGGTCCCTCGGCGTTCCGATCGTCGGGGTCGACCACGTGGTGGCGCACCTGCACGCGGCCTTCCTGCGCGACGACGAGGGCGGCGCCGAGGCGGCGCGCCGCGACGCCGCGCCGAACGCGACGCGCCGGACCGACGTGGCGACCCCGGCACGCGAGGCGAGCCCGGGAGCGGCGCTGGGGCTGGTCGTCTCCGGTGGCCACACGAACATGTACCTCGTCGACGAAGCGGGCCGTGCGGCGCCGCTGGCGCGGACGATCGACGACGCCGTCGGCGAGGCGTACGACAAGGTTGGCACCCTCCTTGGACTTCCCTATCCGGGCGGACCGCACGTCGACCGGCTCGCGGCTTCCGGCGACGAACGAGCCTTCGACTTCCCGACCGGATTGCCGCGGCGCGACGTCCTCGACTTCTCGTTCAGCGGACTCAAGACGGCGGTGCTCTACGAAGTGCGCCCGCCATCGCGACGGGGCGGCGACCGGACCGGACTCGCCGCGCCGGGCGCCCAGCCATCCGAGCGGGCCGGACCGCCGCAACTCACGGAGCGGCGCCGCGCCGACATCGCCGCGTCGTTCCAGCGCGCCGCGATCGGCGCCATCGTGCGCAAGATCGGGCTGGCGCTCGATCGACATCCGGTCGCGACGCTCCTGGTCGGCGGCGGCGTCAGCGCCAACTCCCGCCTGCGCCGCGAACTCGCCGAGCTGGCCGCGGAACGTGGCGTC
>JAXMAF010000021.1:0-85103 GCA_046350555.1 Phycisphaerales bacterium
GTTTTTGGGCGGAATAACCCCGCCACGCCGCACATGATCAGCCGTCGAGGTCCTCGAGCAGTCCGGCGGCGGACTTGAGCCGTCGCACGATCGACGTGTGCATCTGGCTCACGCGGCTCTCGGAGAGGTCGAGCACGTCGCCGATCTCCCGCATCGTGAGACCTTCGTAGTAGTAGAGCACGACCACCAGCTTCTCGCTGCGCGACAGGCCGCGCCCGATGCGCACGAGCAGGTCGCGCGCGACCGCCGGCAGCTCGGGCCGCTCGGCGCGGTTGTCGGCGACGGTGTCGATCTCGCGCAGGCCGCGGCCCGACTCGCCCTCGAAGCAGGGGCGATCGAGCGAGACCATCGATGGCGGCGCCGAGTCGCGGCGCAGCTTCCTGAACTCGCGCTCGCTCATGCCCATCCGGTGGCGAACCTCGTCGTCGGTCGGCGTCCGGCCGAGCTTCGCCTCGAGCTCGCAGCGCGCCCGATCCATGCGCGAGGTGCGGTTGCGGACCAGCCGGGGAACCCAATCCATGACGCGAAGCTCGTCGACGATTCCGCCGCGCAGGCGCAGCGAGCAAAACGTCTCGAACTTGATGCCCAGGTCGGGGTTGAACTTGTCGATCGCCTTCATCAGAGCGATGACCGCCGCCTGTCGAAGGTCGTCCGGATCGACCTCGGCCGGCAGCCGCGATCGCTCGCGCTCGGCGGTCATGCGCGAGAGATCGAGATACCGCTCGACGAGCTGGTTTCGCAGATCGGTCCGTCGAGTGCGTCGGAATTCATGCCAAAGGGCATCGTCCGACGGCCGTCGGGGAGTGACGGCCGCGTCGCGTGTGCGAGCGCTGCGTCGCACAATCGTGGGCATGGGCATTGGTCGGCTCCTTGACCATGGCTGGACCGCAGGACGGTCCGCAGACATTCCAGCCAGCGCCATCCATGGCGTCGGCAATACACGAAAGTGTACACGAGGCCGGTTTCGCGCACAAGGGGGTTCTAGGACGCGTCTTCGACACGCGCTCGAGCCGCGCCCGGCGCCTGCCCGCCGCCGTCGCCAACGAGCACGCGAAGCGCGCCGGCGGCGATCGTCGCCTCCAGCCGGTCGACCCCCTGTCCCACCGGGATGGCCCACGGAGGATCGCCATCGAGTTGGTAGAGGAACGGCTCGTCGCACTCGACGGCGATCAACGCGGCCCGCGCCTCGACGACGCGGGAATGGTCCGTGTGCGAGCCCATCGCGATGCGAGCCACCCAGCCGAGGATCGACGCGACGCCCGCGGATGGAATCCACAGGACGTCGAGCAGGCCATCCGCGCAATCGGCCCGTCGCAACGGATTGAGACGAAGCGCATAGTGACGGCTGTTGGCGATCATCACGAAACCCGGCGATTCGTCGTCGATCCGCGTTCCGTCGGCGATCACGCGCAGTCGCTGCGCCGCGTAGCCGCGCAGCGAACGCAGCAGCGGCGCCACGTACGAGAGGTGCGAGATGCCGCCTCGCCGCGCGGCCGCCAGCTCGTGCACCACGTGAGCGTCGAGGCCGATCGATGCCATCAGCGTGAAGACCTCGCCGTTGGCGCGTCCGAGATCGGTGGCGACGACCTGCCCGCGGGCGATGGCTCGCAGCAAGGTCGCCGGGGATCGGTCCATTCCCCACTCCCGGGCGAAGAGGTTCTCCGTGCCGAAGGGGGCCTGCCAGAGCGGAACGCCTCGGCGCGCCCGCCGACGCGGCGGCGAGGCGGACGGGCGCCGTCGCCTCCGACCACCACGAGCAGATCGCGGCTCGACGAGCGCCTCGTCGAGCCACGCCGTCTCGCCGCGAGGTCGCGTCTGGGCGACATCGCAGGCGTGCCCGGCGTCGCGGAGGGCATCGGCGAGATGCGCCCGCGAACTCCGCGGCGCGTCCCGCCTCCGGCGATGGGGTTGACGACGGCGATGATGCGCATGAACGGTGCATGATGATCGCGCCCGCCCGGTTTGTGCCCGCCGCCCCGGCTTCGTAGCATCTCGACCATGCGCTGGACGAGCCGGGTCCGAGACTCCATCGTGGTTGCCGCCGCGCGGCCCGTCGCGCTGGCCGTTGCGCTGACTATGGGGCTGCCCGCGTCGTTTGGCGCCGACCCGCAAGCCACGCCGCCCGCCGGCGCGCCGCAGGCGACGCCACCGGCGACACCGCCCGCGGCGGCGCCGGGCGCGCAACCAGCCGCGGCGCCGGCCGCGCCCCCTTCCCCGGCCAAGCCCGCGCCGGCACCGAACCCTCCGGCGCAGGACGGCGGCGCCACCCAGCCGGCGCCATCCGCGCCGCCGACCCGCCCCGCGGGACGGACGGGAACGACACCGGTGCGAACGCTCGAGGACGACGACGTGCTCTCGACGCCGACGCCGGTCGATCCGGCATCGCCGGAGGGGCAGGTGCAGGAGATCCGCAAGGCGCTGCTGGCGAACCAGTACTCGCGCGCCGAGTCGCTGGCCACGGCGTGGCTCGATCGGAACAACCCCAACCCGTACCGGCCCGAGGTCTTCCTGGCGCGCGGCGACGCGCGGCGCGCCCAGGGCGACGAATACAAGGCGCTCTACGACTACGAGGCGATCGCCACGCTCTATCCCGGCAGCGACGTCTACATCCCCGCCCTTCAGCGCGAGTTCGACATCGCCAAGGAGTATGCCGGCGGGATGCGCCGGAAGTTCATCGGGATTCGCTTCCTCAGCGGCGCGGACGAGGCGCAGGAGCTCTTCATCCGCATCCAGGAGCGGCTTCCGTCGAGCCAGCTCGCGGAGGAAGCGGGCATGGCCCTCGCGGACTTCTACCTCGATCGCGGCGAGATGAACCTCGCGGCCGAGGCGTACCAGCTCTTCCTTGAGAACTATCCTCGCTCGCCGCAGATCGGCAAGGCGCGTGTGCGCTTGATCGCGGCCCGGATGGCCTCGTTCAAGGGTCCGCAGTTCGACGCGTCGGGGCTCGACGAGGCGAAGAACCTGCTGTTGGAGCTCCAGGACATCGAGCCGAACACCGCCCAGCAGATCGGTGCGGAGTCGCTGCTGCTTCGGATCGACGAGAGCAAGGCGATCAAGTTGCTCGACGAGGCCAAGTGGTATGCGCGCAACAACGACCCGGTCGCGGCCGAGCTGTCGATCCGTCGCCTGATCGAGCGCTATCCGCGCACGGTCGCGGCCCTGGGCGGCATCGACTTCGCGATCGAGCTGTTGCCCGAGCTTCCGGCATGGGTTCGCAACGAGTGTCCCGACTACGAGGGGCTGCGCAACGGCAGCGTGCCGATGCCCGCGCCGCACCCGCAGCGCGGGAACCGCCAGCGACCGCTGCCTGGTGGCGGCAGGTCGGGCGTCGTCCGGCCCGGCGAGACCCTCCGCGATGGCGGCGGGGCTTCCAGCGGTGGCGGCGCGAACGGCGCAACCGGGGCGCCGGGCGCGAGCGGCTCGAACGCGCCCAAGTCGGGCATTCGCGAACGGCTCAAGGATGCAGGGGCAGCCGACCGCGAGGCCAACGAGGGAGGCGTCAAGACGCCGCTGGTCGGCGAGAGCACGCCCGGCCTCACGGGTACGCGGCCACCCACGCCGCCTGGTCCGTAGGAGATCGCGAGACCAGCGGACGCGTGCGCTCGCTCCCATCCATCGGCAAGTCGGAAACGCCGCACGCCTCGAAACGGGACTCGAACAGACCGCCGAACCATGCCCTCGTTCCCGCCCACGAACCTTCTCTCCCTCTCCAGGCGCACCGACGATGGGCGCGGCGCCGTTTCTCTTGGTCCCCGCGTCGCCAACGCGATGGAATCCACCATGGCATGCACGCCCCCCATCGCCGAGCAGCGCCGATCGCGACACGCATGCGCGCGGCTTGTCGCGGCGCTGGCCCTCGGCGCCGCGATGGCGATCTCCGCCTGCTCGAGCGATCCAACGCAGGGCTATTCGTTCGACTCGACCTTCGCGTCGACCGTTCGCACCGTCTCGGTGCCGATCTTCGCGAACCAGACGTACTGGCGCGACGTCCAGTTCGACCTCGCCGATGCGCTGGTCAAGGAGATCGAGTCGCGCACCCCGTGGAAGGTCGTCGACGGGGCCGAGTCGGACACGCTGCTCCACGGCACGATCACCACCGTCACGCTGACCCGGCTCTCGAAGTCGCCGACGACCGGTCTCGCCGAGGAGGATGTCATCAGCTTGACGGTCGACTTCGAGTGGCGCGATCAGCGCACCGGACGAACGCTGGTGCAGCGCAAGGCATTCACCGCGAACGGCCTCTTCGTGCCGACGCAGACGAGCAACGGGCCGGTCGAGATCGGACGCTTCGCCGCCGTGCAGCAGCTCGCCGCCGACATCGTCAACACGCTCCGCACGCAATGGTGAACACGACGCCGGGGCGCTCGACCGACGATCCGCGGCCTCGTCGCCGGGTTCCACGCACGGGGCAGGCTCGTTGGCGGCCAGAACAGGGTCGCCGTTCGTCCGCGACCGCGATCGCCCATCGCTTGTTCCACGGCGCACGTTGACCCTCTCTCGCCGAAACCCCTACCTTTCCCCGCCGCGGCGCAGCGATCTTCGCGCCGGCGTGCATGCGGCTTCGCCCAAGTCGGGATCGGAACGGATCCACCGCAGCACTCGAAGCGAACACGCTGCGAACACCCGACGCGCCCGATGCGTCTGATACGGATTCCAGTAGACCTCCATGCGTTCGACTCCTTGCCCACAGCGGCGTCCCACGGCGGAATTGGATCGGGCGGGGCGCGAGACTCGACTGGGACGCGTATGAATCGACCGGACATGTCCACCGATCGCCTCGACACCCTTGCCTTCGCCGACGAGCGTCCTTCGGGTGGCGGAACGCCCTCGCGCGGCCCCGGCCGTTCGGAGCATCGTCCCGAATCCAGATCGGAGAACAGGTCCGAGCCGCGATCCGGTGACGAGCGGAACGATCGCCCGGAGCGCCTCCCGGGCGGTCCTCCGGGAAACAGCCCCCGCGGCGGGGATGGTCCAGGCCGTGGCGGGCCGGGCACGCCGTCGCCCTCGCGCCTGCGCCGGCAGTTCATGACGTGGGTCACGCTGCTGGTGCTGCTCGCGCTGGTCTGGCTGGTGCTGACCAACTCCGCCGGGCGCGGCCACAAGATCGAGACGTGGGACCAGTTCCTGGTCTACGTGAAGGAAGGCAAGACCGAGCCGTCGTCGATCGTGATCGAGGACGGTCGCATCAGCGCCCGCATCAAGCCCGGCACCAAGGGCTTCGAGAAGGCGGGCGACGCGCCGACGACGATCTACGTCGATGTCATTCCCTCGTCGGAGAACTACGTCAAGAAGATCAACGAGCTCCAGGCGATCACCGTGGAGCGCACCGACGGCGACGGCCGGAAGGTCCAGGAGAAGGTCTCGTATCGCGAGAACGTTGGGCGCAACGCCTGGGTCACGTCGCTCATCGCGTGGCTGCCGCTGCTCATTATCTTCGTGGTGATCTGGTTCGTGGTGGCCCGCTCGATGCGCGGCGCCTCGGCCGGCCCGGGCGGCATGCTCGGCAGCTTCGGAAAGAGTCGGCACCGGATCTCGTCGAAGGACACCGTCAACGTGACGTTCAACGACGTCGCCGGTGTCGACGAGGCCAAGGACGAGGTCAAGGAGATCGTCGAGTTCCTCAGGAACCCGAAGCGGTTCGCGCGGCTCGGCGGACGGATCCCGCGCGGCGTGCTTCTCGTCGGTTCGCCCGGCTGCGGCAAGACGCTGCTCGCGAAGGCGATCGCCGGCGAGGCCGACGTCCCCTTCTTCTCGATCTCGGGAAGCGACTTCGTCGAGATGTTCGTCGGCGTCGGCGCCTCCCGCGTGCGCGATCTCTTCAAGCAGGCGAAGGAAAACTCGCCGTGCATCATCTTCCTCGACGAGATCGACGCCGTCGGCCGGCGCCGCGGCGGCGGCTTCACCACCGGCGGTCACGACGAGCGCGAGCAGACGCTCAACGCGATCCTCGTCGAGATGGACGGCTTCGAGGCGAACGACCAGGTCATCGTGATCGCCGCGACCAACCGCGCCGACGTGCTCGATCCGGCGCTGACCCGTCCCGGACGGTTCGATCGCCAGGTCACGGTGCCGCTGCCCGACGTCGTCGGCCGTCGCCAGATCCTCGAGGTGCATGCGCGCAAGGTGAAGATGGGCGCGGACGTCGACCTCAACCGCCTCGCGAAGGGAACGCCGATGTTCTCCGGCGCGGACCTCGCGGCGGTGATCAACGAGGCGGCGATCATCGCCACGATGGCGTCGAAGGACGCCGTCGAGATGACCGACCTCGAGGATGCGCGGGACAAGATCCGCTTCGGCCGCGCCCAGCGCAGCCGCAAGATCGAGGAGCAGGAGCGCATCGCGACCGCCTATCACGAGGCGGGACACGCCGTGGTGCAGGCGTTGCTGCCCGACGCCGATCCGCTGCACAAGGTCACGATCATTCCGCGCGGCATGGCGCTCGGCGCCACGATGTCGATGCCCGAGAAGGACCGCTACGGCTATGGCCGCAAGTGGCTTCTCGCCACGATGCGCGTGCTGTGCGGCGGACGCATCGCGGAGGAGCGCAAGACGGCGGACATCAGCTCCGGCGCCGCCCAGGACATCAAGATGGCCACGAGCTGCGCACGGCACATGGTGCTCGAGTGGGGCATGTCGGAGCGGCTCGGCTTCGTCCACTACGCGGGCGAGGACACCCGCGACACGTTCATTCCCGACAAGGACTACTCGCAGGACACCGCGAAGGTGATCGACGAGGAGATCCGCGGTCTCATCGACTCGGCGTACGCCGAGGCGCGACAGATGATCGAGGCGAACTGGGAGAAGGTGACCGCGGTGGCCGAGGCGCTGCTCAAGTTCGAGACGTTGCAGCGCGAGGACGTCGACCGGCTGCTCCGCGGCGAGCGGCTCGACAAGCCGACGGTCGCCGAGCTGCTCGGCGCCGAGATGGCCAAGCCCGCGCGCCCGGCGCGCCCGGCGCCATCGGTGAAGCCCGACGACGAGCCGGGGCCCGGGATCATCCCAAGCCCGGCCTGAGCGGCCGCGATGTGGCCGTGGCGGCGCGCAATGGATGATGCGTTGCCGGCGCGGACGCCGTCCGATCTCGGCTCACACCCGCATCGCGTGATACGCCAACCACTGCGCGACGCGCGCCCCCCACGACCGGGCCGCGTGGCTGCGCGACGTGATCTCCACCGCGCGGCGCACGAGCGACTCGAACTCCGCCTCGAGCGCTGCGATCGTCGCGGGATCGACGATTCCGACCTTGATCTCGAGGTTCCGCTTGTCCGACCAGCGATCGAGGTTGAACGAGCCGACCATCGCGTAGACGCCATCGAAGACAGCCGTCTTGGCGTGCAGGGTCGCGTCGTGCAGCTCGAAGACGCGCACTCCGCGCCGCAACAGGCCGTCGTAGACGTGGCGCGCCGCCAGCGTGACGATCGGCGCGTCGGAACGTCCCGCGACCAGCAGGCGCACCCTCGCGCCGCGCCGTGCCGCCGCCTTCATCGCCTCGTAGAGCGGCCGCGGCGGAACGAAGTAGGGCGTCGCGATGTCCAGCGTCCGGCGGGCGGCGTTGATCGCGACGCGCATCTCGCGCTGGATCTGCCGGCGTCCGGTGCGGCCGGCCGACTCGAGGACCTGGATCAGCGCGGTGGACCCGTCGTCTCCTTGCCGCAGGGTGGCGCCCCCACGACCGGGCCGGGCGCTCGATGTGGGCGTCGCTGCCCCTTCTCCCAGCGGAACGGGACAGAGCGCCACATCGGCTTCGCACAGCACGTCGGCCATCGACTCGCCCAGCACACGGACGGCCGGGCCGACGATCCGAAGCTGGCAGTCGCGGAACGTGCCCCGGCCATGACGAAGGCCCGCGTAGTCCTCGGAGATGTTCATGCCGCCCACGTAGCCGACGCATCCGTCGATCACGGTCAGCTTGCGATGGTTCCGCTGGAGCGGGCTTCGCCGGAGGAGCCACCGCCAGCGCGGCGGGTTGAAGACGCAGACGCGGCCGCCACCCTCGACGATCGGCGCCATCGCGCGGAACGGCAGCTTGCCGCTGCCGAAGGCGTCGACGAAGAGAATCGTCTCGCAGCCGCGCCGCGCCGCGGCGGCGAGCCCGTCGATCGTCCGCCTGCCGACCCGGTCGTCCTCGAGGATGTACGTCTCGACCCAGACCTGACGCCGCGCCGCGTCGATGTCGGTCCACATGCGCTCGAAGAGCTCGTCGCCGTCGGTGAAGACCTGCACCGCATTGCCGCCCGCGGCGCGCGTCCGCCGCAACATGTCGACGAGCACGCGCTCCCAGTGGTCGGCTAGGTCCCTGGGAATCGCGCCATGAACGTCGATGGCGGCGGACGCCTGCGGCGAGCCCGCGTCCGTGCGGCGTCCCGCGATTCCGATCGTGGCGCGCACCAGCTCCCTCGCGTGCTCGCGGAGCGGCGTGCGCCGGGAGCGCACGGCGATCGTCGCGGACGCGTCCCGGCGCTCGCGCGCGGTTGTCGAATCGCTCGACATCGATGGCGATGGTAGAGCACGTTCGACTCCCGCTTCGCGCGTCGACGGTCCGGATCGCCTCGCGTACGCTCCGACGTCGTGCCGCTTCGCGTCGATGGCCCCGATCTCCTGCTCCGCGTGAAGGCCGTTCCCGGCGCCTCGCGCGATTCGATCGCCGGCCTCCTTGGCGACCGGCTCAAGGTGCGGGTCGCCGCGCCAGCCGAGGGAGGCCGGGCCAACGACGCCATCCGCGCACTGCTCGCGAAGTCGCTCGGCGTGAGGGTGGGCGACGTCGCGATCGAGTCCGGACACGGTGCGCCCGAGAAGCTCGTCCGCATCGCCGGCGTCGAAGAGCCCGCGGCGCGCGCAGCGCTCGGCCTGCATGCGTAGACCTCGCCCCGCGCGATCGCCGCCGTCGTCTTCGCCGGCATGCCCGCGCCCGGTGGGACTACTCGCCCATCACCTGCTTCCTCCGCAGCACGTGGTGGTAGTGCTGGGCGAAGCGATGGGCCTCGTCGCGCATCGCCTGGCAGAGCCTGAGCCCCGCGTTCTCCCGCCCGAGGCGCAACGGCTCGCTCCGCTGCTGCGTGAAGATGATCTCCTCCTTCTTCGCCAGGGAGATCACCATCGGCGGCCTCGTCGCCAGCGACGCGAACGCCTCGAGCGCCGCGTGAAGCTGTCCGAGACCGCCGTCGATGAGGATCACGTCGGGATAGAGCTCGTTCCCTTCGCCCGCTTCCCGGTAGCGGCGCGAGACGACCTCGCGGATCGCCGCGTAGTCGTCGTTGTCCGCCGAGCGGATCCGGTACCGGCGATAGCCGTCCTTGAAGGGACGGCCATCGATGAAGCAGACCTTGCTTCCGACCGTCTCGCCGCCAAGCAGATGGGCGATGTCGATCGCCTCCATGCAGCGGATGGGCTGATCGAGGCCGAGCGCACGCTGCAACGAGCGCAGCCCGTGCGACGGATCGCCGCCGAAGACCGTCACCTCCGGCTGCCAATCCACGCCGTCGCCGCCGCGTCGCCTCGCTCCGGTCGTCCCGCGGTCGCCGAGCCGTTCGATCGCCTTGATCTGGTCGCGCAGCACCGCGGCCTTCTCGAACTCGAGCGCCTTGGCCGCGGCGTCCATCTCGTCGCGCATCTCGCGCAGCATCGCGCTGCGCCTGGAACCGAGGAAGCGCAGGAATCGCTCGATGTCGGCGCGGTAGGCGTCTCGGCCGATCCGGTTCGCGCACGGCGCCGTGCACTGGTCGATGGCGTGGAGCAGGCACGGACGGAAGTGGTCGTTTCTCGGATCTTCCGCGGCGATCTCCAGCTCGCAGGTGCGATACCTGAAGACCCGCTGGAGGAGCTGCACCGCCTCGCGCAACGCCCACACCGAGGTGAACGGTCCGAAGACGCGCGCACCCCTGAACCGCTCGTCCGCGGGGTTGCGCGTGAGGTGGACGGCGGGGAAGTCGTCGCGCATCGTCACGACGAGGTACGGGAACGTCTTGTCGTCGAGCAGGCGGGCGTTGAAGCGCGGACGCGTGTCCTTGATCAGGCGGCTCTCCATGAGCATCGCCTCCCATTCGCTCTCGCACTCGATGACCTCGAAGTCGGCGACGACATCGAGCATCGGCTGCTTCTTCCCGCCAAGCTTCTGGGCCGCATCGGCCGAAGGGACGAAGTAGGACGAGACCCGGTTGGGAAGCGTCGCGGCCTTGCCGACGTAGACGACGCGGCCCTCCGCGTCCTTCAGCAGGTAGACGCCCGGGACCTTCGGAAGACCGCGCGCCTTGGCCAGGAGGCGCGCACGCCGCTCCGCTCGCGGCTCTTCGTCGCGGCCTGGTTCGGCGACATCGGTTGCCATCGATGATGCTACGAGGCGAGCCGCGGCGCGCCCCCACCGCTCCAATGCACGCCCTGCACCTCGGCGCCCGCCCGCGTATAGTCGTCCTTCCCGACCGTCGGGAAGACCCTTGGCCGGTCACGGAGACCGGTCGCATGACTCATCACACCGGTGCCGCCAGCGGCGCCGACCAAGGAGACCCGGACCATGAAGCGTTTCCTCACGCTCGCCGCCTGTTGCGTCGCCGCCACCCTCGTCGCGTGCCAGGGCGACCAAGCCGCGAACACTCCGATGGCCGCCGGCGCTGTGAGCGGCAACAAGGCATGCTGCGACGACGGCAAGGCGTGCTGCAAGGACGGCGCGGCGATGGGCGCGGTGACCGGCGACCAGTCCGGCTGCTGCAAGGATGCCGCCGCCAAGACGTGCCCGGTGACCGGCGCGGCGTCGATGGGCGCCGTCGACGGCGAGAAGTCCGGCTGCTGCAAGGACGCCGCCGCCAAGACCTGCCCGGTGACGGGTGCCACCAGCGGCACATCGATGGGCGCGGTTGGCGATGCCGCCACCTCCGGCGACGGCAAGACCGGCTGCTGCAAGAGCGCGTGCCAGAAGTCGTCGACCCCGCAGTGAACGAACCGCATCTCGCCAAGCGCCGCCCAAGGCGCCCGATCTTCCACGAACGCCCGCGCCAGTCGCGGGCGTTCGTCGCTTGAAGCGGGGACGGAAGCCAGTAACCAGGAACCAGGAACCAGCAACCAGGAATCAGGAATCAGGAATCAGGAGTCGGGGACTCCGTCCGACGGAGTGCGCGCTTCGACGATGTCGATGCCGGCGTGCCTCGCGCGAGCGCCAACGTCGATGTCCCACGTGCGCGCCCGTCGTGCGCCCAATGGCCCGCAAGTCCGCCGCCCGCGCAGCGGCGGCTTCCTGATTCCCCAGCACCGGCGTCGATGTCCCACGTGCGGCGAGGTGTGGCAACCAGTAACCAGTAACCGGTAACCAGGAATCAGGAATCAGGAGTCGGGGACTCCGTCCGACGGAGTGCGCGTCTTCACGATGTCGATGCTGGTGTGCCTCGCGCGAGCGCCAGCGTCGATGTCCCACGTGCGCGCCCGTCGTGCGCCCAATGGCCCGCAAGTCCGCCGCCCGCGAAGCGGCGGCTTCCTGATTCCCCCGCGCCAGCGTCCGTGTCCCACGTGCGATCAGCGCCCCACGTGCGCCCGCGTCTCGCTACCATCGCGGCCATGTCGAGTCCACGCACGGCGCTGGTCATCCGCGGGGGGCGGGTCGTCGATCCCGCGAGCGGATACGACGCGACGGCCGACGTGCTTGTCGTCGACGGGCTCGTCGCCGCGATCGATGCGCGCGGGATCGCGCCGCCGGCCATCGCCGAGGTGTTCGATGCGGAAGGGTGCATCGTCGCGCCGGGCCTGGTGGACATTCACGTGCATTTCCGCGAGCCGGGCCAGGAACACAAGGAGACGCTGGCCAGCGGTGGCGCCGCAGCGCTTGCCGGCGGGTTCACCACCGTCTGCTGCATGCCCAACACCAAGCCGGCGCTCGACACGCCCACGCTCGTCGAGTTCGTCCGGCTCAAGGGCGACGCCCTGCGCCAGTGCCGCATCCACCCCGTGGCCGCCGCCACCATCGGTCGCGCCGGCGAGGCCCTTGCACCGATGGGCGCGATGTCCGCCGCGGGGGCGGTCGCCTTCAGCGACGACGGCGATTGCGTGGCCAGCGCCGGCATGATGCTCAAGGTCCTCCAGACCTGCCAATCGCTCGGTCGCGCGTTCATGCAGCATTGCCAGGAGCCCACGCTCACCAAGGGCGGCGTGATGAACGCCGGGCCGCTCGCGACCCGGCTCGGGCTTGGCGGGTGGCCGCGCCTGGCGGAGGAGATCGTGATCGAGCGCGACCTGCGGCTCAATCGCGACATCGGCGCGGCGTACCACGCGCAGCACGTCAGCTCCGGCGGATCGGTCGAGATCATCCGCGCGGCGCGGCGTCGCGGCGAGCCGGTCACGGGCGAGGTGGCGCCGCACCACCTGCTCATGACCGAGGAGGCGTGCGCAGGCTATGACACCGGCGCCAAGATGAATCCGCCCTTGCGGGCCGCCTCGGACATCGCGCAGCTCAAGCTCGGCGTCGCCGACGGAACGATCACCATCCTCGCGACCGACCACGCGCCGCACGCGCCCGACGAGAAGGGCCTCGACTTCAACAGCGCGCCGTTCGGGATCATCGGCGTCGAGTCGGCGCTGCCGCTCTATCGAGAAGCGCTCATCGACGACGGGGTGATCGGCTGGCCGCGCCTGATCGCGATGATGACGATCGAGCCGGCGCGCCTCGTCGGCCTGGATCGACACGGTGTCGGCCATCTCCGCGTGGGCGCGCCGGGCGACATCACGGTGATCGATCCAGCCGCGGCGTGGACCATCGATGCCTCGCAATTCCGTTCGAAGAGCCGCAACTCTCCCTTCGACGGCCGGGCCGTCCGGGGCCAGGCGATCGCGACGATCGTCGGCGGCGAGATCAGGTTCCGCCTGCGACGCTGACACGAGCGAGCGGGCGCGCAGGTGAGACATCGACGCCGGTGCTGGGGAATCAGGAAGCCGCCGCTGCGCAGGCGGCGGACTTGCGGGCCATTGGGCGCACGACGGGCGCGCACGTGGGACATCGACGCAGGCGCTCGCGCGAGACACACCGGCATCGACATCGTGAAGACGCGCACTCCGTCGGACGGAGTCCCCGACTCCTGACTCCTGATTCCTGGTTACCGGTTACTGGTTACTGGTTGCCACACCTCGCCGCACGTGGGACATCGACGCCGGTGCGGGACAGGCCCCACGCGCGGCGGACTTGCGGGCCATTGGGCGCACGACGGGCGCACGTGGGACGACGCTGGCGTCCGCGCGGGGCACACCGGCATCGACATCGTGAAGACGCACTCTGTCGGACGGAGTCCCGACCTGATTCCTGATTCTGGTTACCGGTTACTGGTTACTGGTTGCCACACCGCCGCACGTGGGACACGGACGCCGGCGTCGCGGCACACCGCGTGACGAACACGCGCACTCCGTCGGACGGAGTCCCCGACTCCTAACTCCTGATTCCTGATTCCCGACTCCCGACTCCTGCCCCCCCCCTCCCACCCCTCCCGAGTCGCATGAAAAAAGCCCCGGCACTTCGCCGGGGCTCCTGAGTGTCACCATCGCGTCGTGGTCATCCCCACTTCGAGAGCAGGATGCCCATGTCCGCACCGTCGACCATGCCATCGCCGTTGATGTCGCCGGGGCCTCCGCTGTTGCCCCACTCGGAGACGAAGAGTCCGAGATCCGCGCCATCGACGACTCCATCGCCGTTGAGGTCCGGCGACTTCGCCAGACCCTCGAAGAGCGCCTGGGCACGAGCGAACGCGCGCTTGCCGACCTTGTCGCCGGTGATGCGCCCCGGCAGGTCGTCGGCCATCGGGTGGATTCCACCCCAGATGCGCGAGACGCCCGCCTCGTCGGCCGCGTCGAAGTACGACGCCCACTGGAGCGTGATCGGGGCGCTGGGACCCTTCTCGAACTTGAGCCAGGCCGCAGGGACCACAAACTCGCCGAGGCCACCGGGGAAGTACTCGCTGCCCGTGAGCAGCGTCATCGCCTCGGCCGACGAGCGGCTGAAGGTGCTGTGTCCGGAGGTGTAGCCGGGGAACGGCGGCGTCACGAAGTTCGACGCCTGATAGGTCATCCAGCGGTCCGCGAGCACCCAGTCGACACCGTACGTCTGGTTCTTCGAGCTGTCCGGGCCGAGCACGGGCGAGCCGAAGTAGATGCCGGCCGCGCCGGGGCCGCGGCGCATCGCAACGCTGTCGAGGACGATCGCCCACGGCTCGATGTCGAGGACGCCGTCGTCGAGGTAGTCGCACTCCTGGCCGACATAGCCGAAGAAGCCCGCGACCAGCGCGTACGTCGTGTTGCCGATCTCCTTGAGGTTGAGGAGATATTCGAGATCGGGCGTCGCGAGCGAGAGCGTGCTGCGACCGATCAGGAAGACGCCGTTGGGACCGATGTTGTGGCCGCTCAGGTCCACCGCGACCTGGATGCGTCCCTGCGAATCGGGCACGCCCGTCTGCACCTCGTCGCCGAGCACGATGAACGTGAGACCGTCGAGCGAGAGCCCCGGCGGGCCGGAGATCTCGACGTACTCGTCCGTGTCGCGCCCGATCTGGTCGAGCCGTGCTTCGCTGAGCTTGGGCAGGGTCGGAACCGTGTAGCCGGGGTTGACCGCGCCGGGCGTGTCGTTCACGCCAACCTCGAACGCGCCGATGTGCCAGCCGTTGTCGTCGCGGTAGATCTGGCCCGGGAGCGGGCCGGTCGTGATCGTGCCGGTCGTGGTGCCGGCCGAGAATCCACCGAGCCACGACTTGACGATCATGTCGCCGACGTGGTCGTTGACACCGATGGGGTCCCCCGAGAAGGGCTCGTACACGAGTTCCACGAGGTCCTCAAGCTCGCCGCCCGGGGCGACGTCGGCGGGCTCGACGAGTCGAGTCAGGCCGGAGACCAGCGGCAGTCCGTTCGTGTCGAAGGACGGCCCCTGCGGATCGGTGCACTGACCGCTCTGGCCCATGTAGCGCACGAACGAGATCGGCCGCGCCGAGTCGTAGTAGCCCTTCATGCCCCACGCCGTCACCGCGGCGTCGTGATTGGCGCCGGCGACCGTGAGGTACATCTTGACGTCCCACTCGAGTCGGTCGAGCGGCGCGCCTTCACCGGCGAACTGGAACGTGAATCCTTCCGTGTCGGCCGTGTCGTTGGCAACGACGTGCCAGTGTCCCGGAGGCGTCTCCGAGTCGGGACCATCCGCCCAGAACTCCGCGAGGGCGCGGTAGTAGTCGGCGGCGAGGACCTCGTTCGAGGGATACGGCTGGTTGGTGACGGGATTCAACCCGTGGCCCGGCTGGTCGTACGACCCGAGCGGGCTGTTGTGATACACGCCGGGCGAGATGTCGAGCGTCGCCGGCAACCGCGGATCGAGCTGCGCGCTGCGGGAGACCATGTCCTGGGCGTTGACGCGCATCGCCTCGGATCCCATCAGCGGCGGGCCGCCCTGATCGAAGTAGAGGTTGTTGGACGGATTGCGGTCGTAGGTGTTCATCGCGAACGGCGTGACGCCGTTCCAGTGCGGGCAGATGGCGGCCTGGACCGAGGCGCCGACGATCTCGCCGTTCTGGAGCACGAGGAAGCTGAACGCCAGCGGCTGCCAGTTGTTCGGATGGCTCATCACCGTGCCGGGAATCTTGAACGGCATCGATGCGTTCTTGGGCACGTAGCCGTTGTTCGGCGCATAGTTGCCCTGTTCGTTCGAGCCGTCGGCGAGGCCTGCGGCGAGCACGGCGGCGGCCACGCGGTTTCCGATCGCGGCCGGCGTATCGCCGACGGTCGTCGTGATGTCCTTGTCGTAGCCGAGCTGAGCGAAGAGCGAGTCCAGGTTCGCCTGGATCGTCGGGATGTTCGGCCCGTTGCCGGCCACGTAGCGCGCCTTCAGCACGCGATACGCGGCGTAGCTGATCGCCTCGCGGCGATCGGCGTCGAGGTTCGCCGCGGTGTGCTTCTCGAAGAAGAAGAGACCGTGCGGCACGCTGTCGTACGTCGCCCACGCGTCGTACATCGCGGCCGACAGGTGATACAGGTTGCGCGCGTGCACCGGAGGCCGCGGCGTGCTGATGCGGATCGCCTGCAGGATCTCCTCGTCCCACTGTCGGGCGATCGACCAGTTCGGGTTGGGGCCGCCCGCCTGGAGCGCGCTCCCGCCCGCGGCCATCGCGAGCACAGCACAAGTCAAACGTCGCATGTGAATCCTCCCTCTAGAGGGGGTGTCGCACCCCCGATCCGGGACCGTCCCGGGTCGGCGCGGCGCGGCGTCTCGTCAACGAACTGCGTGCGACGAGTCCGAGAGAGGCTCCTCGTGCGCTTCGCAACGCAGGCAGGGCCGGCCACAACCGGCCTTGAACCAGCGAGAGTAACAACGAATGGAGCGACCAACAACGGATGATCGGCCTGAATTGTTCGGACCGACGGGCGCAACGATCGCGGTTTCCCGCAATCGCCGCGTCCGGAAACGCCGCCTCGGCGGAGGCGCGCGGCATCGCCGGCCGTTCGTACAATCGGTTTCGTGACCGTCCCGCCACGTCCGCGACGCGCGAAGGAGTCCCGGACGGCTCGAGTCGGCTCGCCGCGCCCGGGGTTTCAACGACTGTTCGGCGCCGTCGCCGTGCTCGTCGCCTTCGCGGCGCTGGTCGCATGGGCCGCGAGCTGGACGGGTCCCGGATCGCCGACGGCGCTTCCGGCGCTCCTGATCGAAGCCGCGCGAAGCCTGCCGCCGGCCGTCTGCTGGATGGCGATGGCGTTCGGCCTCGGCTGGCCGCTGCGCTGCGCGCTCGATCCGGCATGGCGCCGCGCCGACGACCATCGTTCACGACGTGCCGACGCCGGGCGCGGCCGGGTGATGCAGCTCGCCCTCGGTCTGGCGGCGGCGCTCTGGCTGGACGCATCGCTCGGTGCGGTCGGCGCGCTGGTCCCGCTCGTCGCCTGGAGCGCCATCGCCATCGGCGCGGTGCTCGCCATCGCGTCGCTCCGAGGCACGGCGCCCCGGGATGCGCGCTCGTTGCCCATCGCGCCGACGTCTTGGCTGTGGCTCGCGGCGCTGCCGGCACTCGCGGCCCTCGCGGTTGCCGCGTGCTCGGCGCCGGGATGGCTCTGGTCGAGCGAGTTCGGTGGCTACGACGCCCTTGGCTACCACCTGGAGCTGCCCAAGCAGTGGCTCGCGGACGAGCGCATCCGCTCGCCGACGCACAACGTCTACGGATGTCTGCCGAGCTTCGTGGAGTCCGCGTACCTGCACGTGATGACGCTCTCCGTCGGCGGGGGCGACGATGCATCGCGCCGTGCGCAGGGCGCCGCGGTCGCCTGCCAATGGCTGCATGCCCTGCTGGCGATCGCCGCGGCGTGGGCGACCGGTGTCGGCGCCGCGTTGTGGAAGGGCGGCGAACCGGAAGGGGAACGCACACGCTCGGCCGACGCGCCCGTCACGAGCACCATCGGAACGAGCATGACGGCCATCATCGCCGGCATCACGGTGCTCGCCACGCCCTGGGTGGTGGTCGTGGGTTCGTTGGCGTACAACGAGATGGCGGTCTGTCTCTTCCTCGCCGCCGGCCTCGCGCTGCTCGCGCCGGGCGACGACGGAAGGCGCGCTGGAATCGCTTCCTCGGCACCCGATCGGCACGCCGACTGGCGCGGTCGTTGGCGTCTCTCGGCATCGCTCGGCGTGCTGGTCGGCGCCGCGTGCGGCGCCAAGCTCACCTCCGCCCTCTTCGTCGCCGCGCCACTTGCGGCATTGGCGGTCGTTGCCGTCGCGCGGCCCACCCGCGGGAGCGCTGCGCGGTCGCCGATCCCGCGCGGTCCCGCTGCGCCACGCCTGGACCGCGTGACGTCCGACGCGCCGACGATCGGGCTGATGCGCGCAGGGGCGAACCTCCTCGCCTGCGCCATCATCGCGTCGGCGTGCGCCGCGGCGATGCTCGCGCCGTGGCTGGTGCGCAACGGCCTCGACACCGGCAACCCGCTCTTCCCGTTCGCGACGAGGCTCCTCGGCACGGCGCACTGGAGCGCCGAGCAGGTGGCGATCTTCGCCCGCGGCCACGCCAGCGACGCCTCGCTCGGTGAGCGGCTGGTGCGCTTCGCGCAGCAGGTGCCGCTCTACGGCCTCGGCGCGAACCCCGAGCCGGGCGAGCCGTGGCTTCCGCAATGGGCGGCGACGCCATGGCTGGCGCTGCTGGCGTGGGCCATGCTCGTCGTCCGTCGCGGCACCCGCACCGTGGCGCTGGGCCTGGGCGCGGTGCTGGCGATCCAGGCCGGCGCGTGGATGCTCTTCACGCACCTGCAATCGCGCTTCTTCCTGCCCGCGGTCGTGCCGATGGCGATGTTGACCGGAATCGCCGGCGCGACCTTGCTGGAACGCGCCCGGCGATCCGCGGCGCATGTCGAGGACGGTTCCGCTCGATCGACACGTCCGTCCGTCCGACGCGCTGCGATCGGCACAGGCGCCGCGTTTTTCGCACTCCTGGCGCTCGCCTGCGGGCCGTTGGCGCTCCTTCGGCGCGAGGCCCGCGGCGCGCCCGCCGCCGCGATCGGACAGGCGGATGTCTTCACGGGCGATGCCGAGGCGGCCATGCTCGCGTCGAGCGACGCGTCGATCCGCGAGGCGATCCGCCGCGACGCCTCGCCGGCATTGGTCGTGAACCACCTTCTGCCGCGCGACGCCCGGATCCTGCTCGTCGGTGAGTCGCGGCCCTTCTGGCTTCGCGGCGGCACGGAACGGATCGTCTGGCAGACGACGTGGGATCGAGGCCCGCTCTCCGCGCTCCTGCGCGCTCATCCGGACGATCCCGTCGCATGGACGCGCGGACTTCGCGCCGCCGGGTTCACCCACGTCCTCGTCGATCCGGCGATGCTCGACCGCTGGGCGCGCAGCGGCTGGAACGACCCCCTGCTCGACGGGACAAGCGCGATGCGACTCGCCGAGCCGCCGAATCGCGTCGAACATCGTTTCGTCAACGGCGCGGCCGTGATCACCTTGCTGGATCGGTAGCGTCGGTCCCACCGACGAAGAGGCCGCAGCCCGGACCGCGCGCTGGCCATCGCCCGTTCGTCGGCGCGTGCTCAGTGCGGCAGGACGGCATCGAGCTCGATCTGGGCCGCGACGGCCCGGAGCCGCTCGCGCATCGTGGCGATCGCCTTGGCGTCGGCGCCGGGCGCCGTGGCGGCACGGTCCAGCCGCACGGCGATGGCCTCGGCGCGCAGACGCCGTTCGTCCGGCGTGCCGCTCGTCTCGCGCGCCAGCGCTTCGACATCCTCGGCCAGCCGCGCGGTCGATTCGGTGGATGGCGCCGCGATCCCCGCGGCTCCCGGCGAGCCGGTGGTGCCGGGCGCCTCACCGTGGCGCTCGACATCGGCCGCTCCGCCCGAACCGGGCCTGGGCGACGGCGCGGCGGGTGCCGAGGACGTCGCGCCGCGCGGTGCCGCATCGCTTCGCGGACCGGCGAACCTGAGGAGCGATGGCGACCCCGCCGCGACCAGGCCGATCAAGATGATCAGCGCGATCACGACGACGATCGTGAGGGCCCCGAGCACCCGGATCGCCCGCTGCTGACGGTTCACCGTGCTGCGCAGCGATCGCTCCAGCGTCTCGCGCGCGAGTCGTTCGAGGCCGTCGATGCCCTCGGCGCCCCTGGCAAACGCTCCTCCGGCCTGCGAGCCTCGTGGCACGCCCTCCGGCGCCGCGGCGTGATGGAGCGGCGATGGCGACGCCGATCCGATCGATTCGCGCGGCGACCGCTCCGTCGGCGCGAGCGCGGGCGCCGGGACCACGATGGAGCCCGCGTTCGATGCCGCTGGCGCTGCCGGCACCCCCGGCGCTGCGGTTGCGACAGACGCCACGGCCGCTTCGCCTCGATGCGGCGCCCATCGCGCGACCGGCACGGCCGCCGGGACCGAAGAGTTCCTCGTCGGTGGCGAAGGCCGAGAGGCGCCCGTCGTCGTGCGCGGCGGCGCGGCCGTTGCCGGTCGCCTCGTGTCGCGCGGATGGTCGGGATGTCGGCTGGCGCGGCGCCGTGCGCTCCGCAGCCGCGTTCGTCGCCTCCTCCGTCATCGGAACGAACCCGGCGCTTCGACTCTCCGACGGCGTCGCCACGTCGCGCTCGTCGAGCAGGCCAAGCCGGTCGCGGTCGGCGACCACCCCGAAGGTCGCGCCGCAGTGATGACATCCCGGATCGGTCGGCGAGACCGGCGCATCGCAGGCGTGGCAGTAGCCGAGATGGTGTGCGACGCCGGGCACGTGCCGGGCGACGGTCCAGAGCTGGCGCGTCGTCGGACCGCGCAGGATGGAGTAGCGGCGCACCTCGCCGCGGCCGATGAGCCGCAGGAGCGTCTCATAGCTCAGCCCGGGCAGGAAGGGCCGCTCCGCATCGCGGACGAACCACGGCCCCATCGCGTCGACCGTCGCCTTGCGCGCCGCGGGCGCGAAGGCGGTCCCGCAATCCTGGCAGCGTTCGCCCGGCCGCTGCGTGTGGCCGCAGAAGGGGCAGATCATGAGGCGCGGGGAGCCCATGCGTGGACGATACGCGTGACGACAGGTTCGTTGGCCCGCGAGGCGCGCCGTAGACTCGGCACATGCCCCGATGCCTCCTGCTGACGCTGCTGCTGGTGGCGTGTTCCTCGACCAACCGGTCGCCCGCGTCGCGCACCGACGGCGACACCGACGGAGCTCGCTCGTCCACCGGCGCCGCCGTCGCGGCAGGCCTCGGCGACCGCCGGCCTCCGGCGATGGTGGACGGCGCGCCGATCGCCTTCGACGCCCTCTGGCCCGCGGTCGCCGAAGCGGGCGGCGGCGACGCCCTGCGCGAGGTCGTGCTGGATCGCCAGCTCAGCCTCGAGCTGACGAAGCGCGGCATCGCGGTGAACGAGGCGGACGCCGAGGCGGAACGCACCCTGCTCCTCGAGTCGCTCTCGACCGACGCCAACGCCGCGGCGCGCGTGCTCGATGAACTTCGACGCCGCGATCGCCTCGGTCCCGCCCGCTTCTCGGCGCTCCTTCGGCGCAACGCGTCGCTGCGCGCCCTGGTGCGCGACCAGGCGAACGTCTCCGAGGAGGCCATCGCGGTCGCCTACGACCTGACCGCGGGGCCCAAGCGCCAGATTCGCATCATCGCCGCGCCGTCGCTCGCCTCGGCCGAGTCCGCGGCGGCCCGCGGGCGCTCCGGCGCGAGCTTCGCCCACGTCGCGGTCGAGGTGAGCAGCGACTCCAGCGCCGCCCGTGGCGGACTGCTCGAGCCGTTCGCCCGGCAGGATCCCTCCTATCCCGAATCGCTGCGCGCCGCGGCGTTCGCGCTTCGGCCGGGCGAGGTCTCCACGCCGACGCTCCTCTCCCAGGGCTACGTGATCGCCACGCTGGTGCGCGACGTTCCGCCCACCAACCAGTCGCTCGAGGCGCTCAGGCCGCAGCTCGAGCGCGCGGTGCGCCTCACGCAGGAGCGCCTGCTCATGGACCAGCTCGCCCGCCGCCTGCTGCGCGAGACGCGCGTGACCGTCTTCGACGACTCGCTCAACTGGGCGTGGAGCGGACGGTCGTAGGTGGTAGGACGCAGCGTGCGCGGCGTGCGCGAGCACGCGTCGGCCTGAGGGCACAACGAAGCGTTCCAGGGCACTAACTCCGCACGCCAAGGAATCGTCCGATCGCTAGCGGCGCGAGGACCGTCGCGGGGATGAAGACGCCCAGCGCCGGCGCGACGCCGGGCAGGTCCACGGAGATTCCCACGATCGCGGTCAACATCGCCGTGACCGAGATCGCGGCGCACTCCACGCTCTGGCGGAGCAGGTTGGCGGGCTCGCGCAGCAGGAAGCTGGGCATCGCCAGCAGGAGCACGACAAGGTTCACCAGCACCGCCCCGAAGCGCCCCCAGAGGGCCCGCTGGGTGAGGCGGAGATCGGCGCCGCCGACCTGCTGCACTTCGCGGAGCTGTCGGACGCTCAGCATCTGCGCATAGGTCGCCGAGTGGCGCATGTTGATCGCCGCCGGGTCGAGGTCGGTCTCGAATGTCGCGATCGGCTCGCTCTCCACGGACGTCTCGGTGTCGGTGAGCGCCGGCGTCTCGGCGCGCCGACGCGTCGTGCGCCCGCCT
Source organism: Phycisphaerales bacterium (assembly GCA_046350555.1). GTDB lineage: Bacteria > Planctomycetota > Phycisphaerae > Phycisphaerales > SM1A02 > JAXMAF01. The sequence continues at coordinate 22,026 of JAXMAF010000021.1, forward strand.
TCGAGATCCCACGTCCGGGTGGCCGCGTTCCAGCGGGCGATCGACGCCGTCGTCCGCCGCACCGCGGTGCCGTGTTCGTCCCGCTCGAGCGCGAGCAATCCCTCGATCGTCGACGAGCGCGGATCGAACGCCCGCGCCAGCATGAGGTTGCCGCGGCCATCGGGCGTCAGCGGCATGGGGAAGCGATCGAGCCCCTCCTCGAGGATGTCGCCGTGCTCGCGGATGAGCAAGGGGGCGAGCCGCGGGAGCACGAACTCGGTGTTCACGATCTGGAGCACGTTGAGCCCGATGGCCGCGACCAGCACCGGACGGGCGACGCGATGGAGGCTCTGCGACGACGCCAGCAGCGCGACGAGCTCGCGGTGCCGATGCATCTGCGCGAAGGTGAACGCCATGGCCGCGACGCTCACCAGGCCGAGCAGGTACGCGTAGAACTGAAAGACCCGCGGCCCATGGAAGTTGAAGACGGCGACGACCAGGGCGATCGACCGCATCGAGTACTCGCCGCGCTCCACCGCCGCGTCGGCCGCCTCGATGAAGCGGTCGAGCTGGAGGATCACGTCAATGGAGATCGCGAAGACGAAGAGGAGCGCAAAGAGCACCACGAAGTTCCAGAGGAACCGTGCGGCGATGTGGCGGTCGATGATGCGCATGGGGCTTGGGATCGCTCAGTGTCGGGCCATCCGCGACCACGCGAGGGCGAGCACGGCGACCATGACCGCGTTGCCCGACCACATCGTCGCCGACCCGGCGAGGAAGCGCCCGGCGCGGACCATCTGCTCGCCGCTGGCGATGAGCAGGATGTTCGCGATCGACGGGACGAACGCCAGGACGTAGATCTCCAGCGGCACGCTCTCGCGCCGCCAGATGGCCAGCACCGCGCCGACCAGCAGCAGCAGCGCCGCGCTCACGCTCAGCGCGACGCGCTGGCTCAGCCGCGCGACCACGTCGCGCCCGAGCCGGTCGATCTCGCCGAGCGTGCCGGTCGTCCAGAGCCGCGCCCGGTCGCGCAGCGACGCCGGCCCGCGCGCCGCATCGATGCGGGCGGAGAGATCCGCGGCGAACGCCCGACGCTCCGCGCCGTCGGCGCCGAGGGGCGGCGTGGGCGGAAGCCGCGTCGCCGAGACGGCCCTGGCGCCATCGAATCCGGCCAGGGACAGCCCGTCGATCCGCGCCGGCCAGCGACCGCCGGCTTCCGCGCCGTCGGCGCCTTCGACCTCGGGATCGACCAGCGCAAGCGACCAGACGATCTCCGGTGCCTCGCCATCCGGGGAGACCACCGGCGCGCCGCCCGGGCCGGCGACGACGGACGGCGCCAGCAGCCCCTTCGCCGCCGAAGCGGCGCGCGTCTGGCCCCCACCGATCCGCTCGACGACCGTGAAGAGGTCGCCGTCGGCCGGCTGAAGCCGGTCGCCGTCGATCGTCACGTTGCGAAGCTCGTAGCTTCGACGAGCCGACGGCGACTCCAGGATCGGCGCGTCCCCCGCCGCGAGGAGATCCTCCGCGTGGCGCCATGCGGCGGCTTCGTAGAGGATGTTGCGGAGCTGGTCGCGCCGGCGCGAGATCGGTTCGTATCGATCGGGCTCGCGCACGTTCTCGACGATCTGCCCGAGCGTCATGAACTTCGGCTCCTGGTATCGCTGGGGCGAGACCTTCGCGGCGTCGGGCTCGGCGCGCGGGAGGACGACGAGCGCCCCCTCGTCCTCGCGGAAGACGGTGGCGTTCGTGAGCAGCGGCTTGAGGTACGCGGCGTCGGCCGTGCGATAGACGTCGACCGTGGCGAACTCCGCGGTGAACTCGGTCGTGGGTCGCTGGTCGTCGTCGAACTGCACGGCGGCGACGCCCGCCAGCAGCAGGCGCGTCGGTGGCTCCGGTCCGGAATCGCTCGCCGCGGCGGCGCCGCCGGCGCCGCTCGCCGTCGGCGGCGCCTGCATCACCTCGTCGGCGTAGATCTGGAGGTCGCCGATGCGGAAGGCGTGCCCGTCGCGGATGGTCGAGACGAAGAGGCGCGTGACGTCGCGCGTGAGCGTCGCCTGGACCATGACCCAGAAGCGCGGCACGACGAAGTTGACCAGGACGAGCATCGCGAGCATGAGCCCGGCGCCGGCGATCAGGACGGGGCGAAGGACGCGCCGGTAGCTGACGCCGCTGGTGGACATCGCCTGGATCTCGTTGTCCGCGGCCATGCGATGGAGCACGATCGTCGCCGCGAGTCCCGCCGAGAAGGGCAGCGCGAACTGGAGCATCGGCACCGTCGCCAAGCCGATGTACTTGGCCAGGTCGAGCGGACCGAGCAGGTTCTGGGCGATCGGCTTGATCGCGGCGCCGAAGGCGATCACCGTGACCAGCACGGCGCACGACAGCAGCATCACCTTGAGGAGCTCGCCGAGGATGTAGCGGGTCAGGAGCGACATGGACGGACGAGACGCGACGCCAAGGACGACCAGGGGATTCGATCGGCGCACCCGCGAGACCTCGATCACGCCACGCGGCGCGGGCCGTCGCGCGGCGGGCCGGCGTCGATCACCGCAGCCCGTACTCGCGCAGCTTGCGGTAGAGCGTTCGCTCGCCGATGCCGAGCATCGCCGCGGCCTGCTCGCGATTGCCGCCGGTCATCGCCAGGGTCTGGCGGATCGCCTCCTTCTCCAGGCGATCGAGGCCGACGCCCGCGAGGGAGCGCACGCCGGCGAGATCCTCGTCGTCGGCGGCGCGAATCTCCTCGGGAACGTGCTGCGCATCGAGGACCTCCCCTTCGCAGAGCACGACCATGCGCTGCACGACGTTGAGCAGCTCGCGCACGTTGCCGGGCCAGTCGTAGGCGACCAGGCGCAGCATCGCCGGATTGGTGATCTCCGGTCGCGGGCGGCCGAGCTCGGCGCTGTAGCGGCCGATGGCGTGGCGGACCAGCGGCGGAACGTCCTCGCGCCGGTCGCGCAGCGGCGGCACGACGATCTCGGCGCCGCGCACGCGGAAGTAGAGGTCCTCCCGGAAGGTCCCCTGACCGACCATCGCCTTGAGATCCTTGTTCGTGGCGGAGATGAACCGCACGTCGGTCCGCTTCGGCTGGTTCGCGCCGAGGCGGATCACCTCGCCGGTCTCGAGCACGCGCAGGAGCTTGGACTGCATCGTCGGCGGCATGTCGCCCAGCTCGTCGAGGAAGAGCGTGCCGCGGTCGGCATACTCGAAGACGCCGTCGCGGTCGCGGTCGGCGCCGGTGAACGCGCCGCGCACGTGGCCGAAGAGCTGGTCCTCGAGGAGGGACTCCGCCTGGCCCGCGGCGTTGAAGGTGACGTACCGCTTGTCCGATCGCCTGGAGTGCCGGTGCAGCGCGGCCGCGACGAGCTCCTTGCCGGTGCCCGACTCGCCGAGCACGAGCACCGGAATGTTGCTCGGCGCAACCTGCTTGATCGTCGTGATCACCGGACGGATCGCCGCCGAGACGCCGATGATCCCCTCGAAGCCGAACGCGCTCTCGACCTGCCCGTGCAGCGACGTGTTCTGGTGGCGCAGCAGCACCGTCTCGGCCGCCCGCTGGACGAGGTTGCGGAAGACCTCCAGGTCGAGCGGCTTCTCGATGAAGTCGTACGCGCCGCCCTGGATCGCCCGCTTGGCGGTCGGGATGTCGCCGTGGGCCGTCACCATCACCGTCGCCGACTCCGGCTGAAGCTGCTTGGCGAGCTCGAGCACGCGCAGCCCCGCCGTCTCGTGCTCCATCACGAGGTCGGTGACGACCACGTCGAAGACGCCGAGCCGGAGCTCCTCCTCGGCCGCCTGGAGGCTGTGGACGATCGTGCAGACGTGGCCGGGCTTCCGCAGCGCCTCGGCCATCGCCTCGGCGTGGTCCGGCTCGTCGTCGACGATGAGCACCTGGGCATGCAGCGGCGTGGGGGACGGGTCGGTCATTGGGGAACGATCGTACGGTACGGGCGCGCGGAAGACATCGCGACGCTCGTCGACCTTGCCTCCCGCCACGTCGCCGATCTCTGATCGCTCGTCGCGTCCCGAGCCGATACACCCTCTCCCGTGAACTCGACGACTCCCAACGCCGCCCGCTCCGCCGTCGCCAACGATCCGCTCTTCGCGGGCAAGCACATCCATTTCGTCGGCATCGGCGGAAGCGGCATGTGCGGCCTCGCCCGCATGCTGCGATCGCGCGGCGCGATCGTCGGCGGATCGGACGTCGCTGAGAGCGAAGCGACCTCGGCCCTCGTCGAGGAGGGCATCGCGGTCCGGCTCGAGCAGTCCTCGGGCTGGCTGCCCGATCAATGCGACCTGGTCATCGCGTCGGCGGCGATCAAGCCGGAGCATCCCGAGCTCATGGCCGCGCAGCGCCGCGGCGTGCAGGCGATCAGCTACGCCGAGGGACTCGGGCTCGCCCAGCGCGGCCGGACGACGGTGTGCATCAGCGGAACCCACGGCAAGAGCACGACCACCGCCCTGCTCTCGCACGTGCTGCTGGCGTGCGGCCTCGACCCGAGCTTCATCGTCGGCGCCGTCTGTCCGCAGATCGGCGGCGGCTCGCGCACCGGTGCCGCCACCATCCCGATGGGTCCGCGGCGCGGCGAGCCGGGCGTCCTGGTCTGCGAGGCGTGCGAGTTCAACCGCTCGTTCCACCAGCACCAGCCGAGCGTGGCCCTGATCAACAACATCGAAGAGGACCACCTGGACTGCTATCGCGGCATCGAGGAGATCGTCGGCGCGTTCCACGAGTTCGCGCGGCTCGTGCCCGCCGCGGCGGTCGACGGACGCCTGCTCATCGCCCACGACGGCGCCCACCGCCGCGAGGTCACCGCCGGCCTCGCCTGCGCGGTCGCGACGTTCGGCTTCAATCCGGCCGCCGACTATCACGTCGTCTACGACGCCGCGGCGAGGACCACCGCGGTCCGCCATCGCCAGCGCGAGCTGGGGCGATGGTCGATGCCGCTGCCGGGCGAGCACAACGCCCTCAATTCCGCGGCCGCCGCGATCCTCGCGTCGTGGCTCGGCGCCGACTGGCCGACCATCGGCGCGGCGATCGGCAGCTTCGCGGGGCTCGATCGGCGCAGCCAGCGACTCGGCGTGCGCCACGTGCCCGGCGGCTCGGTCGTCGTCTACGACGACTACGGACACCATCCGACGGAGTGCGAGAAGACGCTGCGGGCGATCCGAACGATGGAGAATCCGCGCCGGCTCATCTGCGTCTTCCAGCCGCACCAGCACAGCCGGACGCGCTTCCTGCTCGAGCAGTTCGCCCAAAGCTTCTCCGTCTGCGACGTCGTGATCGTCCCGCACATCTACTTCGTGCGCGACAGCGAGGCGGAGAAGACCAAGGTGAGCGCCACCGACCTCGTCGACCGCCTGCGCCGGCGCGGCGTGACGGCGATGCACCTCTATCCCTTCGAGGCGATCGTCGAGCAGCTCGAGGTGATCTGCCGCGACGGAGACCTCGTCGTGGTCATGGGCGCCGGACCGGTGTGGCAGGTGGGAAGGGAGCTTCTCGCGGGCGGTAACCAGTAACCAGTAACCAGTAACCAGTAACCAGTAACGAGGAACCAGTACTGGCTACCGTCCCCCGTGCCCGCGTCGACCTCCACCCTCCTCGCCGATCTCGATGTGCGCGTCGAGGTGGATGCGCCGATCGGGCAGATGACGTGGTACGGCATCGGCGGGCGCGCGGACTGCCTCGTCCATCCACGAAGCCTCGAGTCCCTCCAGATCCTGGCGAAGCGCTGCGCGCGAAGCGAGGCGCCGCTGCGCGTGCTCGGCAGCGGCGCAAACCTGCTTGTCGCCGACGAGGGCGTGGATGGCGTGGTCGTGAAGCTCGACGAGCCGGCCTTCACCGAGATTCGCTACAACGCCCGCGGGGCCCTCGACGCGATGCGCGCCGGCGCTGGCGCCGACCTGTCGCGCGTGCTCATGGACTGCGTGCGCCGCGGCCTCGAAGGGCTCTCGCAGATGGCGGGCATTCCCGCGAGCGTCGGCGGCGCCATCCGGATGAACGCAGGCGGCGCGTACGGCGCCGTCGGCGACCGCGTTCACAGCGTCGGATGCGTCACGCGAGGCGGCGAGCTGGCGGTCTACCCGCGCAGCGAGCTGCGCTTCGAGTACCGCCGCACGAACCTCCGCGACCCGATCATCCTCTGGGCCGCCTTCGGGCTCGAGGAGACCGATCCGGTGGCCCTGCGCGAGCGGGTCAAGGAGATCTTCGCGTACAAGAAGAGCACGCAGCCCCTGGCGGAACACTCCGCCGGCTGCGCGTTCCGCAATCCAGTGGATCCCGTCACCGAGCAGCGGGTCGGCGCCGGCAAGCTGATCGACGAGGCGGGCCTCAAGGGCACGACCCTGGGCGGCGCAACGATCAGCCCGCGCCATGCCAACTTCATCACCGTGCAGCCGGGGACGCGGTCGGACGACGTGCTCCGGCTGCTCGAGGTCGTCCAGCAGCGCGTGCTGGACCATTCGGGCTACGAGCTGGAGCCCGAGATCGCGATCTGGAGGCGAGGCGGCGCGTAGCGGCCGCGGTCGCGTCGATGCGGGCACCGACATTGTGATGTTCCCGGCGGCGGGATGACGAAGAAGAGTTGGTGTGGCGCGGTTCCTGCGCGCGGTAAGTGGTCGTGCGCGATCGCCGATCCGTCATCCGGAGCCAGCCTCGCGCCATCCTTGCACACCGCACGACGTCGCCCATGCCACTTCCCCGCGTCCTTGTCCTGTATGGCGGCCCCGACGCCGAGCGCCCCGTCTCGATGGAGAGCGGCCGCGCCGTGGCGGCGGCGCTGCGCGAGCTGGGCCGGCACGAGGTCGTCGAGCTCGTCATCGACACGCCGGGCGCCAACGAGCTGGCCAGCCATCGCCCGGAGGTGGTCTTCCCCGTCCTGCACGGGCGCTACGGCGAAGGCGGCCCGCTCCAGGAGGTCCTTGAGGCGATCGGCGTGCCCTACGTCGGATGTCGACCGAAGGCCGCCGGCCTCGCGATGGACAAGCTCGCCACGAAGCTGCTCGCGTCGGGCGAAGGCGTGCCGACGCCGAGGGCCCGGGCCATCGGTCCCGACGACCCGCTCGACCTTGCGCCGCCACTGGTGCTCAAGCCCGTCGACGAGGGTTCCAGCGTCGACCTGCGCATCTGCCGGACGGCCGACGAGGTGGAGCGCGCCCGGAGCGAGCTGCGCCCGCGGCGGAACCGACTCATGGCCGAGGAGTACATCGTCGGCAGGGAGATCACCGCGGGCATCGTCTGCGGGCTTCCTTCGGCGTCGCCCGCGGTGCGCGACGCCGAGGCGCGCGACGACATCGTCGTGCTGCCGCTCATCGAGATCCAGGCGGCCAGCGGCGTCTACGACTACGAGGCGAAGTACCACCGCGACGACACGCGCTACGCGCTCGACCCGGCGCTGGCCCCCGGCGTCGCCGACGCGATCGGACGCTTCGCGCGGCGGATCTTCGAACGGCTCGGTTGTCGCGACCTCGCGCGGGTCGACTTCATGGTCGATGGGCGCGGCCCGTGGCTGCTCGAGGTCAACACCATGCCCGGCTTCACCAGCCACTCGCTCGTGCCGATGGCCGCGCGCCACGCGGGCTTCCAGATGCCCGTGCTCTGCGGCCACCTCGTCGACCGCGCCCTGGCGCGCGGCCGGTCCCGCTCCAGCGGCGCGCCCGGCGAGCACGCCCTCCGAAACGCGAATCCGTCCCGCCCGACCATGGGAGATCCTCGATGAGCCGCCCGTCCGCCCGCACCAACCGCACGAAGCGCGGCGCGCGTCCCCAGCCGCGGAGCGTCCTGCGCGTGCCTCGATTCGGGCTGCGCCTCGGCTCGCTGATCGACTGGATGGAATGGACGACGATGCGGCGCGCCGGCACCGCGGCGCTCTGGCTCGTGGTGATCGTCGGCATCGTCCTTGGCTGGACGCTCGGGGTCCCGCGGCTGGCAACCTATGCGGGCTCGAACGCCCCGGTGCGCGTCGGCACCCAGCCCGTCCGCTACCTCTCGACGATCTCCGGCGACGTCGACGAACGCGGCGGCGACTCGACGGGATCCAGCGGGCCTGACGTCGGCGCGGCGCGCCGCGTCGCTGTCGACCCCACGCCGATGACCGTGACCTTCCGCGACCTTCCCGGCTGGATGCAGGGCGATGAGCTCGAGCGGCTCACGTGCATCGTCACCGAGTGCGTCGGCGACGATGCCCTCGATCGCGACGGGCTGGTTCGCGCCCGCGAGCGTCTGCTCGCCACCGGCTGGTTCGATTCGATCGCCCAGGTTCGGCGGCGCGAGCTCGACCAGGTCGAGATCGTCGCCTCCTTCGTGACGCCAGCGGCCCTGGTGCGCACGCACGACCGCGATCATCTCATCGACAGCAACGGGCGGCTCCTGCCGCGATCCTGGCCCTCCGGCCAAGGGCCGGAGATCGGCGTCATCGTCGGCGTGAACGCCGAGCTTCCCCGTCATCCGGGGGACGCATGGCCCGGCGCCGACATCGCCGCGGCGCTCGCCGTCCTGGAGATCGTCGACCGACAGCCGTGGGCGTCGCAGGTGGAGGCCGTCGACGTCGCCGGGTTCGGCGCCGATCGATCCGTGCGGCTCCTCACCAACCGAGGCACCACGATCCGCTGGGGCCGCGCTCCCGGCGAGGAGCGCGCCGCCGAGGTGCCCGTCGCGATGAAGCTCGACTACCTGATGCTCCACCATCGGAAGTACGGCCACATCGACGGCGGACTCGTCGGCGAGGTCGACGTGAGCCAGGACGTCGCCGTGGTGCGATGAGGCGAGGCGTTCGTCCCCCACGCGCCGCGCTACCGTCACCTCGTGCCTCCCCCGCTTCCACGTGGCCTTCTCTTCCTGGCCTCCCTGTGGCTCATCGCGTCGTGGACGCTCTCCATCGGCATTCGACCGCCCCTTCAGCCCTCCTCGGCGAGCTACACGCCAGGCGTGCGATCGATGCTGCTCTGCACCACGATCGGCCTGACGATCGCCTGGCCGATGCTGCGGCTGAGCCAGGCGAGGTGTGCGCAGTCGATTCGTCGCACGCTGCTCGACCTCGCCGTCCTCGTGGCCCTCGTCCAGGTCGTCGTCTGGCCGCTGCGGCTGGTCACGCCATGGTCGGTGGCGCGCACGCTCGCCGTCGACGGAACGCTCGTGGCATGGACGGCGCTCGCGGGCGCCATCGTCGCCGTTGGAAGCCGCTTCAGGGCGCGGGGTCGCACGCTCACCATGGCGTCGATCCTCGCGCTCGTGCTGGCCGTTCCGCTCGTCGAGCATGTGGGCCGCGAACTGCTCCGGCCGACGTCGCACGGCGCGGCATCGGACGAGGACGACGCCGCGGAGTGGCCCGTCGCGGCGGCGTTCACGCGGCTCAGCCCGGTCACCGCGATCCACGCGCTCACGGGCGGTGGCCCCGCGCGACCCGAGTCGACCGATCGCATCTCGCTCGCGACGGCCGCGTTCGCCGCGTTCGTGGCGTGGATCGCCGTCGGCCTGGGCGAGCTTGCGCGGCTGATCGTCCCGTCGTCGGCAGGACGCCTGGACGGCGCGCCCGGCGGCGCGACATCCGGGTGAGCGGGACCGTGGCGGAGGCGGCTCGTGGAGCGGCGGCCCGCTGGCCGACGCGACGAAGCCGTCGTATCCTGACGCCGGATCTGCGAATCGGCGCCGCACCCGCGGTGCCGCCAGTGCCCCGCCGCCCCGTCCGCGCACCCGAATGGGTTCCCAGGGGCGGCGTCGTCTTCACGTGGTCGGAGCCGTCGACATGAACTTCATCACCGCCGAGGAGAAGACCAAGCTCGAGGCCCACCTGCACGAGTTGGTCGCTCGCCGCAAGCAGATCACGGAGCGCATCGCGGAGGCCCGCGCGCTCGGCGACCTTCGCGAGAACGCCGAATACCACGCCGCCCGCGAGGACCAGGGACACAACGAGGCGAAGATCCGCGATCTCGAGAGCCGCCTTGCGACGGCCCAGGTGGCGCACGCCACGGAGATGCCCGAGGGCATGGTCTTCGTCGGCGCCATCGTGAAGCTGCGCGACGTGGAGGGCAACGACGAGGACGTCTACCGGATCGTCGGCGAGGCGAGCGGCAACTTCACCGCCGATTACATCGAAGTGACGACCAATTCGCCGATGGGCATGGCGCTCATGAAGGCGCGGGTCGGCGAGACGGTCACCGTGAACCTGCCGCGCGGGGCCAAGCGCTTCGCCATCGTCGAAATCGTGAGCTGACGCGTGGCGGACGTTCCCACCACGGCCATCCTGGCGATCGACTGGCCCGGCTCGCTGCCGTTCTTCCTCGTCCTGGACTGGATCGTGCGGCTGACCATGGTCGGCGTCGTGCTCCTGCGCCGGCGCGAGCCGAGCGTCTCGCTCGCCTGGTGCGCCGTCGTCCTCTCGGTTCCCATCGTCGGCGCGCTGTCGTACCTCATGTTCGGCGAGGCCCGCCTCGGCCATCGGCGGCTGCGCCGCTATCGCGAGATCGTCGCCCGCATCGAGCATCCCGAGGCGCGGCGCTTCTCGCACGACGATCCCGCGACCAACGCGCTCAACGAGACCGATCGACAGATCGCGCTCCTCGCCGAGAGCGTCGGCGGCAACATCCCGCGGACGGGCAACCGCATGCAGCTCTTCGGCGACACCGACGTCGTCGTGCAGCGGCTGGTCGAGGACATCGACGCCGCCCGCGAACACGTCCACGTGCTCTTCTACATCTGGCTCGCCGACGACTCGGGCCGCCGCGTGGCCGAGGCGCTCCTGCGGGCGGCGAAGCGCGGCGTGGCGTGCCGCGTGCTCGTGGACGACGTGGGCAGCCGCGACTTCCTGCGCGGCCCGCTGCGGACGGCGCTCGAGCACGGCGGCGTGCGCGTCGCCGGCGCGCTGCCGGTGAACCTGCTGCGCGTCGCGCTCGCCCGGATCGACCTGCGCAACCACCGAAAGATCGCGGTGATCGACCGCGCCATCGGCTGGACCGGCAGTCAGAACATCGCCAACGCCGACTTCGCGCCGAAGCGCCGATACGCCCCATGGGTCGACTGCATGGTGCGCATCGAGGGACCCGTGGTGCGCGACCTCCAGACGCTCTTCGTGGAGGACTGGTACCTCGACACCGACGAATCGCTGGAGGAACTGCTCGTCGCGCCGGTGGCCCCGCGCGAAGGCGGCGTCACGACCCAACTGCTCGGCACCGGGCCGGCCTCGTCGCGGGCGCCGATGCGGCTGCTGGTGCAGGCCATGACGCAGGTCGCCCGCGAGGAGCTCATCCTCACGACGCCCTACTTCGTTCCCGACGAGGCGACGCTCCTCTCGCTGGCGTCGGCCGCGCGGCGCGGCGTGACGACGAAGCTCGTGGTCCCACGGCGCAACGACTCGCACCTGGTGGCGCTGGCCAGCCGCAGCTTCTACGACCCGCTGCTCGACGCCGGTGTCGACATCCTCGAGTTCCGCGACGGACTGCTGCACGCCAAGACCCTGACCGTCGACCGCCGCGTCGGCCTGATCTCCAGCGCGAACCTGGATCGGCGCAGCTTCGACCTCAACTTCGAGAGCGGGCTCGTGGTCTTCGACGACGACTTCTCGAGCCAGCTTCGATTCCTCCAGGTTGGCTACGTGGAGGCGTCCACACCCGTGAGTCCCGCCGCATGGCGCCGCCGGATCTGGCCCGTGCGGTTGGCGCAGAACGCGGCGGGGTTGTTGGCGCCCGTCCTGTGAGGCGACGTCGGCTGCGCCGACTGGCGCCGCTGCGCGGCATCCAACGTGCCTCCGGGTCTCGTGCCCGCTACAGCGATCTTCGCGCGGCCTCGGCGGCGACGAGTTCGGCTTCGGCCTTCGCGAGCTTCTCGCGCGTCTCGTCGACCACGGCCGGTGGCGCCTTGGCGACATAGCCCGCTTTGCCGAGCTTGGCGCGGAAGCCGGCGATGCCGCGTGCCAGGTCGGCGATCACCTTGTCGAGCCGGGCGCGCTCGGCGTCGGCATCGGCGCCGTCGATCGAATCGATCAGCCCCGCAAGGAGGCATTCGTGCCCCTCGAACGGCAGCGCCAGCGCGCCCGGCTCGCGGCTCGTCGGCGCCTCCTCGACCGACTCGAGTCCCGCGAGCGTCTCGACGACGCCTTCGCCGGCATGGACGACCGCGACGATCGGGGTTGGCGCCAGCAGCCGGATCCGGCGCTTTGGCTGCACCTTCCGCTCGCCGCGCAGGTTGCGGATCGCCGAGACGAGCGCCTGGACGCGCTCGAACGTCGCGATCGCGTCCTTGTCGTCGACACGACAGGCGATGTCGGGCCACGACGCGGTCGCGAGCAGGTCGTTCGGCGGAAGGCGGACGCCATCGAGCCCCGCGGCGCCGGCGGCCTGCACCGCGGGCCAGAGCGCCTCGGTGACGTGCGGCACCACCGGGTGCAACAGGCGCAGCGTCGCGTCGAGCACCGTGCGAAGCACCTGCCGCTGCGTCGGATCGCCCTTCACCGTCGGCTTCACCGCCTCGAGGTACCAGTCGCAGAAGTCGCGCCACACGAAGTCGTACATCGCGTCGGCATACGTCGCGAACTGATACTCGGCCAGCGCATCCTCGACGTGGTGCAGCGTGCGGTGCAGGCGCGTCACGATCCACCGATCGACGAGGCGCCTCGGGCGTGTCGCCGTCGCCGGCGATGCGCCGCCGTCGACCTCGCCGATTGCCCCGCCCAGGTTCGCCAGCGCAAAGCGCGTCGCGTTCCAGAGCTTGTTGCAGAAGTTGCGGCCCAGGTCGAAGCGCGCCGAGGTGTTCCGCGCGAGCGGCATCTCGGCGGTGGGCTTGGCCCTTCCCGTCGCGGCGCCGTAGCCGGAGACGAACTTCCTCGAAGGGTTCCCCGGCGAGGACTGGATTGGTTCGGCGACCGTGTGGCCGGCGCCGTCCACGAACGTCTTCGGCGCGAAGACCGCTCCGCTGAACGGATCGACGATGTCCACCGGCATGCGCACGTCCTGCGTGTTCGTCGACAACTGCGCGAGCACGAAGCGCATCCCGTCGGCGCCGTGGCTGTGGATGATGTCGCGCGGATCGACGCCGTTGCCGAGCGACTTGCTCATCTTCTGCCCGAAGGTATCCTGGATCACCGCGTGCACGAAGACGTTGGTGAAGGGGAGCGTGCCATCGCGGAAATGGCGGTTGAACATCACCATGCGCGAGACCCACAGCGTGAGGATCTCGCGCGCCGTCGAGAGCACCGACGATGGGTTGAACGTCTCGAGGAGTTTCGTGCCCTCCGGAAACTCGCCGGGAAACGCCGTCGGATCGGGCCAGCCCATGGTCGAGATGGGCCAGAGGGCGCTGGAGAACCAGGTGTCGAGGACGTCGGGATCCTGGGTGAAGCCGTTGCGCTCGAGTGCGTCGACGATCTCGCGGTCGTCGTCGCGGCGGATGCAGGCGAAGCGAATGGAGCCCCCGCCGTCGTCGCGCACCAGGGCGATCCGGCCGGACCGTTCCCACGCCGCAAGCTGGTCGAGCGCGCCACCTGCGCGCGGCTCGCGTGCGGCCGGGGCGCCCCACACCGGAATCCGATGCCCCCACCACAACTGCCTTGAAATGCACCAGTCACGCAGGTTCTCGTGCCAGAGCTGGAACGTCTTCGCGTAGCGCGCTGGGAAGAAGCGAAGCGTGCCGTCGCCCTCGCAGCCTCGGCCTGCGTCGCGCGGGGCCGTCGCGATCGCCGGGTCGTATTGATCATCGGCCATCGCCCGCAGCGCCGCGCCCTTCATGCGGTCGTCGGTCACGCGCACGTACCACTGATCGCTCAGGTACGGCTCGATGGGGACGTGCGACCGCTCCGAGTGTCCCACCGCGTGGCGATGCGGCTTGACGCTCCCGAGCAGGTCGTTCTCCTTGAACCAGCGCACGATGCCCTTCCGCGCCTCCTCGCGCGACAGCCCAACGAACTTCGCCGCCTCGGGCGAGACATCCCTCCAGCCATGCGTCGCCGAGATCGTCGCATCCGGCGCCAAGACGTTGACCACCTCGAGCCCATGGCGCAGACCGATCTCCCAGTCGTTGGGATCGTGCGCCGGCGTCACCTTGAGAAAGCCCGTCGCGAACGCCGACTTCGGATCGGCCGGATCGCCGCCCATCGACTGCGGAAGGACCACGTAGTCGTCCTCGACGATCGGGATCCTGCGCCCGACGATCGGCAGCTCCACGAACTTCCCGCGGAAGAGCGCCGCACGCGGATCGCGCGGGTTGATCGCCACGGCGGTGTCGCCGAGCATCGTCTCGGGACGCGTCGTCGCCACGGTCACGAACGCCGTCTCGCCGCTGCCGCCGATGACCGGATAGCGCAGCTCGTGCATCGCGCCATCGATCTCCTCCATCTCGACTTCGTCGTCGGCGAGTGCCGTCTGGGCGACCGGATCCCAGTTCACCAGCCGCTTGCCGCGATAGATGAGGCCGTCGCGGAAGAGCCGGAAGAACGCCTCGCGCACCGCCGCGGCGCAGACCGGGTCCATCGTGAAGCGCGTGCGCTCGAAGTCGCACGACGCGCCCATCGCGTCGAGCTGCTCGAGGATCGTGGCCTCGTATTCGTCCTTCCACGCCTGGACCCTGGCGACGAACCTCTCGCGGCCCATCTCGGCGCGGCGCTGCGGCGGATTCTCCTGGAGCAAACGGCGCTCGACGACCGCCTGCGTCGAGATCCCCGCGTGGTCGGTGCCGGGCATCCACAGGGCGCGGTCCCCGCGCATGCGCGCCACGCGCACGAGGATGTCCTGCAACGTGTTGTTGAACGCGTGACCGAGATGCAGCGCACCCGTCACGTTGGGTGGCGGGATGACGATGCAGAAGGGCTCGCCCGGAGCGTCGACATCGACGTGAAAGCAGCGCCGCGCCTTCCAGAGCGCGTGCACCGCCGGTTCCGCGTCGGCGGGCACGTAGGCCTTCGGCAGCTCGGTCGTGGGCGTGGAGGACATGGGGTGGCGATGATACGGGAAGGCCGCCACGGTCGGCGTTCGTCACGACGGCCCACGGCCCTCGCGCGGCCGCATGCGAGGTCCCTCGCGGATCACGGCGCAACAATCCCGCGGCGCTCGTCCCGCGCCCGCCCTGAGCATGCCTTCCTCCCTCTCCTCGCGCCCCCCCGCGACCTCGACGTGATCGCAACCCATCGGACCATCATCATCGTCGTCGCGGCCCTCGCAGGCGCGCTGCTTGGCGCGTGCGGCGATCGCGCCGCCGCGCCGACCTCCGCCAGCGCGCCGTCGCGCGAGGCGATCGCCGCGGCGCTGGCCAGCGCAGAGAAGCTGCTCGCGGCGCAGCGCTTCGAGGAGGCCGAGATCGTGGCGGCGCAGCTCGCCACGAAGGACGCGAGTGATTGGCGCGCTCACGAGCTCCTGGGACGCGTCCTCTCGGCCCGCGCGGCGGTCTTCGCCGAGCGTGCAGGCGGCGCCGAAGGCACGGGCGGCGCCGACGGTGCGGGGGGCGCCGAGGGCACGGGCCGCGCCGAGAGCGCGGAACACGCGGCACCCGACTCGGCGGCGCAGCGGATCGTCGCGTATCGCGCGCGGGCCAACGACGCCTATGGCCGCGCAGCGGCGCTCGCGGCGGGCAACGCGTCACTCTGGAGCGCCGCGGGTGTCGCCGCGGAACTCGTGGGCGACCTCGACGCCGCCCGCGATCGCTTCGCCAAGGCCGCCGAGCTGGCGCCGGACGATCCTCGTCCGCCGCTCTTCGAGGCGCAGGTTCACCTGCGCCGCCAACAGCTCGACGACGCCGCGCGGTGCCTGGACCGGGCGCTTGTCCTGCGCCCGGACGAGCCGTATGCGCTCGCAAGCCGCGCCGAGATCGCCCGCCAGCGCGGCGACTTCGAGGACGCCCTGCGCGACGTTCGCGCCGCCCGGCGCGCCGCCGGCGAGGACGTCGCCTTCCGCGTCGCCGAGGCGCGCATCCTGCGGCAGTCGGGCCACGCGCGCGACGGGCTCGAGCTGCTTCTGGCGCTGGGCGAGCCACGGTGGCGGGAGCGCGACGTCGTCGAGGAAGTCGCGCTGGGCTTCGCGGCGATCGGCGAACCGGCCCGCGCGGCGCAGGCGTGGGAGGCGGCGCATCGCGCGCGCCCCAAGGACTGGACGCTCGCCCTGCGCTGCGCCGACATGTGGCTGCTTGCCGACGATCCGGTCCGCGCCGACGTCTGGCTCGGCGAGGCCGAGGTCGCGGCGCCCGCCGATCCGCGCGTCGTCGATCTGCGTGGACGGATCGGCGAGCGGATCCGCAGCCGACAGGGCGGCTCGCCGGCGCCGTCGGGACACTGACGGTCCGATCGTTTCGCCGGGAAACGGCGCAACAAGCCCGCCGGCCCGCGTGCCCGGCCGATCATCCCAGCCATCGTCCGCCATCGAGCCGGATGACGGTGCCGGTCACGTAGCCCGCTTCGAGCACGAGCCAACGCACCATGGCGGCCGCGTCCTCCGGCGTGCCGGGTCGCTCGAGCGGCACCCGCGCCTCGTACGCGCGGCGCTCCTCGTCGGGCGTCCGCTCCGGCCACGCCACGACGCCGGGCGCGATGGCGTTCACGCGAACGCGCGGCGCCAGCTCGCGCGCGAGGCATTCGACCATCTGCGTGAGCGCCGCCTTGCTCATCGCGTAGGCCGCGTATCGCCGCCGCGGTCGGCCAAGGACATGGATGTCGGAGAAGCAGACGACGGCGCCACCGTGGGCCAGGATCGATCGCCGAAGAGGACCCGCCGCCGCCTGCGTGAGCATCAGCGGCGCAAGCGCAT
This sequence comes from Phycisphaerales bacterium, assembly GCA_046350555.1. Lineage (GTDB taxonomy): Bacteria > Planctomycetota > Phycisphaerae > Phycisphaerales > SM1A02 > JAXMAF01. The sequence goes on from JAXMAF010000021.1 coordinate 38,721, forward strand.
TGACCTGGAAGTGCATGAGGGCGTCGCTCGCGGCAATCGCCCCGAAGGGGGTCTCCCCATAGCTGCCCGCGTTGTGGACGAGCGCATCGATCCTGGCCAGCGCGGCGAGGCGAGCGCACGCCGATTCAAGCTGGGCGGCGTCGTCCAGCGCGAGCTCGAGCAGCTCGACGGCGACCTCGTGTCCCGCGGCGTGGCCGGCGTTCCGCGCCGCCTCCGCGGTCGCCGCGATCGCTTCGCGACGTCGCGACGTCGCCGCCGGATCGTGGCGCGCGGCTGGATCGTGGCGCGCAGCCGGATCGGTCCCGCGCGCGCCGACACCGCTTCGCCACGTGAGCAGCAGGTCGAATCCATGACGGGCGAGCTCCGCCGCCGTGGCCGCGCCGACGCGCCGCGACGCGCCGGTGATCACCGCAAGCGGACGCGCAGCACCCGAGCCCGCGCCGTCGGCGCCTGGCGATCGCCCGCGTCGGGCGTTCTCGGAGTCGGCGCCACGCGGTCCATCGGCGCCGGTCTCGCCATCGCGCCGTGCATCGCCGCCGGTCGTCACGAGGGCGGTCTCCGGCCGGGTGCGTCGAACGGTTCCGCTCGGCGGCCCGCCTCGGTCCACGGATCGGGCAGCGCGCTCGAGTCGTCGGAGCGCCGCGCGGCGCCGTCGATGCGGCGGCGACGGACGAACATGAGCAGGATCACGGCGAGCAGGAACGCCCCGAGCAACGACGCCGTCGCCGCGAAGATGTTGACGTATCGGCCGACGGCCGATGGATCCGGCGCCGCGGCGGCGGACAACGATTCGAGCACGGCTGCTGGCATGGAAGGCAGTGTACGTGAAGGCGCGCATTGGGCGCGTGCGCCGGCCACCGTACCATTCCGCTCATGTCGACCGAAGCGAATGCGAGCTCGACTTCGCCGCGCCCCCGCGCACGAAGCCGCCGTTCGCGGCTCGTTCGACTTGGTGCGATCCTGGTCGGGCTTGCGCTGCTGGCCGCGGCGGGCATCTACGTGCTGACGCGGCCGACAATCCTCGCCCGGGTCGTCGCGTGGCAGGTCGGTCGGCACCTCGGCGGCGACGTCTCGATCGCGCGCATCGATGCCCTCGGCAACGGGCGGTACCGGGTGCAAGGATTGACGATCGATGCGCCCGGCTGGTCCGGACCGTCGAGCCGGATCGCGACCATCGACGATCTCGTCGTGACGCTCGATCCGGACCGGTTGCAGCGACTCTCCATCGACGTGCTCGAGGTCGAGGTGCGCCGCGCCGTGCTGAGCGTCGCCGAACGGAGCGACGATCCGGGCGCATTCACCATCGACGCGCTGGCGGAGTCGCGGCGCTTCCCAGCCGCACCCTCCTCGGCTGCTCCTTCACGACGTCACGTGCGAGATGGGTGTCGCCGGGCGCCAACGGCTCGTTCACCGAGTCCGGACGCACGCGCTTCGCCGGCGCGCTGCTGCCCGAGGACGACGCGCCGGGATGGTTCACGGTCGTGCTCGACGAAACGACGGGCCCCGACGGCCCGCCGACGCCCGACGGAATCCGCGTGCGCGGCCGCTTCAACGAACTTTCGCTGGAGCATCGCGTCCACCTCGGGCGGCTGCGCCTGGACGACCGACTGCGCGGGCTCTGTCCGATCCAGGTGCGCGAGTGGTGGACGCGGCTGGCGCTCGACGGCGAGATCGAGGGCGCCGACACGAGCTGGACCGAAGGCACCTCGCCGCGCCTCGAGCTGACCGTCGCCGACACCGGGCTCACGCTGCCGGTCGACTCGGGCACGCCGTGGGTGCGGCTGCGCGAGGGGCGCACCGAACCGACCGACGGACATCCGCGGCTGCGCGTCTTCCACGGCGTGATCAGCCTCGACGGGAACGCCCTGGAGTTCCGGCAGCTTCGCGGCAACGTGACCGGAACCGACACCGGCGTCACGCTCGTGGGCATCCCGTTCCAGCTCGACTTCTCCATGCCTGCGCTGCCCGCGTTCAACTGGGCCGATCGCTCGCGCTGGCTGGACGAGACGCTGGCGACGGCGGCGTTCACCATGGACTTCGAGCTCCAGGAGTTCCGCGCGCCACCCGTCGGCCCCGGCGCCGCGATCGTGGCGCCCGAACCCGGAAACGAATCCGTGGCCCGGACCGAGCGCGACATCGCCGGCATCGTGGACAACGCCCGCGCCGCGGGCGCCGTGGCGTTGCCGTTCGCCGTCGCCGACATCATGGCGGCGATGCACATGACCGACTGGCGCATCAACATCGAGCTCCAGGTGGCCCGCGCCGAGCCCACGCGCCGCGACGATCGATCGCTCGAGGCGGCGCCGCTCACCTGGTCCGGCAAGGCGCTCGTCGCCAAAGCGTCGATGACCTACGAGAAGTTCGCGTACCCGCTGCACGACGTGCGCGCCTTTCTCACCTTCGACGACTCGCGGGTCGCGGTCGAGTCGTTCCAGGGGACGGGACCGAACGGCGGCGACGTGCTCGTGCGCGGCCAGCTCGCACCGCCGGGACCCGGCGCCGGATTCGACCTTCAGGTGATCGGCCGCGGCATCCCGCTGGACCACGACCTGATCGAGGCCCTGCCCATGGAGCCGCGCCGCGCGGTGCGCGCCCTCGTGCACGCCTCCTCGTGGGAGCGACTGGTGCGGAGCGGTCGGATCCCGCGCGAGGAAGCCCCGTCCGCCGCCGATGCCGGCGAGGCCCAGCCGGTCGGCGAGCTGGCGGCGCTTCGCGCCGAACGACTGCGCCTGCTCGCGGCGGAACAGTCCGGACCCAGCGGCGCGCCGGGCGACGAGCCCGACGACGAGGAGGACGACTCGGAGCGCCGGCGCGGGCCTCGCCGAGATCGAGCGGCCCTCAGGCTCGCCGACTGGCGGCTTGGCGGCACCATCGACCTCGACGTCTCGGTGCATCGCAGCCGGGCCACGACCAGCACCTCGAGGAACGCGGCACCATCGACCTCGCCGGGACGACGGGCGTCTTCGACGAGTTCCCGTATCCCTTCCACGTCGAGCGCGGGCACATCCTGCTCGCTCCCGACGTCGTCCGCATCCCCGAACCGGGAATCGAACTGCGGACGGCGGGCGGCGGCAAGGGACGGATCACTGGCGAATTCGAGTTTCCGAAGATCGACGGACGCCGGGTGCTTCGTCCCGACGTGCGCATCGTCGTCGCGGACGATCACGTCAATCCCCTCCTCCTCGCCGCCATCCCTCCCGGCAAGGCGCAGTTGCAGCGGTTCGCGGCATCGGACCCGCCCCGTGATTGGCCAGGCGAGGCCCGAGGCGGGCGAGCTGCTCGAGTCCGCCGGACTGCACGGCGATCTCTCCTGCCGCGCATCGATCGACGCCGGGCCGGCGAACCAGGTCGCGTGGAACGTCGTGGTCTCCCTCGAGGACGGGCGCGCCCGCCCTGACGCGGGCCATCGACGCCATGCTCTCCGAGCAGGACTTCGCTGGCCGCCGCAGCTCGCCCTCGACCGGCTGGCGGCGACGGTCGGCATCGATGCGGCGGCGCGTCGAGATCGATGGCGTGACCGGCTTGGTCGAGCGCGCGGGCGTCGCGGGCCGCGCGTCCATCGAACTCTCCGAGAACGCCCCGGGCAGCACGTTCGACGTCACGGTGAGCGGCCTCGCCATGGCGCCGTGGATGATCGACCTCGCGCCCGATTCGTCGCGCGAGCGCCTCCGTTCGCTCTGGGCGCGCTACGACCCGACCGGCGATGTCGATGTGCGCCTCCAGGGGCTGGTCGCGCCCAACGAACCGGCCGAGGTCGCGATGGACGTCGCCCCACGCCGCCTCGACGCCCGTCTCGGCGGAACGCGGGTCGCCATGAGGGGCTCGGCGGCGACATTCGCACCAACCTGCGGACCGTCTCGCTGCGCGACCTCGAGCTGGGGCTCGCGACGAACGGCGAGCCCAACGGGACGCTCTCGCTCCACGGCACGATCCAGACCGCCGGCGACGGCACCGGCGCCATCGGGGGCGCTCGGACCGACGCTCGCTTCGAGTGTCCGATGATCGAGGAGGCGCTGAGCCGCGATCGGACTCGAGAACGTGCGCGCCTCGCCCGCGATCTCGATCCGCACGGCGGCTTCGACGCCCGCTTCGAGGCGACGCTCCTTCCGGGAATGGAGCTTGGCGCGCACGCCCTGACGGTCCTGCCGCGGCAGGTCGATCTCACCATCAAGGAGAACCGCTGCGGCTGGCGTTCGATCAGCGCCCGAGGTCGTCGCCCGCGATCGACGGCTGGAGATGGAAGGTTGCCGCGGCACCATCGACACCGGCCATTTCGACGTGGCCGGCTCGCTGCTCTGGTCCACGGACCCGACGGGCGAGCTCGGCTGAAGCTCGACAGCCGGCCTTCACCCCGCGCTTCGCGGGCTGCTCACCGACGACGCCCGCGCCGGGCCGACCGGATCGAGCTGGAGGTCACGGGTCTCGTCTCATGCGACGGCACCATCCGATTCGAGGGCGGTGGTCCCGTCGCCGCGGATGGCGGCGCGCCCGACGCGACGACGCGCCTGCGCTTCGACGGCCGGCTGGAAGTCGACCGCGCCGCATTCAAGGCCGGGCTCGCCTTCGACGACGTGCGCGGCGCCGTCGTCATCGCCGCGGCTGGCGCCGGCGCGGGACGGCCTCCCCTGTTCGAGCTCGAGTCCGAGCTGGACACGATGCGCGTCGCCGGGCGTCGCGTCGCCGAGCCGCGCGGGCGCATGCAGCTCGAGCCCGATGGCACGACCTTCCGGCTGGACTCCCTGAGCGGCGAGTTCTTCGGCGGCATGGCCGAGGTGCAGGGGCGCTTCGCGACGGCCGGAAGCCGCGAGTACTCGCTGCGCCTGGCGATGGCGGGCGTGGACCTGGCCGGCCTCTCGCGCGCCGAGACGACGAACCCGGCCATCCCGCCCGAGGGTTCGCCCGAGCTGCCCGCGGCGGACGTCGTGCTCCCGTCCCAGCCGGGGAACGGCGCTGGAAGCGGCGCCACTTCGGCGGGAACCGTGGTCGGACGGATCGATGCCCGGCTCGACGTGGGCGGCGTGAGCGGCGACGAGGGCAGCCGGCGAGGGCGCGGCGCGGTGCGCATCCGCGATGCGCGGGTCGCCGACATGCCGCTGACGCTGCGGCTGGTGCAGCTCTCCCAGCTCATGCTTCCGCTGCGGGCCAGCCTGCCGATGGCCGACGTCCGCTTCTTCATCCTCGGCGAGACGTTGACCTTCGAGCAGCTCGAGCTGCAATGCGACACGCTCCGCCTCATCGGCGAAGAGACCATGAACATCCCCTCGATGAGCCTCTCGACGCGCTTCTCGCCGCGCGGGACGCTGGTCCTCGTAAGCGACCTCATGCAACCGTTGACCGGCAGCCTCTTCGTGATCGACGTCACCGGACCGCTCGGCAACCCGCAGGCGAACGTCGTCCCGCTGCCGGTGCTGGAGGCGATCGTTCCGCGGACCCTGCGCCACGAGGCGGCGTCGTCCTTCTCCTCGGGGGATCGCACCGAGCTTCGGCCGCTCGCCCCGGAGCGGCGGCCATGACGGCGCCGCGCCGGCCGCGCCGGCCCTTCGACGACATCGACGCCGCGGCCGCGGAGCTGCTCGCGCGGCTCGGTCATGGTCCAGCGACACCGGAGGGACGTTCCGCGGAAGGCGCCGCGCGACGCGACGGCGCGACGACGGCGGCCGGCATCGAGGAACGCCTGGCCGCCGAGATGATCCGCACCGCGGTGAAGCTCCTGCGCGACGGCGCCGACGTCGGACAACTGAAGCTCGTCAGCGCCGCGATGAAGGAGATGCGCCACGCGTACCGCATCTTCGGACGCTACCGCGAGCGACGGAAGATCTCGATCTTCGGCTCGGCGCGCACGCCGCCGGACCACCCCGACTACGCCGCGGCGAGGGAGTTCGGGCGCCTCATCGCGCAGGCGGGCTGGATGGCCATCACCGGCGCCGGCCAGGGCATCATGCAGGCCGGACACGAAGGTCCGCAGCGCGACGCCAGCTTCGGACTCTCCATCCGCCTTCCGTTCGAGACGACGGCCAACGAGGTGATCGAGGGCGATCCGAAGCACATCTCGTTCCGCTACTTCTTCACCCGCAAGCTCATGTTCCTCAGCCACTCCGACGCCGTGGCGGTCTTCCCCGGCGGCTTCGGGACGCACGACGAGCTCTTCGAGGCGCTCACGCTGGTGCAGACCGGCAAGAGCGGCATCGTCCCGATCGTGTTGATCGAAGGCCATCACGCCGACGGACCGCGCGGTTACTGGCCCGACTGGAACTCGTTCGTCGCCGACCACCTCCTCTCCAACGGCTGGATCAGCCCGGAGGACCTGCGGCTCTACCACATCGCCGCGAGCGTCGACGACGCCGTCGCCCACGTGCTCCGCTTCTACCGGCGCTTCCATTCGTCGCGCTACGTCAACGACCGCCTCGTTCTCCGGCTGCGCGAGCCGCTCGCGCCGGCGCAGGTCGCGGCGCTCGATGCCGAGTTCGCGCCGCTCGTCGAATCGGGCCGATTCGAGCAGGGCGCGGCCCTTCCCGAGGAGACCGACCACCTCGGCCTGCCGCGGCTGCACTTCCATCACACGCGCCGCCAGTACGGGCTCGTGCGGGCGCTGATCGATCGCGTCAATTCGTTCTGATGGCCGCTGCGGCCCGCCAGTATGATCCACGTCGATGCGCGCCGTCGCGGCCATCCTCGTCCTCGTGGGCCTCGCGGCCTCGTCGTGCGGCACCGGTTCGGAGTCCGCATCGTCGTCGGACGCCGTGCCCGCCCGTCCACCCACGCCCTCGGCCGGAGCCCTCTCGTCGCTCATGGCGGCGGACAACGGGCTCGAGGTGCGCAAGTGGGTGGTCCAGGACGATGCGCCGCGCATCGCCGAGGCGCTTCGCCACTACGGCGCACCGGTCGACGATCCCGCCCTCGAGGCGGACCTGGCGCGCAACGGATTCACCCTGGTGCGCGTCGACCAGGCCGACGTCGAGGCCCTGCTCCAGGAGATCGGCCCGGCGCTGAGCGACATGCGGAGCTGGCACGGCCAGGCGCCGCGCTGGCGCGAGCTCGTGCGACACGGGGCGCGCGACTCGATCGCCGCCGTGGTGGACGGGCGGGTGCGCGTCTTCTCCGACGGAGCCGTCTCGTTCGTGGCCCGGGCGTGGACGCTGCCGATGGAGGACGGCGCCATCATGCAGCTCGAGATGCGCAGCGAGTTCGAGATGGTCGCGCGCGGCTACCGCGACCTCGTCCGCGCCGAGGTGCCGCGCGGCGAGACGCTTCCTCCCGGGACCATCGAGCTGGAGGTGGGCGTTGGCGAGGCGTGGGTGATGACGTGCATCACCCCGCGCGACACGATGCCCCCAACCGACGAGGCGACGAAGGCGACCGACTCCAGGGGAACTGGTTCGAAGGGAACTCATTCAACGGGAACTGGCGCAAAGGGAAGCGCTTCGAAGGAGACCGGCTCGAAGGCTCCTGCTGCGCGATCCGGCGACTCGAAGGCGCCATCGGCCCGCGGTCCCGTTCCCGACGACGCCGTCTTCGGTCCGGACACGCAGCTTCCCCAGACGCTGGGGCAGATGCTCTTCGCGAGCGACGTTCCCGCCACGCGCACGCTGCTGGTCTTCGTCGCCAAGCTTCCCTCGGCGTCGGCGACGCTCGCGCCGCACGGCCTCGCTCCGCCTCCGTCGGACGCGCCGGGGGACGCGCCGGCGGGTCCGACGGCCGATCCGCCAGGCGGCGCACCCGACGACGCGCCACCGCTCGAGGACGATCCCGAGCGCCTTCCGCCCGGCGAACACTGACCGCCCCGCAGCGACGTGCTCCACAACTCGCTCCAACGTCATCGCGTCGGCCCGATTCGTTCGCTCCTGCGCCGAAGGCGACGGCGCACGCCGCCGATGTCGGTGCTGCCGACGCTGATGACCCTCGGCAACCTGATCTGCGGCTTCGCCGCGATCCACTACGCGTCGAAGTCGCTTGACACCACGGGTGTCTTCGGGTGGCCGACGCTCGCACTGGCCGGCGCACTCGTCTTCCTCGGGATGTTCTTCGACGCCATCGACGGCTCCGTCGCGCGGCTGACGCGCTCGACGAGCGATCTCGGTGCGCAGCTCGACTCGCTCTCCGACGTGGTCACCTTCGGCGTCGCGCCGGCGTTCATGATGCTGCGCCTGGTGAGCCAGTACGTCGGGCCGACCGCGACGCCGGACGTGACGATCCTGTCGCCCGACGCCGACACCGCCTGGGGGCGAATCGTCTGGGGCGTCGCGGCGGTCTACATCTGCTGCACGGCGCTTCGGCTGGCGCGCTTCAACGTCGAGACGCCATCGGCCTCGGCCGAGGATCACCGCTACTTCCGCGGGCTGCCTTCGCCCGGCGCCGGCGGCACAGTCGCCAGCCTGATCGTGCTGCACCAGCACCTTGCCGACACGCGCTATGCCGCCGGCGAGACGCCTGCGTTCGAGCGCTGGACCGCCCTGGGCATCCCCGCGGTCACGCTGCTCTGCGCCATCGGCATGGTCTCGACGATGCGCTACAGCCATCTCGTGAACCGACTGCTGCGCGGCCGGCTCGACTTCAACATGATCGTCCGGCTCGTGGTGCCGACGCTGCTCGCCTTCTGGTGGTTCCGGTTCCAGGCGACGCTCGCCGTCGCGTTCACCGCCTACGCCGTCAGCGGACCGCTGCGATGGGCCTGGCTGATCACGAGGCGACGAAACACCGCGACACCCGCACCACGGGACCGAGAGCCATCGCCCGCCCCCCCACGCGACCACGAAGCGCCAACCACCCCACCCCAAGCGCCCACCCACCAGTAACCAGTAACCACGCCCCCCGTCCCCCCCATGCCCCCCGCCCCCGCCCCCGCCCCCGCCCACCCCGGCCGCTTCGGCCGCTTCGGCGGCCGCGACGTCCCTGACACGCTCGTCCCGGCGCTCGAGCAACTCGAGGCGGCGTACGCCGAGGCGCAGCGCGACCCGGCGTTTGCGCGCGAACTCGACGATCACCTGCGCCGCTTCGTCGGACGGCCGACGGCGCTGACCTTCGCGCGGCGGCTCACCGAGCACGCCGCATCGAGGTCGCGCGGCGCGGGGGCGAGGATCTTCCTCAAGCGGGAGGACCTGGCGCACACCGGTGCGCACAAGATCAACAACACGATCGGACAGGCGATGCTCTGCGTGCGCATGGCGAAGAAGCGCGTGATCGCCGAGACCGGCGCGGGCCAGCACGGCGTCGCCACCGCGACGGCGTGCGCGAAGTTCGGGCTCGAGTGCGAGGTCTACATGGGCGCCGAGGATGTGCGCCGCCAGTCGCTCAACGTCTTCCGGATGAAGCTGCTCGGCGCGAAGGTGGTCGAGGTGCGGACGGGAAGCCGCACCCTCAAGGACGCGACCAACGAGGCGATGCGCGACTGGATGGGCTCGGTCGAGTCGACGCACTACATCCTCGGCAGCGTCGTCGGTCCGCATCCCTTCCCGACGATCGTGCGCGACTTCCAGAGCGTGATCGGTCGCGAGTGCCGCGCCCAGTGCCTCGACGAGCTCGGCCGGCTGCCCGACGTCGTGGTCGCGTGCGTCGGCGGCGGCAGCAACGCCGCGGGGATCTTCGCGCCGTTCGTGGCCGACGCCCGGGTGCAGCTCGTCGGCGTCGAGGCGGGTGGTCGTTCCGACCGCAACGGCGACCATGCCGCGCCCCTCTCGTTCGGATCGCCCGGCGTCCTTCACGGTTCCTTCAGCTATGTGCTCCAGGACGGCTTCGGCCAGACCGCCGACGTGCACAGTTGCTCCGCCGGACTCGACTACCCGGGCGTCGGACCGGAGCATTCCTTCTGGAAGGAGATCGGACGCGTGCGCTACTCCGCCGCGACCGACGCCGAGGCGCTCGAGGCGTTCCAGCTCCTCGCCCGCACCGAAGGCATCATCCCCGCGCTGGAGACGGCGCACGCCGTCGCGGAGTCGGTCAAGATCGCCGCGACGCTCCCACGCGACGCGATCGTCGTGGTCAACTGCTCGGGACGCGGCGACAAGGACGTGATGGAGGCGATGCGGCTGCTCGCCCAGTGACGCGCGTCCGGCGTCACCTGAGATCCCTGGGCATCAGGTCGATCGCGACGGGATAGTGGTCGCTCGCGTATCCAGGCGGCGGCGTGTCCTTCGTGTAGTCGTAGCTGTCGCCGGGAAAGAGCGTCCCGAGCACGAAGGCGCTGCCGGGGACGAACTCGCGGAACGCAGCTGAATCGAGCAGGATGTAGTCGAAGACTCGCTCGCTCTCGTGCGTCCGATAGAGCCTCGACTCGGGATTCTGCTTGTCGGTGGTGCGGTAGTCGAGCGTGTCGACGAAGCCGTTCTCGAGGTACGTGCGGATCGACTTGTCCCACGGCGCGCTGTTGAAGTCGCCCATGATCACGATGTTGCGGGAGGGATCCTCCTTCAGGAGGTCGCGGGCGATCGCGGTGGTGCCGAGCGCCTCCGACTCGCGCTGGTAGTCGAATCCCTTGCTCGCCTTGTGGTGGAGCGCGATGACCGTGAGCATGTAGCCGTCCGGTCCCTTGATCGTGACCAGCAGCGGACTGCGCTGGAAGCGACGGCCCTGCTCGTGGCTCGCGGCGTCGTCCGCTCGATCGGTCGCCGCGCCGCGCCGCCCCGGCGCGGCGCCCGCGGGCTCGGACGCAGGCTTGGGCGTCCAGCCGGTTCCCTCGCGCTTGAGCCTGGTCAGGTCCATGTCGACGAACGTCTTCGTCTCGACGATGGGAAAGCGGCTGATGACCGACGATTCGATGCCGCGCGGATTGCCGACGTCCTTCGACGCGATGTGGTCGTAGCCGAGCCCTTTGAGATAGGTGTCGCGGAACCAGGTGAGCGCCTCGAGCGACTCGACCTCGTGCAGCGCCAGCACGTCGGCGTCGAGTTCCTTGATCGCGGCGGCGAGCGCCTTGGCGCGATCGTCGCTGATGGCGAGCTTCATGTCGTCGGCGTCGCCCGAGAGCTTCGGGTCGTCGACGTGGTCGAAGAGGTTCAGCATGTTGTACGTGCCGATGCGGATGGCGCCCGGCGTCTTCGGCGGCGCGTGCTCGCGCCCGAAGCGATGGCCCACGCCGCCCTTCTCGCCCGCCGGCTCGGTACCGCCGCGGAGCGGTTGGGCGGCCTTGCCCGCCTTGCCGCCCGGCTGTTTCTGGCTGGAGCGCGGATTGGTCGAACCGGCACCCGGCTCGCGCGCCGGCGCCGCGGGCGGCGCCGCGGCGAGCGAGATGGCGAGACAGGCCGTTCCAGCGACGAGCAACGCGGCGTGACGGTTCATGGACGGATCGTACCCGTCGCGCAGCGGGCCACGGCCGGGAGATCGAGTGCGCCGCGGCCAGCCGTCAGACCAGCAGCGCCGCCGGATTCTCCATCAGCGACTTGAGCGTTTGCAGATAGGCCGCCGCCATCGCGCCGTCGATCACACGGTGATCGAGCGAGAGGGTCGCGCTCATCTCGTGGCCGACGACGACCTGGCCGTTTCGCACAACGGGCTGCTCGATCGCGGCGCCGACGGCGAGGATCGCGCTGTTCGGCGGGTTGATGATCGCCGTGAAGTGGTCCACGCCGAACATGCCGAGATTCGAGATCGTGAAGGTCGAATCCGACATCTCTTCGGGGCCGAGGCCGCGGCCGCGGGCCTTCTCGCCGAGCGCCCTGGCCTCCTGCGAGATCTGTCGGAGTCCCTTGCGATCGGCGTCGCGGATCACGCCGACCACGAGCCCGCCGCCGCGCTCGCGCGGCAACGCGATGGCCACGCCGATGTTGACGTTCCCGTGGACGGTCACGCCATCGGCGCCGGCCCAGCTGGCGTTGAACTCGTGGTGCTGGTGCATCGCGATCGCGCACGCGCGGATCAGGAAGTCGTTCACCGAGAGCTTGACCCCCTGGCTCTCGAGCTGGGCGTTGAGCGTGGCCCGCAGCGACAGGAGCGGCTCCATGTCGATGCGCATCGTGACCTGGTAGTGCGGGATCGTCGTCTTGCTCTCGACGAGGCGCTTCGCGATCGTGTGGCGGATGCCCGAGAGCGCGATGGTGCGCGACACGAGCGGACCGGGCGCGGTGGCCGGAACGGCGACGGAACTCGCCGCGGCGGGCGATCCATCCAACGGCGTCATCCCCGACGCCGCGCCCGAGGACGGGCCTTGGACGACCGCCGGGGGCGCGACGGTCGCCCCGCGCGGCCCGACCAAGCCTCCTCGCGGCGCGGCCAGGGCTCCTCGCGGCGCGGTCGCCCCGCGCGGCTCGCCGTCGGCCTGCGCGGCCGCGGGCCCGCGGGCGACTGCGGCGAGCACATCGTCCTTCACCACACGACCGCCAGGGCCGCTGCCATGGAGACGCGAGAGATCGATTCCATGCTCGTCGGCGATGCGCCGCGCCACGGGACTCACCCGCATTCGCGCGCCGTCGCCGTCGTGATCCGCGCCGCCGGAGGGGCCTCCGGGGGCACCGACGCTCGGCGATGCCGCCGAGGCCTTGGCACCAATGGATGTGGCGGCAACGGGCTCGGTGCCAACGGACTTGGCGGTAACGGGCTTGGCGGTAACGGACGTGGCGGCAACAGACGTGGCCGCGACCGCCTTGGCGTCCTCGCCGGGCTCGGCGATCAGCGCGATCACCGTGCCGATCGGAACCATCCTGCCCTCGGGCACGAGGATCTTCGCCAGCGTGCCGTCATCGAACGACTGCATCTCCATCGTCGCCTTGTCCGTCTCGACATCGGCGACGGCAGTTCCAGAGACGACCTTGTCGCCTTCCTTCACGTTCCACTTGATGATCGTCCCCGCTTCCATCGTGTCGGAGAGGCGCGGCATCGTCAGTTCGATCGGCATGGGGGCGATTGTATCGGCGGTCGTTGCGCCGGCGTCGCACCGCGATCGTGGTGTGCGCCCCTGGCCCGCCTCGTCGTGGTGACAGCCTCTCGGCTGCTTCCTTGTGGTGCACACGGGACGCCTGCGTCACACCCCCGCGTCCTGCCGCGCATGACCATGACACGCACGGGACCGAACGAGTCGCGGCTCGCCGGGACCAGCATAAGTCCTTTATAAATAAACAGTTGAATCTCGTCGATGGGCGCTTGAATCCGTGATCGCACCCGGTAGGTTGAGTGGACAACCGGCCGATTCGCCGGAGGTGATACGCGTCCCAGTTGATTCGTGCGCCCGACCCAACCCAGTTCCGCCGTGAGGCGCCGCTCTGGGCAAGAGGGGTCGAACGCATGGAGGTCTTCTGGAATCCGTATGAGTTGCCTCGCGGATTGCCGAACACGGGGGCGGGCCGGTTCACATCTCTGCCGCTCCCCGCGCCGCCAGGCGCGCCATTCAGGCTGCGTTGGTCACGCACGTGACCGGCGCAATCCAACGTCGACCGCGCCCAACGCGGTCGCCACCACCACCCGCCGCGGGCAGGCCGCCGGCGCGCTGATCCCAGCGTCGCGAGTCGTGCCCGCGCTGGCGTGAAGGAGCGAACCATGTCGATGGAATTCCGTCCTGCCCCCGGATCGCCTCGCCTCGCAACGCCCGCCGGCGGCCGCATCTTCCGCGAGCACCAGCGCCGCGAACGCCGGTGCAATCTCGGCGCTGCTCGCCTTGGCGATCGGCGCCACCGCTTCCGCCGCCGTCCGTCACGTCGATGGCGCCGCGCCGCCCGGAGGCGACGGATCCTCGTGGTCGAGCGCCCATCGCTTCCTCTCCGACGCGCTCTCCACAGCGCAGCCGGGGGACGAGGTGCGCGTGGCGCATGGCGTGTACCGGCCCGATCGAAGCGACGCGGCACCAACCGGCACGGGTGATCGCACGGCGACCTTCGCCATCGGCGGCGGCGTCGCGCTTCGTGGCGGCTACGCGGGACTTGGCGCGGCGGATCCCGACGCCCAGGATCCGTGGGGAACGCCGAGCATGCTCTCCGGCGACCTGCTCGGCAACGACGACAGCGCCGGCGGAGGCATCGCCGACAACAGCGCCCACGTGGTCACGGTCGTCGGCGACGGCGCGCTGCTCTTCGGTTGCCACGTGCTCCGCGGCAACGCGAACCTGCCGACGACCTCAAGCCCGAACGCGGTCGGTGGCGGCGTCTACGGCGACGGACACACGATCGCCATCGAACAGTGCCGCATCGCCGAGAACCACGCGACCTGGGGCGCAGGCATCTTCGTGCGCGAAGTCTCCGCGGTGATCGTGCGCGACTCGTTGCTGGCGAACAACGCCGCACCGCTCGCCCTCGGTGGCGCCATCCGGGTCTTCCACGTGCCGACGCTCGAGATCCACAACTGCGAATTCCGCGAGAACATCGCCGATGCCGGCGCCGCCATCTCCCATGGCGACGCCACGAACGGCGTCGTGAAGGTCTTCGGGAGCGCGTTCGTCGACAACGTCGCCGCGGGCCCGGCGGGCGCGATCCATTGCAAGCTTGGCGTCAGGGTCGAGGCGACCGACACGCTCTTCGCCGGCAACGGCAGCGTGACGTCCGGCGCCGGCGCCGTGCTCGCCACGAACGCTCCCAGCACCTTCGTTCGCTGCGCATTCCTCGACAACGGCAGCGCCGTCGGCGCCGGCGGCCTCTTCCTCGTCTCGGCGGGTTCGCCGGCACCCGATCGCGTCGCCTCGTGCCTCATCGCGGGCAACGGAACATCCTTCTTCGGCGGCGGGGTGTATGCGCATGGTCCGGGGCAGTTCGTCAACTGCATGATCGCCCAGAATGGCGCCGTCGCCGGCGCGGGCGTGATGTGCGAGGACGCGTCGCCGTTCGCCCATTGCACGATCGCCGACAACGCGCCCGACGGCGTCAAGATCGCCGGCACGCCGGGTCTCGCGGTCGTCCACTCGATCTTCTGGCACAACGGCGCCGCGTCGTTGGCCGGCAATCCGGCGCAGGCGACGGTCACGCGTTCGCTGATCGATGGCGGCTGGAGCGGACCCGGCGGCGGCAACATCGCCGCCGATCCGCTCTTCGTCGCGGCCGACGCGCGCGACTATCGGCTTGGCGAGGCGTCGCCGGCGCTCGACGCCGGCGACCTCGCGCTCGTCCCGATGGAGATCGTCGATCTCGATGGCGATGGCGTGCTCGGACCGCTCACGGTCGACGCCCTCGGCGCGCCGCGGGTGCAAGGCGCGGCGCCGGACCTCGGCGCGTTCGAGGGTTCGGCGACGGCTCGGATCCCGCAGGATTCGATCGAGGGATTGCCGCCGGGCGAGACGGTGGTGCTGACGCCCGAGTCGAGCGATCCATGGGCTGGCGCAACGGTGGCCGCCTCGGTGTCGAATGCCGCCGACGCATCCGCGTCCTTCGCGCTGGCGCAGATCGGTTGGGCGATCCATCCCGGCGCCGGTGGACTCACCGAGGAGGGCCTCGTCGCGGCGCTCGCCTCGTCGCTGCCGCCCGGCGACCTGTTCGCGCACATCCGCGTCCCCATCGGCGCGTCGCAGGCGCCGGACCAGAACGCGACGGTGCTCCGACCGACCGTCTTCGATCCGTCGACGAATTCGTGGCGCCTCGCCGTCGTGAAGAACGTCAATGCAAGCCCCGGCCACGCAGGACCGACCGGCGACTTCCTCGTTCTCTTCGGCGACCTCTCGATGGTGCCGCCCCTGAGCCAGGAACTCGGCGATCACGGCGTCTTCTGGGATCCAGCGCGCCACGAGGGATTCGTGTGGGCCAACGTCGACGGCGCCGGCGACTTCGGCGTCGGTCGCAAGAGCTGCGACGCCGACATCGCGCCGAGCGGAGGCGACGGGATCGTCGACGGCATCGACCTGGGCGCCGTCCTCGCGACGTGGGGCGCATCCGGCGATGGCGACATCACCAAGGATGGCGTCGTCGACGCCGCCGACCTGGCGGCGCTGCTCGCCAGTTGGGGCGACTGCAACGGCATCGACGGCGGCCTCGCGGAGGACGCCGACCGCGCGGAGCCGCTCGTCGGCAAGGCGCCCGGCGACAAGTCGCTCGAGGGCCAGCCACTCCGCGGTGCATCGACAGGCCACGGTGCATCGCTCAGCCGCAACGCATCGCTCGGCCGCAACGCACTTGACCGGGAACGCGCCATCCATGCGTCGAGCATCGCTCGCGGCGGGAATGCGGTCCACGCGCCGCGCGGCACGTTCGATCGCCGCCGCGCCGACCTCGATCGCGACGGCCGCGTGGGCGGAGGCGACCTCGGGCTCTTGATGGCCGCGTGGGGCGAGGCGACCGACCGTGCCACCCGCCTCGCCGACCTCGACGGCAACGGCCGCGTCGATGGCGCAGACCTGGGCCTGCTCCTCGGTGCGTGGACCATGTGAAGCGCGGACGTGGACGCGACGATCGTGGTGCAGGCGTCCGCCTGCACCACGATTACGCCCGGTAGGTCGCCGCGCGCACGGCCTCGCAGATCTTCCGGGCGTTGGGAAGATACGCCTGCTCGAGATTCCCCGCGTACGGCGTCGGCACGTCGTCGGAGTGCACCTTGTGGACGAAGTTGTCGAGGTCGTCGAAGCAGCGCTGGTGCACCTGGCACGCCACCTCGCTGCCAACCGACGTGAACGGCCACGACTGGTCGACGACCACGCACCGGCTCGTCTTCCTCACGCTGCGGACGATCGTCTCGATGTCCAGCGGCCTGATCGTGCGTCCGTCGACGACCTCGCAGTCGATGCCTTCCTTCGCGAGTTCCTCCGCGGCCTCCATGCAGAAATGCACGGGGCGGCCGAAGCCGACGATGGTGACGTCGGCGCCGGCGCGGCGCACCAGCGCCTGGCCGAACGGAATGAGGTACTCCTCCTCGGGAACCATGCCCTTCATCGCGAGCAGCCGTTCGCTCTCGAGGAAGAAGACGGGATCGTCGTCGCGGATCGCGGTCTTGAGGAGCCCCTTGGCGTCGTAGGGATCGCTCGGGATCGCCATCTTGAGCCCGGGCACGTTGGCGTAGAGCGACTCCACACACCAGGAGTGCGTCGAACCGAGCTGCCCGCCCGCGCCGTCGTTGCCGCGGAAGACGATCGGGCAGCCGAACTGGCCGCCGGACATGTAGAGCATCTTCGGGGCGTTGTTGAGGATCGGATCGGCGGCCACGAGCGAGAAGGACCAGCTCATGAACTCGACGATCGGGCGCAGGCCCATCATCGCCGAGCCGATGGCCATGCCGGCGAAGCCGCTCTCGGAGATCGGCGTGTCGATCACGCGCCGCGGCCCGAACTCCTCGAGCATGCCTCGACTCACCTTGTACGCGCCGTTGTACTGCGCGACCTCCTCGCCGAGCAGATAGACGCGGGGATCGCGGCGCATCTCCTCGCTCATCGCTTCGCGAAGAGCGTCACGGAATTCGAGTTCGCGGGGGGGCATTGGTGACGATACGGGGGTTGGGCGAGGAAAATGAGGAGTTCGGAATCAGGAGTCGGGGACGCTGTCCGCGGTCGGGGGCGCACGCAGGGAAACGACGCTGGCGTCGGCTCGGAGCGGAGCGGTGACCTGTCCGACGGACCGGGTCCCCGACTCCGAACTCCTAATTCCGAATTCCTGATTCCCCTCGCGACGGTCCCGCTTCGTCACCCGCGCGCAGCATCTCCGGCACGCTCGTCCCGCGATAGGGTCCGAACTGCTCCACGTACACGTCGGTGTAGAGCTCCTCGATCGGCGGCTGCGGGCTCTCGTCGGCCCACTTGACCGCGTCGCGCACCTGGGCGCGCACCTCGCGGACGATCGCGTCGTGCCGCTCCTTCGCGAAGCCCCGCTCCTTCTCCAGGAACGTGGCGAGCTTGTGGATCGGATCGTTCGCCTCGTGGCGCTCCTCCTCCTCGCGCGTGCGGTACTTGCGCGGGTCGGACATGGAGTGTCCCTTGAAGCGATACGTGTGCATGTCGATGAAGAACGGCCGGCTCGCGGCGCGACACTGGTCGACGATTGGCTTCATCGCGTCGTAGACCTTCATCACGTCCATCCCGTCGACGATCGCCGACTCGATCCCGTAGCCCTGCGCCTTCACCGAGATGTTGTGGCCCATCGTCGTGCCCCGGCCGATCGCCGTGCCCATCGAGTAGCCGTTGTTCTCGACGACATAGATCACCGGCAGGTCGAGCAGCCCGGCCAGGTTCTTGGCCTCGTGAAACGCGCCTTGGTTGAGCGCCCCGTCGCCGAGGAAGCAGAGCGTGACGCGGGAGTTCTTCACGCGATGCAGCACCTCGTCCTCGTACTTCGTCGCGAAGGCGAGCCCGGCGCCGAGCGGCGTCTGCGCGCCGACGATGCCGTGGCCTCCGAAGAGGTTGTTGGCGCGGTCGAACATGTGCATCGAGCCGCCCTTGCCCTTCGCGCATCCGCCGATCCGTCCGAACATCTCGGCCATGCAATGCCTCGGGTCCATGCCGCGGGCCAGCGCGTGGCCGTGGTCGCGATACGCGGTGACCATCGGATCGCGCCGCTCGATCGCCGCGGTGCAGCCGACGGCGACCGCCTCCTGGCCGATGTAGACGTGGCAGAAGCCGCCGATCTTCTTGTCCTGGTACGCCTGCATCGTCCGCACCTCGAACTCGCGGATGAGCAGCATGTCGCGCAGCCACCCGACGAGCGTCTCGGTCGGAAGCGCGGCGGCGAGCGACGCACCGGTCCCTGCCGGGGCGGCGTCCGCCTTCGCCGGCGCCGCGGCGGCGACGCCGTTGGCCGAGGCGTGCGCGACCTCCTTCGCAGCCGCCGAGGACATCTGGGTCATTGGGTGGACCTTGAGGGGAAAGGAACGAGAGGTATAGGCGCGCACGGAGACGCGGACGACCGGCGACCTCGCTCGCCGAGGGCGATCGCCTTGTCGCTCATCGCCGGCTTCGACCGTCGAATCGCGCTGCGCTCGACGGCCTTCCGCGTCGATCGAACCCGCTACGACCGCCGGCCAGCGACGGCCGCCTCCTCGAGGTCCTTGAGCACGCGCGCCTGGAGGATGAGCAGCGCCGTCTGGAGCTGCGGGTCGATGCCCTTCGAGAGCAGGTCCGAGACGTCCGGACGCGGCTTGTCCTTCTGCGTCACCCGCCTGGTGGCGGACTTCGCGTCGGGCGACGACGGATCGCCACCGCCCCCGGCGCCACCCGGCGCAGGATCGGTCGTGGGCTCCGGCTCGATCACGCCCTCGTCGGCGACGCCTTCGGCGCCGGCGATGAGGTCCGCATCCTGGCGCAGGCGCATCGAGGCCTCGATCTGCTGGGGCGTCATCGGCACGACGAGATCGGGATTCACGCCCCAGTCGGTCGAGCCGGGACGACGATGCACGAGGCGGCCCTTTTCCTCGCCCGGGCGCGGCGGCAGCACGTAGTACTGCGTCGTGAGCTTGATCGCCGCGGCCTCGGTGTCGGAGATGTCGTGCACGGTCTGCACGCTTCCCTTGCCGAACGAACGCTCGCCGAGGATCACCGCGGCGCTGTGCGCCTGGAGGGAGCCCGCCACGATCTCGCTGGCGCTGGCCGAGCCTTCGTTGACGAGCACCACCGTCGGCACGTCCGCGAGGCGCGCCTCGGCGCGGTTGGGCTGGGCGTCGTGGTGCCACACCTTGCGCCCGTCCTTGTCCTGGCCGGAGACGAGCTCGCCGCTGGGCACGAAGAGGTTGCTGAACTGCACCGCGGACTTGAGCAGCCCGCCGGGATTGTTCCGCAGGTCGAGGATCAGGCCGTTGAGCTTGCCCGTCTTCTTGATCTCGTCCACGGCCGCGAGCAGGTCGGCATAGCTGTCCTCGTTGAAGCTCGTGAGGCGCACATACGCGATGCGGCTCATCGGATCGATCAGCCAATCCCACTGCGGATTGCCATTCTCGTCGAGCGCCCGCTTCCACCAGCCGTTGACGGAACGGATCTTGATCGTGTCGCGGACGACCGGGATCTCGATCAGCTTCTCGTTGGCGCCCTCGCCGCGACGGATTCCCAGCCGCACTTCCTTGCCGCGCGGGCCGGTGATGTTGTCGACGGCCTTGTTGAGCGACCACCCCAGCGTGGTCACGCCGTCGACCGAGGCGATGCGGTCCTCGGGCTTCACGCCGGCGCGGTACGCGGGCGACCCCTCGAGTGGGTTCACGACGACGATGTCGCGCTTCTCGTCCTGACGGATGAGGATGCCGACACCGACGAAGTTGCCCTCGGTCTGCTGCTGGAAGCGGCGAAGGCGCTCGGGCCAGATGATCTCGGTGTACTGGTCGTCGTAGAGCTGCGAGAGCTGGTACGTGGCGCCCTCGCCGAACTCGTGGAAGAGCGTCGACTCCGGCTCGAGGTTGATCGTCTCGCGATTGAGCTGGATCAACCGGCCCATGATGTCCCGATAGTCGCCGCGGCCGAGACTCTTCGACGGCTTGGCGTCGATCTCCTGCTGCATCGCGTCGATCGCGTCGACCCAGCGCTTCACCTTCTCAGGGTCGCGAAGACCCGGGAAGTTCTCGTCGAGTGCGGAGGTGGTCGCGAGGATGCGCAGCGCCGAGAGCCCGCCGTCGAGCAGCGGCTTCCAGCCCTCGTTGATGATGTGCTCGGCCGCCGCGGTGCGCAGCGCCTGCATGAGCATCGGCTGCGTGACTCCCTTGAGCTGATCCTTCCAGTCCTCGGCGCCGAGCTCGTTGAACGGCGGGAACTCCGCATCGGGCTTGAGGCGCTTCGCCTGCATGGCGCGCAGCTCGTGCAGCTTGTGCGGTGCGAACTGGGCGAGCAGGCCGATGCGCCGGTTCACCTTCTCGAGCAGGTCGGTGTAGTGCTCCTCGTCGACGGGACGGCCGATCCGGTCGACCAGCACACGGAGCCGGAAGAGGAGTTCCTGGGCCAGCAGCCAGTCGCCCGAGGCCTCGGCCTCCTTCGCCTTCCGTTCGGCGGCGGCCATGAGGTTGGAGACGTCGGGGGTCGCGAGCGTCTTCGTCCAGTCGCTCGAGAGCAGCTTGGCCATCGACGCCGACTGGAGCGCCGCGGAGAGCTTCTCCTCGCCGGCGTTCCGGCGCATGTCGGCGAGGGCCTTCTCCAGGTCGGTCGCCTTGGTCGTCGCCGACTCGGCGCGGGTCTTCTGGAGCGTCTCGTAGGCGCCGCGGACGCGCTCGATGTCGCCGGCGGCGCGCCCGTCGGGCACTCCGGCGAGGTAGCGCTCGATCGTCGAGAGATCGCCCTCCTTCGCGGAGTTCCAGACGCGATCGGCCCACTCGGGCACGGAGAGCGCCTTCGATCCAGCGGCCGCGAGGCCGCTGGACGGCGTGTCGCGCGGCGGATCGCCTCCCGCGGTTGCCGACCCGCCAAGGACGATCGTTCCCGCAGCCAGCGCGGCGGCGAAGGCTTCGCGAAGGCGGAGGTGCGGCCGGAGGTCGCAACGAAGCGCTCGGAATGCATGCGCGAGGGGATGGCGCGACGGCGGCAGGTGGGACATGGGCGTCTGGGGGCGTCTTGAGGGGGCGGGATGGGCTTGCAACATGGACGTCCGCTCGCGCGGCTCCGCCACGACATGGCTTCGCATCGCCGCGGGCGTCGGATCTTCTCCTCCACGTTATACAGCTTCGGACGGGATATGTTCTGCCTCATCGGCCATCGGACCGTCCGTTTGGGCCCGCCCCGAACGCGCCCTCCGCCAGCTCGATCGCCCGTCCCAGCCCGGCCGCCTTGTTCATCGTCTCCTCGAACTCGCTGGACGGGACGCTGTCGAGCACGATGCCGGCGCCGGCCTGGAGGTGCGCCGTCCATCGATGCGGGCCCGGCTCATCGACGTCGCCGTCGACGAACGGCGCCGACGTCGGGACGACGATCGTCCGCAACGCGAGCGCGATGTCCATGTCCCCGTCGAAGGCGACGCAGCCGATGCCGCCCGCGTACGGGCCGCGCCGCGTCGGTTCGATCTCGTCGATGATCTGCATCGCCCGGACCTTGGGCGCACCGCTCACCGTGCCGACGGGCAGGGTCGCCCGCAGCGCGTCCCAGCAGGTCAGTTCCGCGCGAAGACGTCCGGTGACGGTCGAACTGATGTGCATGACGTGGCTGTAGCGCTCGACCTCCATGCAGCGATCGATCGAGATCGACCCAGTCTCGCAGACGCGTCCGAGGTCGTTGCGCCCGAGATCGACCAGCATCACGTGCTCGGCCCGCTCCTTCTCGTCGGCGAGCAGCTCGCGCTCCAGGCGGACGTCCTCCTCAGCATTCGATCCGCGGCGGCGCGTTCCGGCGAGCGGGCGGTTCGTGACCACGCCTTGCTGCACGCGACAGAGGATCTCCGGGCTGCTCGCGACCAGGATCGAACCGCGCGCCTGGAGGTAGATCTGGTACGGACTCGGATTCACGATGCGAAGGGCGCGGTACAGGTCGAACGGATCCGCCGTCGTCGTGCGCGACAGCCGCTGGCTGAGGACCACCTGGAACGCATCGCCCGCGGCGATGTATCGCTGGGCGCGGCGCACGGCGTCCTCGAAGCCGCTGCGCGTGATGTTCGATTCCGCCGGCGGCGCCGGCCGCTGGGCGAGGTCGAGCCCCACGACACCGCTCGGAAGCTGCACGCTGTGCGTCTCCAGCCGCCCGACGAGCGCCTCGATCGCCGCGGTTCCCGCGTCGTACGCGGCGTCGACGCTGTCGTGCTCGTCGACGGGCACGTGGACGATCGCGTACGCGAGCTTGTCGACGTGATCGATTGCGACGACCTGCCGATAGAGCCCGAAATGAAGATCCGGCAGTCCACGATCGTCGCGCGGCGCGGCCTCGAACGGAAGCTTCCTCGGCTCGAGGAAGCGGACCGTGTCGTATCCGGCGTAGCCGACCCATCCGCCGCGGAAGCATCGCGGCAACGCGCCGCGCGCCGAGGGGACCGCGTCGGGGTTCCCGAGCCGCCAGCCGGCACCGATCCGGGCGGGCAGCGCAAGCGGGTCGTCCACCCGCTCGCGCCGCGTCGAGCCGCGCTCGCGATCCACGACCGTGACGTCGTTCCCGAACGCGATCAGCTCGATCGAGGGCTGCGCGCCGAGCAGCGACCATCGGCCGGCGCGGCCGCCCGTCTCGACCGACTCGAAGAGAAACGAAGGCGCCGTGCGCTCGTCGGCGCTGACCAGCCGCCGGTAGGCGAGCACCGGCGTGATCTGGTCGCTGAAGAGGCGTCGCACGATCGGCACGAGATTGCCCGTCGACGCCATCGCTCGAAAGGCGGCACGCTGGAGCACGGCCGAGGTTATGCGGATTCAGTCGCCCGGCGCGCGCTCCGCGCGGGCCGCCGGTCGGCGTCGCGCCGCCATGCGAGCCGAGGGCCGCCGCTACGATCGGCCGTGTCGCAGCACCCCGCCGCCGAGCTCTCCGGCATCACCAAGGTCTACTACAAGCCCGACGGAAGCGTGCTGGTCGAGGCGCTGAGAGGGATCGACCTGCGCATCGATGCGGGCGAGTACGTCGCGATCATGGGAGCGTCGGGCAGCGGGAAGTCGACGCTGATGAACCTGCTCGGTTGCCTCGATCGGCCGACCGCCGGGCGCTACCTGCTCGACGGACACGACGTGGCGTCCCTTCCCGACGACGAGCTGAGCCGCATCCGCGGAAAGCGCATCGGCTTCGTCTTCCAGGCGTTCAACCTCATCAGCGAGCTCACGATCGTCGAGAACGTCGAGGTTCCGCTCTTCTATCAAGGCATCTCGCGCAGCGTCCGGAGAGCTCGGGCGATCGCCCGCCTCGACCAGGTCGGACTGGGCGACCGATTGACCCATCGACCGAAGGAGCTCTCGGGCGGCCAGCAGCAGCGCGTGGCGATCGCCCGGGCGCTGGCGACCGATCCCGCGGTGATCATGGCCGACGAGCCCACGGGCAACCTCGACTCGAAGACGGGCCGCGCCATCCTGGACCTCTTCGACGAGCTCCATTCGCGCGGCCTCACGATCATCATCGTCACGCACGACGACCACATCGCCGAGCGCTGCGAGCGCGTCGTCCGCCTCAGCGACGGGCTGCTCGAGAGCGACGTGCGGAACCGACCGCGGCGCTCGGCTGGGCCGGTCACCGAAGCGGTCGCCGACCGCGCCGCGGAGTCGCCCGCGGGAGCGGCCGCGTGACCGATCGAGCCGCTGCGGCGACGCGCGTGCTGGGGATCGATCCGGGCCTGCACCGCACGGGATACGCATGCGTCGAACTGCTCGACGGCGAGGCGGAACCGGCGCTGGTGGAAGCCGGCGTGCTGCGGCTGCGCTCCGACGCCTCGCTCGCCTTCCGGCTCCGGCAGCTTCACGAGGACATCGTGGGCCTGCTCGACGAGCTCCAGCCAGCGTGCATGACGGTGGAGTCGCTCTTCGTGCACCGCGAGTACGCGCGCACCGCGATCCTCATGGGACACGCCCGTGGCGTCGTGCTGCTGGCGGGCGAGTCGCGCGGCGTGCGCATCGACGAAATCCCGCCCGCATCGGTGAAGAAGGCGATGACCGGACGTGGGCGCGCGACGAAGCTCCAGGTGCAGCTCGCCGTGATGGGCCAGTGCGGGCTGTCGCTTCCGCCAAGTCCGTCCGACGTCGCCGACGCGATCGCGATCGCGCTCACCGGAGCGCGGCGCATCGCCAGCCGCCTCGGCGAATAGGACGGTGCGATCGCATTTGCCTCAGCGTCGCTCGACGTCGGCGCCCGCGGTCGACGCATCGACTCGGCCGAGAATGAGCACGACCGGCGTTCCCACGGGGGGAAGGCGCTCGGTCCATGCTTCCCACTCCAGCGGCCGAACGTCCTCGCTGTCGGGAAGGACAAGGGAAAACGCGACGACCTCGTCGCCGAAGGTCACCAACCCCACGACCGAACCGCTGTCGTCGGCCAGGTAGCGGTCGGTCCCCTGGCCGAGTTCGTCGGGCGGAGCGCCTTCGCGCTGGCGCGCCGGTTGTCGCGGCTCCAGGACCGAGCCCGCGAAGACCCACGACGCGGGACTCAGCTCGGCGCCGGTCGCGGCGTCGCGCACCCAGCGGCTCGATCGGCTCGTCCCTGCGGATCGCCAACGGACGGCGACCGAGATGGTCGCCGGTCGGGCGCTTGCTCCATGAGCCGGTCGCCCTCGAGCTTCCACCACCCCGGCCGGCCCGGCGCGAGTCCGAGAAGCAGAAGTCCCGCGTGCACATCGCGCGGCCTTGCTCGAACGCTCACGAGCGCCTCGTGCTCGCGCGTCTGAGGAGCGCATGCGATCTGCTCGAGCAGCCCCGTCTCGATGCAGACGACGGCATAAACCTCGACCACGCCGCGGCGGCGATCGACGCGAACGCCCGGCGCCAAGTCGATGAGCGTTCGCGGCGGCGCGGGCGCAGGCGGCACCACTGGCACGGCGGGCCCGCTCGGACTGGTCGGCTCACCTGGAGCGGTTGAGGCCGTTGAGATCGCCGTCCCATCCGGCGCCGTCGATGCGGCGACCGCCGGCGGTCCCGATGTCGAGCTCGGGACAACCGGCAACGGTTCAGCCGTCACCGAAGATGGATTGCCTGCGGCTTCGTTCACCGCTGCGGGCTGGAGCGGCGGAATGCCCATCGTCGCCGAACGCGTCGGACTGCCCTCCGAGCAGCCGCTCCCAACGCCGCCAAGGAGCAGGGCTAACGACGACACCGCGACGCAAACCAGGGAAAAAGAAAAAGGCCCGGCAGAGGCAAGCCTCATGCCGAGCCCTTCCGGGGGTCGAATGGATGGTCGGGCCATGAGCTCGACCGAGACATCAAGGGGTGGTCCGGGAAGGATTTCACGCCACATCCGTGAGTGATCCTACCGTTTTAGACACTTGACAGGAGCCGCTTCGTTCGCCGACGTTCACCAGATTCGGCACTTCAGTCGCCATCGAGGGGATTTCTTGGATCCCTCTCGAATGACGGCCTCATTGTATTTCAGTAGATGACGACTGCAAGGCCTTCTCGCAGAGAATCCATGGATTCTTGGAGGAAATTCACCAAGGTATTGTCAATCAATGACTTCCATTTGAGTGAGGCGCGTCTTCCAGTCCCGTCCGACGGTGGATAACTGCCCTTTCGACTCATTCCAGATCGGATCCGTTACGGATTCCAGGCGACCTCCATGCGTTCCACTTCTTGTCAACGGTGACATCTCGTGACGGCATCGGGCTGCGGGCGGGGCCGGAGGATCGACTGGGAGGCGTGGGACGGATCGTTGGCTGGTCGTTGTGGGCGTCGAACACCCGAGAAAGCGTTGAAGGCGTTGGCCCGGGGCGCTGCGCCGCTTCGTCGACGCGGCGCACGCTGCCGCCGCGCGTACGATCGCCGAATGCCGCGCCGCGACGACCCACAACCGGCGCCGACCGCCGACGGACTCGCGAACCCGCAGCGCCCCTGTTCGCTGTCGAGAACCGTGCGACTCGCGCTGAGCGCAGATGGAACCGAATCGAGCTTGCCGCCGCGAGACAATCCGTTCGCGGCATGGCCGTCCCAGGAGTCGTGGGCCGTCCATCTCGAGGTCGACGTGGTGGTCGCTGGCGTGCCGGACCCGACGACCGGCTACCTGGTGGACATCGGCAAGATCGATGGCGCGGTGCGCGCCGAGCTGCTTCGGCCGCGCCTGATCGCCTTGACCTCGCCCGCAGGGTTGCTGCGCCGGCTCGTCCATGACCTGCCCGCGCGACTCGCCTGCTCGGTGTCGCGCGTGCGACTGCGCCTTGGTCCTCGATACAGTCTCGAGATGAACGCCGATGCCGTGGACCGCGTGGTGCTCCGCCAGAGCTTCGAGTTCTCGGCCAGCCATCGACTGCACTGCCCGGAATACGACGAGGCGAGGAATCGAGCGCTCTTCGGCAAGTGCAACAACGTCAACGGCCATGGCCACAACTACCGTCTCGAGGTCGCCGTCGAGACACCCCTGATCCCGACCGGCACGGTCGCCGCGCAGCTCGGGCGCACCCCCACCGCGCGGCTCGGCGCGACGGCCGCCTTGGATGCGCCCGCGAAGGAGACCGCTGCGGAGTCCCTCGTTGCGCCCTCGCCTGGACTGCGGACGATCGAGTCGATCGTGCGGCGCGAGGTGGTGGACCGGCTGGATCACAAGCACCTGAACCTCGACGTTCCCGAGTTCGCCGGGCGAAACCCGTCGGTGGAGAACATCGCCAAGACGTGCTACGACCTGCTCGTGGGTCCGCTCCGCGCCGCGGGCGGCCAACTGCGGACCGTGACGCTCTGGGAAACCGAGAAGACCTGCTGCGAATACCCGGCGCCGCGCTGATGCCGCGGTGGTGCTCGCACCGCCTGATCACTGCGGCGTGGCTCGATCGCGTCGCGTGAATCCCGGCCGACTTCGGGTACCCTGCGCGTCCTTCGGCGAGATGCCCGTCGCCGCTTGTCACGCTCTTCCCTTGATCGCCATGCTCACCACCACGCTGCTGCTCATTGCTCTCTCGGCCGCCCCGCCCGCGAAGCCCGCGCCGACGCCCCCGACGGGGTCACCCGCCGCGAGGCCGCCAAGCCCAACGCTTCCAGGCATCCGGCCGCCCGCGTCGGGCCAGCCCAAGGTGCAGCCGAAGATCACGCCGGCGACGCGCCCCAACGCGCCGGCGGCGCCGCCGAAGCCGGCGCCAACCGGCGATGCGGCGTTCGACGCGATCCGCGACCAGTTCTCGGGGCTGGCCGCGTGGCTCAAGGGGAAGCCGCAGATCGGCGCCGACGAGCGGCGCGAGATCGGCCGCGTGCGCAGCGAGATCGCGGCGTTCGTCGCGTCCCATCCGGACCACGCGGCGGCGCTGGGGATGCTCGTGCAGACCGACGCCTGGCTTGGCGATCTCGACGCGGCCGACGCGGGGTTCTCGAAGCTCGCGGCGCTGCGCCCCGACGATGGCAGCGTCCTCATCAACTGGGCGAACTTCTGGAGGAACCGCAACCAGTTCGAGCGAGCGCTCGCGGCGGCAAGCAGGTACCCGGTCGATGTCGCGGTCTTCCCGAAGATCGTGCCGCTGCGCGCCGAACTGCTCATGGCGCTGCATCGCTTCGAGGACGCCGAGGCGGCGCTGGCGGCGATTCCCGATCCGGCGGCGGCGCCCCCGGACATCGCCTTCCAGCTCAACCGGATGAAGACCGCCGCTGCCGAGTACAAGCAGTTCTGGGCCGCGGAGCAGGAACTCAGGGCGAAGGAGGCGGCGGCGGACAACCTGCCGCGCGTCGAGCTGGTGACCGATCGCGGACGCATGGTCCTCGAGCTCTTCGAGGACAGCGCTCCGAACACCGTCGCGAACTTCGTGGATCTCGCGAGCAAGGGCTTCTACGACGGACTGACCTTCCATCGCGTCCTGCCGGCGTTCATGGCCCAGGGCGGAGATCCGAACAGCCGAGCCGGCGGCGTCGGCGCGAAGGGCGCCATCGGCACCGGCGGTCCCGGCTATCGAATCCTCGGCGAGGCCACCAAGCCCGAGGCGCGCAAGCACTTCGCCGGATCGATCTCGATGGCGCACGACGCGAATCCGGACAACAACGGAAGCCAGTTCTTCATCTGCTTCGCGCCCGCCGCGCACCTCAACGGCGTCCACACGGTCTTCGGCCGCGTGATCGAGGGCGAGGACGTGCTCATGAAGACGCAGCAGCAGGACGTCATCCGATCGGCCAAGGTCCTCCGCAAGCGCGATCACGAGTACAAGCCGGAGACGCTCCCCGAAGCTGCGCCACCGGCGCCGCCGACGCCGCCCCCGACCGGGATCCCGACGCGGGTTCCGCCGCCGGTTGGGAGGTAGATGACCGAGAGATGGCGAGGTGGCGCGTGAGCCCCCGCGCGCGGGCGCGCCGCGCTCGCGCGGCCGACGCACCCGGCGTGTACACGGCGGGTCAGGGCAGATCAGCTTCGCCGAGGAGCCGGAACCGCTTGCGCAGCAGGATCTGCCCGGCGAGCACCTGGTCGTCGACCGCCAGGGCGATCGTCGGCGTTCCGTTGGGCTTCACCATGAGCGGGTACGCGAAGCGGATGTTCAGCTCCGCGGCCAGCAGGTGCAGGCACATGTTCGTGAGTCCCTGACCGGCGCCCAGCTCGACGATGAGCAGGTCGAGCTCCGAGAAGGGCAGGTTGTGCGCCTTCAGCAGCGCTCGCGCCCGTTCGGCGCGGTTGGGGATGATCCGGATCACCGCGAAGTCGGAACTCTCGACGACGCTCAGCGACGCGAGGTGCACGTCGGGCGCCTCGTCGAAGACCCTGACCAGCTCGAGCAGCTTTCCGACCTTGTTGTCGAGGAAGACGCTGAACTGCCGGACGGTCGGCGCCGTGTAGCCCTGCTCGACGCTTGGAGGCGTGCTTTGGGTCACGAGGGCATGGTACCGCGCGACGGCTGCGCCCGGATGCCGCTGGCGCGAACCGCACCGCTCTAGACTTCGCACTTCACTCCGCCCGCATCGCACCCAATGACGCCCAACGCCTCCTCGATCCGCCGCACGTTCATCGACTTCTTCGTCAACCGCTGCGGCCACACCGCGGTGCCGTCGTCGCCCGTGGTGCCGCACGACGATCCGACCCTGCTCTTCACGAACGCGGGGATGAACCAGTTCAAGGACGTCTTCCTCGGCCGGGGCACGCGGCCGTACACCCGCGCGGTCGACACGCAGAAGTGCATCCGCGCCGGCGGCAAGCACAACGACCTGGAGGACGTGGGCAAGGACTCGTATCACCACACCTTCTTCGAGATGCTCGGGAACTGGTCCTTCGGCGACTACTTCAAGCTCGAGTCGATCGCGTGGGGCTGGGAGCTTCTCACGAGCGTCTATGGCGTGGAGCCCGACCGGCTCTACGCCACGTACTTCCGCGGCGACCCACGGACCGGCCTGGCCCCCGACCACGAGGCCCGCGACATCTGGTTGCAGTTCCTGCCGCCCGATCGCGTGCTGCCCGGTGGGATGAAGGACAACTTCTGGGAGATGGGCGACACCGGCCCGTGCGGCCCCTGCTCGGAGATCCACTTCGACCGCGTCGGCGGGCGGAACGCGGCGTCGCTCGTGAACAGCGGCGACCCCGACGTGCTGGAGATCTGGAACCACGTCTTCATCCAGTTCAACCGCGAGAGCCCCGCGTCCCTCAAGCCGCTCCCGGCGCGCCACGTCGACACCGGCATGGGCTTCGAACGGCTCGTCTCGGTGCTCCAGGGCAAGCGCAGCAACTACGACACCGACCTCTGGACCCCGCTCTTCGCCGCGATCGCAGCGCGCACCGGGGCGCGCCCGTACGCCGGATCGATGACCGATCCCGTCGACATCGCCTATCGGGTGATCGCCGACCACATCCGTTGCCTCGCCGTCGCGCTCACCGACGGCGCCGCGCCGGGAAGCGAGGGGCGCAGCTACGTGCTCCGGCGGATCCTGCGCCGCGCCGTGCGCCATGGCCACCAGACGCTGGGCGTGAAGGAGCCCTTCCTCGGCGACCTCGTGCCGGCCGTCGTCGACTCGCTCGGGGAGGCGTTTCCCGAGCTCAAGGCGAAGCCGCAGCGCGTCGCGGCGCTCATCCGCGACGACGAACTCGCCTTCGGACGCACGCTCGACCGCGGCCTGGCCCTCTTCTCGGAGGCGGCATCGCGCTCCGGCGCCGGGGGGGTCGTCACCGGCGAGGACGCGTTCAGGCTGCACGACACCTTCGGCTTCCCCATCGACCTCACGCAGGTGATGGCCCAGGAGCGCGGCGTGCGCGTCGACGTCGAGGGCTACGAGGCGCTCATGGAACGGGCCCGCGAGACGAGCCGCAAGGGCGAGACCGGCGAAGCGAGGATCACCCTGCCGCCCGATGCGCTCGCCCGGCTGAAGGCGCTCAACATTGCGCCGACCGACGACAGCGACAAGTTCCATGCCCGGCCGATCATGGCCAGCGTGCGCGCCATCTGGACCGGAACCGAGTTCGAGAACGTGGCCGAGATCGGCCGAACGGTGGCGCTCGTCCTCGACCGCACCAACCACTACGCGGAGCAGGGCGGACAGGTCGGCGATCACGGCACGTTCCGCGTCGAGCTGCGCACCGGCGACGGGTC
Source organism: Phycisphaerales bacterium (assembly GCA_046350555.1). Lineage (GTDB taxonomy): Bacteria > Planctomycetota > Phycisphaerae > Phycisphaerales > SM1A02 > JAXMAF01. The sequence goes on from JAXMAF010000021.1 coordinate 69,581, forward strand.
CGGCCCGGGCCGCGACGGAACGCCCAGCCGCGGCGGGGCCGACTTCGCCATCGAGGACACGCAGGTCGTCGGCGGCTACGTGCTGCACGTCGGCAAGGTCACCGAGGGCGTGCTGCGCACCGGTGAACACGGCGAGCTCTTCCTCCACCGCGAACGGCGCGAGGCGATCCGCGCGAATCACACCGCGACCCACCTGCTCAACCTGGCGCTGCGCGAAGTGGTCGGCGGCGAGAGCGACCAGCGCGGCTCGATGGTCGCTCCCGACCGGCTGCGCTTCGACTTCGCCTGCGGCCACGCCCTCTCCCACGACCAGACCGCCCACGTCGAACGGTTGGTGAACGCGTCGATCGAGCGCAACCTTCCCGTTCACGCCGACGTCGTGCCGCTCGATCGCGCCCGGGCGATCCGTGGCGTGCGGGCGATCTTCGGCGAGCGCTATCCCGACCCCGTGCGGGTCGTCTCCATCGGCGCCACGGTCGGCGAGCTGCTGGCCGATCCAACGAACCCGCGGTGGGAGAGCGCGTCGATCGAGTTCTGCGGCGGAACCCACCTCGAGCGCACCGGCGACGCCAGGCGGTTCGTCCTCGTGGGCGAGGGTGCGCTCAGCGCCGGCGTCCGGCGGGTCTTCGCGCTGACCGGGGCCGCGGCGCTCGCCGCGCAGGCCGCCGGCGAGGCGCTCGAACAGCGGGCGCTCGGCGCGGAGCGGCTCGCGGAGAGCGGCGCCGACGACCTCTTCCTGCGCGAGTTCGACGAGCTCGCCCCGCAGGTGGACGCGCTCTCCATGTCGCTCGCGGCGAGGCGCCGCGTGCAGGCGATCGTGGACCGGCTGCGCGAGCGCGCGAAGGGGCTCCGCAAGCGGCAGCAGGGCGCATCGCGCGACGCCACCGTTGCGCAGGCCCGCGCCATCGCCGAGAAGGCGGCGGGCAGCGTGATCGTCCACGCCCTCGACGGCGACCGCGATGCGCTGCTCGCGGCCATCGACACGATCCGGGCGCGCCGCCCCGAGGCGGCGGTCATGCTCTTCGCGGCCGATCAGGCGGCGGGCAAGGTCACCATCGTCGCCAGCGTGCCGCCGGAACTCATCAAGGCGGGACTGAAGGCAGGCGACTGGGCGAAGGAAGCCGCCGCGGCGTGCGGCGGAACCGGCGGAGGCCGTCCCGACCTGGCGCAGGCCGGCGGCAAGGATCCGAGCCGAGTCGACGAAGCGATGCTCAAGGCCGCCTCGTTCGCCCAGGCGCGGCTCGGAGCGCCCACTCGATAGACCGCGGGGCGCCGCCGCCGCGGGATCGCCACGTCGCGCGACGCCTCTCGGCGACCGCGAACGCCGAGCCCCGCCGGGCGCGCCACGAACGTGATGCACGCATGAGCACCGCCCAGCCACCTCCAGCGCGGCGCCCCGCACCAGCCACCGTGCCGACCTGCGCGCTTCGGATCCGCGGCCTGCGGTTCCGCTACGGCGACGAAGGGCCGTGGACCGTCGACATCGCCGAGTGCACGCTCGCCCCGGGCGAGCAGGCGCTCCTCACGGGTTCCAGCGGCAGCGGCAAGAGCACGCTGTTGCAGCTCGTCGCGGGGCTTCTCGATCCACGGCAGGGTTCCGTCGAGATCGCCGGCGAGGAGATCCACGCGCTGCGCGGGGCGCAGCGCGACCTCTTTCGCGGCCGCCACGTCGGCATGATCTTCCAGACCTTCCAGCTTCTTCCCGGCTTCACGGCGATCGAGAATGTCATGCTGGCGCTGCTCGCCGCGCAGCATCCGCGGCGCGAGCACCGTCCCCGCGCGAAGGCGCTGCTGGACGACCTGGGCATCGAACGGCACGACGCGCCGGTCGAGCAGCTCAGCGTCGGACAGCAGCAGCGCGTCGCCGTCGCCCGCGCGGTCGCGTGCCGACCGACGCTGGTCCTCGCCGACGAACCCACCGCGAGCCTCGATCCCGAGAACGCCATCGGCGCGATGGACCTCATCCAGGAGACGTGCCGGGAGCGCGGCGCCCCGCTCCTCTGCACCAGCCACGATCCGGCGATGCGCGACCGCTTCGAGCGCGTCATGCCGATCGCCGCCGGCCGGACCGCCACATGACGGATCTCTCGATCATCCTCCGCTCCCTTCGTTCGCGACTCTTCGTGACGCTCACGACGATCGCGACGGTGGCCATCGCGGTGGCGCTCATGCTGACGCTGCTGACGATGAAGGACGCGGGCCGCGATGCGTTCCGGCGCGGCAGCGGAACGACCCACCTGCTGGTGAGCGCCGACAGTTCGCCGCTGGTCGCGGTGCTCAACGGCGTCTTCTACGCCAACCCGCCGCGCAACTCGATCCCCTGGTCGGAGTATCGGCGGATCGCCGAGTCCTACCCGTGGGAATGGGCGATTCCCACGCAGCTTGGCGACAGCTATCGCGGCTTCCCCGCCCTCGCCACGACGCGCGACTTCCTCGAGAAGTTCAAGCCCGATCCGAAGACGCCATGGGCGTTCACGGAGGGACGCGCATTCGAGAAGCCGTTCGAGGCGGTGCTCGGTTCGGAGGCGGCGCGGGAGACGAGGCTGCGCGTCGGATCGACCTTCTTCCTGACGCACGGCAGCGGTGGCTCGCGCGAGGCGGCCGACGAGGGAGCCGACGACGCGGCGGGCGACGCCGACCCGGCAGGCGGCGGCGCGCACGCCGGGCATCATGGCGCTCACGAGCACGGCGAGTTCCCGTACACCGTCGTCGGCATCCTCGCGCCGACCGGCACGCCGCACGACCGGGCGGTGATGACCGACCTCGAGAGCACGTGGATCATCCACGCCCATGAACGCCGCGAGCGCGAGGATCCCAAGGCGAGCCGGACGACCGCCGCCGACCTCGTCGACGGCGATCGCCGGATCACCGGAATCCTGCTGCGCCTGCCGACGCGCCCGGGGATGGGCGTCTCCGCGGCGATGCAGCAGCAGTTCGACGCGTTGCGGCGCGACACGACCATCGTCGTCGCCCAGCCCGAGCAGCAGATCGACCGCCTCTTCGCCATCGTTGGCAGCGTCGATCGACTCTTCGTCGCGATGGCCGCCATCGTCATGCTCGCCGGTGCCGTCGCGATCATGTTGGCGCTCGCGAGCTCGATGGAGATGCGCCGGCGGCAGATCGCGGTCCTGCGCGTGCTTGGATGCAGCCGGTCGCGCATCTTCGCGCTGGTGCTCACCGAGTCGGCGCTGCTCGGGCTCGGCGGGGCCGCGGTCGGCGTCGTCCTGGCCATCGTCGGCTGCGCGGTCGCCGCAACCGTGCTCCGACAGACGCTCGGGCTGGTGATCGCGCCCGACCCGCGGCTCGACTGGATCGCCATGGTCGGCGCGGCCACCGTGCTCCTCGCGGCCGTCGCGGGGATCGCGCCGGCGTTCATGGCGTATCGAACGTCGGTGTCGCGCAGCCTGCGGCCGATCGGATGAGGGCCCGACGCGCGCCGCTGTCGTCGCGGCAACGGCGTCGAACCGGGGCAGTATCATGCGGCCGCGCATGAATCCCCAAACCATCAAGACGCACCTGCTGCGGTTCGCCGGTCCGAAGGCGACCGCGGGCGTCCAGCGGCTCCGCTTCGTGCAGGCTGCTTCGATCGGGAAGCCGCGACGATCCGGAGTTCCGGATCCTGTCGGCGCTGGTGAAGCCGGGCGACGTCGCCGTCGACGTCGGGGCCAACAGCGCGGACTGGACCTACGAGCTCTCGCGGCGCGTCGGCCCATCGGGCTTCGTCTACGCCTTCGAGGCGGATCCGTACTACGCCCTCGCGACGGACCTGGCCATCCGGCTCATGCGCATGAAGTCGGTCAAGCTCTTCCGGTTCGGCCTCTCCGACAAGCTGGAGGACCTGCCGCTGCGGATCGAGACCGAATCGGGGCAGCGCCACTCGGGGCTCGGTCACGTCGACCGGCAGGCGAAGTCGCGCGACCGCGGCGTCGAGGTGGTGAAGCTCGTGCCGCTCGACTCGCTGGTGACGGAGTACCCGCGGCTGGCGCAAACGGCGTTGATCAAGGTCGACGTCGAGGGCTTCGAGCTCTTCGTCGTCCGGGGCGCCGCGAGGATCATCGACGGAAGTCGTCCCTTCGTGATCCTCGAGACGGGGCGCTTCGAGGATCAGGGCTACACCGCGGGCGACCTGCACCGCTTCTTCGCCGATCGCCGATACCTCGCCTTCGCGCCGACCGGCCCGGACGCATGGTCGCCAACGAACGACCAGTTCGAGCACGAAGGGGCGCTCAGCGTCAACCGACTGCTCGTTCCCGAGGAGAAGCGCTCCGTCATGGAGCGCTTCACGGCACGCGAGGCCGCTCCGTCGCGCGCGCGATAACGGACGTCGCCGCGGCGCGGAACTGGAGACTTTGCGCGATCTGGGATTATTCCACTTCCCCTTTTTGGGATTGTGGGCATACTGCGGTCGCGTTCCGGGGATCGCCCTTTCAAGGAGACCTCCGATGACGCCCCTGCTGTTCTGTGGTCCGCTCGCCGCGACCCTCTTGGCCGCCGACCCCGCGCTTCCGCCCCGAATCCACGACTGGAACATCCGGTACGAGATCCCGCCCTTCGACGTCGTGCCGACGCCGCACCCGGGCTGGGACCTGGTGGCGACGAGTCCGGTCTACCTCGCGCTCTACGCGGCGCTGCTGGACGCCAACCTGCCGCTGGGCATCATGCTCCAGGACGGGACGGCGCCGTGGGGCGGAACGAGCGATCCGTTCGCGCTGGACACCACGATGGAGCTGGTGCCGAAGCTGGACTACGTCTTCTTCGACATCGAGCTGAACTCGCCGGAACTCAACGCCATCGAGGTGTGCAACAAGCTGCGCTTCAATCCGGACCCGGCGTTCAGCCAGGCGTGGATCGGCGGCTACGACTACTTCCCCGGGCCGTACGACGAGGCGGCGCTCAGCGCCTTCACCGCGCCGCGCGCCTTCGACAGCGCGTTCTACCTCACGACGGGCATGGACGTGGCGATGCCGCCGGCGTACCCCTACGCGGAGTACAAGAAGCACACCGATCCGCAGTTGTGGGGCGACTACCTTGCGCCGAACGTGCGCAGCGCGCTCTTCTGGGCGCCGATCGCGAAGGTCATGACCGCGAAGAACAGCCTGCCCGTGGGGCACCGACTCATTCCGTGGATGGCCCCGTTCATCGACACGGACCAGGACGACACCGTCGAGCCGCCACCGCTCGAGGATCGCACCACGCTGCTCCAGCACCTGCGACTGCGCGGCATCGACTCGTACCTGCTCCTCTTCTCGTTCCTTCCCGACTACCCCGTCGACCAGTACCGCATGGACCTGCTCGCCGCGTGGCACGCCCTCGACTTCGCCTTCGACGGACCGGGGCCGGTGACGCTCCTGAACCTCACCACCGACAAGCTGAGCGGCGTCCAGTGGTCCGGCGTGAAGCACGGACCGCTCACCGTGGTGCTGGTGAGCAACCTCGGCAACCGGGACACGACGTTCACGCTGCCCGGCGGTCCGTGGCCCGACGGCAACGAGGTCGCCATCCCGATGGGCACGCACGCGATGTTCATCTCCAACGCGAGGTCGGAGGCCCCCGGCGGACCCGACCTCAACGGCGATGGCCTCGTCGACGCGGCCGATCTTGGCCTTCTCCTTGGGGCGTGGGGTCCATGTCCGCCCTCCGGCGCGTGCGACGGCGACCTCAATTCGTCGGGCACGATCGATGCCGAGGATCTCGGCCTGTTGCTGAGCGCGTTTGGAAACTAGTGCGTCAGCTTGGTTGATTCTGCGGGTGCGTCGCGAGGGAAGCCGCTGCGGCGGAATTCGGAGTCGGGGACCCCGCTCGACGCACGACTCCGCTGCCGCGCCGACCAGGACGCCGGCGCGGCAGCGACAGCGAACGTCGTGCAACACGGTCCCCGACTCCGCCGCCGTGAGCCTGTCGAACGGCGGCTTCCCTCGCGACGCCCGCAGATTCATCCCCGGTTGACGCAGGAGCGTTGTCGCCCCCGCCGGCCGCGGCGGCGCGCGACCCTACGATCGGTCGTGCGCGCGATCTGGATCATCCTGCTCCTGCTGATTGCTGCCGGTGCGCGCGCCTGGAGCCACCTGCATGCGCCCGTCGACGACGGCACGACGCCGTCGTCGACGGGCGAGCCAACGGACCGACCGCGCCCGACGACGGCCGACGGCGCCAAGGCCCTCGTGGACGATCTCCTCGCCAGCAGCACGCGCACCGACGATGCGAACTCGGCGACGGTGGCTGCGCGACCCAGCAGCGACCGCGCGACGGCCGGCGGAGCGGCGGTCGCGGCGGCGCCGGCCAGCGGTGCGATCGAAGGCAGCGCGCCGAGCACCCCCGGCGCGAACTCGGCGGGCGACGCGCCGTCCCAGCCACTCTCGCTGGGGCTCGACGCCAGGATCGCCGGCGCGACGATCGTGCCCGGCACCCTGGTGCGTGTCGCGGACGGCTCGATCCGCGCCGACGACCGGTTCACCATTCGCGGCGCCGGCACCGCCGACGATCCCTATCGCATCTCGTGGGAACTGCTCACGTCCGCGTCCGAGACGTTCCAGCCGCGGCTCGGACAGATGCAGATTCCGCAGCGCATCGCCATGCTCGACCACGCCCATGTGCGCATCGAGGGCTACGCGGCGTTCCCGGCGTACTCGTTCGATCCGACCGAGATGCTGATGATGTTGAACCAGTGGGACGGCTGCTGCATCGGCGTGCCGCCCACGCCCTACGACGCGATCGAGGTGAAGCTTGCAGCCGCCCCGAGGGAGCACCGGCGCCAGGCGACCTACTTCGGATCGGTGCACGGCGAGCTCTCGGTCGAGCCGTATCTCGTCGAGAACTGGCTCGTCGGCCTCTACGTGATGTCGGGCGCGCTTCTCGCTCGAGATGTGATCAGGGCGGCCGCGCGCCGGCGCGTGGCCGTGGATCCCGCCCCGGACCCCGGACGCCGGACCGAGCCCGCGCACGGGCGACGCCACGTGCCATTACACTCTGCGCATGCTTGTTCCATCGCTCGCCACGCTTGCCCTCGCCGCGGCGCGCCGCTGGCGTGGACGGTGACCGCGGCATCGCCGCTGGATCCGCCCTCCACCGCGCCGCCGTCGGCGTCGACCCCCGCCGCATCGTCGCCGCTCGCGGGGTACACCTCACCCCGGAGGCGGCTCGCGGCGAAGTTCGACGCCATGGCGCACGCCGACAACGCCACGTGCGTCTCCATCCCGTTCGGAACGAGCGGCGACGGACGTCCACTCACCGCGCGCGCTGGGCAAGGCGCCGCCGTCCAACACCGTGCCGACGCTGCTGGTCGTGGCCGGTCTCGACGGGACGCACCTGCTCGGCCCGGAGATCGCCTGGCGCGTCGCCGAGCGCATCGCGAAGGAACATGGCGAGCTGCTCGAGGGACGCGCGCTGCTCATCGTGCCGCAGGTCAACCCCGACGCGGCGGCGCGCACGCTCGCGTCTCCGGGCAACCCGTTCTCGCGCACGCCCCGGGCCGTGGATGACGACCGCGACGGCCGCGCCGACGAAGACGGGCCGGAGGACCTCGATGGCGACGGCGTGGTGACGTTGATGCGCGTGGCGAATCCGGCGCCGCCGGCGGTGGCGACGCTCGTCGCCGATCCGGCCGAGCCGCGCCTGCTCCGCACCGCCGATCCGGTGAAGGGCGAGCGACCGCTCTACCGCCTCCTCGTCGAAGGCATCGACAACGACGGCGACGGGCTCATCAACGAGGATGCGCCCGGCGGCGTCGATCTCGACCGCAACTTCATGCACCGCTGGCCCGAGTTCGAGGATGGCGCCGGCCCGTATCCACTCAGCGAGCCGGAGTCGCTCGCCCTGGCCCGCTTCGTGATCGGCCATCCAGAGATCGCCCTCGGACTCACCTATGGCCGTCACGACAACCTCGTGAAGCTTCCGCGCGCCGACGCGACCGACGTGAATCCCCAGATTCCGCTCGAGCTCGACGCGGCCGACCTGCCGCTGCACACCGAGCTCGCCCGCATCTTCAAGGAGTCGACCGGCCAGACCCGCGCTCCCAGCATGAACTCGGCGGGTTCGTTCGAAGCGTGGCTCTACGCGCAGCGCGGCGTTCCCTCGCTGGCAACGGTGGTCTGGGGACGGCCCGATCCAAAGCCCGAGACCAAGCCCGAGGCCAAACCGGAGACCAAACCGGAGACCAAGCCAGACGGAAAGCCGGACCCAGCTGCGGAGACAAAGCCGACCGATGCGCCACAGGCGGCAGCCGCGCCGGGCGCCACGAGCGCGCCGGTGGCGCCGCCAGCTCAGCCGCCAGCGGCGCCGCCTCCAGCGGCTGGCGGCGCGACTCCGCCCGGCGTTCCCGGCGGTCCACCTGGAGGCGGCGGTCGCCGACAGGGCCGCGGCGGTGGCGGCGGACCAGGTGGCGGATTCGGTGGCCCACCCGGGGCACGCACGGCGCGGCCGGTCACGACCGATGCGCCCGTCGGCGATGTCGCCGAGGAGACCGCCTGGCTCAAGTACTCCGACAGCGAACGCGATGGATCCGGCTTCGTCGCCTAGCATCCCTTCAAGCATCCAACGCTCGGCGACGTCGAGATCGGCGGCTTCCTGCCTCTCTTTCGCATCGATCCACCGGCCGACCAGCTCGACGCGCTCGCCGACAAGCAGGCCGCGTTCGTCGTGGAACTGCTCAAGCGCCTGCCCAAGCTCGAGGTCGTGGAACCGACCGTCGAGGTGCTCGCCGACGGCCTCTATCGAGTGCGCCTCGCGATCCGCAACGACGGTGCGCTGCCGACCCACACCGCGTATGCGAAGCGACAGTCCATCGGCGAGCCGTGCATCGTCCGGCTGACCAGCCCGGTCGACCAGGGGCTCGCGGGTCGGCGCGTCGAGCGCTTCCGCGGGCTGGAAGGAGGCGGACAGCAGCGGTTCGAATGGCTCGTGCGCGGGAAGGCCGGCGATGCGATCGACGTGATCGTGCGGTTGCCGGGCGCGAAGGAACGGAAACTCGCCATCACGCTGCCGGCGGCGAAGGAGGAGGGCAAGTGAGACGCATCATGAGCATCCACGGCGCATGGCGCCCCTGGACGACGGTCGCGGTCGTTGCGCTCGCAGCATCCAGCGCCGCGCTGGCGCAGCAGCAGCTCCCCTCGGCGAACCCCATCGCCTTCAATCGCTTCTACACCCACGACGAGATCGGCAAGCTGCTCGAGCAGCTCGTGGCGACGTATCCGAAGCTCCTCGCGATCGAGACGATCGGCAAGAGCGAGCAGGGCCGGCCGATCTGGGTCGTGACGATGAACAACCCCGACACCGGGCCCGCGGCCGACAAGCCGGCGATGTACATCGACGGCAACGTGCACGGCAACGAGATCCAGGCGAGCGAGACGGTGATCTACTCGATCGACTACCTCGCGAAGGCCTACGGCAAGGTCCCGTCGCTCACCGCCCTGGTCGATCGGAGCGTCTTCTACTTCCTGCCGTGCGTCAATCCGGACGGGCGACAGAACTGGTTCGACCAGCCCAACACGCCCAACAGCAGCCGCACCGGCTATCGACCGATCGACGACGACAACGACGGCCTCTTCGACGAGGATCCGCCGGACGATCTCGACGGCGACGGATCGATCGGCGTCATGTGGCGCAGGGATCCCAACGGGACGCACCGGCGCGATCCGGACGATCCGCGGATCTTCGTGCGCGTCGAGCCGCCCGCGAAGGGTGACTGGTCCTTCGCCGGCACCGAGGGATACGACAACGACGGCGACGGTCTCATCAACGAGGATGGACCGGGCCAGTACGACATGAACCGCAACTGGCCAAGCGACTGGCAGCCCGACTGGGTGCAGTCCGGCGCCGGCGACTATCCCTTCTCGTTCCCCGAGACGCGCGCCATCGGCGCGTGGATCATGCAGCACCCCAACATCGCCGCCGGCCAGAGCTACCACAACGCCGGTGGCATGATCCTGCGCGGCCCCGGGGCGTCGTATCGACAGAACCAGTACTCGCCGCAGGACCTCGCGGTCTACAACGAGATCGGCAAGGCCGGCGAGGAACTGCTGCCGTTCTATCGCGCCCTGGTCATCTACAGCGACCTCTACACCGTTCACGGCGGGTTCATCAACTGGCTCGCGGAAGGGCTCGGCATCGTCTCGTTCACGAACGAGCTCTGGAACGACAAGCGCATCCTCCAGAACGGCCAGACTCCCGCCGACGACAAGGCCCGCATGCGTTGGAGCGATCGCGCGCTCTTCGGCCAGACATTCACCGACTGGAAGACGATCCAGCATCCGGGCCTCGAGTCGCTGGGCGGCGAGGTGGTCGTCGGCGGACCGAACAAGTGGTCCGCGCGCATCCCTCCGCCCTTCATGCTGGAGGAGGAGTGCCATCGCAACTTCGCCTTCACCATGTTCCACGCCGACCAGATGCCGAGGCTGGCATGGGAACGCACCGAGGTGAAGCGGCTCTCACCGAGACTCTGGGAGGTCACCGTCGAGCTCGCCAACAGCGGCCTCATTCCAACGCGCACCGGTCGCGCCGCGGAGAAGCGCATCGGCATGCCCGATCGGCTGACGATCGCGGCGGCCGATGGCAAGGAGGGCGTCAAGGTCGTGACCAGCGGAACGATGCAGCGCTGGACGGATCAACTCATGCAGCCCGTGGAGCTTCATCCCGAGCGCATCGACCTGGAAGGCGGCGTCCCCAGCCGCGGACGGCTCACCTTCCGCTTCATCGTCGCGGCCGACGAGGGGCGCGAGCTGAAGCTCAGGTACACCGCCGAGAAGGCGACCGACGTGGAGACGACCGTCAAGCTCGCGGAGGCGCCGGCGAAGGCGGCCGCCGCCCCGTGACACGATCGATGCACGGAAACCGATGCGGATTCCGGCACGCCTCGATGCGTTCGACCCTCGGGAGGATCCGCGACGGCGCCTCTCCTCGACGTGCGACTCCCTTCCGCCGACATCCTCGTCATCGGCGCCGGCGCGGCCGGGCTCATGGCTTCGATCGCCGCCGGTCGCGCGGCGCATGAGCACGGCTTGAGGCGGCGCATCCTGCTCGTCGATGGCGCGACGACGCTCGGCGCCAAGATCCTCGTGGCTGGAGGCGGCCGCTGCAACGTGACGCACCATGCGGTCGACGAGACCGCGTTCGCCGGCAGCACGCGCCCGGCGATCAGGCAGGTGCTCCGGCAGTGGACGGTCGAGGAGACCGTTCGCTTCTTCGCGGAGCTCGGCGTCGAGCTCAAGCGCGAGGAGACGGGCAAGCTCTTCCCAACGACCGATTCGGCGCGCAGCGTGCTCGAAGCGCTGCTCCGTGGGGCGCGAGGCGCCGGCGTGGACATGGTGCATCCGTGGCGTGTCGAGCGCGTCGAGCGCGTCGAGCGCGTCGAGCGCGTCGAGCGCGACGAGCGCGGCGAGCGCGGCGAGCGCGCCGGCCGCGATGATCGCCTGGCGCCCGACCGAACGCCCGGCTTCGTCGCGGTCTCGGGCACAGGCGACGAACTTCCTGCGCATCGCGTGATTCTCGCCACCGGCGGCCGATCGCTCCCCAAGTCCGGCTCCGACGGTCACGGCCATGTCATCGCGCAATCGCTCGGCCACACGATCACGCCACGCGTCTTCCCCGCGCTCGTACCGCTCGTGCTGCCGGCGGACCACCCCCTCCGCGGGCTCGCCGGCGTCGCCTCCGACGCCACCGTCGAGGTCCGAAGCGGTCGCGGCAGGCGCATCGCGTCGTTCACCGGCGCCGTTCTCTGCACCCACTTCGGCCTGAGCGGCCCGGCGATCCTGGATGCGTCGCGCTGGTGGATCGATGCCCACGCCGACGACGCGCAGGCGACGCTCGTGATCAACTGGCTTCCCGGCACGACGGCCGACGACCTCGAACTCGTGCTTGCCGGTCGGCCCGCCCCGATCGATCCCGATGTGCCGGGCGCCTCGGCGCCGCTTCCGCCAGCAACCGGAGATGCCCCGCGCACGCCCCTCCACGCGCTGCGCACGCGCGTGCCCGAGCGGCTGGCGCACGCCCTCTGCACCATCGCGGACGTCGACCCGCACAAGCCGCTGCGCCAGCTCACGCGCACCGAGCGCCGCGCCTTCGCGCACGCGGTCTGCGCGCTCGTCATCCCCGTCGCGGGCGACCGCGGCTGGACGCACGCCGAGGTCACCGCGGGCGGCGTGCCGCTGCGCGAAGTGCACCTGAGCACGCTCGAGTCGCGCGTCTGCGCCGGGCTCCACCTGTGCGGCGAGATCCTCGACGTCGACGGCCGCATCGGCGGCTTCAATTTCCAGTGGGCATGGGCGAGCGGCGTCGTCGCGGGGCGCGCGGCTGGTTCGCGGTGAGGTCCGATCTCGACGCGGCCGCAGCGGCAATCGGCCACGGAACGCCGCACCGAGGGGCGACGCGGATATCGGCCGCGACGGATCCCTCCTCCGCGCGCCCGCCGCGGGCAACGCAGGTCGCTACAACGTCGCCGCCCACGCGATCGCTCGCTCGATCCGCCGCAGCGTGCTCGCCTTGCCCAGGATCGCCAACGTGTCGAAGATCGGAGGGCTCACCGTGCCGCCGGTCACGGCGATCCGCAGCGGCTGGGCGACCTTGCCCATCTGCCCGCCAGCCGCGCTGTTCGCGTAGCGCGTGAGCTCCGCCTCGAGCGATGCGATCGACCAGTCGCCCAGCGCGGCGAGGATCGGCTGGACCGCGCGAAGGTGGTCGAGACCGGTCGGACCGCCATCGACGGCGGCCTCGGTGGCGGCGCCCGGGCCCGCCTTGGCGCCGAGCGCCTTGCGCACGGCCTTCGACTCCTCCCATGCAAGCCCGTCGTCCGCGACGGTCACCCACCGGCCTCCGCGGAAGAGCTCGTCGAGTGTCCGGCTGCGCTCATGGCTCGATGCGGCGAGCATCTCGAACTGGGCGTCGGTGAGCCGCGCCATGAACCCGGGATGGAAGAGCCGGCCGTGCTCGCGCGCGCGGCGCACGAACTCCTCGCGGCCGAGCTCGCGCAGCGCATCCACGTTGAACGCAAGGAGCTTCACGCGGTCGAACTTGGCGGGCGTCTTCACGACGCGCTTGACGTCGAACTCGCGGCAGATGAACTCCAGGTCGAACTTCTCGCGATCCCCGCCCGGCGACCAGCCGTTGAGCGCAAGGAAGTTCACGAGCACCTCGGGCAGGTATCCGCTGCGCCGGAAGTCGTCGACGTTGATCTCCGGAAGCTGCACGTCCAGCGCCGCGGCGAGCGCCGTCGCATCCTCGACCTCGAGCTGGCGGTTCGGGTCGGCGGACCACGCGTCCCATGTCGCCTGGGGAACGGTTCCAGGCGGCGGCGCAACGAGGCCGCGCGCCTTGACGGTCGCCCGCAGCAGCTTGTCCTTGTCGCGCTTGCTCATCTTCGAGCCGTCGGGATTGGTGAGCAGCGACAGGTGCGCATACACCGGCCTGCGGTAGCCAAGCGCGTCCTGGATGAGCATGTGCTTGGCGGTGTTGTTGAAGTGCTCTTGGGCGCGCAGCACGTGCGTTACACCCATGAGCTCGTCGTCCACCACCACGGCGAAGTGGTACGTCGGATAGCCGTCCGCCTTGCGGATCACGAAGTCGTCGATCTCGCCCGCGGGAATCGTCGCGTCGCCGAGCACCTCGTCGCGGATGGTCACCTCGCGACCGGGCGTCCGCAGGCGCACCACCGCGGGACGGCCCTCGGCGAGCCGCTGCGCCACGGTCTCGGGCGAGAGGGCGAGCGCCGCGGTGTGGTCGTACCGGTAGGGTCGCTTCTCGCGCGACGCCTGCTGGCGCTTCGCCTCCAGCTCCTCCGGCGTGTCGAAGGCGTGGTAGGCCCGGCCCGCCGCGACGAGCTGGTCGATGGCGCGGTTGTAGATCTCCAGTCGCTCCGACTGGAAGTACGGTCCGGCCTCGCCACCGCCGGCGCGCAGCCGACGGGCCGTGCCGTCCGGCACGCGCGGACCGTCGAACTCGAACGCCGGCCCCTCGTCCCAGAGGATTCCAAGCCAGGCGAGATCCTTGAGGAACCCGACGCTCGCCGCGTCGGACGATCGCTTCTGGTCGGTGTCCTCGATGCGCAGGATGAACTTCCCGCCATGCCGTCGCGCGAAGGCGAAGTTGTAGAGCGCGGTGCGCGCACCGCCGACGTGCAGATGGCCGGACGGGCTTGGAGCGAAGCGGGTCTTCATGGGGTGCCAGAGGCGAGGAGAGACGAGGGAACCGGCGGGGAATCGATGCGGACGACCCGCGCTCCGGCGAAGGCCCGCGGCGCGGCCGGGGCTCGCGCCCAAGGGTGACGAGCGTATCGAACGGGTCGATGCGAGTCGACCAACGTGGTCGAGGGCGAGACCCTTGATTGTGGTGCGGGCCCGCGGCATGCGCCGACATATGCAGGTGACGTGGGGCACGTGGCCGGGACGGCCGCACCACGCTTCGCGCCCGCGAAGTCGCGATGCAGGCCTTCGGCCCGCCGGCGCGACCGGCAGGTCGCGGCGCGCGGACCAGAATCGTCCCCGACGCCGCTGCTGCGCCAGCCACCGATGCCTCCCCCGCTCCTCGGCCTCCTCTCCGACACCCACGGCCACGCCGATCGCGCCGCGGCCGCCGTGCGAGCGCTTCGCGCCGGGGGCGCGACGCTGATCCTGCACCTTGGCGACGTCGGCTCCGAGGCGGTGCTGGAGGAACTCGTCGGGACGAACGCCCGCGTCGTCTTTGGCAACTGCGACGACGAGACCCTGCTGCGCCGCCACGCCGAACGACTGGGCATCGCCGTGGACCATCCCCTCGGTCGCCTCGAGTTCGAGGGCGTGCGCATCGCCTATTCGCACGGCCATCTTCCGCACCTGCTCGAACAGGCGCAGCGCGACGGAGTGGACTGGCTCTTCCACGGCCACACCCACGTGATCCGCGACGAGGTGCGCGGCGCGACGCGCATCGTGAATCCCGGCGCGCTGCATCGGGCCGAGCGATACACGGTCGCGCTGGTCGATCTCGCCGCCGCGCGGAGCCTGCCCGCGGCGCGCTCGGCCGTCCGCGTCATCGACGTGGCTGGCTGAAGCGTGGCTGAGTCATGGCCGGACCATGGCTGGATCATGGCTGGATCATGGCTGGATCATGGCTCGATCATGGCTGAGTGACGACTCGATCATGGCCGGCTCGGGCCCATCGTGCGCCGCGCCGGGGACTTCCTTCACCTAACCTGCCCCATGGCACGCACGAAGCGCACGCAGCCCCGCCGTCGTGGTCGGCTGACGCGCATGGTCAACCAGCCGCCGGGCACGGTGACGCCCAGCCCCGACGCGCCGCACCCGGTCCTGACCGTCCTCGCCTACGGCCCCGACCAGTTCGAGGAGCGCACGATCGCGTCGCCGGCCGAGGTGAAGGCGTTCTGCGCGCGGCTTCCGGTCGTCTGGCTCGACGTCGCGGGGCTCGGCGACGCGGAGACGATCCGGCAGATCGGCGAGATCTTCGGGATCCACCCGCTGGCGCAGGAGGACATCGTCGACACGACGCAGCGCCCGAAGCTCGATCCGTACGGCGACCGCCTCTTCATCGTCCTTCGCACGGCCGA
>JAXMAF010000022.1:0-80766 GCA_046350555.1 Phycisphaerales bacterium
CCAATCACCCCGCGACGCCGAGCATGCACCTTCGCCGCAAACTCCTCCTGATCAACCTGTCGCTCGTCGCCGGACTCGCGGCCATGTGCGCTGCCCTGCTCTGGGGATTGCGCGGCCTGTCGGGGACCGTCGACGGCGCGGTCGCCGAGTACACCGAACTGCGCGTGATCACGCGCGGCATCCTGCACGCGAACGCGGCGCGGCAGACCCTCGAATCGATCGGCCGCTCGGGTGGACGTCCAGCGGCCGTGGAGGCCTTGCTCGGCGAGGCGGTCGAGCAGATCCGCCTGGCCCTCCGCGACGTGCAGGACTTCGGCGACTTCCAGGCGCAGGAGCGCGGCCGCAGCGACGAACACCAGACGGACGAGGCGAGGCTCGAGTCGGTCGCGCTGACCAACCTCCAGGGCGCCATCGCCGTGCTGGGCCGGGACGATCCCGCGTCGCGCGCCGACGAGGCGCCCGCCGTCGATCCGGCGCGCGAACAGGCGCTGCACCTCATCGGCGCCGCCATCGCCGAGCTCTCCGACCTGGCCCGCAAGACGGACGTCTCGGATGCGAGTCATGCGGCCACCGTGCGCGTGGCTCGCACCATCACGCTGGTGACCTTTGCCGCGACGGCCCTGGTGATCGGCGCGGCGGTGGCGAGCTTCGGCGGCTACCGCGCCATCATGGGGCCGCTCGAGGGGCTGCAATCCGGCGTGCGCACGCTCGCCTCGGGGCGCTTCGACCGGCGCCTTCCGGCGGTGAGCGATCCCGACTTCCGGGGACTCGTGGACGACTTCAACCGGATGAGCGCCGAGCTGGAAGACCTCTATCGGAACCTCGACGCGCAGGTCGTCCAGAAGAGCCGCGAGCTGGTGCGCTCGGAGCGCCTCGCCAGCGTCGGCTTCCTCGCGGCGGGCGTCGCCCACGAGATCAACAACCCGCTCGGGATCGTCTCCGGCTACGCCGAGCTCTGCGGCAAGTGGCTTGGCGAGCACGCAACGCCGGCGCCGAAGGCGCTCGCGGACACGCGCGCCGCGCTGGCGGTGATCGCCGAGGAGGCGTTTCGCTGCAAGGAGATCACCGGCAAGCTCCTCTCGATGTCGCGCATGGGAGACGGCGCCCGCGCGCCCGTGGCCATGTCCGGGATCGTCGCCGAGATGGTCGAGATGCTCCGTGGCCTGCCACGCTACCGCAACCGGGCCATCGAGCTCGCCTGCGCGACGGACGCGGAGACGGTCGTCGTGGCCAATGCGGCCGAGCTCAAGCAGATCGTGCTCAACCTGGTGGTCAACGCGCTCGAGGCCGTCGCGGTTCGCGCCAACGATTCCGCGAGGAAGGATCGTCCGAACGGGACGGTCGGGCGCGTAGGCGTGACCGTGCGGCGGTGCGACGGCGCCGTCGAGCTCGACGTCGCCGACGATGGTTGCGGGATGTCGGCGCACGTGCTGGAGCACGTCTTCGAGCCCTTCTTCACGTCGCGCGAGAGCTCCGCGGATGGTGGCGAGGCGGCGGCGCGGCGTGGCGTGGGGCTGGGCCTCTCGATCAGCCACGCCATCGCCGAGAGCCACGGCGGCTCCCTGCGCGCCGCCTCCGATGGACCAGGCCGGGGCGCATGCTTTACCCTGTCGCTGCCGGCGGCGGCTCCGCCGGCGTCCCCAGCGTCGCCGGCTCCCGGCCCGATCGTCGCGAAGGAGCTTTCCCATGGCTCATGACGCCCAGAAGCGCGACGGATCGGATCGGCCGGGCTCCGCAGGCCAACCCGACGCGGCCGCGTCCGAGCTGGCCCAGGTCGATCGTCGCGTGCTCGTCGTCGAGGACGAGCCGCGGATGCGCGAGATGCTGATCCGGGCCATCTCGGAGATGGAATTCACGGTGGCGGGCGCGGGCAGCGCCGAGGCGGCGCTGCGGGAGATCGAGGCGACGCCGCGCGGCATCCTGCTGGTCGACCTCAACCTGCCCGGAATGGGCGGCATCGAGCTGTGCGAGCGCGTCCGGCAGCGCTGGCCGGCGACCCAGATGATCATCCTGACCGGTCACGGCAGCCTCGAGGCGGCGAAGGCGGCGATCCATCTCGACGTGGTCGACTTCCTCACCAAGCCGTGCGGCCTGAACGAGATCGAGTCGGCGCTCGATCGGGCGCTGCGGCGACGGCGACACCGCATCCTGATCCAGCCGTTGCCCGACCGGGCGTGGGGCGACGACGAGGATCTCGACGACCTCGACGACGATGCGTCGTCGGGGAAGGGCTCCGACCGGCAGCCGACGCTGCACGAACTGGAGCGCCGCCACATCCTCGCGGCGCTCGATCGGCACCACGACAACCGTTCCGCCGCGGCGGAGGAGCTCGGGATCAGCCTGCGCACGCTCTACTACCGGCTGAAGGAGTACGGGCGTGATGCGTGAGCGCGGCGCCACGCGACGCTAGCCGCGGATCGTCCGCACCTCCGGGGCGACGCGAAACTCGGCCGTGGTCTTGGCGCGGATCTCGTCGACGGTCACGTCCGGGGCGAGCTCCGTGAGCACGAAGCGCCGTCGGTCCGCCAGGTCGCCCGGCTCCATCTGCATCACGCAGAGGTCGGTGATGACCATGTCGATGCAGCGCAGTCCGGTGAGCGGGAGCGTGCACTTCGGAATGAGCTTCGGCGAGCCGTTCTTGTTGACGTGCTCCATCGTGACGATCACGCGCTTGACTCCGGCGACGAGGTCCATCGCGCCGCCCATCCCCTTGACCATCTTCCCCGGCACCATCCAGTTGGCGATGTCTCCCTCCTGCGAGACCTCCATGGCCCCGAGGATCGCCAGGTCGATGTGGCCGCCCCGGATCATCCCGAAGCTGTCGGCGCTCGAGAAGAACGAATGGCCCGGGACACCCGTCACCGTCTGCTTGCCCGCGTTGATGAGGTCGGGATCGACCTCGTCGTCGCGCGGGAAGGGACCCATGCCGAGCAGGCCGTTCTCGGATTGAAGCCAGACGGTCGTCCCCGCGGGAACGTGGTTGGCCACCAACGTCGGCATGCCGATGCCGAGGTTGACGTAGAACCCGTCGCGCAGCTCCTGCGCGGCCCGGCGCGTGATTCCGTTTCGGTCCAGTGGCATGATGGCGGGAAGGTAGCGGAGGAACGCCCGATGGGCGAGCGGTGCCGCCGGCGGCGGGCGCGCGGCATCCGCGGCGCTGCGCAGGCTCCGCGCCCGATGCTGGGCAACAATCGATCATGTTCACGGCCATTCGTCGGGCGGCCCTCGGCGCCGCACTGCTTGGGACGGTCGGCGTGCCGGTCGCGGCGCCCGCGACGGCGCGCGAGCCGACGGCGCGCCTCGACGGCGATCCTCCCGTCCACCTCGAGCTGGCGCCGGAGCGCATCGACGCGCTCCGATCCAAGCTTGCCTGCTTCTGCGAAGAGTTCCACGTTCCCGGCATGGCCATCGTGGTGGTCGTCGACGACAAGGTCGTCCTCGCCGAGGGACTCGGCGAGCGCGACCGCGAGGCGCGGCAGCCGGTCACGGCCGACACGCTCTTCCAGATCGGGTCGACGACGAAGGCGTTCACGAGCGCGCTGATCGCGACGCTCGTCGATGGCGGCGTCCTCAACTGGGACAACCGCGTCTCCGCGCTGCTGCCCGGTTTCCGGCTCTCCGACCCGGAGGCCGCCGAGGAGTGCACGCTCCGCGACCTGCTGAGCCATCGGACCGGCGTGATGCGCACCGACCTGACGTGGTTCTCGGGCACGGCGCCGCCACCGGCGCTGGTCGACGCCTTCGGCAAGGCCGAGCCCACGGCCAAGTTCCGATCGGCGTGGCAGTACAACAACAACGGCTACCTCGCCGCGGGCCTCGCCGCGGCGACCGCCGCGCAACGCGCCGACGGCGCCGTGCCCGCAGGAACGGTGGCGACGACCGGAGCGTGGGCGGAGCTTGTCGGGAAGCGCCTCTTCGGGCCGCTCGGACTGACCCGCACGACCGCCGTGCACGCCCAGGCGCTCGCCGACCCCGATCGCGCGGTCGGCTACGAGCTCGCTCCGAGCGACGATCCCAAGGCGCCGCGCGAGACGCGCCCGTTCCGCGCCGCGCGCCTGCGCGACCTCACCAACATCGCCCCGGCCGGCGCGATCTGGTCGAGCGCCAACGACATGGGCCGATGGCTTCGCTTCCAGCTCGCCCGCGGCAGGATCGACGGCCGGAGGATCGTCTCGCAGGAGCGGATGGACGAGATGTGGCAGCCGCAGATCGCCGTCGGAGCGCGCGTCGAGGCGGGCGGCGCGGCGCCGCCGTCGGAAGGCCCGGGCGGCGCGTCCTACGCGCTTGGCTGGCTGCTCTCCACGTATCGCGGCAACAGGCTCGTCACCCACGACGGCAGGATCGATGGCTTCACCACCACCGTCGCCATGCTGCCGGATCTCGGCGTCGGCTACGCGGCGATGATCAACCTGGGCGAGGCGGTCGCGACGATGCATCTGCCGGGACTCGTCTTCGGCACGCTGCTCGGCGTGGACGCGGCGCAGGCCGCGGCGCCGACCGAGGATTTCGCGCCGCTGCTGGGCAAGTATCGCGCCGACATGCTCCACAGCGAGTTCACCGTGCTGGTCAAGGACGGCAAGCTCGCCGTCGACGTGCCGGGACAGACGGTCTACGAGCTCCGTCCCCCCGACGCGGACGGCAAGCGCTTCTTCGCGATCACCGACGAGATCGCGGTGCGGTTCGAGCGGGATCCGGGCGGCGAGGTGAACCGCATGCGGCTCTTCCAGGCGGGCCTGGAGTTCGAGCTTCCCAAGCTTGGCGCGACGTTCATCCCCGAGGTGACGCGGGCCGACGTCGGCGACCTCGTCGGCGTCTACCACGATCCGCGCCTGGGGCGCAACGTCACGATCAGGATCGACGCCGAGGGACGCCTCGCCATGGACGTGCCGGGCCAGATGGCCTTCCAGTTGAAGCGCGGCGACGAGAAGGACCGATGGGATTTCCGGCTTCTTCCGCGCACCTGGCTGCTCTTCAACCGCAACGGCGAAGGGACGGTCGTCTCGGTCACGGCCTCGCAGAACGGGACCCGCACCGATCTTCCGCGTGTCGCCGATGCGCCGTCGGACGTGCCGCTCACCACGACCACGGCGCTCGACGATTTGCTGCGCCGCCACGACGAGGCGCACGGCTTCGCGGCCTTGCGGGCCGCGGGAGACGTGCGCGCCACCGGCACCGCGCGCTTCGTCAACCAGGGCATCGTCGGCACGTTCACCACGCTCCTGCGCGGCTCGGATCGCGTCGTCCACGACGTCGAGTTCCCGCCGTACGGCTTCGTGCGGATCGCGGCCCGGCGCGACGGCGCCACCAGCGCCGGCGAGATGGAGACCGCGTTCGACGGATTCCTCGCGCTGGACGGGCCTCGCCTCGCCCGGACGCGCCTCGCGTCCGCCATGCCGCTGGCGACGATGGATCGGTCCGCGCTTGCATCGATCGAGCTGATGTCGATCGATGGACCCGCCGATGCGCGGATCGCCAAGTTGCGCCTGGTGGGTGTCGGCGGTCCCGGCGGCGCGGCGCCCGAGGCGTTCCTCTACATCGACGAGAAGACGGGACTTGCGAAGCGGCTCGAGGGGACAACGGAGATCGTGCTCGCCGAGCCCGTGCCGTTCACCATCGCCTTCGAGGACTACCGCGAGGTCGCGGGCGGCCGGATTCCCCATCGCGTGGTGACGGACAGCCCGCTCTTCGGTCGCCTCGTCGAGACGATCGACGCGGTCGAGGCGCACGCGACGGTCGCGGATGCGGAATGGTCGCTTGCCGCGAAGGGCGGGTGAGCGGCCGGGCGCCGGTCGCGTGCGCGGGGCGCTTCGCGGCTACATTGCCGCGATGCCCACGGACCTGCCCGACGGCCGACGCACGCCGCGCTTCTCCGGGATCTGCACGTTCGGTCGGTTCCCGAGGATCGAGGATGTCGTCGCCGCCAACCGCCCCGTCGACTGGATCGTCTACGGCGCGCCCTTCGACGGCGGCGTGACCTACCGACCGGGCGCACGCTTCGGTCCGCGCGCCGTGCGCGAGCAGTCGCAGTACATGAAGCCGTTCCATCAGGAGCTCGGCGTGAACGTGGCCGAGCGGATGAGCCTCGCCGATGGCGGCGACGCGCCGGTCGCGCCGTATTCGTGCCGCGAGACGATGGAGTCCATCGTCGCGTGGACGGCGCGGCTCGGCACCGCGGACGCCGGCGAGCCCGGCGACGCGCGGCGTCCGCGGCTCTTCGCCGTCGGCGGCGACCATTCGATCGCCTACGCCAACCTTCGCGCAACGTGGGAGCGCCTCGGTCGGCCGGCGCCGGGCCTGGCCCTGCTGCACTTCGATGCGCACCTCGACACCGTCGACAGCGTCTGGGGCGAGAAGTGGGGACACGCGTCGCCGTTCATGCGGGCGATCGAGGAGGGCATCGTCGATCCGACCGCGATGCTCTCCATCGGTCTTCGCGGCGGACTGAACGCGGCGGCCGACCTCGAGTTCGCCCGTTCGCGCGGCGTCTCGATCGTGCCGGCGCTGCGCATTCCCGGCGGCGAGGGCGAGGTCGCCGTCGCCATGCTGCGTCAGCGGATCGGCGGGCGGCCGCTCTACGTCAGCTTCGACATCGACTGTCTCGATCCAGCATTCGCGCCGGGAACCGGGACGCCCGTCTGCGGCGGTCTCTCGTCGCGCGAGGCCTTCGCGTTGATCCGCTGCGCCGCGGGCATGACCATCGTCGGGGGCGACGTGGTCGAGGTGCTGCCCGATCGGGACGTCGCGGGAATCACGGCGCTGGCGGGCGCGACCATCCTGATGGAGGTTCTCGCCGCATCGGTTGCGCCGCATGCGTGATCGGCGCACGCGGCGATGAAAGCCAACGCCGGCGTCCCGGAACAACTCCGCGGACCGTCCACGGCCATCGAGCTTTGCCGGCGCCAACCGGCTCTTCCGCAACCGTTCCGCAGCCATCCTCTCGTCCCGAGCCCAGCCGGACCACCAGCCATGCGCAAACTCTTCAGAGCCGCCCTTCTTTCCGCCGCAGCCATCGCGACCGGATGCGACAGCGTTCCCGTCGCCGAGGGCGATCGCAGCCTCCAGCTCGAGCACGTTCCCGGCAGTGGAATCCTGGTCGACAGCAGGAACGGCTCGATCGTCGTCGAGACGGACGCGACGCGGTCGGACGTCTCGGTCGACGTGCACGTGCGCGCCGCGGGCGCGACGATGGAGGACGCCATGCAGCGGCTCGCCCGGTTCTCGATCGAGGCGACGCGCGACGCGTCCGGAACGCTGGTGCTCAAGCCCGTCTTCCCGGGCCCGGCGCAGGGCAACGACGGCGCCTCGTTCACGGTGCGCGCTCCGGGCGTCTGGACGGTGGACCTGCGCAGCAGCAACGGCTCGGTGACGGTGCGCGATGCGCAGGGACGGGCGTCCTTGCAGACGAGCAACGGCTCGGTCACGGCCGAGCGCGTCGGCGGAGGAGTCGAGGGGCGCAGCAGCAATGGAAGGATCACCGTCGAGCAGGTGAAGGGCGGCATCGACGTGCGGACCAGCAATGGTTCGATCACGGTCCAGTCGGCCGATGGTCCGATCGCCGCCGAGTCGACCAATGGTCGCCTCGAGCTGCGCGATGTCGGCGGACCCATCCGCGCCTCGACGAGCAACGGCAGCGTCGTCCTCGTGCTTCGCCCGGACTTCCCCGGCACGCTCGAGGTCTCGACGAGCAACGGCGGCGTGACCGCCAACACGTCCGACACGGTCGTCCGAACCGAGATCGGCAAGCACGACGCGACGATCGTCTTCCGGACGCCCGGCGAAGCGTCGCGCGTGACCAGCAGCAATGGCAGCGTGACGATCGACGCGAAGAAATAGCACGGCTTCGCCGACTCCGCGCCGTCCCGGCCCTGCGCTCGATGCCGTTCGCACCGGAGCGACGGCGCGGCCAGCGCCGCTTCGGGCCGATCGGGACCGCTTCGCGGCAAGACGCCCGTTACGATCCGTCGATGACCGCTCCGCGTGTCACGGAACGACGGCGCCGGCTGCTGGAGGCGGGGCGGCATCCGTTCGTCGCCGCGGTCCGGCGCTCGCTGGCCGGGGCGTGCGGCGTCGAGCGCAATGCGACCGTGATCGTCGGCGTCAGCGGCGGCCCCGATTCGCTGGCGCTGCTGCTGGCGCTCGCCGCGATCGCCGGTCGGTCCCGGCGAAGCGGCGGCATCCGGCCGCTGGCGCTGCACGTCAACCACCATCTTCGTCCCGAGGCGGCCGCGGACGCCCGCTTCGTCGGGCGCCGCTGCGAGGAGCTGGGAATCGCCTGCGAGGTGGTGGAGATCCATCCGGCGGCGCGCCGCGGGAACCGCCATGCGGCGGCGCGCGAGCTGCGCTACGCGGCGCTCGCCGAGGCGGCGGCGTGGCGCGGAGCGGCCCACGTGGCCACGGCGCACCACGCCGACGATCAGCTCGAGACGATGGTCATGGCGCTCTGCCGCGGCGCCGGGCCCGACGGCCTCGAAGGAATCGCGTGGCGGCGGCCACTGGCTCCGGGCGTCGAGCTGATTCGTCCGCTGCTCGATCGGCGCAAGGCCGAGTGCGAGGCGTTCTGCCGCGCGGTCGGCGTGCGCTGGCGGCGCGACGCGGGCAACACCGACCAACGCCGGGCCCGCGGTCGCCTGCGACGGGAGATCCTGCCGGCGGCTCGAACGGGCGTGGCCCGGCGCCGCCGCACGGGCCACGACGACGGCGGAGATCCTCGCGGCGGCGAAGTGGGCGATGGATCAGACGGCACCCCGGCCGCTGGCGAATTGCGCCGCCGTCGAGGCGGACGCGCCTGCGGATGAAGTCGTCTTCGAACGCGCGGCGCTGGCCGCCGTTCCGTGGCCGATCGCGGCGCTCGCCATCCGCCGCGCCGCGATCGCGCTGGCCCCGGGCGCCGCCGACGCGATCGACGCGGCGATGTGCCGCAACGTCGTCGGGCTGGCGACACGGCGCGCCGACCCCGGTCCTCGCGGCGCGCTGCGCTGGCCCGGTGCCATCCTCGTCCGAATCGAGCGAGGGCGGGTCGTGATGCGACGGACGCCGATCGCGACCGCCTCGACGCCGCGCGGCGACGCCGTCGCGGAGGCGTGAGGGCGATCGCCGCTACGCGATCTCCTTCGTCCGCCGCCGCGTCGCCTCCGGCGCCGCGCGACCGTTCCGCGCCGTCTCCTCGTCGATGACGTACGCGACGTTGGTGTTGTCCAGCTCGGGAAGCTGGAACATCAGGTCGAGCATGAGCTCGTCCATCACGGCGCGGAGTGCGCGGGCGCCCGTCTCGCGCGCCAGCGCCCGGTCGGCGATGGCGCCGAGCGCCCCGGGCGTGAACTGAAGGTCGGCGCCCTCGAGCCGGAACATGTGCTGGTACTGCTTGACGAGCGCGTTGCGCGGCTCGGTCATGATCTGGATCATCGCCTCGCGCGTCAGCGGCATGAGCGGGCAGAGCACCGGCAGCCGACCGACCAGCTCGGGGATCATGCCGAACTCGAGGACGTCCTCGGGGACGACCTGTCCGAGCACCTCGCCGACCTCCTGCTCCCTCGTGGGCAGCATCGAACCGTCCGTCGCGAAGCCGATGCGCCGCTTGCCGAGCCGCTTCTTGATGATGTCCACGATGCCCACGAACGAGCCGCCGCAGATGAACAGGATGTGGGTCGTGTCCATCTGGATGTACTGCTGCTCCGGATGCTTGCGTCCGCCCTGCGGCGGAACGTTGGCGACCGTGCCTTCCAGGAGCTTGAGCAGCGATTGCTGCACGCCCTCGCCGCTCACGTCGCGGGTGATCGAGACGTTGTTGTTGGTCTTGCCGATCTTGTCGATCTCGTCGATGTAGATGATGCCGCGCTGCGCCGCGTCGAGGTCGTAGTCCGCGGCCTGGAGGAGCTTGAGCAGCAGGTTCTCGACATCCTCGCCGACGTAGCCCGCCTCGGTGAGCGTCGTGGCGTCGCCGATCGCGAACGGCACGTTGAGGATCCGCGCGAGCGTCCGGGCGAGCAGCGTCTTGCCGGTGCCGGTGGGGCCGATCAGCAGCACGTTGCTCTTGTCCAGCTCGACCGGCGCGTCGTCGACGTCGATCTGCGTGAGCCGCTTGTAGTGGTTGTGGACGGCGACCGCGAGGGCCCGCTTCGCGTGGTCCTGGCCGATCACGTACTGGTCGAGGAACTCCTTGATCTGCCGAGGTGACGGAATGGTCGAGAAGAGGGGCCGGTTGCCGCTCTTCTTCTTGGACTGCCGGAAGATGTTCTGGCAGAGGTCGGTGCAGTTGCCGCAGATGTAGACGTCGTTGGGGCCCTCGACCATCGGGCCGACCTCGCGCGAGCTCTTCCCGCAGAACGAGCAGACGTTGACCTTTCGGCCGCGAAAGCCGGATCCGCCGCCGGGGCCGTTGCCCGAGCCACCACCCGAACCACCGGCGCCGCCACCACCGAGGCCGCCGCCCGAACCGCCGCCGCCACCCGGCCCGTGGACGCCGCCGCCATCACCGTCGAAACCGTCGCCACGTGGCCTCCGTCCGCCGCCTGTGCCGCTGGCGTTGGTCGCGGGCGGGCGCAGGCTGGGCAGGTTCTTCGAGGCGTGTGACATGTGGTGATGACTGCGGGAGGCGACGATCGGGGCGGCGAGGGAGTGTAGCGTCCGGCGCGAATCGGCAGGGGCCGCGACGAGGCGCGCAACCCCGGGCGGCGCGCTCGCACCATCCTCAGCGACCAGCGTTCAACGTCGACGCGTCGGCTTCGCGGGCTGCTTCGCCGCATGTCGCGCCAGGTCGCGCCGCGCGGCGGCCACCATGGCGTCGCGGGCCTTCTCGAATTCCGCGTCGCTGAGCCGTCCCTCGCGCCGCAGCTTCCGGAGGGAGTCGAGGGTGAACGCGACATCCTGCGGTTCGTCGGTGCGCAGCCGACGGCGAATCCAGACGAGGGCGATCCAGCCGACGATCACCAGCGCCACGAGCATCGCCAGCCACGGTCCGACCTGCCTGAACAGGTCGTTCGCTCGGGCGGACGCGACGGCGATCGTGAGCGCGTTCACTTCTTGGACGGCTTGGCAGGCTTGTTGGTGTCCTTGGCTTCCGACTTGGGCTCGGCCTTCGCGACGGGCTTGGATTCGCCCTTGGCCTCGGCCTTGCCGCCCGTCTTGCCATCCGTTTTGGCATCCGCCCGGGCGCCGGTCGCCTTGGCGGCCGCCGTCGTCGCGCCGCTGCGCCCCTGCTTGGCGAGGATCGCCTTGTTCCATTCGTCGGCGGGAACGTCGATCACGGTACACGTGTCGAGGAGCCGGTCCGCGACCTTGTGCTCGCGGATCTGCAACGCCACCTCGTTGAGCGCGCCGCTGTTGGCGAGCTCGCCTCGTACCTTCTCGGGGCGTTCGCCGCGCTGGCGGGCGATGGCGGCGACGCGGCCGTTGATCTCCTGCTCGCTGACGCCGATCTCCATCCGCTCCGCGAAGCCCGTGAGGATGAAGAAGAGCTTGAGCCGCGACTTGGCCTGCGCCTCGGTGCCCGCGCGGAGCGCCGCGAGCTGCGTCTCGACCTGCTCCGGCTCGAGTCCGCGGTAGAGCAGCTCGAGCCGCTGGCGCTCGAGGAGCCGCGCCACCTGGTTCATCGAGAGATTCTCGGGCAGCGGGAAGTCGACCGCGCCGAGCAGGTGCTCGTAGAGCTGCTCGCGCATCGCGGCGCGCTGTTCGAGATCGCGGCGCTGCTCGAGGGCGAGCTTCAACTGCTCGCGCAGCACCTCCTCGGTGCCGAGGCCGAATCGATCGACCAGCTCGGCGATCGTCGCCGGCGTGACCCGCTCGGCGTCGGAGACGTGCAGCGAGAGGTGCAGCTTCGCGTTGCGGACATCCTCGCGCTCGTGCGATTCCGGACCGACGACGTCGAGCTCGAGCGTGTCGCCGACCTGCTTGCCGACGAGTCGTTGCTGGAGATCCTCGACGAGCAGGCCGAGGACCTGGCCCTTGCCTTGTTCGTCGTCGCCGGGAACGACCACCAGGGCGCGGTCGGTCTCGAAGAAGACGCCGTCGTGTCCCTCCTTGGTCACCGTCGTCTTGGCCACCATGCGGTCGTACGGCTTGAAGGGGCCGGTGATGCGCTCGGGATTGCCGAAGCGATACTGGGTCCGCTTGAGCTCGGCCTCGGTGTGCTCGGGCAGGACGTCGATGACCGGCTTCTTGATCGTGATGCCGTCGACCTTCGGCAGGTCGAACGTCGGCACGACCTCCACGTCGATCGAGAAGGTGAGATCCTTGCCGCGCTCCAGCTTCGCCTCGCGCGTCGCCTCGTCGAGCTCCGGCTCGCCGACCGGCTTGATCTTGTGTTCCTCGAGCGCCTGCGAGTACGCGAGCCCGACGATCTGCGACTTCGTCTCCATCCGCAGGTTGTCGCCGACGCGCCGCTCCAGCAGCGCCCGCGGCGCCTTGCCCTTGCGGAAGCCCGGAACCGTGGCGTTCAGGGCGAAGGTCGAGAACGACTCCTCGATCTTCGAGTCGATCGTCGCGGCCGGCACGGTGATGGTCAGCCGCTTCCGGGCGGGACCGATCTCCTCGACCTTGACGATGTTGGGCGTTTCGACGGCGGGGGCGGTGGAGGTGGCCATTGGTGGACTTCGCAGGTGAGATGGGAAATCGTGCAGGATAGCAGCGAGTGAGCGGCCGTGTCGATGATCGTCGTCACGGCGCGTGGATCCCCGCGGTGGGCTTGCTCATCGGTCCCAGAGCCGGCGCCGCGCCTCCTCGTACCGCTCGAGGGTGGCACGGATGATCGACGGCGGAAGCTCCGGGCCCGGTGGGTTCTTGTCCCACGCCCCGGCGCGGACGCGCTCGAGGAGCCACTCGCGCAGGTACTGCTTGTCGAAGCTCGGCTGGACCCTTCCCGGGCGCCAGTCCTCCCTCGGCCAGAACCGCGAGCTGTCCGGCGTGAGCACCTCGTCGACCAGCAGCAGGCGTTCGGTCGGCGCGCCGCCTTCGTCGAGCGCGAAGCCGAATTCGAACTTCGTGTCGGCGATGATGATGCCGCGGGGCTCCGCGTGGGCGCACGCCCTCGCGTAGATCGCCAGCGTGAGCTCCCGAAGCCGCGTCGCGAGGCCGCTGCCGATGATGGCGGCGGTCCGCTCGAAGTCGATGTTCTCGTCGTGGCCCTGCTCGGCCTTGGTGGCGGGCGTGAAGATCGGCGCCGGCAACCGGTCGCCTTCGCGGAGTCCCGCGGGAAGTCGCACGCCGCAGATGGCGCCGTCGCGCTGGTACGCCGTCCAGCCGCTTCCGGCGAGATAGCCGCGGGCGACGCACTCGATCGGAACGACCCGCGCCCGGCGGCAGATCATGACGCGTCCGCGCAGGGCGCCGCGCTGCGACTCGTCAAGCCCGGGGATCCCGTCGGCGTCCGTCGACAGCAGGTGATCCTCGACGATGGCGTCCGCGTGTCGCCCGGCGGCGCCATCCTGTGCAGCACCGCCCGGCGCGCCGGCGCGCAGGAGCTCGAACCAGCGCGTCGAGATCTCGGTGAGCAGCCGGCCCTTGCCGGGAATCGGCGTCGGCATGACGACGTCGAAGGCGCTCACTCGGTCGGTCGCGACGATGAGCAGTCGCTCGCCGACGGCGTCGGGTCCGTGCATTGCCGGAAGCCGGTAGACGTCGCGCACCTTGCCCTGTCGGCGATCCGGAAGGGGCAGGTGGGTCTCGAAGACCGCGGCGTCGTCCGCCGATGGAGCGCCGGTGCGCCGGACGTCGCCGGCGTGCGCGGCGCCGACGGGATTGCGGGGATCGGCCATCGACACGGGGGCGAGTCTACTCGCGCGGCCCGCGGGCGGACGGATCGTCGCAACGTGCCGCGCGCCGCACCGGATGCGCCCAACGGTGGTACCGTTGGAGTCCATCCGTCGTCCGAGGGCCGCGGCGCGCGGCGCCGCTTCGACGCCCCAAGCCCTCCCCGCACCGTCGCCCGCATCTCGATCGCGACGCCGTCAGCCACCGTCCGCATGGCCACGCTGGAATTCATGGTCTTCGACGAGATCGCCGCAGGAGTGGTCGCGGCCCAGGCCGACCAGCGACCTCGACGGGGGCCCGCGCTGGTCAACGCCCACCTGATCGGTCGCGACGACGTGATGCTTCGCGGCGACGTCACGCTGCGCGACGGACGCATTCGCTGTCGCAAGCGAACCTCCGATCCCGCGGCGCTGTGCCTCCAGGTCGACGCCGGTCCGATGGGCCGCCTCATGCTCCAGACGTGCCTGCTGCCCGAACGCGAAGCGCCCTACCTGCTCGCGCTCGAGCTCGCCCGCCAGCGCATCAAGCAGTTCATCGCCAAGAGCGAGGAGTGGCAGTTGTTCGACCTTCCGCCGGAGCACGCGGCGATCAAGCTCTGGGAGAGCGCCCGCGAGCACTTCACCGCGGCGATCACCGACCCGGACACGATGTCGGCGGAGCGCAGCGCCCGGGCGTCGCTGATCGCGGGGATCGAGGCCTCCGAACGGCTGGCCATGGCCCACGCGGAGATCCTCCTGCATCGGCGCTTCGGGGCGCGGGCCGCGTCGGCGACCACGCTCGGCGTCGGGGTCTGGCCGGGGCGATTCGACGCGGCGAACCAGGCGAACCAGGTGCTGCTCGCCCGCGAGGCGGACATCATCGTGGTCCCGCTGGCGTGGCGCGACCTGGAGGTCGCCGAGGGGCGCTACGACTGGGAGCGCACGGATCGCTGGATGTCGTGGGCGCATTCGCAGGGCAAGCCGATCGTCGCCGGTCCGCTGCTGGACTTCTCGCCGCGGGCCACGCCGCCGTGGGCGACCGTCTTCGCCAACGACTTCGACACGCTGCGCGACCTCGTCTACGACCACCTCGCGAAGGTCGTCGAGCGCTATCGCGGCGTCGTCGGCATCTGGAACCTCGGCGCCGGCATCAACCTCAACGACCACTTCACGCTCACCACCGACCAGATGATCGCGCTGGTGCGCACCGCGAGCGTCCTGGTGCGCCAGATGCGCAAGGGGGCGAGGACGATGATCGAGCTCACGCAACCCTTCGGCGAGCACGCCGCGTTCAACCGCGACTCGCTGGCGCCGATGGCGTGGCTCGACCGGCTGGTGCAGGAAGGGCTCCAGCTCGACTGCATCGGCGTGCGCGTGCAGTTCGGCCGCGCCGCCGACGGGCTTGCGGCGCGGGACGTCATGCAGGTGAGCGCGATGCTTGATCGACTGCTGCCCTTCGAGACGCCGGTGATGATCACCGGCCTCGGCGTGCCCGCGGAGACGGTCGATCCGCGCGGCGGCCACTGGCACGCGCCATGGTCGCCGAAGGTGCAGGCCGACTGGATCGGCCAGATCGTCCCCGTGGCGCTGAGCAAGCCGTTCGTCGAGGCGATCTTCTGGGGCGACCTGGCCGACCATCCGGGGATGAACGTCCCGCGCAGCGGACTGCTCACGGAAGGTGGCGAGCCTCGTCCGGGACTGACCCGCCTGGTGACGCTGCGCCGCCGGCTGCGCAAGCCCCTTGGACAGTTGAAGGTGGCGCAGCGGGCGACGGTGCTGGGGGAGGAGTTCTCGTAGTGCTAGGAGCTTGCGTCACAGGCTGATTGCACAACCATTTTCGCGTCCACAAAAAACCGCTGGCGGCCCTGGTGCGAATAGAGCCGCATGGAGAGCGCCTTTCGTCCGTACGAGCCCGACCAGCACCTGCTG
This sequence comes from Phycisphaerales bacterium, assembly GCA_046350555.1. Taxonomy (GTDB): domain Bacteria; phylum Planctomycetota; class Phycisphaerae; order Phycisphaerales; family SM1A02; genus JAXMAF01. Next base: position 15,651 of record JAXMAF010000022.1, read on the forward strand.
CTGCCGCCGTCGCTTCGGGAGTGGCTGCCCGGCGGCCACCTCTCGCACTTCGTCTCCGACACCGTGGACCAGCTGGACCTGGGGCCGATCCTGTCCTGGTATCGCGGCCGGGAGCAGGGCAACCTGCCCTACCACCCGGCGATGATGCTCAAGGTGCTCGTCTACTGCTACTGCACCGGAACCTTCTCGTCGCGGCGCATCGCCAAGGCGATCGAGGACTCCGTCCCCGTCCGGTTCCTCGCCGCGGGCCACGCGCCGGACCATCGGACGATCTGCCGCTTCCGGGAACGGCACCTCGACGCCTTCCAGGCGCTCTTCGCGCAGGTGGTCCGCATCGCGGCCGAGACCGGACTCGTCACGCTCGGGACGCTCGCCATCGACGGCACGAAGATCCGGGCCGATGCCAGCAAGCGGAAGGCGATGAGCCACGCCCGCATGAAGGAGGAGGAGCAGCGCATCGGGAAGGAGATCGCGGCGATCGTCGCCAAGGCCAAGGGCGAGGACCTGGCCGAGGACGTGCAGTTCGGTCCGGACTTCCGCGGCGACGAGCGCCGCAGGAAGCGACGCCCGCCGCGAGTCGCGGCTGACGAGGATCGTCGCGGCAAAGCGGCGGCTGGAGGAGCGCACGAAGGCCGACGCCGAGGCGAAGGCGGCGGAGGCGAAGCGCCGCAGGGACGAGGACGACGACGCAGGCTCGCCGCCCCGCCAGCACTCCGGCACGCCCGAGCCGAAGGCGCAGGAGAACTTCACCGATCCCGACAGTCGGATCATGCAGGACGGAAGCGGCGCGTATCAGCAGTGCTACAACGCGGCGCTCGCGGTCGACTCGACCGCGAGGATCGTGGTGGCGGTGGACGTGCAGCAGTGCCCGTGCGACCAGTCGATGCTGATCCCGATGATCGAGAGGTCCGAGCGGGCGGCGGGCGTGGGCGTCGACGGATCGCCGACGACGATCGTGAAGACGGTGCTGGCCGACGCCGGCTTCTCGTGCGAGCACGCACTGGTGGCGGCGGAGCGCGCGAGGGGACGACTGGCTGTCTCGCCGTGGGCCGGGAGGGCAAGGCGTCGAGGCGGCCGCCGGATCCGGACTCGGCGCGCGGCCGGATGGCGGCCATGCTGAGGACGGAGGAGGGACGCAAGAGATACAAGGAAAGGAAGCACCTCGCGGAGCCACCGATCGGATGGCTGAAGGAGGCGATGGGATTCAGGCAGTTCAGTCTGCGAGGATTGAGGAAGGTGACTGGCGAGCTGAACCTCGTGACGATGGCGATGAACCTGAGACGGATGGCGACGATGGCGGTGTGATCCCGAAGCGGTCGCCGCAGCGCCGCGAGGAGTCCCCGATCGGGTCGACGCCGCAGTCGCGAGGGAATCGACCCACGGCGCGGGCAAGACGGTCACGGATCTCGGCTGTGACGCAAGCTCCTAGTGTTGGCCCGCCGCGCTCAATCGTCGCCTTCCGGGTGGAACGACGAATGACCGACGGCGGCGATCCGGGGTGAACCATGTCGACGAACGAACGACGCGCGGCGCGCCTGGTGGTCTTCGCACTCGCGGTGCTCCTGGCGGCGACGCTGGTGCGCCTCCAGCGACGGCCAGCGATGTGGGGCGACGGTGGGGGACCCTTCGCGTCGATCGTGGACGCCCGCGTGGACATCAACGGCGCCGACGCGATGGAGCTCGCATCGCTTCCGGGGATCGGCCCGACGCTCGCCGAACGGATCGTGCGCGACCGCGAGCGCCACGGGCCCTTCGCGACGCTCGACGACCTCGACCGCGTGCGGGGGGTCGGGCCCGCGCTCATCGAGCGCCTCGCCGGGCGCGCCGTCGCCGGTGACGTGCATGGCGCCGACGGGATCCGCCATCCGCAGCAGTGAGGCGGCCGGCTGCGGCCGGATGTCGACCGCCGCCGCGCCGCGGACCGACGTGCGAGCGGCGCGCCGACGACCCCGGAGCCGCCGCGTACGCTCTTCTCTTATGGGCTGGCTCGAGGCGATTGAGTCCGCCGAAGCGATCTCGTCCCTGGCCACCCTCCTCGAAGGCGGGGGATCTGTCTCCGCGCACGGTGCGATCGGATCGAGCACCACGATCCTCGCCGGGGCGCTGGCGAGGCGCTTTGCACAAGGCGAGGACTCGCCGCGCGTCGAAGCAACGGGCGAGCCGCCGTCGGAACGCGCCGCGAGCGCTCCATCGCGACCGATCCTCCTCGTGCATGCCCACCTCGACGACGCGGACGAGGCGGTCGACGAGCTCAACGACCTGTTCACACGGGCCTCCGCGCCGGGCGGTGCCGGTCGGTCGGGTGACGCGCTCGAGGCCATTCGGCTTCCTGCGCTCGAGGCGCTTCCGGGCGAGACATCCGTGGCCGCCGACCTTCTCGCGGAGCGTCTCGCGGTCACGCGCCGAATGCTTGGCCATTCCGGCGGTGGATCGGGTGGACGGCTCCGGCCGGGTCCGCCGGCCGTGCTCGTCGCGGCGATGCCGGCGCTGATGCAGGGCGTGCCGGACCCCGGGCGGCTGGAGCGGATCCTGCGCACGATCGCCCCCGGCGACCGCACCGATCCGCGCGAGCTCGCGGCGTGGCTCGAGGCGGGCGGGTACACGCGCCGCGAGGCGGTGGAAAATCCAGCCGAATTCTCGATCCGCGGCGGCATCGTCGACGTCTTCCCCGCCGGCGCGGTGTCCCGTGCGGCTCGATCTCTTCGGCGAGGAAGTCGAGCGCATCTTCGAGGTCGACCTCGCGACGATGGCCAGCGACCGTCGGCTCGATCGCGTCGAGCTCGTCGGCGCGACCGTCGAGGCCGTGCTCGCCGCCGACGATGCCGTCCAGTTCGCCGAGCTCCTGCCGCGCGAGACGATCGTGATCCTCGCGGAGATCGCCGAGATCCTCGAGCAGGCCCGCGGGTACTTCGAGCGCGTCCGCGACGCGCGCAGCGTCGTGGCCCCGCCGCGCGTGATGCAGGCGCTGGCGCGCCGCGCCCATGCGGTGCTCGACGTGAACCAGTTCTCGGCCGGCGCCAATCCGGACCGCAGCGTGGTCGTCCCGGTCTCGGCGCTGCCGCACTTCGACGACGAGATCGCCTCGGCGCTCGCCGAGCTGGCGGCCCTGGCCGATTCGTCGGACGTCTTCGTGCTGTGCGAGAACGCCGGCGAGGCGACGCGCACCCGCGAGCTCCTGAGCGGTCCGGGCGGTGCGCCGGCGCCCGCCGCCAGCGCGTCCCGGATCGCCGTGGTCGAGCATCGACTTCATCGCGGCTTCGTCTTCGGCGAGCCGGCCTCGCGGAACGCGGCCGCGGATCCATCGAGCGCAGCGCATTCGCCGGAGGTGTCGGTTCGAGCCGGCGCGACCGAGCCGAATCGGCGCCGTCCGCTCGTCCTCGTGCCGCAACACGAGCTGCTCCATCGATACGGCACGCGACGGCGCACACCGACGCTCGCCGGCGGCAAGGCGCGCGAGGCGTTCCTCTCCATCGCGCCGGGCGACTATGTGGTGCATCGCGAGCACGGCATCGCGAGGTTCGTCGCGCTGGGGATGCTTCCGCGGGCGGCCTCGGACCACGGCGGCCGAGCCGCGGGAGGCGAGTCGGACGGATCGCCCGACCTGGCCGGCGAGGAGGTCCTGACGCTCGAGTTCGAGGGCGGGACGCGCCTGCACGTTCCGATGGCGCGCATCGACGTCGTCCAGAAGTACATCGGCGCGGGCAACGCCAAGCCGACCCTCTCGACCATCGGCGGTCGGCGCTGGAAGCGGCAGAAGGAGCAGGCGGAGGACGCGACGCGCGAGCTCGCCGCGGAGATGCTGCGGGTGCACGCGGCGCGCGAGGCGACGCAGGGCATCCGCTTCCCCGACGACACGCCGTGGCAGCGGGAGTTCGAGGCCGAGTTCCCCTATGACGAGACGGAGGACCAGCTCGCCGCGATCGCCGCCTCGAAGCGCGACATGTGCAGCCCCCGGCCGATGGACCGGCTGGTCTGCGGCGATGTCGGGTTCGGCAAGACGGAGGTCGCGATGCGCGCCGCCTTCAAGGCGGTCGAGCATGGGAAGCAGGTGGCGGTGCTCGTGCCGACGACCGTGCTCGCGGAGCAGCACGAGCGGACGTTCCGGGAACGGTTCCGCGCGTATCCGTTCCGCATCGAGTCGCTCAGCCGCTTCAAGACGGGGGCCGAGCAGGACCGGATCCTGCGCGAGCTCGCCGCCGGGCGCGTGGACGTCGTGATCGGGACGCACCGGCTGCTGAGCCAGGATGTGCGCTTCGCGGATCTCGGCCTGGTCGTCGTCGACGAGGAGCAGCGCTTCGGCGTCGAGCACAAGACTCGACTGCTCCAGTTCCGGCTCACCGCCGACGTGCTGACGCTCTCGGCGACGCCCATCCCGCGCACGCTGCACATGGCGATGCTGGGGCTGCGCGACATCTCGTCGCTGACCACGCCGCCGCTCGATCGCCGCGCCATCGTCACGGAGGTCATTCCCTTCAACCCCAATCGCATCCGCCAGGCGCTGGAGCGCGAGCTCGCCCGCGAAGGCCAGGCGTTCGTGGTGCACAATCGAGTCCACGACATCCAGTCGTTCGCCGACGACATCCAGCGGCTCGTGCCGGACGCGCGGGTCATCTTCGGCCACGGGCAGATGGCGGCGAAGGAGCTCGAGGACGTGATGCTGCGGTTCATGCGGCGGCAGGCCGACGTGCTCGTCTGCACGACGATCATCGAGAGCGGCATCGACATCCCGACTGCGAACACGATGATCATCAACAACGGCCACATGTTCGGCCTGGCCGAGCTGCACCAGCTCCGCGGCCGCGTCGGCCGATCGAAGCACCGCGCGTACTGCTACCTGCTCACGCCGACGGACCGGCCGGTGACGCAGGATGCGATGAAGCGGCTGCGGGCGCTCGAGGACCACTCGATGCTCGGCGCGGGGTTTCGCATCGCGATGCGCGACCTGGAGATCCGCGGCGCCGGCAACCTCCTCGGCGCCGAGCAGTCCGGACACATCGCCGCGGTCGGCTACGAGATGTACTGCCAACTGCTCGAGGAGGCGGTCGGCGAGCTCAAGCGGCAGCCGCTGCGCACGCACAGCGAGACGCAGATCGACATCGGCGTGCGCGGCGCCATCCCGCGCGGCCACGTTCCGTCGGACCAGCGCCGCATGGAGGCGTATCGACGCGCGGCCGAGGCGTCGACGCGCGAGGCGATCGCCCGGATCGAGCGCGACCTCGCCAGCGCCTACGGCGACATTCCAAGGAGCGCGCGGGCGCTGCTCGAGCTGGCCGAGCTGCGCGTCATGGCGGCCGAGCTGGGCATCAAGTCGATTGCGCGCGTCGACTCGGACATCGTCTTCCGAACGACGCGTCCCGCGGATCTGGAAGCCCGCATGAAGAACGCGCAGGGAACGCTTCGCGTCGTGGGCGTGGGAGGGGGCGCGGCGGGATCGAACGCAGGTCTGGCCGAGGTCTACTTCCGGCCGCCCAAGGCGTTCCTCGAGCCGGCGACGCTCCTCGCCGTGCTCCGGAGGCGACTGGCATGATCGGTGGTGCCGCGTTCAACCTGCGCGCGTGGATCCATCGCAGCGGCGTCGCCTCGCGCCGGCGCTCCGCGGCCGACGCGAGGGCGCTGGCCGAGTGGCTCCGCGCCGGCCGTCCCGTTCCGCCGCCGCACGCGGCGAAGCAGCAGGTTGTCCGCGAGACGGCGGAGCGCCTTGGGCGGCGGATCCTGATCGAATCGGGCACGTTCCTCGGCGACATGGTCGCGGCGATGCAGGCGAGGCCGGCTCGCGCCGGTGCGCCGGACGATGCTCCCCCGACCGGCACGTCCGGCGGGATCCACGCGTTCGATGCGATCCACACGATCGAGCTCGCGCCGCACCTGGCGGCCGCGGCGAAGCGCCACTTTCGCGGCGATGCGCGGGTCGTCGTTCACCAGGGCGACAGCGCGCTGCTCCTGCCCGAGATCCTCCGCACCATCCACGAGCCCGTCGTCTTCTGGCTCGACGGCCACTGGTCGGCCGGCGTGACGGCCCGTGGCGACCGCGACACGCCGATCCTCGCCGAGCTTGCCGCGATCTTCGCGCACCGTTGCGCGCGGGAGCATGCGATCCTCGTCGACGACGCCCGCCTCTTCGACGGCAGCAGGGACTACCCGACGATCGCCGAGATCGAGCGTCGCTGCGCCGCCGCCGGAGTCGAGGCGGTGACGGTCGTCGACGATGTGATTCGGATCGGCGCCGCGGCGTCGGCGGTGCGCGATCGTCGGTAGCGAGCGGGGCCCGATGCGCGAAGGGGCGCGAGACGGAAGGTCGATCCCTTCGTGGAGGCGCTGGTTGGGTTGCCTTGGATTCCGCGGTACGCTGCGCGCCGCGGCGCTCGGTTGCGGCGGTGCGGGCAAGGTGTCGTCGGACGCATGTCAATCGCATCGAGCCGGTCCGCCGCAACGGCACCATCGATGCCTGCAACGCAGGCCTGTCGTCCGGAGTCCGTCGAAGCCACCCATCGACCGCATGAGCAACGTCGGCATGTTGGTCCTGGCCGCGCTGGCGGCCGCCGAGGTGGCGGCGGTGTGCTCCTGTCGTCGCTGGGTGATCGCCGCGACCGAGGAGGCGGTGGGTACGAGCGAGCTCGGTTCGCCCGCGGCGTCGAGCTCGGCGTCGAGCTCGGCGTCGAGCTCGGCGTCGAAGCCAGTCTCACCGGAGGCCGTGCGCCGCGGGGTCGTCACGGAGCGAACCCAAGGGCGAATGGCGGCGGACGAGGTCGCGAGGCGGCAGGCGCCGATCTGCGTCCTGCTGCCGCTCCTGGCCGGCGCGGCGAGAGCATCCAGCGACGGGAGCGTCGCCTTTCAACTCGGCGTGGGCGGTGCGGCTGGTCCGGCGATGCTTCTCCGGGGCTTGGTCTCTGCGGTGGCGCTGGTCCCCGGGGCGTTCCGATCTCTCGGCGACGGCAGCGCTGGCTTCGGGCGGTCATCTTCGCCTCGATCGCCGCGGCAACCCTGATGCTGGTCGGGTCGATCGGATCGCTGTCGCTTTCGGTTGGTCAGTTGTGCCTTGCCGTGGGTGGCGTCCTGCTCTGGATCGCCGCCGAAGACGCACCCTCGGCGTCCGCACAGCCCGGGGCGTCTGGGGAGGCGTTCAGGGAGGCGTCGGGAACCGCGGCGCTCGCCGCATGGATTGCCGCTTCGTTTGCGTGCGCGGGGCTGGTCTGGATGGTGCCCGCCTCCGCGCTGGGCTGGGCCGCCGCGATCGTCATGGCCGGGGCACTCGGTCATGCCGTCGTCCTGGGCAGGCGTTGTTCGGCGCCCGGCGCGGCCGAGGGAGCCTGTCTGCTGGTGGCGCTTGCGGTCATGCTTGGCCTGGGTTGCGCGTCGACCGCCCGGCTGCTGCCGCTGGTGGTCGGCGCAGCGCGCCACCGGACCACCGGGGAGACCGCGACGCCGACCTTCATCGTGGCCAGTGGGTTGGGCGACCTGGCGATCGATGCCGGTATGCTGGCGACCGTCGGCGTGGCCGCCCTTGGCTGTGCCCTGGTCGGTGCCAAGGCGGCGCGGAGGGTCGGCTGGGCCATCGTCACGGCGGGGATCGCGATGGCGGCCCTCACGGTGCTGCGGGCGTGGCCCCTGCCGTTGTGAAGGTCCGATGCCGCAGGTGCCGATGTCGAGGTGGCCGCGCGGCGTCGCGCACGGTCGATGCCCGTTGGTCCCGTTCAGGTTCGCCGCTCTTCTTCGAAGGACTCAAGGAACCAGCATGCTCAGCTCGAACAACCGGATGGTCCTGAACCAGACGCGCGCGTCCGTGACACACAAGTTCGTGATCAACGGACACGAGGGCTACCTGACCGTCGGGCTGTTCGAGGATGGCGAACCGGGTGAGATCTTCATCAAGATCGCCAAGGAGGGTTCGACGCTCTCCGGCCTCGTTCAGGGGTTCTGCCGGGCGTTCTCGCTCGCCCTCCAGTACGGGCTGCCGTTGCAGGCCGCGGTCGACCGATTCCGAAACATGCAGTTCGAGCCGAGCGGGCCGACCACGAATCCAGAGATTCCCCACGCCAGCAGCATCCTCGACTACGTGGCCCGTTTTCTCGAGATCGAGTTCATCAACAAGCCCGCAGGGCGGTTGGCGAGCCATATCGCCTGACACGTCTCCCATCCCAGTCGATTCTCGCGCCCCATCCATCGCGCAACGCCGCACCGCGACGCCGTCGTGGGCGCGCGTCCGACCGGATGGGCAGCCTGCCGGAATCCGTGATACGCGTCCCCGTTGATCCTCGCGCCCAACCCGATTCCGCCGAGAGACGCCGCTGCGCGCAAGGGGTCGAACGCATGCACTCCAGCGCATGGAGGCCGACTGGCATCCGTATGAGTCGCGCGCGGGCAGCGGCGCCCGTGGCGCGCGCACGCAAGGGGGTCCGAGTCGCGAGCGCGCGGTGACGCCCGAATCGCGGGCAATGACGTCCGAGTCGCGCGAGCGGGGACACCCGAGTTGCGAGCGGTAGCCACGACGTCCGAGCCACGGACATCCTCCGCCGTGACGCGACGTTTCGGGTCGGCTTCGGAGCAAGATTCCGAAGGAAGACCCCGAACCAGGATTCCGAACCGAGACTCCAGAGCGAGCTTCCGAAGCAGGCGTCCGTGTCGAGCTTCCGAAGCCCGCTTCCGAAGCAGGCTTCGATGACGAGCTTCCAAAGCAAGCGTCCGAGACAAGCTTCCGAAGCAAGCCTCCGAGACAAGCTTCCGGAGCAAGCCTCCGAAGCAAGCGTCCGAGACAAGCCTCGGAAGCAAAAGCCCGATCCGTGGCGCCGTCAGTTCTTTCCGGCACTCGCCGCACTCTTGGCCGGCTTGCCGGACTTCGTGGCCTCGGCGGGTGCCGTCGACTTCACGCCCTTTCCGCCACCGAATTCGGTCTTCGTGCCGCGGTCCGGCTTTCCGGTTCGTCCGCCTCGATTGGCGCCGCCAGCCTCGGCCTCACCCGCGGCGCCCGCCTTGGCTCCATCCTCCTGCGCCGTTCCGGCCTTGGCCTCGGCAGCCGCCGTCTCCGCCTCGGTCGCCTTCATCTCCTGTTCGAGCTGACGGTCGGGCTGGACGACGAGCGTGATCTCGGAGCGAAGATCCTTGTCGAGCTGGATCGGCACGTGGTAGCTGCCAACGCGCCGGATCGGCTGACTGAGGCGCACGGCACGCGTGTCGACGCCGTAGCCCGCCTGCTGGAGCGCATCGGCGATGTCGCGCTGGCTGATCGCGCCGTAGAGCACGCCCTGGTCGTTGCAGCTCCGCACGACGGCGACGGAGACCTCGTTCATGCGGCCGATGAGCTCCTCGCGCTGCGCACGAGCCGAAGCGACCTCGGCGAGCGCCTTGGAGCGAGCTTCCTTGAGAGACTCGATCTTCTCGGGGGTTGGGAATTCGGCGAGCGCGTGGGGAAGGAGGAAGTTCCGGGCGTAGCCGGGCTTCACCTTGACCATGTCGCCGACGATGCCGAGGCTCTCGACGTTCTTGAGAAGCAGAAGTTCGATGTTGCGTGCCATGACAGCGCTGTCCTTTGCGTGAAGTTAGAAGCGGGACGCGCCGCCTCAGCGTGAATGGAACCACCCGTCGCGTCGCGGGCGATACACGTGCCAGTCGATCGTCGCAATCGGCCCAAGACAATCTCGCAGCGAACAGCCATTGTCGGCAAGAGGCCGAATGCATGGAGGTCTGCTGGAGTCCGTATCAGAACGGAATGTCCTCCTCGGCGACCGGCTCGTGATGGGCCTGATGGGATTGACCGGATTGCTGTGATTCGGGCGTCGGCCGACCGCCGCGGTCCTCCCCCGAGGCGCCGCCGTACGCACTTGCGCGGCCCTCGGCGCGGGAATCGCCTCCACCGTTGGGACCGCCGCCACGGGAGTCGATGAACTGGAATCCCTCGACCACCACGCAGCTTCGATTGCTTGTTGCCCTCGCGATCCTGCCACTGGTCGAGCTTGAGTCGTCCTTCGATGAAGACCGGCCGGCCCTTGACGAGGTACTTGGCCATCACTTCGGCGGTCGCGCCCCATGCCTCGCAGTCGACGAAGGTGACTTCCTCGCGCTCCTCGCCCTGGGCGGTCTTGTAGCGCCGATTGACGGCGATGCCGATGTTCGCGACCGCGAGATTGCTGTTCGTGTGCCGCAACTCGATGTCGCGGGTGAGGTTCCCCATCAGGAGGACCTTGTTGTAGCTGGCCATCGTTGGCTTCCTGCCTTTCTCGAAGTGCGTTGGGTGTCGCGGGGGTGCGGAGTGAAGGTTCGTTCTCGGGTTGGGAGTGCGGCCCCGGGGGAGGACACGGGTGCGCAGCGCGGCGTTGACTGGGTGCGTCTGTCGACTCGGTGCGAACCAATGGGTGGACCGGGATGATACCCGATGGCGCGGCTCCCGCCCGAAAATGTATGGAATCTGTAAGGTATGCCAAATCGCCTGAGAAGCCGGTTCGAATGCCTTGTCGCGGCCCCGCTGCACACTCGTCCTCGAACGCACATTCCGATCGCAGGTCGCCGTGGCGTCGCCGTCGGAGCTTGGCCGAGCCCGCGCGGCACACGGCGAACGGTGCCGCACGGGCGCCCAGGACCACCGAGAGGGCCACGCAGGGCCACCCAGGGCCACCGCGCCGATGCACGGTCGCGTGGCGCGACAGCGCACCGATCGCGTCCGCCCCTTGTGGTTACTCGCTGCGCGACTCGACGTCGGTCGGAGTACTCGCGGCTGCGCCCACCGGCTGGCCGGAGGCACGGAGCTTGATCTCGTCGGCGAGCTGCTGCTGTCCATCGGCGGCGCGCATCTGGTCCTCGGTCATGTGATCCGCGCGGGCCACCAACGAGCGAAGGACGCGCTCCGAGAGGTTCAGGTCGCGCTCGATGCCGACGAGTGCGCTGCTCTTCGCCTTGAAGTAGGCGAGGAAGTAGATCCCGCGCTTGTTGCCGCGGATGTCGTACGCGAGGCGTCGCTCGTCCCACTTCTTGAGCGCCAGCAGCTCGGCGTCGGCGCGCGACAGGATCTCGCGCAGGTGGTCGAGGCAGCCAGCGAGGTCGGCGCCGGCCGACTGCGGAAAGAGAACGAGGGCTTCGTACGGATGAATGCGGATTTCGGCCATGGGAGGTGTGGTGCTGGGGGACGGTGGAACTGGACTTCGGTTCGAGCGTTGTCGCAGGCGCGGTGGCGTGGTCGTGCGTGGATGGTGGAGGCTGGATCGTGAGATGGACTGGATCGTGAGATGGACTAGGAGCTGCCCTTGGAACCGGTCGTGGTGCCGGTGGACGAGCTGGCCGTCGTTCCGGCTTCGCTCGATGGCTTGCCGGCCGGTTCGTTGCGGCTGTTGAAGCGGTTCATCGCCGTGGAGATTCCCTCGGTGGCCCAGCAGGCGGCGGCCTTCACCGCGTCCTCGAGCGCCGGCTCGAGGCGCTCCCGCTGGTCCGGTCGAAAGTGACCCAGCACATAGCTCGACTGGGGAATCGCCTTCGGCGGGTCGATTCCGATACGCAGCCGCGCATAGGCGTCGGTGCCAAGGGCGAGCTCGATGTCGGCGAGGCCGTTGTGGCCTCCGGCCGATCCGCGGTCGCGCAATCGGATGACGCCGCAGGCGAGCGCCAGGTCGTCGACGATCACGAGCAGGTCCTTCGATGGATCGAGCTTGTGGAAGCGGACCGCCTCGCCGACGGACTGGCCGGAGCGGTTCATGTAGGTGAGCGGCTTGAGCAGCAGGACGCGCGATGAATCCGCGTCGTCGATTCCCCCGGAACGAGCGCGGGGAGGGACGTCGAAGCGGGCTTCGAGCAGCAGGCCACCGAACTTGCTTCTCGCCGGACCGGCGACCGCGGGATCGCTGTGTCGGCGGGCAAGCCGATCGACGACCTCGAACCCGACGTTGTGCCGGGTTCGGTCGTACTCGGGACCGGGATTGCCCAGACCGACGATCAGCTTCACGCCTTCTTCTCCTTCTTGTCCTTGTCGCCCGCGGCCTCGCCTTCGCCCTCGAGCTTGCGCTCGGTGATGACCTCGGGCTGCGTGCCGGTGCCTTCGACCACCGCGGCCTCGCCCTCGGCCATCTCCTGGATGAGCTCGATGCGCGCGATGATGTCGCTCGCCTCGAGATCGACGCGCACGCCCGCCGGCAGCGCAACCTCCTTCGCCAGGAGGACGTCGCCCATGTGCGAGATGTCGACCTTGATCTCGCCGGGGATGTCGCGCACCTTGCAGACGACGGGCAGCTCGGTCACGTCGTAGGTGATGATGACGCCGGGCTTCTTCGCCGCTTCCGGCGTTCCGACGAAGCGGAGGTGGACGCTCACGTGCACCTCCTCGTCGAGATCGACGCGGGTCAGGTCGACGTGGATGACGTTGTCGCCGAGGTAGCCGAACTGCAGCTCCTTGACGAGGCACGTCTCGGTCTCGCCGCCTTCGATCTGCACGTTGACGACGTGGATGCCGTGCTTGAGCAGGCCAAGCGTCTCCTTCTCGTCGAGCGAGACGGCGACCGGATTCGACTTGTGCCCGTAGATCACCGCGGGCAGACGGCCGTCGCGACGGATGCGCTGGGCGTAGCGGGAGCCGAGACGGTCGCGCTTGCGGGCGATGACGGTTGGGGTGTCGTGTGGCATGGAGGGGTTCCTGCGGATGGCGGGAAGCGGGGAGGGGAATCGGGGATCAGGGATCAGGAGTCGGGGAGACGTGTGATCGATTGGGGGTCGTGCAGGGATTCGGCGTTTGGGCTCGGCGCTTGGCCTCAGCGTTTGGTCTCAGCGCTTGGTCTCGGCGCCGCCACGGAAGAGGGCGCTCAGGGATTGGTCGTGATGGATCCGGTGAACGGCCTCGCCGAGCAGGGCCGCCACCGAGAGGACCTCGAAGCGATCCGCCATCGCGTCGACGCGGTTGCCGATGGGAATCGTGTCGCTGACGACGATCTTGCGGATCGGCGCCTTCGCCAGCCGATCGAGCGCGGGGCCGACGAGCACGCCGTGGGTCGCCGCGGCGAGCACCGTCGTCGCGCCGTGTTCCTTCACGAGCCGGGCGGCCTCGCAGACGGTTCCCGCGGTCGAGATCATGTCGTCGATCATGAGCACCGTGCGGTCGCGCACATCGCCGATGATCGTCCGGCTGGTGACCTGCGAGGCGTTGTTGCGGCGCTTGTCGATGATCGCAAGCTCGGCATTCAGCCGGGCCGCGTAGTGGTTGGCCATCTTGACGTTGCCGATGTCCGGCGAGACGACCACGAGGTCCCCGAGCTCGTCGCGCCTCGCGCGCATCCAGTCGAGGAGGACCGGCGATGCGCTGAGGTGGTCGACCGGAATGTCGAAGAAGCCCTGGATCTGCGCGGCGTGCAGGTCCATGCACACGACGCGGTGGGCGCCGGCCGCAACGATCAGGTTCGCCACGAGCTTCGCCGTGATCGGCACGCGCCCCTCGTCCTTGCGGTCCTGTCGGGCATAGGCGAAGTAGGGCATCACCGCGGTGATGCGCTTCGCGCTGGCCCGGCGGAGGCAGTCGATGTAGACGAGCAGCTCCATCAGGTTGTCGTTCACCGGATCGCACGTCGACTGCACGACGAAGCAGTCGCGTCCGCGCACATCCTCGTCGAGCTTGACGAAGATCTCGCCATCCTCGAAGAGCGAGACGTGCCCGGCGCCGACCGGCAGGTCGAGGTGCCGGCACATCGCCGCGGCGAGCGGTCCACCCGCGCGTCCCGCGAAGATCTTGAGGTGGTTGCGGTCGTCGGCGCTCATGCGCTCACCTCGGGCATGGCGTCGCGACGCGCCGACGCGGCGTGCGGTCGGTCGCGCCGCGCGAGAAGGATCGACTCCACGGTGCGCAACTGCTCCGGCGTGTTGACCGAGAGGACGTCCTCCGGCGGGACGGCGTCGACAACCTCCACGCCCCGGCCGTCGCGCAGCAGGATCTCGAAGACGTCGGTGAGGTAGATCTCGCCGCTGGCATTGCCCGTGCCGACGCGGGCCAGCGCGGAGAAGAGGTCGTCGATCCGGAAGCAGTAGTAGCCGGGATTCACCTCGCGGATGGCGCGCTCCTCCGCGGAGGCGTCCTTCTGTTCGCGGATGCAGACGAAGCCGCCCCGAGCGTCGCGCACGATGCGCCCGTAGCCGGTCGGATCGTCGAGCGTGCTCGTGGCAAGGGTCGCGGCGGCGCCGCTGGCGCGATGGCGGTCGACCAGGAGCCGCAGCGTGTCGGCGCGGATGAGCGGACCATCTCCGTACAGGACCAAGACATCGGTTGGGGCGTGGGCCGCGTTGTTCGACGGGCCGCCGGCCGCATGCTTCGCCGGGTCGTGCGCGGGTGCCCTGAGGGCCTCCTCGGCGTGTTGCACGGCGTGACCAGTGCCGCGCTGTTCGTGCTGCGTGGCGTAGCGCACGTCCGCGTCGTCGCCACTGAAGACGGCTCGCACGTCGTCGGCGCGGTGGCCGACAACGAGCACGATCGGCGCCGCGCCGACCGCGCGGCAGCTCGCGACGACCCAGCGCACCATCGGCGCGCCGGCGGCGACGTGGACGACCTTGGGAAGGTCGCTGTTCATGCGCGTCCCCTTCCCTGCGGCGAGGACGATCGCGGCGAGACCGCTTCGATCCACCGGTTTCGGTCGGTCCGTCGGGCGGCCGTGAGGTTGATCGGGTCGATGCGACATGGAACGCGGTTCGATTCGTCGTTCACCACCGGCTTCACCGTGGCGCGGGTCGCGCATGACCGGATCGGCGGTGCCTGATCGGTGCCGCGAACGCCCGTCCGTCGTGGCAGCGGGAATTCCCCTGCCTCGATTCGAACGAGGATCCTCTGGACCAAAACCAGGTGTGCTACCGTTGCACTACAGGGGAGCGAGCAGGCGCCGCGAGGCGTGAATCGGTCCTTGACGATGGACCGGGTCGTGCGAGCACACGATCCCAAATGCTTCCGGCCACGCTGGCCAGACACCGAACGACGCGGTCCGGCGTCTGACGAGGGCCGGGCACAAGGGCGTGCGCGAGTCCCGCTTCGACGACCATTTCCGCGGCATGTCCTCGCGAGGGCTGGAACGTCCGTCAGCCGCGACTGGACGCCCCTTGCGGCGCCGGGCGGGGCGATGCTCGCCCGCCCGTCACCGACGGCCCGATCCGGCGCCACCCGACCTTGCAAAGGGAAGGGTGCCGGAGCTGGCTGGAGGACGCGGCAGTGTAGCGGACGATCGCAGGGGATCAAGCGACGGCGGAGTCGAGCCCTCGGGCCGGCATCGAACGGAGCGGCCTCGCCCCTTGACGCGATCGAGCCGACCGCCATAATGCCCGATTCCGACTCGCCCGCCTCCTGCCACCCCACACTCGACCCGTGCCAAATACCGAATCAGCCAAGAAGCGCGTTCGCCAGTCCGTCACGCGAAACGCCCGCAACAACTGGCGCAAGCGGCGCGTGAAGGGTCAGGTCGCCGAGTTCCTCAAGGCGGTCCACGACAAGAACGTCGGCGTCGCCGAGACGGAGTTCCGCAAGATGGCGGCGCTGCTCGACAAGGTCGCCGACACCGGGACGATCCACAAGAACACCGCGGCACGGCGCAAGAGCCGCATGGCGAAGCGGCTGAACGCGATGAAGAAGCCCGCATGAGCGGGCGACGAGGACGGCGCCGCGCCGGTCGAGCGTCATCGAAGCGGCGTGGCGTCGCCGGGTGCGGGACGAAGCATCACGCGATGGGTTGATACGGATTCCAATAGACCTCCATGCGTTCGACCCTTTGCCCACAACGGCGTCTTGCGGCGGAACTGGGTTGGGTGGGGCGCGAGAGTCAACTGGGACGCGCATAGGGCTTCCGTGGCCGATTGAGTCGAACGCGCGGCGGCGACCGCGCCGGTTCCCTTGACCGTCTCCGCGCCCCTCCCGCGACCTTCTCCGCGCCGGGCAACGCCGATGGCCCGCCGACAATCGAAGTCCGCCGTCCTGTCCCCGCTCGAGGCGTATCCGGCGCAGGCTCGGCGCGCGCTGCACATCCTGCTCTTCGTCGGTCCGCTCGTCGTGATCTACGAGCTGGCCTTGTTGGCGCTGCTGCCGCGCCACCCAGACCTGCTCCCGAACCTCGCGCACGAGACGCTGTTGCGCTTCTTCGCGACCTTCGGGGTCGCCGGGCAGGTCCTGCCGGGGATCGTGCTGCTCGTCGTGCTGGTGCTCTGGCAGTTCCTCTCGGGCGAGTCATGGCGCCCGCGCTGGGCGGTGCCGGCGTTGATGGTCGTCGAGTCGCTGCTCGCCGCGATGCCGCTGCTGATCTTCGGCCAGCTCGTCGGGCGCGTGATTCCGGCGGCCCTTGCCGCGGTGCCCATGGCGCCCAGCGGCGCCGCCGGCGGCCTCGATGCGCGCATCGGCGCGCTCGACCTCGCCGAGAAGCTGGTGATCTCGCTCGGTGCCGGGCTCTACGAGGAGCTCGTCTTCCGCATGTTGCTCATCGCGGTGATCCACACCGTGCTCGTGGACATCGGCCGCGCGAGCCACCTCGTCGGAAGCGCCGTGGCCATCGCCGTCTCCGCAGCCGTCTTCACCTGGTACCACCCGCTCGCGGGCCCCGGCGGCGCCGTCTCCATGCAGCGCGTGGTCTTCTTCGCCGTCGCCGGTCTCTGGTTCGGCGTGCTCTTCGTCTTCCGCGGCTTCGGGATCGCGGTCGGCGCCCACGTGGCGTACGACGCGATCGTGGCGATGTGGCTCTTGGGCGGATAGGCGTCGGCTCCGCCGACTGGCGTGGCGTTGGCTTCGCGGACTCGCACCGCGCGGCGGAAGGGATCGCGGCAGCGCCGCGATGCTGTTTCGGCCCCGGTTTCGCTCGCGGCTCCGCCCGGGCACGTCCGCGGCGCCCGAGCTACACCGCCGCCAAGCCACGCTCCAGTCCCGCGATCAAGTCATCCACATGCTCGATCCCGACGCTGATCCTCACCAGCGAATCGCTGATGCCGAGCTTGGCGCGGTTCTCCGGCGGCACGCTCGCATGGGTCATGATCGCCGGATGTTCGATGAGCGACTCCACGCCGCCGAGTGATTCGGCCAGGGCGAAGAGCTCGACGTTCTCGAGGAAGCGGCGACTCTCGGCGAGACCGCCCTTGAGGAAGATCGTGATCATGCCGCCGAAGCCCGGAGCGATCGCCCCGTCGCGGCCCGAGGCGGCGCTGGAATCGAGCACCATCTGTCGCTTCGCCAGCGCGTGCTGCGGATGGCTCGGCAGTCCCGGATAGACGACGCGTTCCACCTTGGGCTGCTTGTCGAGCCACTGCGCGATGCGCATCGCGTTCGCGCAGTGTCGTTCGATGCGCACCGCGAGCGTCTTGAGCCCGCGCAGCGCGAGATACGCGTCGAATGGCCCCATCACCGAGCCGATCGCGTTCTGCATGAATCGGAGCTTCTCGGCCAGATCCTTCCGCCGCGTCACGAGCACGCCGCCGACCACGTCGCTGTGGCCGCCGAGGTACTTGGTGGCCGAGTGCATCACGATGTCGAAGCCGCCGCCGACTTCCCTGGAGAGCGGCCGCTGGAGGATCGGCGAGGCGAACGTGTTGTCGCAGACCGTGATCGCTCCGGCGGCGCGGCCGACCTCGGCGACCGCGGCGAGGTCGACGAGCTTGAGCGTCGGATTGCTCGGCGTCTCGACCCAGATCATCTTCGGCTTCACCTCCGCCACGGCGCGTCGCACGCGCTCCGTGTCGCTCATGTCGACATACGTCGGCCTGAGCGCCATCGACCGCTCGCGCACGCGCGTGAAGAGCCGGAACGTGCCGCCGTAGAGATCGTCCATTGCCAGGAGCCGGTCACCGCTGTCCAGGAGCTCCACGCACGTCGCCGTCGCCGCAAGCCCCGACGAGAAGGCGAACCCTCCGCACGTCGTGTCGTCCTGCTCGGAAAGCCCGCTGCCTTCCAGCGCCGCGATGCACCGCTCGAACGCGAAGCGCGTCGGATTGTGGCTGCGCGAGTACTCGAAACCCTTGTGGACGCCGGGCGATTCCTGCGCGTACGTCGACGAGAGCGAAACCGGCGGCATGACCGCACCAGTGGTCGGATCGACGCGCTGCCCGCCGTGGATCGCGAGCGTGGCAAGGTGGGAGGAGTGCATCGGGTGAGGATACTGGAAGCGGCGACGGGGGTTGGGCGAGGGGAGTTCGGAAGTTCGGAGTCAGGAATCAGGAATCAGGAGTCGGAGACCCCGTCCGACGGATACGTCTGCGCTGACGCGCCGACACATGGGTCGGGCGTCGTCGCAGTCATGTGCGTCGGACAGGGTCTCCGACTCCTGATTCCTGATTCCGAACTCCCTAACCGTCGCGCCGACACATGGGTCAGCGCGACAGCGCAATCATGTGCGTCGGACGGGGTCTCCGACTCCCGATTCCTGACTCCCACCCCAACCGTCGCGCCGACACACGGGTCGGCGTCAGCCGCAATCATGTGCGTCGGACAGGGTCTCCGACTCCTGATTCCGGACTCCGGACTCCTGACTCCGAACTCCGAACTGCCGCGCCGACACACGGGTCGGCGCGTCAGCGCAATCACGTGCGTCGGACAGGGTCTCCGACTCCTAATTCCTGATTCCTGACTCCCAACTCCCCTCACCCAACCCCCGCATCCCGCACTCGTCGGCCCCCTACGGCAATTGCTTGCGCAGATAGTTGATCAGATCGATCTTCGTGATCAGCCCGAAAAACCGCTCGCCCTCGGCGACGATCGCGACCCTGTCGGCGCGGAAGATCGGCATCAGGTCGTTGATCGACGCCGTCGGCTTGATCGTCTCGAGGCGGCTGGTCATGAAGTCGCGCACCGGGCGCGTCGAGTTGGCCAGCTCGTGCGTGAGCGCGACGAGCACGTCCGACTCGTCGATGATGCCGACGACATGGTCGCGCTCGTCGAGCACGGCCATCTGGCTCACGTCGAACATGCGCATGCGCTTGATCGCCTGCGCCATCGGCGTCTCGGGCTTGAGGGTGAAGTCCTGCTGTTCCTCGTGTCGGCGCGCGATCAGGTCGCGCAGGTCGCCATAGCTCTTGCGCGCGATGAATCCCTGGTCCATCATCCAGAAGTCGTTGTACATCTTGGAGAGGTACTTGGCGCCGCTGTCGCAGATGAGCGAGACGACGCGCAGCGGCTTGGTCTGCTCGCGGCAGAACTTGAGGGCTGCGCAGAGCAGCGTGCCGACCGAGCTGCCCGCGAGGACGCCCTCCTTCCTGAGCAGGTCGCGCACGGTCTCGAACGCCTCGGCGTCGGTGATCCAGTATGCCTTGTCGACGAGCGCGAGGTCGAGGATGTCGGGCACGAAGTCCTCGCCGATGCCCTCCACGAGCCACGACCCCGGCTCGACCTTCCTGCCCTCGTTGACCAGCGGCGCGAGGATCGATCCGTGCGGGTCGGCGAGGATGAGCTGAAGCGCCGGGTTGCGCTCCTTGAGATACCTGCCGACGCCCGTCACCGTGCCGCCAGAGCCCACGCCCGCGACGAACGCGTCGACGCGTCCCTCCATCTGCTCCCAGATCTCCGGGCCGGTGGTGGTGTAGTGCGCCTGCGGGTTGGCCGGGTTGCCGAACTGGTTCACGTAGAACGAGTTCGGCGTCTGCGTCGCGAGCCGCGCCGCCATGTCCTGGTAGTACTCGGGGTGCCCCTTCGCGACGTCCGAGCGCGTGAGCACCACCTCGGCGCCCATCGCGCGCAGGTGCGAGATCTTCTCGTCGCTCATCTTGTCGGGCATCACCACCTTCATGCGATAGCCCTTCTGCGATGCGACCAGCGCCAGCGCGATGCCGGTGTTCCCCGCCGTCGCCTCGATGATCGTGCCGCCGGGCTTGAGCCGCCCGTCGCGCTCGGCGGCGAGGACCATCGAGATCGCGATGCGATCCTTGATGGAGTTGCCGGGGTTCGCCGACTCGAGCTTGACGTAGAGCTCGCACGGACCGGTGTCGAGCTTCGAGACGCGCAGCATCGGCGTGTTGCCGATCATCTCGAGGACGTTGGAGAAGACCGGTGCGAGGGGATGGCCGCCGCGCGCGGCGGCGCCGGCCGAGTCGATGGGACGGGGGCTTCCGGAAGCGGTCGCGGGCATGTGAGGATGGTAACGCGGTCGTGTCGGCGCGATTCGGTCCCGCCGGTCGCGCTGCGGCGCCGCCCCGCGAATCGGACCGGGCGCACGCGACGCCGCGGCCGGCGCGGCCGGAAATCGACGATACTGCGGGCGTGCCGAGTGCCGGTCCGCCATGCGTGGTTGGCGTGCTGCGATCTTCGCCGGGCGATGCGCGCCCGACCGAGCTCGCCGCTCGATTGGGGCTTCCCGAGGTTGACGAGGTGGCCGCCGGCGCCGTCGCCCTCGCCTTCGGTCCTCACGGGCTCGAGCTTCGCTCGCGTGCCGACAAGCCCGGGAGCGGCGCCCGGCTCGAGACGGCGTGGCTGCGGCACGCGTGGCGAGGCGGCGTCGATTCCCTTCGCGCCGATCCTCTGGCGCGGGCGCTGGGGGCGCGGGGAGGGGAGGCGATCGATGTCGTCGACGCGACCGCCGGGCTCGGCGCCGATGCGCTCCTGCTGGCGGCCCTCGGCCACCGCGTCGTCGCGATCGAGCGATCGCCCGCGCTGTGGGCCGTGCTGGAGGATGGACTGGCGCGGCTCGCCGACGACGCGATCCTCGGTTCGATCGCACGGCGCATCGCGCTGCGCCGCGGCGACGCGATCGACGTGCTCGCGACGCCTGCCGTGGCGCCCGACATCGTCTACCTCGACCCGATGTTCCCCGCGAAGCGGCGCGCGTCGGCGCTTCCTCCGAAGTCGGCGCAGCGCCTGCGGGTCGCGGTGGGGGACGATCCGGACGCCGCCGAGCTCCTCGCCGCGGCCCGTCGCGTGGCGCGCCGGCGCGTGGTGGTGAAGCGCCCCGACGATGCGCCGTGGCTGAGCGGCGAGAAGCCGTCGTTCGCGATCGAGGGCAGGACGGTTCGCTACGACGTGTACGTCGGGACGTGAGCGATACGCTGCACCGCAGAGGAACCCCGTCCATCGCCGCGCCATGGATCCATGTCGATCGCGTCCCCGCCGACGGCGCCGCCGTGCCGCTCGATGCCGACGCGGCGCGTCACGCCGCCGGGGCGAGGCGGCTGCGCGATGGCGACACGGTGACGCTCTTCGACGGCGAAGGTCTCGTCGCCGATGCCATGCTCGTGGATCGCTGCCGTGCGGCGCGGGCGACGTCGGCGCCGCGCCGCGTCGCGCCGGCCGCGAGCACTGTGGTCATCGCCGCCGCGCTTCCCAAGGGCGACCGTGCCGCGACGATGATCGACCTGGCCACGCAGCTTGGCATGGACGAATTCGTGCCGTTGCGATGCGAGCGCAGCGTGACGACGGCGACGGAGAACGGGATCGCGCGGCTGGAGCGCGTGGCGATCGAGGCGTGCAAGCAGTCCCGACGCGCGTGGCTCCCGCGTTTCGCGCCGGAGCGCACACCCGCCGGGGCGCTGGACGACTCGGCGCGGGCCGGCGCAACGATCGTCCTGGCCGACGGCGCCGGCGGGGCGCTCGACCACGGGATCGCCAGGCCGGCGGCGCGGATCGTCGTCCTGATCGGTCCCGAGGGGGGGTTCGCGGAGTCCGAGATCGCCGCGTGCATCGCAGCCGGCGCGCATCGCGTCTCGTTCGGCGCACACGTCCTTCGGATCGAGGCGGCCGTCGCCGCGGCGTGCGCGATCGTCCGCGAGGCGTGTCGCGAGGATCGTGATTGACCGGACGGACGATCGCGAGCGCACCACGGTCAGCCGACCGCGTCGCGCACCGCCTGCACCGCCAGGTCGATCTCCTCGATCGTGTTGTAGTGCGCTGCGCTGATCCGCACGACGCCGTCCAGGGGATCGATCCCCAGCGCCTCGCAGAGTCGATACGCGTACATGTGGCCGCTGCGGAAGCCGATGTTCCGCTTGTTCGCGAAGGCGGCGATCGACCTCGACGGCACGCGCGGGTGGACGAAGCTCACGGTCGCGACGCGCTCCGCGCCGTGCGATGTCGGACCGAGCAGGCGCACGCCACGGATCGACGCAAGCCCGTCGATCAGGCGCCGTTGCAGCGGAAGCTCGAGGAGGGTCATGTGCTCGAAGGCCGCCTCGATTCCGGCCCGATCGAGCAGCGGCGGCGCCGCGCCGCCGTCCGGGAGGTCCGCGGGGCGCGCCGGCACCGGCTGTCCGATGAGCGCGGCGAGGTAGGGTTCGAGCGCGACCAGTCCGGCGCATCCTTCATGGCTGGCGCCGCCGACCTCGAACTTGTATGGAATCGACTCGCGGGGGATGAAGAAGTGGTTCGGTCCCGTGAGCTCGGCCAGCGCCTCGGCGCGGCCGAAGAGAGCGCCCATGTGCGGTCCGTAGACCTTGTATGTGGACCAGACGTACCAATCGCAGCCCCACGCCTCGACGTCGATGGCCCGATGCGGCGCGAAGGCGACACCATCGACGACGACCTTCGCCCCATGCTCGTGGGCGAGCCTCGTCACCCTCTCGACGTCGACGATGCCGCCCAGGAGGTTCGAGACGTGCGGGAAGCAGACGAGGTGCGTGCGGCTGTTGAGCAATGGCTCGAGCGATGCGAGCGGGCAGCCGAAGGGATCGTCGTCGACGTGCCACCAGCGGAGCCGCACGCCGCGGTCGGCGAGCGCGAGCCATGGTCCGATGTTCGCCTCGTGGCCGCACTCGGCGATCACGATCTCGTCGCCCGGCCGAAGCACCTTCGCATGGCAGCCGGCGAGCATGTGGCAGAGCTGCGTCGACGACGGCCCGAGGATCGTCTCGCCCACGCGCGATCCGTTCATGAGCCGGTTGATCCACGCATGCGCGTCGCGCACCGTCTGCGTGGCTCGGATCGAACGCGGATAGCCGGCGTTGAGCTGGACGTAGCTCTCGCGGAAATAGGTGGCGATCGCCTCGATGACCACGCCGGGCACCTGCGATCCGCCGGCGTTGTCGAGGACGACCGTGTCGCCGGCGAGGCCAGGGAAGTGGGCGCGGATGGCGGCGGTGTCGAGCATGGTCGCGGAGAGGGTACCGATTCAGCGACCGGATCGCCTCGCTGGACGGCGACTTCGTCGCGCTGCGCCGCTGGCGCGGCCGTCGTGGTCCGTGCGCTCATGGAGAACGGCGGGCTGGCGTTCGCGTGGAGCGCCAAGCCGTGCGCTGCGATCCTTATCCGGACTCCCGATTCCGCCGCCGCGAGGCGGACGCTCTCCCACTTGCTTCCGCGAAATGGAGCGCACGAGGCTCGAACTCGTAACCTATGCCTTGCAAAGGCATCGCTCTCCCAATTGAGCTAGCGCCCCAGCGCCGCGAGTATATCGGTCGGCGCGCGGGCTCACGTGCGGGTCCGCGGGGAGGTTCACGCGGGGTACGTGCGCCGCGGGGCGCGAGAGTCGACTGGGACGCGTATACGCTCCACGCCGATGAAGCCCCTCGACGACTCCATCGACAAGCGCGAGGTGACCGGGGCGTGGTCGCCGCCAGTCGAGGATCCGAAGGACGCGAACGATCCGGCGACGCTCCTGGGCGTGCGCGAGCATTTCTCGCTGGCCGAGGCGGTCCGGGTGCTGAGCCACTTCGACCTCGGTGTCGTCGATCGCGTGCGCGAATTCAGGCGCGGATCGCGCCGCTCCCCGAAGCTTCGGGTCACGGCGGAGAGCGGCGAGTACCTGCTGAAGCGGCGCGCGCCGGGGCGCGACGAGGTGGCCCGGGTCGCGCTCGCCCACGAGCTCCAGGCGCACCTGCGGCGCGTGGGGTTTCCGGTGGCGCCCCTGATCGAGACCCGCGCCGGGTCGAGCCGCGTCGAGATCGACGGCCGCATCTACGAGCTCTTCCGCTACATCGAGTCGACCGGCTACGCCAAGACCCCCGAGGCCGCCGGCGCCGCGGGCGACGTGCTCGGACGGTTGCACGTCGTCACGGCGGCGATGCCGTTCGTGCGCGATGCGCCCGCGGGTTCGTTCCACAACGCCCGCAACGTCGAGGCCGCGTTCGACCAGATCCCGACGGCGGTCGCGGCCGTCGAGGACGATCTCGACGTCGGCGAGCTGGCGCGCACGTGCAGGCTGCTCCGCAAGGGATACCACGAGGCGGCGCGGCGCACCGAGGCGCTCGGGTTCGCCGGGTGGCCTCGGCAGCTCGTGCACGGCGACTGGCATCCCGGCAACGTGCTCTTCCGCGACGGCTCGGCGATCGCCGTGCTCGACTTCGACTCGGCGCGTCTCGAGCCGCGCGTCATCGATGTCGCCAACGGACTGCTTCAGTTCACGATGCTGATGTCGACGCCCGACGATCCCGCGTCGTGGCCCGAGGGGTTCGACGGTCGGCGCATCGACGCATTCCTCCGGCGCTACGATGACGCGTTGCGGGCCAACTCGTCCGACGGGGCGGGATTGAGCGTCGCGGAACAGGGTGTTCTCCCGTGGCTGATGGTCGAAGCGCTCATCGCCGAAACTGCAATGCCGATCGCGGCGACCGGGTCGTTCGCGAGCATCCGGGGGTCGTCCTTCCTGCTGATGGTGGAGCGCAAGGTCGACTGGATCTGGCGGCGCTCGACGAAGCTCAAGCGGATGCTGGCCGTGGATTCATGAGACGGACGGCTCGTCGCGGGTCGAGCGCCGGCGCGTCGATGCGCCCATGGACGCTCGCCTGGATCGCGGCGATCGCCGGGGGCGCGGCGCTCGGGCCCTCGCTCGAGGTCATGGCGATGGCGGACGAACCTCCGTCGCAGCCCGCGCCGACAACGCAACCGGCGCGGCCGCCGCAAGCGGCACCGGGCACGCCACCAGCGCCATCTGCGCAGCCGGCGCCGATCCGGCCACCCGGCGCGACGATGGTCATCCAGGACGCCGTGCGGGGCAGGGCGATCGTCGTCGACCTCAACGACAACCTACCGCTGGTGATCGGACCGCGAGGCGTCGATCGCACGGCGCTCGGAGGCGGCGCGCCGGTCTCGGGCAACCTTCCCGATCCCGCGCGTCTCTCGATGGTCGTCGTGCCGGCGGAGATCGAGGAGGCGGTGGCGAAGCTCGACGCGCCGGAGTGGGCGACGCGCGAGGCGGCCGCGAAGGAGCTTCGCGAAGGGGCCGACGTCGACGAGTCCCTGATGGTCGTCCTCTCGCGGCCGAACCTCGACGCCGAGCAGCGCCATCGGCTGCTGGACATCCTGTGCGAACGGCTCGCCAACGCGCCGCGCGGGGCGCTGGGAATCCGCATGCAGTTCGCCAACGACAACCGGCCGGGCGTCGTCGTGGTGGACACGCTTCCGGGAATGCCCGCCGAGAAGGTGCTCCGCGCGGACGACCGGATCATGTCCATCGACGGGCGGACCGTCTTCGACGGTTCCTGGCTCCAGAGCCTGATCATGGTGGAGCGTCCGGGACGCGTCGTGAAGCTGGAGGTCGACCGGCCGCGGCGCCGGCCCGACGGCAAGGAGCTGCGCGGCGACGACAACGAGCCGGTCTACGAGCGCATCGTCGTGGACATCACGCTCGGATCGTCCGATCAGCTCGAGCGATTCGATCAGGCGGCGGCGATGGGGCTTGGCGGACAGATGGGCGGCCGGTTGGGTGGTCGCTTCGGCGGAGGGGGCGCGATGGGTGGCCGCGTCGCGGCGCTTCGCGACGCCCAGGTGCGCGAGGCGATCGCACGCTTCGGCCCGCGGCCGGTCGACGTCGCGGTGGCCAACCGCCGCGTTCCACCGCCCACCGATCGCGACCTCGACGACATCGACGAGCATCCCTCGGTGCGCTCCCTCATGACCTATCGACGGCTGATCGCCGAAGGCGCCATCCGTCCCACGCCGGCGTTGGTCGAATCGTGGGCCGAGACGCTTCGTTCCCTTCGCGCCCAGGCCGAGGCGCCCGACGTGCCCGAGGCCATCCGGGCGTACCTGCGCGCGGTCTCGGAGCGCTACGGCGAGTTGATTCCGCGCTGATGGCGACGTGGAGCGAGCGCTGCCGGGCGTGGCCCAGTCGGGCGTGGCGCGCCGTGCGGCGCCGAAACGAGCAGGCCGAAGGCTTGCGCCACGACAGCGGTGCCCGGGCAGCGCCTATCCGACCTCGCGGCTCTCGAAGAGCGCCACCGCGATCGCCAGCGCGGCCCCGATCTGAAGCAGGCCGTACGGCACGAGCGTGGACATGTACGCCAGCGGGATCGGACGCCCCTGGGTGATCGCGTCGGAGAGCCAGAAGACCTGGAAGTTCGGCACGATCCAGTAGAGGGCCGACATCGCCAGGTATTTGATGTGCATGAAGTCGGTCAGCGGAAGGTTCCCGCGCTGCACCGCCTCGGCGAGGTGCGCCGCGGGCCGCCCGAAGAGCCAGTCGCTGAGCATTCCCAGCATGAAGACCCCGAGCGTGACCGCGACGGTGAGGACCTGCCCGAGGCGCGTCGAGGCCGCGACGGCCACCGCCGTCAGCACGAGCAGCGCGATCCCCATCGATCCGATCGCCAGCCACAGGTCGCCGCGGAATGCGCGGGCGATCGTGTCGGCGGAGAAGTCCGCCTTGAAGAGCATCGAGAGCACGTAGCCGACGATGAGCAGCGGCGTCGCGGCGAAGAGAACCGTGCTCGAGAAGACCTTCCCGTAGAAGTAGTTGCACCAGACGCCGACGGCCAGCGCCAGCGCGAGGCCCCCGAGACCGAAGAGGATCACCGGCAGGTGGTACGGCGTGCGGACGGTCTGGAGCGTGCCGTGCCGCTCGACCAGCACGAAGACCAGGCCCATGTAGAGCACCGCGAGCACGATGGCGCCGGCGACGCCGATGTACTTGCCGACCACGAAGGGCATGCGCGCCACCGGCTTCGAGATGACGGTGAGCGCGGTGCGGTTCTCGATCTCGCGGTTCACGACGTTCGTCGCGAGGAACGCCGCGAGCAGCGTCCCGCAGATGAAGACCGTCGAGAGGCCGATGTCAACGAACATGCGCTGGTCGTCCTGCATCGTGAACGCCGCGAAGGGGTTCGAGAGGACGATCAGGAGCGTCGCCACCGTGAGCACGACCAGCACCACCGGCTGCCGGATGCTCTCGTAGAACGTGTTGCGGGCGATGGCGAGGAGTTGGGTGAACATGGCTGCGCCAGCGGGATCGGTCGGCGCCGCGTGGTCGACGGCGCCGGCCCGTGGGCTCGAAGGGGGCGTTCGAGGCGCGAAGACCCGCTGCCCGCCACACGTTACACGCGAATCACGTACATTGTTCAATCGAACCGTTGCGGCGCCGTGCCGTAAAGGTATCGGTCGATGCCGGGCCTCCTCGCCCGCCGCAGCGACCGCACGTGCGCGTGCGGTCGCACCAACGCCGCGGCGCCGCCGCGGCCCTCGGACGAACGCCTCGAAACGAGGTCGTGCGAACGGGGCGCGACGCGGCCATCTCTACGAGGGGACCTGGGCGTCGACGTGGAGTCCGAAGGTTCCCCATGCGCATCGACCACGTCGCGTATCAGCAGGCCACGCGTGTCGCCGGTCTCGGGCTGGTGGTGCAGTCCGCCGTCGGGCTGACGCTGCTCGTCATGGGCGCCGCTTTCGGCGACACGACGCTCAAGTTCGCCTCGATCTACATCCTCGTCGGCACGATCGTCTGGCTCTCGCTGCTCGTGGTCTTCCACCAGCACAAGCTTGAGCGGATCGAGGCGATGGAGGCGGACGAGCTCGCCGCGAGCCGGGGCACGACGATCTTCGACCGGGAGGTGGTGGCGACGCGCGTCGCGGCGCGGCGGCTTCAGCTCATCTACACCTGGATGATGCCGGTCGTCTCCCTCCTGATCGCCGGCGCGCTCGCCGGGGCGGGTTGGTGGATCATCCGCTGGTTCGGGCGGCAGGGCGACCCCGAGGGCGAGTTCGCGCCCTTCACGGTCATGACCTCGATGGGGCCGGCGCTCGCCGTCACCCTGGCGCTGGCCATCGTCTGCTTCATCTTCTCGCGCTTCGTGGCCGGAATGGCCAAGCAGCCCGCGTGGCAGAACCTGCGCGGCGGTGCGGGATTCATGGTCGGCAACGCCCTGGTCTGCCTCGCCGCGGCCGTCGGCTTCGGCTTCCAGTTCGCCAAGAAGCAGGCCGTGATCGAAGGTGTCGCCCACGGCCTGGCGATCTTCATGATCGCGCTGGCCGCGGAGATCCTCCTCAACTTCGTCCTGAACCTCTACCGGCCGCGCCGCGCCGGCGAGACGCCGCGGCCGGCGTTCGACTCGCGCGTGCTGAGCCTGCTCGCGGCGCCCGACTCGATTGTGCGCTCGATCAACGAGGCGGTGAACTACCAGTTCGGCTTCGACATCACGAGCTCGTGGGGCTACCAGCTCCTGCTGCGGAGCTTCACGTCGCTGCTCGTGGTCGGGCTCGCGGCGATGATTCTGCTGAGCTGCATCACGGTGGTCGGTCCCGACCAGCAGGGGGTGCGGCTTCGCTTCGGACGGCTCATGGACATTCATCCGCCGGGGCTGACGTTCAAGCTTCCGTGGCCCATCGAGACGGTCGAGCTGCACCAGGTCGGGCGCGTGCGGGACCTCGTCCTCGGCGTGAACCCGCCGACGCCGCCGCCGCGTCGGCCGCCGGAGATCAAGGTCAACTTCTGGGTGAGCGAGGACTCGACCGACGGCGACCGCCGCCTCTTCGTGACGGGCGCCTCGCGGCTCTCGGGGCCATCGGGACGCGCCGGGTCCGCCGCCGGCGGCGCGGCCGCGCCCGGCGTCGCCGGTGCGCCACCGACCGTCGCGACCGCGCCGACGGGCGGCGCGGCCACTCCGTCGGCGACCGCGCCACCCGCCGGCGAGTCGGCGGTGGAGGCGAAGGTGGGGGAGCGCTTCTCCCTCGTCGACCTGGAGATGACGCTCTATTACCGCGTACGGCCGGAGAAGCTGCGCGAGTTCCTCTCGTTCGCGTCGGACGCGACCGGTCGCCGATCCACGCAGACGATGCGCGAGCGGGCCATGCGCTCCCTCGCGATGCGCGAGCTGACCGACGAGCTCTCCCGCCTGCCGCTGGAGACGGTGCTCAACGCCGGCGGCTCGGGCATGCTCGAAGGGCTGCGCAAGCGGATCCAGGCGCGCTTCGACGACCCCGCGTTCGACGTCGGCGTCGAGGTCGTCGCCCTCGCGGTCCCGCTGCTTCGACCGCCCGCCGCGGAGAGCACCGCCGCGATGTTCGAGGAGTACTCCATCAGCGTGGAGGCGAATCGCCAGCAGCGCGACATCGCCCAGCGCAACGCGAGCGTCACGATGGCGCTGCTCGCCAGGGACACGGCCACCGCCGACGCGATCGTGGCGAAGATCGACGCGCTCCAGGGGATGGTGAAGGCCAACGACCCCGGCGCGACGGCGCTGCGGCGCGAGATCGAGCAGATGCTGCTCGCCGCCCGCGGCCAGCCGGCGGCGAAGATCGAGTCCGCCGAGGCGAGGCGCTGGCGCACGCAGATGCAGGCCCGCGGCGACGCCAACCGCCTCGCGGGCGACCAGGCGATGTACGACGCGGCGCCGGAGCTCTACCGACAGCGGCAGATCATGCGCGTGCTCGAGCAGACGATGCCCAACGTGCGCTTCAAGTACATCGTCGGCGTGCCGCCCGATCGCGTCCGATTCGATGTCAACATGCAGGAGCCTGATTCCGGGCTCAACTTCCTCGACGCGGTCGAGCGCAAGGACGAGAAGAAGGAAGGCGGCGCAACGCCATGAAGAAGACCATACCGATCATCGTCGGGCTCCTGCTGCTGGCCGTGCTGGTGCTCTTCAACACCACGTACACGGTGGCCTTCAACGAGGTGGCGATCAAGACGCGGCTGGGCCGGTCGGAGGGCGTCGTGCGCGACCCCGGCCTGCACCTCAAGGCGCCGTTCTTCGTCGACCGCGTGACCAAGCTCGATCGGCGGCTGCAACTGGTCGACTCGCCGCTGGAGACCGCGGCGACGCGCGACGGCGAACAGGTCCTGGCGCAGGCGTTCCTGCTCTGGCGGCTGGCCGAGAGCGACCAGGGCGTCCTCTCCTTCTACGAGGGCTTCGGCTCGATCGACGAGGCGAGCCGCACGCTCGAGCCGTTGCTGGGAACGTCGCTGCACGTCCTGATCGACTTCGACTTCGGCGATCTCATCGGCCCGACCAACCGGCTCCCCGAGGCGGAGCAGCGGATCCTCGCGGAACTCAAGCGATCGATGCCGCCGGGCATCGAGGCCGTGGGCGTCGGGCTCTCGCAGATCGTCCTTCCGCCGAAGGCGAGCCAGGCGGTCCTGCGGCGCATGATCGCGACGCAGCAGGCGCTGGCGACCCTCGAGCGCAGCCGCGGCGACGCCGAGGCGCAGCTCATCCAGTCCGCGGCGGCGACGAAGGCCGACAAGATCCGCGCCTTCGCCGAGCAGCGCGCGAAGGAGATCGAGGCGGAGGGCAACCGCGCCGCCGGCCGCTACTTCGAGCAGATGCGCGAGAACCAGTCGCTGGCGATCTTCCTGAGCTGGCTTGACGCGTTCCGCGCGTCGATGAGCGGCAACGCGGTGCTCTTCGCCGACACCACGCGCGCCCCGCTGCACCTCTTCGACCTGAACGCGAGGGTCGGGCCCGACGGGATCCCCCTTCCGGCGCGCGAGTTCGACGCGCCGCCGATTGCGCCGAAGACCACCGATCCGAAGGCCGGCGCAGCCAAGCCCCCCGATGGCAAGACCCCCGATGCGAAGGGCGCCGACGGCAAGGCGCTCGCGGCGCCCGCGACACCGTCGACGCCCGGAGGCCCGCGATGAGCGCCAACGATCCGCGTCCCGAACCGGGCGACTCGTCCCGGCCATCCGACCAGCAGGGCCGGCCCGAGGGGCTCGACGATCTCCAGTCGCGCGGCTACGAGACCGAGGCTGCGCCGATGGAGGTCGAGGCGCCGCGCCGCGCCGCCTCGGCGCAGTTCGTCGTCGACGACCAGGTCGGCGCCGAGGCGACGCTCCGCGCCGCGATGGATCCCGCGAACCAGTCGCTCACCGAGGCGCTTCGGCTGAGCTACCGCCTGCTCCAGGTGGTGATCCTGGTGCTCGTCGTGCTCTTCCTCTTCTCCGGCTTCCAGACGGTGCAGGAGGGCTCGACCGGCGTGCGCACGCTCTTCGGCCGCATCGTCGGCGAGCCGGGACAGGAGCAGCTCGGCCCCGGTCTGACGCCCTTCTGGCCCTATCCCGCCGGCGAGATCGTGACCCTTCCGCTCAAGCGCAGCGTCGAGGTCAACCAGACCTTCTGGCCGATGTTCCGGCGCGGCGACACCACGATCGAGCAGGCGATGGAGCGGGCGAGCGACAACGACATGCTCAAGCCCGGCGTCGACGGCTCGCTCATCACCGCGGACGGCGACCTCGTGCATGTGCGCATCGCCGCCGAGTACACCATCGACGACGCCGTCGACTTCCTGGCGCGCATCGAGCCGTCGAAGGCCGACAAGCTCGTGCAGCGCGTGCTCCAGCGCGCCGCGGTGCACACCGCCGCGTCGATGCCCGCCGTGGACATCATCGAGGCCCGCGAGGAACCCGTGCTGGCGCTCAAGAACCGCGCCCAGCAGACGCTCAACGACCTCCGCAGCGGGCTGACCCTCGTCGATCCGAGCCTTCCGCAGCGGTCGTTCCCGCTGCCGGTGCGCAAGGAGATGCCCAAGGTCCAGGCGGCGCGGCAGGATGCGCAGTCGGCCGTGGTGAAGGCGACCGAGGAGGCGGAGAAGTCCCTCACCGGCGTCGCGGGCGAGCGGTACCAGGACCTCGTCGATCGCATCCGCGCGTATGAGAACGCCATCTCGGCGGGCGACGACACGGGCGCCGAGGCGACGATCGCCGCGATCGTCGCGCAGCTCGAAGCGCCGGTCACCTCCGGCGAGGCGTCCCGCATCCTCGGGCGCGCAAAGGCGTACCAGTCGCAGATCGACGCGACGGTCGGCAACGACTACCGGCGCTACATGAGCCTCGTCCCGGCGTATCGCGAGAACCCGCGGCTGCTGGTCAACAACCTCTGGCTCGAGGCGTACCAGTCCGTTCTCGAGGAGCCGCTGCTGGAGATCGTGAGCGTGCCCTTCGACGTGGGCTCGCTCCAGATCGCGGCGAAGAGCAGCGCCGATCTCATGCAGGAACGCCGCCGGGCGGAGATCGAGCGGCGCAAGAACGAGGCGAACCAGGCGGCGCTCATGGGCGGCCCGTACCTGCAATGGGGCAGGGACACCGCCGGCCCGGGCGAGAAGAACCGACGCCTCAATCGCACGGGGCAGGCCGGATTCGGAAGGGGAGGCGGATCGTGACCATGTTCCCCGGTGCATTCCTTGCCGGCCAGCCCGGCGCTCTCGCCCGGCTCGCGAGGCGGCTCGTCGCCGGGACCGCGCGCGAACGCGTCCGGCGCGGCGCCCGCCGGCGCACCGGACGGGCGTCCGCGCGCCCGCGAGGGCGCGGCGCCGGTCATCGAGGCGATCGGGCTGACGCGCGTCTTCCGCGACTTCTGGATGCGCCAGAAGGCCCGCGCCGTCGACAGCATCGACTTCGTCGTCAACGAGCACGAGGTCTTCGGGCTGCTCGGACCCAACGGCAGCGGCAAGAGCACGACGATCAAGATGATCCTCGGCCTGCTGCACGTGACCGCGGGACGGCTCACCGTCTTCGGGCGCCAGCCGACCGACGTCGCCGTGAAGCGGCGCATCGGCTACCTGCCCGAGGAGTCGTACATGTACCGGTTCCTCAATCCGGTCGAGACGCTCGACTACTACGGCAAGCTCTTCGGCCTCGAGCGCACCACGCGCCGGCGCCGCATCGACGAGCTGCTGGACATGGTCGGTCTCTCGCAGGTGGCCCATCGCGCCGTCGGCGAGTTCTCCAAGGGCATGGCCCGCCGACTCGGCCTCGCCCAGGCGCTCATCAACGATCCGGACCTGCTGATCCTCGACGAGCCGACGTCGGGGCTCGATCCCATCGGCACGCGCCAGGTGAAGGACCTGCTGCTCGAGCTTGGACGGCGCGGCAAGACGATCGTCCTCTCCTCGCACCTGCTCGCCGACGTCGAGGACGTCTGCGACCGCATGGTCGTGCTCTACGGCGGCAAGATCCGCGCCGAGGGCACCGCCGAGGAACTGCTCAGCGACACGGAGAAGACGGTCATCCAGACGGAGCGGCTCGCGCCGGAGACGATCGCCCGCATCGAGCGGGTGCTCGAGCAGGACGGCATGTCGATCGACCGCGTCCAGGCGCCGCGACAGAAGCTCGAGGATCTCTTCATGGAGATCGTCGAGCAGGCGCGGCGCGAGCAGGTCGCGACGAGCGGCGCCCTGCATGGCGGCAAGACCGCCGCGTTCCTGCTCGGCGAGGAGGAACGCGAGAAGGCCCAGGGCGGACAGCTCATCGAGGCGCTCGTGCGCGAACGGCTGGAGCCCGAGGCCCGCGCCGTGGAACGGCCCGCGGCGGCGCCCGGCGCCGCCGACGCAGCGGTCGGACCGCGCGCCGACGTGCTCGAAGATCTCATGGGAGGAAGGCCCGCGACGCCCGTGACGCCCGCCTCGGGGCCCGGGCCCGGCGCGGCTTCCAAGGCCGCTGCGCCGGGGGCCGAGCCGAAGCGTGGCGGCGCGACGGATCCGCGCCGTCCTCCCGCGCAGCCGCCCGCGCCGGCGGATGTCGACCGTTCCGTGATCGATTCGCTTCTCGACGGTCCGGACGATTCCGGGCGCGACCGCAAGGCGAAGTCCTGACGCCGTCCACGGTTCATCGAGCATGCTCAAGAACATCGTCGCCCTCTATCGCCGCTTCGACCGCGCCGCCCAGCGGCGCGGGACGAAGGTTGCGCTCTCGATCGTCGCCCTCGTCGCGACGGCGGCGATCCTCTTCCCGATCGTGCAGGCCGCGTCGCGCTTCGCATCGATGCGTTCGGGGCTGCTCGCCGAGATCCAGGGCAAGAGCATCGTCGCCAAGGATCCGGCGGCGCTTCAGCTTCGCGACTTCGGAACGGTGAGCTTCAACGGCCGCGACTACGGCGGAGCGGAGATCAAGTCGCTCGGCGAGCTGCTCTTCGACGCGAGCGGTCAGGTCAACGCCCCGGCGCGGCTCGTGGACCTGATGCTGGTGCGCGAGCGGCCGCGCTGGGCGCCCGAGTTCCTGCTTCAGCAGGCGGGCACTCTCTGGTTCGTCGCGCTGGTCCTGCTCGCCTGGCTCCAGATCATCGTCTGGGTGGGGCTGGTGGCGCCGTTCACGGTCGTCGTCCTGGCGACGGCGGCCGTCGCGACACCGCTGCTCGCCCTGGGCGCCACCGGCGGGGCCGTCGCCGTGGGCGGCATCGGACTGCTCACCTTCAGCTTCGTGCTGCTGCTTCGCCTGCTCCTGCTGGCGCTGCAATGGCCGGCGCAGCCCTTCGCGGTCGCGCACACCGTCGTGAAGGAGGCGGTGCGCCTCAACATCTCGCTGGCGTTCATCATCGTCCTGCTCGTGGCGCTGCCGCTGATTCCCCTCTGGATCGACGCCGCCCAGCCGCTGCGATACCAGGTGCAGACGTTCATCAGCCGGTCGCTGACCCTGACCTACGTCGCCGCGGCGTGCATGACCCTGCTGCTCTCCTGCGCCACGGTCTCCTTCGAGATCCGCGACCGCCAGATCTGGCAGCTCATGACCAAGCCGCTCGGCAGGCTGCGGTACCTCGTCGGGAAGTTCATCGGCGTGGCGGCGCTCAACGTGGTGCTCCTGGCGATCTGCGGCATCTCCATCTTCGTCTTCGTGCAGTACCTGCGGACGCGGCCGGCCGCGGACATGTTCGACGCCGCCGCGGTGCGCGACGAGGTGCTCACGGCGCGCAGCGACGTGCGGCCGGTCTACCAGCCGCTCTCGCGCGACGAGCTCATCAAGAAGGTCGACGACGCGATCGCCAACGACTCGATCCTCAAGGCGGAGATCGAGACCGGACAGCGCAGCGAGGCCGATGCGCGGCGCGCCCTTGCGGTGAAGATGCAGACCGAACACCTCGCGCGGCAGCGGCAGGTCGCCCCAGGGGAGAAGAAGACCTTCGTCTTCCACGGCCTGAGCCGGGCCAGGGCGCTCGGGGCGCCGATCACGCTGCGCTACCTCTTCTACTGCGGCACCTCCGACTCGCACGAGACGCATCCGGTCATCTTCGAGTTCGCGGGCCTCGAGACGCCCATCGCCCGCAAGTACGTTCCCGCGCAGAGCCACGTGCTGAGCGTGCCCTCCTCGGTGGTGCAGCCGAGCGGAGACGTCGAGCTCTCGATCTACAACATGGGCTTCGACGAGATGCGGCAGGAGTTCTACCCGGCCCAGTACACGATCACCTTCGACGCGAAGGACTTCGAGCTGCTCTACAAGGTCGCCGACTTCGAGTGGAACTTCGCGCGGGCGATGGTGGTCCTCTGGATCAAGCTCGCGTTCCTGGCGATGCTGGGCGTCTGCGCGGCGACGTTTCTGAGCTTCCCGGTGGCCTGCATCCTCTCGTTCACGGTCTTCCTGATCGGGAGCATGGCGCCATTCATCGCCGAGTCGCTCGAGTACTGGAACGTCGACAGCGCGTGGCGGGTCGACCAGATGACGGTTGTCGGCATCGCCACCGGCTCGGAATGGCTCTTGCGCACGTTCGGCTCCCTTCGGCCGACGCAGGCGCTCGTGGAGGGTCGGCTCATCCCGGTGAAGGAGGTGCTCATGGCGCTCTTCGTGGTCGGCGTCGTCTGGTGCGGCGTGGTGCTGGTCGCCGGCTGGCTCGCCTTCCGCCGGCGCGAGCTGGCGATCTACAGCGGGCAGGGTTGATCGGCGCGCGACGCAGCGGCGTGCCGAGGCCGGCGCACGCACCTTGCATGGACCGGACGCGTATGAACGTCACGACCCCGACCATCCCCGCCTCCCGATCCCGCGCCGCCGGCGCGCCCTGACCTCCGTCGCCCGCTCTCCGTCGCGTCGCCAACCGCCATGCCCACCCGCGTCATCCAGGCTCTCGCGCTCGCGCTGGCGCTCATCCTCGCCACGT
This sequence comes from Phycisphaerales bacterium, assembly GCA_046350555.1. GTDB lineage: Bacteria > Planctomycetota > Phycisphaerae > Phycisphaerales > SM1A02 > JAXMAF01. Next base: position 51,546 of record JAXMAF010000022.1, read on the forward strand.
CGGCCGGGGCGCTCCTGCCGCGGTTGCTGCGCATCGCCGAGTCGGCCACGCTGCGCTACACCGACATCGCCGTCGAAGGCGCGCCGCCGATCGTGCAGATCGGCACCGCCATCGGCGCCCTGCGCGGGATCATCGTCGACTACCTCTGGCTGAAGGTGAACGCCCGCAAGGAGAAGGGGCTCTTCTACGAGCTCATGGCCGACTCGGAGCTGATCACCAAGCTCCAGCCGCGCTTCGCGGAGGTGTGGGGATTCCTCGGTCACAACATGGCGTACAACGTCTCGGTGATGACCAACACCCCCGAGGAGCGGTGGGAGTGGGTCAACGCCGGGATCCGGCTCGTTCGGGAGCAGGGCCTCCGATACAACCCCAATGACGTCGTCCTCCACAAGGAGCTCGCCTTCTGGTTCGCGCACAAGATCGACGGCGTCTCCGACGACGCGCACTTCTACTACAAGCGGCAGTTCGCCGACGAATGGCACCTGCTGCTCGGTCCGCCGCCGCCGAGCCATGCGGCGCGGGTGGCGTGGATCAAGGAGATCGCCGACGCCGCCGACACGCTGGACGAGGCCATCGACGGACGGCCGGCGCTCGTGGCGCCGGTCGAGCTCGTCGGCAAGCTCGCCGACGACCTGCGCATCGCCGCCGAGCGGGTCGCCGAGCGCGAGAAGGGCCGCCGCATGACCGGCCGCGAGGTGGAGGCGCTGCTTCGGCCGACGATCGAGGCCTCGGACGCGTCGACCGCCGTGCAGAACGAACTGCGCCGCATCCTGCTCACCTCCGACGATGCGCCGTCGGCGGTGGCCAACCTGCGGCGCGTGGAGGCCGCCGGCGGCGAGTTGATTCCGGCGCTGCCGCCGAATCCCAAGGTGCGCGAGCTGGTCGACCGGCTCACGAAGGACCTGGAGCCGTTCGGCGCGCGCTTCGCCTTCCGGCCCGACCGCGAGTTCGTCTCCAACTACGGCCGCTGGGCGGCGGTGGCGGCGAGCAACTACGCCAAGCTGCTCGGACTCGAGCAGCGCTTCATGGCCAACGATCCGGTCTTCAAGGTCTTCCAGGAGCTCGGCGCCGACCCGCAGTTCGCCGGCGCGTGGAAGACCCTGATGGCCCACCTGCGCCGGCGGGCGCTGCTGGACCAGTACAACATGGATCCGCGGCTCATGTACGAGTACACGCGCGACCTCGGCCCGCTCGACTGGCGCCATCCGCAGAGCCACGCGCTCTTCTGGTCGCGCCGCGGCGGCCAGTTCGGCACGAAGCGGTACGAGAACGAGGACGAGGTCTACAAGCTGCTCAACAACGACCGGCTCCAGATCCAGGCGATGCAGGCGCTCGCCCGATCGGGCCTGATGAGCGTCGACCCGTTCTCCAACGACAATCCCGGCCGCCTCAACGACATCCGCTGGATCGGCGTCATCGACCGCTACTTCCGCGTGCTCTACGACCGCTACTACGGAACGCGCGGCACCGGAAGCGACACCTTCACGAACTTCCACGAGAACTTCATGAAGCAGGCGGTGCGCGAGCTCTACCGCGCCGGCGACCGCGAGGGCGCGCAGGCGATCCTCGACGAGCTGGACAAGCTCTACGGCTCCAGCGGCCTGGTGCCCAACGGCTTCTACCGGCGCCCGCTGGAGGTCGTCGTCCAGGAGGTGACGTATGGCGAGTACGAGTACCAGCCCGAGGTCGCCCGGAGCGACGTCTATTCGGCGCTTCAGCGCGGCTTCCGCGAAGGCGTCCTGCTGCGGCGTCCGGAGGTGCTCCAGGAGGCGATGAAGTTCGCCGCCCAGGTGACGCGCTACTTCAAGACTACGAAGTACACCGACTTCGTCAACAAGATGGGCGAGTCCCGGCTCGGTGCGCTCATCGGCACGCTCGATTCGAGCGTGCGCGACGTGCTCGAGGCCGTGCTCGTCGACCGCTCGTCGCCCCTGCTGGAACGGCTCTTCATCTACAACGGCATCGACGAGGCGCAGAAGCGGCTGGTCTACGACCGGGTCAAGCCGGCGATCGAGGCGGAGTTCAACGCCGACCAGGTGGCCAGCGCGCTCCAGTTCGCCCAGGCGTTCCCGGAGCCGCCGGGCATGGAGGCGTATCGCGCCGAACTGGCCGCGGAGGCCGCGAGGCGCGAGAAGGGCGACCAGTCCAAGAGCGAGATGGAGCGAAAGTAGGCGTGCGCGCGGCGCGGGTCAGTGATCGCGAACAGCGTTGCGCACCCGGCCGACACCGGTGATCTCCACCTCGACCACATCGCCGTCTTTCAGGAACCTTGGCGGCGTTCGACCGGCGCCGACGCCGGCCGGCGTGCCCGTGAGAATCACGGTGCCGGCCAGCAGCGTCATGCCGCGCGAGAGCTCGCTCACGAGCCTCGCCACGCCGAAGAGCATGTTGGCGGTGGATTCGTCCTGCACCACCTCGCCGTTGAGGCGAGTGACGAGCCGGAGCCTCTGCGGATCGGGCACCGACGCGGCGGGCTTCACGGCGCCGATCGGGCAGAAGGTGTCGAAGCTCTTTCCGCGGCAGAACTGGCCGCCCGAGCCGGACTTCTGCCACCAGCGGGCGCTCACGTCGTTGGCGGCGGCGTAGCCACCCACGACCGCGAGCGCCTCGCGCTCGCTCACGTCGCGCGCGTCGCGCCCGAGGACGACGGCGAGCTCGCCCTCGTAGTCCACCTGCGACGGCCCGCCGAAGCCGGGATCGCGGCAGCACGCGGGGATCGCGATCGCCTCGCCGTCGCCGACCACGCTCGCGGGGTTCTTCATGAAGACGAGCGGATGCGTCGGGATCTCGTTGCCGAGTTCCTTCGCGTGCTCGGCGTAGTTGCGGCCGACGCAGAGGATGGCCGGGGGCAGCGATCGGATGTGTGCCGTCATGGGGATGGCGGCGTAGGTTCAGCGGGCCCGCGGGCCGGGCGGCGGACGGGGTCGTCTCCGCACGGACCCCATGGGTGGCATCTCGCGAGCCGCCGCAGCGCCAGCCACGATCCGCGCAGGGCGCCGTGGCTCGAGAGCGCCTCGAGCGCGTACTGCGAGCACGTGGGATGGAACCGGCACTGGCCGCCGAGCAGGTGCGCCAGCGTGCACTGGTATGCGCGGACGAGCGCCATGAGCGCGAGCGCAGCGAGGGAGGGACGTGCGGCCGGTTCAGCCATTCCGCCGCGGCTCCGGGTGCGGCGCCGGTTGCAACGATGGCCTCGGCGCGGCGGCGCGCCGCGCGACGTGTCCTCCGAGGGCCGTCGCCGCGTCGCCCAGCGCCCGCTGGTACTCGGCGAGCGAGAGCGTCGCGTGCGGGCGAACCACCACGACGTAGTCGCTGCCGCCCGGCAGGTCGTGCTGGAGCAGCCGGAACGATTCCCGAAGCAGCCGCTTGACGCGGTTGCGCCTGACCGCGTTCCCGACGCGCCGCGAGACGCTGAGACCGAGCCGCGCGTGCGCGAGATCGTTCGCTGCGGCGTAGACGGTCAACGGGCCCGCGCCGCGCCGACACTGCGCCGCGAAGACGCGGGCGAACGCCTTCTCGCCGGAGAGGCGCATGGCGCGCGGGAAGGTGAACGAGCGTGGCGACGGCATGGCGACGATCCGGCGCAAGCCTATCACGCGGCGCGCCGCTACTGGTCGAGCATCCGCTGATAGCTCCGGAGCACGCGCGAGCGGGCGATCACGCCGCGGATGCGGCCCTCGCGTCCGTCGTCGCGCACGACCAGGCAGTGGACGTCGGCGCGATTGAACTTCTCCAGCACCAGGTCCAGCGTCTCCAAGGGCGCGACGGCGGGCAGGTCGGTGCGCATGATCTCGTGCACCTGCATGAGCGGGATCGCCTCGCGGAAGAGGAGCGCTCGCCGCAGGTCGACGCCCGTCACCATGCCCGCGTAGCGGCCGTCGGCGTCGACGACGACGAAGTCGCCCACGCCAGTGCGCTCGGCGAGCTCCACGAGCCGTTCGGCGGAGTCCTCGGGCCGGACGGTGATCGGCTCGAGCAGCGTCACGTCCGTGGCGGTCAGGCGCCGCAGCAGCGGAAGGTCGCTCGTGCCGCCGACACGGACGCCCAGCGCCGCGAGCTTCGCCGTGTAGACGCTCTCCGGATGGAGCATCCGCCCGACGATCGTCGCGATCACTGCGCAGAGCATGACCGGCAGGATCGTGGCGTAGCTTCCGGTGAGCTCGTAGACGATGAGCATCGCGGTGAGCGGGGCGTGGCTGGTGGCCGCGACCATGCCCGCCATGCCGACGAGCGCGTAGTGGGCGGGACTGGCCGACGGGAACCACCCAACCGCCGCGACGATGTGCCCGATCGCGCCGCCGAGGGCGGCGCCCAGCAGCAGCGACGGCGCGAAGAGCCCGCCCGATCCGCCGGAACCAAGCGTCAGCAGCGTGGCAATCGACTTGAGCAGGACGATCGAAAGCAGCACGGCGACCGTCGCGACGACGGGCCGGAAGCCACCGGTCGCGTCGAGGTAGTGCTTTGGATCCAGCAGCCGGGCGATCTCCCCGTAGCCGCTTCCGTAGAAGGGCGGCAGCGCGGCGGGACTGGTCGCCGCGTCGGCGACGGAGATGGCCGGCGATGCGGAGGCGAATGCGAGGCCGATCACCCCAAGCAGCACCGCGCCGCACGCCGGACGCAGCCAGCTCGGCACGCGCACCTTCGCGAACGTGCGCTCCGACGCGTCGAGTCCCTGGATGAAGAGCGCCGAGAGCACGCCGCACGCCACTCCCAGGAGCGCGTAGTTGGGAATCTGCATGAGCGTGACGGACTTGCCTTCGGCGACGAAGAAGTCCGGCGCCACGCCGAAGAGCGGCGTTGCGCCGAGCACGCTCTGCGTCGTCGCCGACGAGATCACCGCGGCGATCACGATGGGGGTAAAGGTCCGCAGCGAGAAGTCGCGAAGGAGCACCTCGAGCACGAAGAAGATGCCGGCGATCGGCGCGTTGAAGACCGAGGCCATCCCCGCCGCGGCGGCGCAGCCGAGCAGCGTCGCCGCGCTCGTGGGCGCCAGGCGAAGGACGCGCGCCAGCGTCGATCCGATCGATGCCCCGATGGTCACGATCGGGCCTTCCGGTCCGGCCGAACCGCCCGAGCCGATCGTGCACGTCGACGCCAGCCATTTCGCCGCGGCCAGCGAGAGAGGCAGCCGCGACTGCCGGCGATGGATCGCGTACATCACCGCGGGCACGCCGTGGCCGGCCATGCCGGTGCTCTCGACGCGGATGACCCGCCTGACCAGGCCGGTGAGGAGCGCCCCGCATGGCGGCGCGACGCCGATCAACACGAGGAGCACGCGCGGATGCGACAGGGCCAACTCCGCCGGTTGATGCTCCAGCCACCGCAGCGGCAGGATGAACGCCATCGCCACGACGGCCATGAGCACACCGACTGCCGCCGCGGCGGCCAGCAGCAGCCAGTCGTGGCCAAGGTGCAGGCGGTCGGCGAGCGTGGGGCGAGGGGGCACGGTGAGACGAAGGGTATCGGGAAGGGAGGCCGCGGCTCCGTGGCGGGGAAGGGGTCGCCGCGCAGCGGAGGGGACCGGGTCCCATTTCGCTCGCGCGCGCCCGAACGTCAACCCGAGTGCCCGCCCCCGAATTCCGCCCACAATCGCCAACTCCGTCCGCTGTCGTGCCCTTCCTTGCTTCCCGCGGAAGTTCCGGCAACAATGCTCGATTCGCCACCGGGTCGGGCGGTCGTCGTTGCGACCGGTCGCCGATGGCGCACCCCCAAGGGGCCTGCTGCACATGATCGAAGCCCTCAAGAGCGACGAGATCGTCAACAAGGTCGGCGGACGCTTCAAGCTCACCGCCCTCATCCAGCGCCGCCTCGCCCAGCTCATCGAAGGCGACCGGCCGCTCGTCGAGCGGAAGGGACGAACGGACTTCGAGGTCGTGATCGACGAGATCCTCCAGGACAAGATCACCTTCGAGTACGACGCTGCTGCGCCGATGCCCCGCAAGGCGGACTCGGCCGCGGCTCGACGCGCCAAGTCGGTGAAGTGAACCTCGCGAAGGACAGGACGCGTGGCCGACGCACCAGCCGATCAACCGTCCAAGCGTCCGGCCGACCATCGACTCGCGAGCGAGTCGGGGCGGCCGCCCGCGGCGGACGCGGCGCGCTTCGCGAACCGACGGATCCTCATCGGGGTCTGCGGGGGCATCGCGGCGTACAAGGTCGCGAACGTGGTGAGCGCGCTCGCCCAGGCGGGCGCGGAGGTGACCGTGGCGATGACGGAGGCCGCCACGCGCTTCGTCGCGCCATTGACCTTTCAGTCGCTCGCGGGGCGGCCGGTCTGCACGACTCCGTGGGCGGACGTTGAGGCGAGCGATCCACAACACGTCGCGCTGGCGCGGGCCGTGGACGCTGCGCTGATTGCGCCGTGCACGATGGACATGCTCTCCAAGCTCGCCACGGGCCGCTGCGACGACGCCGTCTCGCTGATCGTCGCGGCGATCGAGGTTCGCCGACGGCCCGTGCTGCTGGCGCCAGCCATGAACGAGGCGATGTGGAATCAATCGTCCACGCAGCGCAACGTTCGCACACTCGAACAGGATGGCTTCCGCGTGATCGCGCCGGGCGTCGGCTGGCAGGCCTGCCGGACCGTCGGTGCCGGACGCATGCCCGAGCCGGCCGAGCTTGTCGAAGCCTTGGCCGCGGTGCTGGGCGGGTGAAGTCGTCGGGAGCAGGGCACGACCGCGCACCGCCGGCCCTCCGCGTCGGACGGCCTTCGTTCTCGTGTTGCGCGCGGTGTGCGTGGCCTTCCGCCACACGGCGAGGCGTGGCCCTGGCGGCCATGCGCCGCCATCGACGAGCCCCACGGGCGGAAGTCGACACACGCCAACAACTTCACCCAACTCCTTGTATGACGGTGGGTTAGAGATTATGTTCAGCGTGACGGCTGCGTCGGGATTCCCGGCAGCGAACGCGCGGACGGTCGTGTCGAACGACCCGGGCGGCCGTCTCAGGCGAAGGAGCAGACATGTCGCTCGGACGAGAGGCTCGCAGGGTCGGTCGGCGTGGCGAACGTGGCACAGGGGCGTCGCGGACGTTCGCGGGGCGAGCGACGGCACGGCGCGGCTGGACGGCGCACGATCGGAACGATTCGCAAGGTGCGCTCCGGCGTGTGCTGCCTGCGGCGCTGGTCGGCCTGCTGGCCGCGCTCCCTCTCGGACGAGCCGCTCGTGCAAGCGATCCCGCTCCGCAGGGGGCGACCGCGCCGGGCAGCGCGGCCGTGCCGGACGCGCCGATCGGCTATCGCGTCGAGCAGGGGCCGCTGGGGTTCAACAACCTGCCGACGATGCGCGTGATCATCTCGCCCAGCGTGATCCGCGCGAAGCGCCTCGCCGCGGGACTGCGTCTCGACGATCCCGTCTATCCCGACGGCGGATCGATCGGTGGCGGCGAGGGCGGCATCGCCGGCGCGTGCGAGCCGCAGATCGCGACGCTCACGAACTCGAACTTCGGTCCGGGCCAATACATCCTCGAGGCGGGCATCGCCGAGATGGAGATCGCCGCCGCCGAGTACACGCTGCCCGCGGCGACCTTTCCGATCCGCGTCGAGGGAAGCGAGATGATCTTCGGCACGAGCAACGCCTCGGTGCAGACGACGACGCAGTGGTCGTGGCGGGTCTGGGAAGGCAATCCGGCGAACGGCCTGCTCGCGGCGTCGTTCAGCTCGCCCGACGACCTGCCGGCGATCGTCCTGCCGCCGGGAACGAGCGGCATCAACGTGCAGGTCGTCGTCGACCCGGGCGACCCGGATCAGGTCTTCATCTACTCGAACACCGCCAACGCCTTTTCGGTCGGCTATCGGATCGACCACCACAACTCGCAGACGCAGAACCCCTGCTTCGTCGCGCCGCCGCCCTGCTGCAACGCGTTCCCGAGTGTGGACACGAACGGATTGCAGAATGCGACGAAGAACTGGCTCTACGGCATCGACTGCGGCATTTTCGGCTGTCCCTCGGGCTGGAAGAAGTTCTCGCAGTTGAGCCTCTGCATTCCCAGCGGCGACTGGGTGATGCGGGCCACGTGGACGCAGATCAACTGCACGCCCGCCATCGGCGCGTGTTGCTTCACCGACGGCACGTGCAGCGAGATCGAGCAGGCGCTCTGCCAGGGACTTGGCGGCACCTACAACGGTGACGCGACGACGTGCGCGCAGGTCACATGCGTCCCCTCGGGCGCGTGCTGCCTGCCCAACGGAAGCTGCCAGACGCTCTCGCAGGGCGACTGCCAGACCGCGGGCGGCGTCTATCAGGGCAACGGCGTCACGTGTGCGAGCGTCGTCTGCCCGGCGCCGGTCGGCGCCTGCTGCTTCCTCGATGGTTCCTGCCAGAACCTCACGGCGAGCGCGTGCGCGCTTGCCGGCGGAACGTACAAGGGCAACGGCACCAACTGCGCGACGACCTCGTGTCCCGAGACCGCGGGTCCATGTTGCTTCGTCGCGACCGGCGGATGCATCCAGCTCAAGAAGAGCCAGTGCCTCGCGGCGGGCGGCGTGCCCGGACCGGGCGGCGTCTCGTGCGCCGGCTACGTCTGCTTCCCCAAGGGCGCCTGCTGCCTTCCCGACGGCACGTGCCAGGGCAACGTGAGCCCGTCGCAGTGCGCGGCGCTCAACGGCGTCTACCAAGGCAACAACACGCTCTGCGCCAACATCGATTGTCCCGATCCGATCGGCGCGTGCTGCTTCTCGACGGGATTCTGCCTGGAACTGACCGAGGTCGACTGCGCCGCCACCGGCGCTCCATGGGCCGGCCCCGGCACGACCTGCGCCGACATCAACGGCAACGGGGTCGCCGACGCGTGCGAGTCGTCGACCGACCTGAATCACGACGGACACGTGAACGGCGCCGACCTGGGCATCCTGCTCGGCCAGTGGGGCACCGCCGGGGGCGCCGACCTCAACGGCGATGGAACAGTCAACGGCGCCGACCTCGGCCTGATGCTGGGCGGGTGGACGGGCTGAGCGGCGCGACGCGTGGACGACAACCGGAGAGGATGGACGTCAATGACAAGCGGCGCGCTCGTCGGCGCGCCGCTTGTTCACCAACGGAGAGGGGGAGATTCGAACTCCCGATGAGGACGAGCCCCATACCGGTTTTCGAGACCGGCCCGTTCAACCGCTCTGGCACCTCTCCTGCAATGAACCGGATTGTTGGTCCACGAGACGATGGCGTCAACTGTCGGGAATGCGACGAGGCGATGCCCGGCTCTCCGAGCATCACTTCGTGAGCAGCACGACGCCGCCGAGGATCATCGCCACGGCGGTCGCCTTGCGGAGGCTCATCGATTCGCCGAGGAAGAAGTAGGCGAGGATCACGGCGGTCGCCGGGGCGAGCGCGAAGGCGATGGGCTTGATCCTGCTGATCTCGCCGATCGAGAGCGCGGCGTAGAAGCAGATCATCGCCAGGGCGCCGGCGACGACGCCCGATCCCAGGACCAGCTTGGCGATCACGCCGGCGTCGGCGGCGAAGAACGATGGTTCCGGCCTGAGTCCGAAGAGGCCGCGGGCGCTCGCGAGCCACGCCAGCCAGAGCAGCGGCAGGGCGATCGTCGAGCGCACCGCGATCGCGGTCAGCGGACCGACCTGGTGCGTGTGGAGCACGCTGCGCGTGAAGAGTTCACCGATGCCCCAGCAGAGTCCGGCGCCGACGGCGAGGATGATCGCGTGCATGCGGCATGCTACGGCCCGGGTGCGCGTCGCTCACGGCACGCCATCGACGCGATCGACCTGCTCGCTTCGCAGCCAGCCCTCCGATCCCTCGGGCAGGCGCACGCGCAGCCAGCCGGGTCGCTCCTCCAGCACGCGCAGCTCGACGCCGCTGCCGAGCCGCGCGGTGATGGCTGGATCGAATCCCTCGCCGTTTCCCTTGCGCAGGATCGCGTCGTCGACCACGAGGACGGCCTGCGTCCGGTCGCGTGAGACCATCATGTCGACCGCGACGGTCGCGCCGAGGAGAAGCGTCGCGACGCCCGCGGCGATGATGGCGGCGAGCGGGACGAGCCGAACCCGACGCACCGCAAGGAGCGTCCAGAAGAGCGCTTGGGCGGCGATCGCCGCCCAGAGCCGGGTCGCCGGCGAGATGGCGTTCCGGGCGGCCATCGCCGACGACCAGCTGCCGCGGCCGCGATCGGCGGGGAGCCGATCCTGGCAGCGGGCACGGGCGGCGCTGAGGTTGGCGGCGAGGCGTGGATCGGACGGGACGAGTCGCTGAGCCTCGAGATAGGCGGCGATCGCCTCGCCGAGATCGCCGGCCTGGAGCCGTGCGTTGCCGAGGTTGTACCAGAGCGCGCCGCTCTCGCCGTGGATCGATGGATCGTCAAGCGCGCCGCGAAACCCGCCGCCGCGGCGACGAACTCTCGTCGGGCCGCGTTGGGGTCGTCGCGGCGCGCGCAATCCCGCGGTCGTAGGCGGCCTGCGCGGCCGCGACGATTGAGGGAACCTCGGCGCGTGCCGCAACCGGCGCGCCCCCGCGAGCGTCGACGGCGGTCGACGCGCTGGCCGCGGCGTTCGAGAGGGAGGCCGGCACGAGGAACACCAGCAGCGCGAGTGCACGCATCGCCGCGAGCCGTGCGACCGGGGAGCGAGCGAGGTCGTGGATCATGCGACGATCGCCTCCGTCTCCGGCTCGGCGTCGGGCGGCGCGCCCACGGTCGCGCGCGGTGCGAGGTAGGTCTCGGATGGCAGCGATCGGATCCATTCCACGGCCTCGGCGCGGAGCGACTGGATCGACCCGTCGCCCGGCGCCGGCAGCGCATCGGAGCGCACCATCGCCGGTGCGAACGCCTGGGCGTCGCATCGTTCGAGCACGTGCCTCAGTCGAGCGCACCGCTCTGCGCCGACGCCCAGCCGGTCGGCGTGGGCGAGCGACTCCTCGGTGGTGAGCGTGCTCGGCGCGCGTTCGCGAGGTCGCCGATGAAGTCCGAGAGCGCCCGCGTGCAGCGCGCCGGCGAGGTGGATGTGGCGAGGCGCCGAAGCGCGGTCCGCCGGGCGCGCCGGCGTCGCGCGCGGCCGGATCGCGGCGATCGCGATCGCGGACCAGTCGAATGGCGATCAGCGCGAGGAACGCCAGCGGCAGGACGAGCGCGGCGGCCGTTCCGACAGGCCCGAGTCCAAGCGTCTGCGTGCACGCAGTCGCGCCCGGATCGAGCTCGTTGGCGACGACGCCTCCGGTGGCGGACTGGAGCGGCTCGTCCCCGCGGCTTCGCCGGCCGTGGCGCTCCCTCGGGCGCGGAGCGCGCGCGTCGACGATCGTCGCCGGATCGACGCCGGTCGCGGCCCGGATCGTGACGGCGATGGGCTTGCTCCTGGTGACGCGGTACGCGCCGCGCGCCGGGTCGAAGAAGGCGAAGTCGATGGGGGGGATGCGCGTCGCATCGTCGCGCCGCGCACGGATCGTCTGCGTGACGGTCTTCTGCCATCCCTGCACGTCGCCGGCGAGCGGATCGCTGGCGATGCGGAACTCGGAGACCAGGTCGGGCTGTTCGGCGAGCGGCGGCGGCGCCAGCGACGCGAGGTCCGAGCCGCCCACGGTGCGGTCGTTGATGGTGAGCGCCAGGGTAATCGGCTCGCCGACCGCCGCGTCCGTCGGCGTCGCCTTCGACTCGATCTCGAACTGTCCGACGGCGCCGCGAAACGCGGCCGGACGGCCCTCCTCGGGCAGCGCCCGGACGACGATCCCGGGGTTCCCCAGGAGCGCCACCACCGGGACGCTGTCGGCGACGACGAGTCGGCTGCCGAAGAAGTCGCGGCGCTCCTCGATCCGGCGCGGATAGCGCAGCCGGATGGCGACGTCGCCGACGTCGAGTGGTCCGGCCCTCGTGGGAAAGATGCGCTTGGTCAGCTCGTAGACGAAGTACTCGCTCGTCTTGCCGTCGGAAGCCGTGTGATTGCGCCGCGCCGCGTTCGGCGCCTGCTGCCGCTGCTGGAGCGTGCGAGCCTGCTGCTCGAAGGCGCCCCACTGGGTCGCGTCGTCGAGAAGCTCCCACATCGTCTCGGGCCGCAGCCGAAGGGACGCGGCCTGGTCGAGATACGGCTTGATCCAGATGCGCAGCGTGACGTCCACGCCCTCGCCCACCCACGGGTTCTTCCGGTCGGTCAAGAGCTCGACGAGCAGCCGGTCGTCGCTTTCGGCCGGCTTCACCGCGATCTTCGTGGCCTCGCTGGTGAAGCGCCGTCCATCGACGGTGACGGCGATCGCCGGCACGGTGATCTCCCCCGGTGTCGTCGGCGTGATGCGGAAGACATAGACGACCGTGGCGAGGTCGGTGCGCCGGCCGTTCACGATGGACGTGAAGCTGCTCTGCTGCGGCGTCTGCATGTCGACCGTTGCGCCGGGAACCGTCGGCACGCTCGGCGGATCGTGGCTCGAGGCGTTGCGAACCTCGACGCGCACGGTCACCGGAACGCCGACGAAGGTCTCGCGCGGTCCGATGTCGAACGTGGCGGTGCCGGCGCGGGCGAAGCTGGAGGGCGCGAGGGCGAGCGCGCCGACGATCGCGACGACGGCGATGAACCAGGCGCCAAGCCCCTTCACCGACATGGCGCGGACGTGGCGCCAGCCACTTCGCTGCACGGGCATTCGATCGGTGGCGCGCATCCTGGTCACCAGTCCTTCCCCGTCGGGTTCCCTCGTCGTTGCGGCTTCGCCGCCTCGAGGCGGGCGCGTCGCGCCTTCTCGCGGTCGCGCACGGCCTGGAGCAGACGCTCCATCTCGTCGTGCGTCATCGGAACCCGTTGCTCGGTCGCAGACGCCGAGCCGCCGGATTGCTGCTGTTGGTCCTGCTTCTGCTGCTGGTCCTGCTTCTGTTGCTGGTCCTGCTTCTGCTGCTGATCCTGCTTCTGTTGCTGATCCTGCTTCTGTTGCTCGTCCTGCTTCTGTTGCTGATCCTGCTTCTGCTGCTGGTCCTGCTTCTGTTGCTGGTCCTGCTTCTGCTGCTGGTCCTGCTTCTGCTGCTGGTCCTGCTTCTGCTGCTGGTCCTGCTTCTGCTGCTGGTCCTGCTTCTGTTGCTGGTCCTGCTTCTGCTGCTGGTCCTGCTTCTGCTGCTGGTCCTGCTTCTGTTGCTGGTCCTGCTTCTGTTGCTGACGCTTGAGTTCGTCGATGAGCCGCTGGGTCCGCTCGGCGTTGGCGTGCATCTCGATCCTCAGGCATCGCGGCGGCGGCGTCCTTGTAGCTCCTGAGCGCACGCTCGAGCAATTCGATGATCGCCGCGGGAGCGTTCGCATCGGCCGACGGCGCGCCGCCATCGCGACCAGCCCCGGGCGCAGCGGGATTCGGGCCGGCGGCGCCTGGACCGCTCGGTGCGCTTGCGGCGCCCGCGGCGGCGCTTGCGGCCCGAATCCTCGAAAGGGCCTCGGCGTAGTGCGCGTCCCCCTCGTTGAACATCGCGTGCGCGCGAGCGTTGCGTCGGCCCTTGTCGCGGCCTTGCGGAACGACTCGGCGGCGTCGGTGAAGCAGCTCGAGGCCGTACAGGGCCAAGCCGAGTTGTACGCGGCCGCGGCGGGTCGGGCCGAAGCTCGGTCGCGCGGGTGAATGCGTCCACCGCGGCGCGAAGTGGCGCGGTGTCGACCGTGGCAGCGGCGTCGTTGCCGGAGGTCGCGCGCGAGGCACCCTCGAAGGCGCCGGCCTTGGTCGCCGTCTCGAGGTTCACAACGCCCTCGTCGAACGCGGCGCGGAACGCCGCTTCGGTCGCCGTGGCGTCGGGAACGATGGCTGGTGCCTCCGGCACCGGACCGAGCGGCGGTTGCGCGCCCGCGGCGGCGTCGGATGCGGCACCGCGACCCGAGGCATCCGACGCGCCCGGTTCGGCCTTCGCCGAGGGCGGCGGTCGGCGGCGCCGGTGGCCGCGGCGCGGCGCCGGTTGCCTGCGCGAGCGTCAGGATGGCGATGACCAGTGCGCTCATGTGGTGACTCCGTCTCGAGGCGTGTTGGACATCGATGCGCCGCCGTGGCCTCGCGTCGCGCTCGACGCACGCGTGGGCGCGTCGCCTGAAGCCCTTCCATTGGCCCCGTGGCGCCGCGTCCGCGCCGGGCCGACGAGGGACTCGATCAGCAGCAGCGCCAGCGCCGCGCCCGCGAACCATTGATAGCGCGGAACGCGCTGCCGGACCTGGGTGCTCTCGAACGCGCGGCGCTCGCTGTCCACGAGAAGTCGCTGGACCAGCGGGCCGATGTCGGCGCTGCTCGTTCCCGCGGGAACGAACGCGCCGTCGCCGGCCTTCGCCATCTCGGTGAGCGCCGCGGGCTCCATCTTGCTCCAGACCTCGCGGCCCTCGTGGACAAGCCAGCGCCGACTGCCCGCGGATTCCAGCGGAATGCGGCCACCCTCGCGGTCGTCGCCGACGCCCACGGTGAAGACCCGCGCCCCGGTCTTCTTCCGCACCTCCTCCGCGGCTGCGACGGCGGGTTCTCCACCGGTGTCCTCGCCATCGCTCACGACGACGACGATCTTCCCTTCGGGCGCTGCGTCGACGAAGCACGAACCGGCGGCGAGGACGGCGTTCGCGAGGAGCGAGCCGCCGCGCGCCGCGTCGCGCACGTCGAGCTCGTCCAGGGACATGCGGAACGCGTCGTGGTTGAGGGTGAGCGGACACGCGACGACGGCGTCGCCGGCGAACCCGACCAGCCCCACGCGGTCGCCCGGAAGCCGTTCCACGACATCGCGCACGATGAGCTTGGCGCGCTCGAGACGGTTGGGTCGAACGTCCTCGGCGAGCATCGAGCGCGAGAGATCGAGCGCGAAGACGACATCGAGCCCGCGCCGCCGGGCATCGACGGTGACGATTCCCCAGCGCATGTCGGCGAGGGCGAGGACGATCAGCGCCAGCGCGCCCACCATGCAGAGCAGGCGCATCCATCCGCGCGCGATCGACGAGCCCGGGGCCAACTGGCGCAGGAGCGGCGCCTCGGCGAAGCGCCGCAACGCGCGCCGGACGCCGTGCAGGCGCACGGCGGCGATCGCCGCGAGCGCCGCGACGACCCACAACAGATGGAGCATGCCAGGATTGACGAAGGAAGCAGGCATCGAACGCGATCCGACGGCGGGGAAGACCCGTCAAGGAGCCAACCACCGCCCGAAACCAAGGACCAACAACCAGTAACCAGTAACCAGTAACCAGTAACCACCAACCACCAACCACTCAACCCCATCATCACCCCCGCCCATCGGCCCCGTCCCTCCCCCGCCCCCACCCTCACGGCAACACCCGCATTCGAGTCGCTGACAGCAACGAGCTCGCCCAGCAGCGGCAAAGACGGGCAGCAGGAGGGGAGGAATCGTCCAACGGCCGCCGCCAGCGGTTCGACGGCGAGGTCGGTGAAGAGGACCGTGCGGCGGTCGTCGTTGCGGCTCTTCTCGAGCGAGTCGATCTCCGTGTAGATGTTCCGCAGCGACTGCGTGTCGGTCGCGCGGAAGTAGCGGCCGCCGGTGCTCTCCGCGATCTTGGTGAGCGTCGGCTCGTCGATCGAGACCGGCATCTGCTGAAGCACGCGCTGGCCCATCATCTCGACGGGGAACGGCGCCATCCCGCGCGTTCCCGTGCCGATCGCGTACACCTTGATCCCGGCGGACGCGGCGAGCTGCGCGGCGACCATCGGCTCGATCTCGCCGGAGTTGTTCTCGCCGTCGGTGAGCAGCACGATGACCTTGCTGCGGATGCGCCGCGCCGCGTCGGCGCCGGCGCGGCTGGTCGCGTCGCGCAGGCGCTCGACGGCGAGGGCGAGTCCGTCGCCAATGGCGGTGCCGTCCTCGCCGCGCACCGTGGCGGGACGCACGCCGTCGAGCGCGGCGAGCAGGTGATCGTGGTCCAGGGTGAGCGGGCAGAGTGCGTCGGCGTTGCGGGCGAAGACGACGAGTCCCACGAGGTCGTCGGGGCGGCCGGCAAGTTCCTTGCCGTCGCCATGCATGAAGTCGCGGACCACGTCCTTGACCGCGGCAAGCCGATCGACGCGCTTGCCGTCGAGGACGAAGTCGAGCGCCTGCATGCTTCCCGAGCGGTCGACCACGAGGACGATCGCCACGCCCTCGACGTCGACTCGCACCTGTTCGTCGGCCTTGATCGGCCGCGCGAGGCAGACCACCAGGAGCGCCACCGCGAGCGCCCGCAGCGTCGGCACGATCCACCAGAGCCGCGCGGCGAGCCCGCGCCCGCTGGCGCGCACCGGCGCGAGATCGGAGAAGGCCATCGTGGCGCGCCGCCGTGGCGACGCCCACCGCGCCCAGGCGAGCAGCGCCAGGGGCAGCAGGAGGAGCAGCCAGATCGAAGGCGAGTGGAAGGTCATGGAGGAGACGTTCAGACGTCGTTGAGTCGAGGCGTGCCTAGCGGGTGGACGGCGCGGGCGACGCCGCGGGTCGTGGAATCGGCGCGATCGGGCCCGAGTGTGCGATCGGCGCCGTCAGGTCGTCGACCAGGCGGCGGACCGCGAGCGTCGCGTCGTCGCACGCCGCGACGTCGGCCGATTCGCGCGCGAACTTGACGAGATCGCCCAGCCGCAGGACGCGGTCGAGGTGGGCGCGCTGCGAATCGGTGAACCGCCCGTCGGAGCCAAGCTCCCGCAGGAATTCCTCGGAGGTCCGGGCGGGCGCCGCGACGCCGAGCTGCCGCCGCAGGAACTCGCGCAGCACACCCGTGATCCGCACGAAGAAGGGCTCCATCTCACCCTGCTCGGGAAGCCGCTCCGCGACGAGCCGGTCGAGTTCCCGATGGGCCCACGCGGCGGGGCTCGGCTCCAGCGCGCCCCTTCGCCGGCGCGACATCAGGATGGCGGTCGTCGCGCCAAGCGCAGCGAGCACGCCACCACCGACCAGCGCCGGAAGCAACCAGGCGCGGCGCTCCGCGTCGCGCGGCGCGTGCGGTCGTGGTCCGATGAACGCGGCCGGATCGAACGGTTCGTCGGGCTGGCTGGCGATGAGGGAGGAGAGCGTGAACGGGACGGGTGGGGTCTCCAGGGTCGTCGCGTCGCCAGACGAGGTGGCGCCCTCGTCCACGGCGGGGTCGTCGTGGCCGGTGGCGCCGTCCGTTGCGCCGTGGGACGCGCCGGTGGTCGACGCGGGGGTGGCGAACGTGAAGGGAAGCTTGGGAAGCTCGAGCTCGCCGGCGCGATACGACGCGATCGTCACGCGCGCCCGCGTGGCCACGCGGCCGTCGGCGAGGGTCGAGCGCTCGACGCGCGATCGCGACAGGACCTCGAAGGGCGAGAATGCGGCGTCGGCCGGCAGCGTCGCGTCGAATGGCGCCGGCCCTTCAGCCGTGAGCTCGAGCAGGATCGATTCGCCGACGGCCGCGCTCTCGGTCGCGCGGGCCACGCTTGCGGCGAGATATCCCTTGTCGACGCGCACGACGAGGGGAAGCGACGGCGCCTTCGATTCGTCCGTCGGTGTGGCGCTGCGTGAACAGGCGGCGGCAACAAGGACGGTCCACGCGATCCATCTCCGCGCGCCCCACATCGCCGCAGCGCACCCGCGGCCGACGGACGCGCGGCGCTGCCCGTCGGCGCCGCGCCGGGGAGGGTCGATCCGGTTCATCGACGCTTCTCCTTCTGGTCGAGATACCGCGTCAGGATCGCGACGAAATCCTCGCCCGTCTGGACCTCGACCGGCGCGACGCGCAAGGTCCGGAAGAGGCGCGATCGGGCGTGATGGGCGGCGCGGGCCGCCGCGGCGAAGTTGCGGCGCACACGCCGGCTCGAGGTGTCGATGATCGCGGTTCGTCCCGTCTCGCGATCGATCATCTCCAGCAATCCGACCGCCGGAAGCTCCGCCTCGCGGTGATCGGAGACGACCACGGGCACGAGGTCGTGCCGCCGGCGGAGGACGCGGAGGGCGTGTTCGCCGGGAATCGCATCGCGTGCGGTACCTCGAGGCGATCCCGGCCTGCTTCGCGGCGCTGCGTCGTCCGGGCGCGACGGGCGCTCGGTCGACGTCTCCGGGAGCGCGTCCGGGACCAGGCCGCGCACGAGGAAGTCGCTGACCACGAAGACCACGGAGCGCTTCCGAAGGACGCGACTGAGCTCGTCGAGGGCCGTTTCAAGGTCGGTGCCGGGTTGGTCGCGTGGCGCCGGGGATGGCTCGAAGGCGAGAACCTCGCGGACGATGCGCAGCACGTGCCGGGGTCCCTTGCGCGGCGGCACGACGCACTCGACGCGGTGGGTGAAGAGCATCAGGCCGACCTTGTCGCCGTTGCGCACCGCGGAGATGGCGATGGTCGCCGCGAGCTCGGCGACCAGGTCCCGCTTGAGGCCGCCGCGCGTGCCGAAGTCCTGCGAGCGACTGAGGTCGATCGCCAGCATGACGGTCAGCTCCCGCTCCTCGCGGAAGAGCTTCACGAACGGCTCGCCCATGCGCGCCGAGACGTTCCAGTCGATCTGCCGGACGTCGTCGCCGATCTGGTACGGCCGAACCTCCTCGAACTCGATGCCCTGTCCGCGGAAGGCGGAGTGATACTGGCCGGCCAGCGCCTCGCTCACTCGATGCGCCGTGCGGATCTGGATGCGACGGACCTTCTTGAGCAGCTCGGTGGGGTCCATGCGCTACGGCACCTTGACGTGCTCCAGCACCGTCTTCACGACGTCGTCGCTCGTCCGCGACTCCGCCTCGGCCTCGTAGGTGAGACCGATGCGGTGTCGCAGCACGTCGAGGGCGACGTCCTTGACGTCCTGTGGCAGCACGAATCCGCGGGCGGCGAGGAAGGCGTTCGCCTTCGCCGCGAGCGTGAGCCCGATCGTCGCCCTCGGCGACGCGCCGTACTGGACGAGTCCGTCGATGGGCACCTTGGCGGCCTTCGGATCGCGCGTCGCCACCACGAGGTCGACGATGTAGTCCTTGATCTTGTCGTCGATGTAGATGCGGTCGACGACGCGGCGGCCGGCGGCGATCGAATCGGGCCGCATGACGGGCGCGATGGAGTGCTTCGGGGCCGTCGTTCCCATGCGGTCGAGGATCTGCCGTTCCTGCGACTTCGTTGGATAACCGACGACGAGCTTGAGCATGAAGCGATCGACCTGCGCCTCGGGGAGCGAGTAGGTGCCCTCCTGCTCGATGGGATTCTGCGTGGCCAGCACGAGGAACGGATCGGGCAGCTTGAAGGTCTCGCCGCCGATGGTCACCTGCCGCTCCTGCATCGCTTCGAGCAGGGCGCTCTGCACCTTGGCCGGCGCTCGGTTGATCTCGTCGGCGAGCAGGATGGAGGCGAAGATCGGCCCTTGGCGCACGACGAAGTCGCCGGCGTTCGGCCGATAGATCTGCGTGCCCACGAGGTCCGCGGGCAGCAGGTCGGGCGTGAACTGCACGCGCCGGAACGACGCATCGACGCCGGCGGCCAGGCACGCGACCGCCGTGGTCTTCGCCAGTCCCGGGACGCCTTCGATCAGGATGTGGCCGTTGCAGAGAAGCCCCAGCAGCATTCCATGCAGGAGCTTGTCCTGGCCGACGATGACGGAACGGATCTGCTGCTCGAGCAGCCGAAACGGCTTGCTGTGCTCGTTCACGAGCTCCGCGAGCTGCTGCATCTCGGGGTTCGAGGTGGTGAGGGTGGTCACGGGGCGAGTGTAGTGGGGTGGTTCACGGAGGGGGCCTGTCGCCGCCTTCGCACGCTTGCTACGCATCCGGTCGCATGATGGATCGCTGGATGCGCCGGTCGCGCCGCTCCGGCCCGCGAGCTTCGTTCGCCCGGCGTCGACGGAGCGGGATGAACGGACCGGCGTGGACGGCACCCGTGACGCCGACCGACCCGATCACGGCTCGATCCGGAGTCCGCCCAGCCGTTCGACCGTTCGGCCGAAGGCGTCGGTCGCGACCACGAAGCAGCGCACGATCGTGGCGTGCGCCGGCAGGGGCGAAGGAAGGTCGATGCCGAACCGACCGTCGTGCAGCTCGGCGGTGCCGCGCCACAGGGCGCGCTCGTTGGCCAGCGGGTAGTTCTCGGTCGCGATCCGTTCGAGATCGGGGTCGTCGCGGCGCATGGCCGGGACGAGTGGACCGTGCGCGCACGATGGTCGGTCCGTCTCGATGACGACCGTCACCTCGCCCTTCACCGCGCCGTCGGCGCGTCCGCGCAGCGACGAGCCGTCGAGCCCCAGCTCGTCGGGCTCGCGCGGAGGAAGGGCGAGGCGCGTGCAGGGATCGCCGAGGAGGTTGTACATCCGCGCATGCATGAGCCGCAGCTCGTCGAGCGAGCACGGCCATCGCGTGAGCGCCGCGATCGGACGCACGATCGCATCGATCGTCTCGTCGGTGCCGTCGCGTTCGAGCATGCCCCGCGTCGCGCGAAGATCGAGTTCGCCGATCGTGTCGACACGGCCCGCGAGGAGCTCGCGCACCAGGTTCTTCTGGAGCGCCGCGGTTCCGTAGGGATGGGTCGGACGGCTTCCCGCGATCACGGCGATCGGGCCGCCGGGCGCTTCGAGCATCGCCTCGGCGAGCGAGGGCCTGCCATCGGCGCGATCGAACCAGCCGACCGAGCAGCAGCCGAGGAAGGCGACAGGAAGCGTGCCGCGCGGCGCGGTCAACGCGCCGGCCGGCGCCGTGAGCGACTCGATCGTGAGCAGCGGCGGTCGCTGCGCGCCCCAGTGCATTCGATCGAGCGACCGTGGCGCGCCATGGCCGAGATAGGTCAGGAAGAGCGCCGGCTCGGCGAAGCGCCCGGCCACGGTCCGCTCCAGCGACGACGGAGGCGGGCAGTACGGCGAGAGCGGAGAGGCGAAGGTCATGGAGATCGCGAAGCGAACCGGGATCATCGTGTCGACCATGGATCGGAAGAGCTGCTCCATCACCGCGTCGCCGACGCCGAAGCGACCCTCGCTCGCGACGAAGGTCAGTTGTCCGCGCCACGCGCCGCCCGGGGCGCTCTCGTAGCGGCGGACCTTCTCGAGCACGGCGAGGGCCTCGTCGTTGGACTGGACCGCGACGCGACCAAGCGCGATGTCCGGCTTCTCGTCGGCGTCGTCGACGAGCTGGTAGGGATGATCCGACGCGAAGCGCGGGTCCGCCCTGTCGACGAGCCGCGGGTCGGGCTGGTCGAAGAGGAAGGTCGGGATGCAGCGCCCGGCCGCGGCGCGCGGCGCAGAGTCGGCCTTCGCCGGGCCATCCAACGCCTGTCTCGGCCCCGGCGCACCCGTGGCTGGCGGATCGAGTTTCGTCGCTGGCGCGATCGTCACATCGCCGAGCAGCAGCACCGCCACGCGCGGCGCGCCCAGTGCCATCGCCTCGCTCGCCGCGGCGCGCACGCGGGTGCGCAGGAGCTCCGCCGAGAGATCGTTGCCGTCGTCGTCGACGGTCCTGATCGGCGCCACGCTCCAGCCCGTGCTCTCGCGATAGGAGCGCCACGCCGCGGCCGCGGACTCGAGCGACGGCGGCGCGACGAGCAGGCACGTCGGCCGCGCGGCCCCGACCGGCGAACCACCTTCCGCGGCGATCAGCACGAGGGCGAGCGCAACCGGGACCATGGCGCACAGCGTATCGGAGAATCGTCCCTCGCCGTCGGGTCCAGGCGTCTTCCGGTACCCTCTTCGGCCATGTCGCTTCCGACCATTGCGTTCATCGGTCTCGGCGTGATGGGTCGCTCGATGGCTGGTCATCTGGCGACCGCCGGGCATCCACTGGTGGTCCACACGCGCACGCGGGCGCGGGCGGACGAGCTCGTCGCCCGCGGCGCCCGATGGGCGCCGACGCCGCGCGCCGCGGCCGATGGCGCCGAGATCGTCGTCTCGATGGTCGGCCACCCGCACGACGTCGAGGAAGTCCACCTCGGACGCGAGGGAACGCTCGCTGCCGACCGCGCGCCCCGACTGATCATCGACATGACGACGAGCCGGCCGTCGCTCGCGGTCGCGATCGCGGCGGCAGGCGCGGGCGCTGGCGGGCGCGCTGGACGCGCCGGTGAGCGGCAGGGGATCGGCGCTCGGCGCCACGCTCTCGATCATGGTCGGAGGCGAGGCGGGCGACGTCGCCTCGGCGCGACCGATCCTGGAGCGCCTCGGCAAGACGATCGTCCATCACGGCGGCGCCGGCGCCGGGCAGCATGCGAAGATGGTCAACCAGATCCTGATCGCCGCCAACATGATGGGCGTCTGCGAGGGGTTGCTCTACGCGGGCCGCGCCGGGCTCGATCCCGCGAAGGTCATCGAGTCGGTGGGCGGCGGGGCCGCGGGATCGTGGTCGATCAACAACCTCGGCCCGCGCATCGTGCGGCGCGACTTCGAGCCGGGCTTCTACGTCGAGCACTTCATCAAGGACCTCTCGATCGCCCTCGACGAGGCGGCGCGGATGGGCATCGCGATGCCGGCGCTGGCGCTCGCCAGGCAGCTCTACGAGGCGGTGCGCGCCCAGGGCATGGGCCGCAAGGGCACCCAGGCGCTGGCGCTGGCGCTCGAGCGACTCAGCGCGCCGATCGGCTGAGCGCGGGATCGGACGAGCCCGGCCGCCGTCCACCTACCGTGCACGGCGATGCCCACGCTGACCCTCGCCCACTCGCCCGATCCGGACGACGCCTTCATGTGGTGGCCGCTGCTGGCGCTCGACGGGAGGTCGCCCGCGATCGACACGGGGAGGTTCCGGTTCGAGACGACGGCGCTCGACATCGAGCTGCTCAACCAGCGCGCGGAGCGCGCGGAGTTCGACATCACCGCGATCTCGTGTGCGCAGTACGCGCGGGTGCAGCGTCGCTACGCCCTCACCGGCTGCGGCGCGAGCGTCGGCGACGGCTACGGACCGAAGCTCGTGGCCCGCGCACCGATGGCGCTGGCGCGGCTGGGCGAGCCCGACGCGGTGCTCGCGGTGCCGGGAACGCGCACCACCGCGTTCATGACGGCGTCGCTGCTGCTCGGTCCCGGCACGTTCCGTCACGCCGTGGTGCCATTCGACGAGATCATCCGTCGCGTCGCCGCCGGGGAGTTCACGGCCGGCATCGTGATCCACGAGGGACAGCTCACCTTCCAGGAGAGCGGCCTCGTGCTGTTGCGGGATCTCGGCGCGTGGTGGCGCGAGCGCACCGGGCTTCCGCTGCCGCTGGGCGCGAACGCGATCAAGCGCGATCTCGACGATCGCTTCGGCCCCGGAACGGTGCGCGAGGTCACGGAGACGCTCGCGCGCAGCGTCGCGCACGCCCTCGGTCATCGCGACGCGTCGGTCCGCTACGCGCTTGGCTTCGCCCGCGACATGGACGCCGCGACCGCGGACCGGTTCGTGACGATGTACGTGAACCACTGGACGCTCGACTACGGTCCGCGCGGCCGGGACGCCGTCCGGCGGCTTCTTGCCGAGGCGCATGCGGCCGGGCTCGGGCCCGCGGTCGACGAGGTGACGTTCGTGTAGGAGCCAATGTCGTCGCGCGCCATCGACCCGTACGATCGCCCCCGTGTCCGCGCCGGCGTTCAATCCGTTCGAGCGAGTTCCCGGCGCCCCGGTCAATGCCGGCGCGATCCATCGGTGCGTGCTGGCAGGATTCCTCGGCCAGATCGGCGCCAAGGGAGAGAACCGCGAGTACTCCGGCCCGCGCGGGCTGCGCTTCGTGCTCTCGCCGGGATCGGTGCTCTTCCGGCACGATCCGCCGTGGGTTGTCGCCGCCGAGCTGGTCGAGACGACGCGGCTGTATGCGCGCACCGTCGGGCGGATCCGCTCGGACTGGGTGGAGCGGGTCGCGCCCGGCCAGGTGCAGCGCGAGCACTTCGAGCCGCACTGGCTGGCCAGCGCCGGCCAGGTCGCCGCGTGGGAGCGCGTCTCGTTGCACGGGCTGGTGCTGGTCGCGAAGCGGCGCGTCCCCTTCGGCCCGATCGATCCGAAGGCGTCGCGCGACATCTTCATCCAGGAGGCGCTCGTCGACGAGCAGGTTCGCACCGAGGGCGAGTTTCTCCGACACAACCGCGAGCTGATCGAGGAGCTGGAGAAGCTCGAGGCGAAGAAGCGCGAGCGCACGATGCTCGTCGACCTCCGGGCGCGATTCGACTTCTACGACCGGCACGTTCCCGCGGACGTTCACAGCACGCCGTCGTTCGAGAAGTGGCGCAGGCGGGCGGAGCGCGGCAACCCGCGCCTGCTCTTCATGACCCGCGCGGACCTCTTGCGTCCGGGCGCCGCAGGCCTTGCGGCGGCGGACTTCCCCGATGTGCTCGAGCTCGATTCCCTGCGGCTTCCGCTCGACTACCGGCACGAGCCCGGCGATCCCGACGACGGCATCACCGTCACCGTGCCCATCGGTGCGCTCGGTCGGCTCACCGTCGGACGGCTGGAGTGGCTGGTGCCGGGCATGCTTCGCGAGAAGGTCGTGGCGCTGCTTCGAACGCTTCCCAAGCGGATCCGGGTCCGCTTCGTGCCGGCCGCCGAATACGCCGACGGCGCCGCGGAGTCGCTCGCCTTCGGCCACGGGTCGCTGCCGCAGCGGCTGGCGGAATATCTGCATCGGCTGACGGGGACGCCGCTCTCGGATCGCGACTTCGACCTCGCGCAGCTTCCGGCGCACCTGCGCATGAACGTCCGGGTGCTCGATGCCGAGGGCGCGGTCGCGGCGACCGGGCGCGATCTGACGGCGATCCAGCGGACGCTGGCGTCGCGGGCGAGCGCGAGCATCCCGAGCGATGGGGCCGCCGCAGCGGCCGCGTTCGCGACGAGCGATGCGGAGGGGTCGTCATCGAGGGGCGCTGCGCGCGGGACGGGATCCGCCGCAGGAGGACGAGACACCTCGACTGGATCGACCGCGACCGCCGGCGACCTGCCCGTGGCGCCGCGCGAGCGCATGATCCGCTTCGAGATTCCGTCGCTTCCGGAGCGGGTCGAGGTGCGGCAGGGAGGGATGTCGCTGCCGGCGCATCCAGCGCTGGCCGACGTGGGCGATGCCGTGTCGCTTCGGCTGCTGCCATCGCCGGACGCCGCGCGGCGCACGCATCGCGCGGGCATCCGGCGGCTGCTGGCGCTGGCGCTGGGCGACGAGATCCGTCCCATGCTCGACTTCCTGCCCTCGCCCACGGGCGTGCCGGGCATCGACGGGCTGGCGCTGCTTCACGCGCCGTACGGTCCGCGCGAGGTGCTGGAGCGCGAGCTCGTCGACCGCATCGCGGAGCGCGCGGGATCGACAAGCTCCATCGGAGCGCCGCGAGGCTCCGGCGACACGTCCGGCGCGGGCCCCGGAGGCCCGGCGGTCGTCGCGTCGGGCGCCGTCGCGGGCGGCGCCGGCACCGATCTCGCGACCGTCCGGGACGCGGCCATGCTCGAGGCGATCGCATCGGCGGCGCGTCCGGAGCTCTGGGAGGCGGGCCGCGAGGTGGTCGATCTGGCGTGGCGCGTGCTTGGGGCGTGCCACGAGATCCTTCGGACGATCGACGCGCCCGCGCCGTCCACCTGGCAGGACGCCTTCGACGACGTCGGCGAGCAGCTTGCGGCGCTCTGCCCGCCGCGGTTTCTTGTCGAGACCGATTGGGAGGCGCTCGTGCACTATCCGCGCTACCTCGCCGCGGTCGTGGTCCGGCTCCAGAAGCTGCGCGAGAGCGGGCACCTCCGCGACCTGCGGTTGATGGCCGAGGTCCGTCCGCACTGGAAGCGCTGCCTCGAGCATCGCGCCGAGCTGGCGGCATCGGGCCGGACCTCCCCGGAACTCGAGCGGTTCCGCTGGATGATCGAGGAGTTCCGCGTCTCGCTCTTCGCGCAGGAGCTGCGCACGGCGGCGCCGGTCTCCGCACAGCGGCTCGCGCGGCTCTGGCAGCAGTTGCCCTGAGACGCGTCCCAGTTGATTCTCGCGCCCGACCCAACCCAATTCCGCCGCGAGACGCCGCTGTGGGCAGGGGGTCGAACGCATGGAGGTCTTCTGGAATCCGTGTGAGACGCGTATCACGACACGAGCTACTGGTTCATCACATACGCGAAGATGAGCGGCGCGACGATCGTGGCGTCGCTCTCGACGATGAACCTCGGCGTGTCGGCGGCGAGCTTGCCCCAGGTGATCTTCTCGTTGGGCGTGGCGCCCGAGTAGCTGCCGTAGCTCGTGGTCGAGTCGCTGATCTGGCAGAAGTAGCCCCAGAGGGGCACGCTGGTGCGGCGAAGGTCCTGGTGGAGCATCGGCACGACGCAGATCGGGAAGTCGCCGGCGATGCCGCCGCCGATCTGGAAGAAGCCGATCGATCGCGACGCGCCCTTGCCCGCCTTGGCGTCGGTCGTCCGCGTGTACCACTCCGCGAGCGACATCATGTACTCGATGCCGCTGCGCACCGTGTGCACGTTGCGCACGTCGCCCTCGATGCAGTGGGCGGCGTAGATGTTGCCGAGCGTCGAATCCTCCCAGCCCGGCACGAAGATCGGCAGGTCCTTCTCCGCCGCGGCCATGAGCCAGGAGTCCTTGGGGTCGATCTCGTAGTGCTTCCTGAGCTTGCCCGAGAGGAGGATGCGATAGAAGAACTCGTGCGGGAAGTGGCGGCGACCCTCGCGCTCGGCGGCGGTCCACTCCTCGAGCACCGCATGCTCCAGCCGGCGGATCGCCTCCTCCTCGGGAATGCACGTGTCCGTCACGCGGTTGAGGTGGCGGTCGTGGAGCCTGACCTCCTCGCTTGGCGTCAGCTCGCGCCAGTTGGGCACGCGCACGTAGTGGGTGTGGGCGACGAGGTTGAAGACATCCTCCTCGAGGTTGGCGCCGGTGCAGCAGATCGCGTGCACCTTGTCGCGGCGGATCATCTCCGCGAGCGAGAGCCCCAGCTCGGCGGTGCTCATCGCGCCCGCGAGCGTGACGAGCATCCGACCGCCCGTCTCGACGTGGCGCTTGTACGCCTCGGATGCGTCGATGACCGTGGCCGCGTTGAAGTGTCGATAGTGGTGCCGGATGAAATCGGTGATGGGGGGCATGGTGGGAGACTCCGGCGGCAACGTAGCAGATCGCGTCGCACCTGCGCGGGGCGGGGCGGGACGGGACGCCTGACGTGACGTCGCGCGTGGGTCGAGGGGAATCGGGAAGCCGCTGCGCGGCGGAGTCGGGGACTCCGTCCGAGGTCGGGCGCATCCCGCGCGCACCGCGCCATGGGGCTGGCGCGCCAGCAGCCACCTTCGACGACGGACGGAGTCCCCGACTCCTGACTCCGCCGCGCAGCGGCTTCCCACGTCCGCCGCGCAGCGGCTTCCCACGTCCGCCGCGCAGCGGCCTCCCACGTCCCCCGCGCAGCGGCCCCCCGAGTCCCTTTCCAACGCACCCGCCGATTCACACGCGTCCGCGGCCGATCAACCCGTCCACCCCGCGAGCAGCAAGCCCAGGTCCGCGCCGTTCACGACGCCGTCGTTGTTCAGGTCGCCGGCCGGTCCGGCGGTTCCCCACGCCGCCAGCAGGATCCCGACGTCGGCCCCGTTGACGTGGCCGTCGCAGTTGACGTCGATCGAATGGACGGAGCAGATCGCGAAGCTGTACGTTCCCGTTCCGTTGCCCGAGGGATCCTCGACGCGGATCGTGTAGGTGCCTCCGCCGAGGACGAAGACGCCGGGATCCGGTCCGCACTGTCCGAAGGGCTGACTGAAGAGTGTCGTCCCCGAAGGATCCTTGACCGTCCAGATGAACGTGCAGTTCGTCGTCGAGATCTCGTTGAAGTTCACCTCGTCGCCGGCGTTCGTGGCAAGCGCGTAGATGTCGACAGCACCCGGCGTCTCGAGGTTGCCGGCGCCCGGCGCGGGGAAGCCGTTGGACACCGGCTGTCCGTACAGGATGTCGAAGTTCTGGGCGCTCTCCGGCGTCACCAGCACGAAGGAGTACGTTCCGGTGCCATTGCCGGAGAGATCCTCGACGCGGATGGTGTAGGTGCCGCCGGCCAGGACGAACGTTCCGGCATCGGGGCCGCACTGGCCGAGCTGCTGGCTGAAGAGGACGGCGTTCGATGGATCGGTCACGGTCCAGGAGATGCTGCAGTTGGTGGTCGAGACCTCGTCGAAGAAGACCTGGGTCGCGGGCGGCGCGGTGAAGGTGTAGATGTCGACGGCGCCCGGCGTCTCGATGTTGCCGGCGCCCGCGGCCGGCGCGCCGTTGTTCACGACCTGATCCAGGTTGATGTTGAAGTGCTGGGCGCTCTCCGGTGTGACCAGCACGAAGGCGTACGTTCCCGTGCCGTTGCCCGAGGAGTCCTCGACGCGGATCGTGTAGGTGCCGCCGGCCAGGACGAACGTTCCGGCGTCGGGTCCGCACTGGCCGAGCTGCTGGCTGAAGACGATCGCATCCGATGCGTCGCGCACCGTCCAGGAGATGTTGCAGTTGGTGGTGGAGATCTCGTCGAAGAAGACCGGTGTGTCGGGCGGCGCCGTGAACGTGTATGTGTCGACCGCGCCGGGAGACTCGATGTTGCCCGCGCCGGTCGCCGGAACGCCGTTGCTCACGACCTGATCCAGCCCGATGTCGAAGTGCTGGGTGCTCGCCGACGTGATCAGCACGAACGAGTAGGTTCCGGTCCCGTTGCCGGAGAGGTCCTCGACGCGGATCGTGTACGTGCCGCCGGCCAGGACGAAGGTCCCGGCATCGGGGCCGCACTGGCCGAGCTGTTGGCTGAAGAGCACGGCGTTCGATGGATCGGTCACGGTCCACGAGATGTTGCAGTTGCTCGTCTGGACCTCGTCGAAGAAGACCTCGGTGGAGGGTGCCGCGGTGAGCGTGTAGATGTCTACCGCGCCTGGAAACTCGAGGTTGCCCGCGCCGGGCGCCGGATTGCCGTTGCTCACGAGCTGGTCCAGGGCGATGTCGAACTCCTGCGCGCTGTCGGGCGTCACCAGCACGAACGAGTAGATGGCGGTGCCGACGCCACCGGGGATCTGCACGGTGAGCGTGTACGCGCCGCCTCCGAGGATGAACGTTCCCGCGTCGGGCCCGCACTGGCCCAGCTGCTGGCTGAAGATGGTCGCCTGCGAGGCGTCCTTGAGCGTCCAGGTCACGTCGCAGTTGTTCGTGTTGATCTCGTTGAAGAAGACCTGTGCGCCGGGATCGGCGGTGAACGAATAGATGTCCACCGCGCCCGGAACTTCGAGATTCCCGGCGCCGGCCGCGGGAACGCCGTTGCTCACGACCTGGTCCAGCGAGATCGTGAACATCTCGGTGGCGGCGAGGGTGGGTGCGGTGGCGACGAACGCCGGAAGGACGGAGAGGACCGCGATCAGGCGTCGCTGTGTGAGCGCGAGGCGGCGGCGGGGGTGACGGGTCTCTTCGATGAGTCGTGGCATGGCTTCCTTTCGGCGATCGGCGCAACGGGTGTCGTCCCCGGAAACACCCCCCCCCCGACGGAGTGTAAAGACTGGGCGG